>JANQAC010000001.1:1200000-1800000 GCA_024707255.1 Asticcacaulis sp. | reverse complement strand
GCTGGTTGCGCTGCCCCTGTCTCCTTTTACCCTGCACGCAGAAACCATGACCACAGTTGCCAAGGCCGTCGCCGACAATCCCAATACCGCGCCAAAAGATGCCCCCGATCCGCGCGCCTTCCTCGATGAGATCGACGGCGCCGAGGCCATGAAGTGGGTGCTGGCGCATAACCAGACCACGATCGACAAGTTGTCCAAAGACCCGCGTTTTGCGCAGAACCAGGCCGAGGCCCTCGCTATCCTTCAGGCCACCGACCGCATCGCCTACCCGACCTTCGCCCACAAGGGTCTGGTGCAGAACTTCTGGCAGGACAGCGAACACACCCACGGCATCTGGCGTCAGACAACCTGGGAGTCTTACAAGACCGCCAACCCGCAGTGGGAGACCATCCTCGATATCGATGCCCTCTCCAAGGCCGAAGGCAAGAACTGGGTGTGGGAAGGCGCCAACTGTCTGGCGCCGGACTATACGCGCTGCCTGATCGAACTGTCCGATGGCGGCAAGGACGCCACCATTGTCCGCGAATTCGATATCACGACGAAAAGCTTCATCACCGGCGGCTTCGAGCTGCCCGAAGGCAAGCAGAGCGTCACCTGGCGCGATGCCGATACGGTCTATGTCACCCGCGAATGGACGCCGGGCGATGTTACTGAATCCTCTTACGCCTACATTACCAAGGTGCTGAAACGCGGCCAGCCGCTCGACCAGGCCGTGGAAATCTATCGCGGTCAAAAGTCCGATGTCAGCGCCGGCCGCACCGTCCTGCGCGATGTCGATGGCAAATATGTCATGGACTACGCCTATCGCGGCATCGACTTCTTCCATAGCCAGCAGCTTTTCTACGTCGGCGACAAGCCGGTCGAACTGCCCCTGCCGCAATCGTCGAACTTTAATGGCTATATGAAGGACCAGGCGATCTATTCGCTGAAAGAAGACTGGACATCCGCCAAGGGCACAGTTTTCAAGACCGGCGCCGTTTTGGTCTTCGATCTGAAAAACGCTCTGGCTGATCCGGCGCATCTGGAACCCACACTGCTCTTTCAGCCGGACGCCCATCAGTCAGTCGAAGGCATCAGCCAGACGAAAGACCGGCTGATCCTGTCGCTGTTGTCCAACGTCACCGGCGAGGTCTGGAGCTATGATTACACCGGCGGCCAATGGTCGGCAAAGAAGCTCGACCTGCCGGCCAATTCGGCGCTCGATATCGTCTCGACCGACGACCAGAGCGACCGCGTGCTGGTCAGCGTCTCGTCCTTCCTGATACCCAACACCCTGCTCAATGCCGATGCGGCCTCGGGCACGGTGGAGCAGATCAAGACCTCGCCGGCGCGCTTCAATGCCGATGGCCTCCAGGTGCAGCAATTCTGGGCCACCTCGAAGGACGGCACAAAAGTGCCCTACTTCCTGATCGCGCGGAAGGACATCAAGCTTGATGGCACGACGCCGACCATCCTCAATGCCTATGGCGGCTTCGAGGTCTCTTCGACACCCTATTATTCCGGCACCATCGGCAAGCTGTGGCTGGAAAAGGGTGGTGCCTTCGTGCTGGCCAATATCCGCGGCGGCGGCGAATTCGGCCCGGCCTGGCACGAAGCCGGCCTGAAGACCAAGCGCCAGAACATCTATAATGACTTCCAGGCGGTGGCCGAGGATCTGATCACCAAGAAGATCACTACGCCGCGCCATCTCGGTATCATGGGCGGCTCCAATGGCGGCCTGCTGATGGGCGTCCAGCTCACCCAGCGCCCGGACCTGTGGAACGCCGTCGATGTGCAGGTGCCGCTGCTCGACATGGTGAACTATACCAAAATGTCGGCCGGGGCCTCGTGGCAAGGCGAATACGGCGATCCGAACGACCCGGTCGAAGGCGCCTTCCTGCGCGGCATCTCGCCCTATCACAATGTGAAGGCCGGTGTCGCCTATCCGGAACCTCTGTTCGAGACCTCGACCAAGGATGATCGCGTCGGCCCGGTCCATGCCCGCAAGATGGCGGCCCTTTTCGAGGAAATGGGCCTGCCCTTCTACTATTACGAAAATACCGAAGGCGGCCATGCGGCGGCCTCCAACCTGCCGGAACGCGCCCGCCGCTACGCCATCGACTATACCTACTTCATGCAGAAGCTGATGGATAAGTAAGATGAAAAGGCCCGCTTCCCAGCGGGCCTTTTTATAAGGTTTTACGCCCGCTGCCGCATCGGGTCTTTCTTCAGATTATTGAACAGGCTGGCCTCGAAATCGACGAGCATGTCGGCGAATTCGATATCCTGCAAAGGCTTGGCGCCCTTGCGGTTAAGCCGCGCCATGCGGTATTTCCAGAAGGACGAGATGTGGTTCAGGATGCCGATCTTGTGGCCCAGTTCGAGGAACAGTTCTGACCCGAACAACAGGAACTGGCGGAAAGGCTCCGGATCGCGCCGCACCGCGAGAGCGTGATAGACCTGATCATAGTGATCGAGCGTATCGCGCGCGTCATTGATGATCTCGACCACCGCCTTGGCGATGCGCGGCCGTGCTTTTTTCAGATACCCCCGCAGCGACTCATCATAGCTACCCGAGGTGCGGTAACTGCCCAGGCCGCCCAGCACATCGCGCAGGCCGCTCTGCAATTCGACGTGGCACCATTTGTAATAGAGGAAGCCGCGCCAGCACATGATGCCTTCCTGAAATTCCTCGTCGGTCATTTGCAGGGTCATTTGCAGCGGCGCCAGGGTCTTGCTGAGATTATCCGACAGGATCTTGTTGCCCAGCCGGGTGGCGCCCCGGCTGTTCTTGCCCTGCCCAAGCGCCACATTGACCAGGTTTTCAATCTCGCGCGCCGTAAAGGCGGTCATGGCCTTCAGATCCTGCGGCGAAATCTGGAAATAGACGCCGGACGGATGGCAGCCGGCCTTGTCGAGATGCTCTCGCAACAGGAACGGATCGAGCGACGGCAGGTCGTCGATACAGCGCAGGATCTTCGCATCCCGGTTCTTGCTCATGTCCTCGATGCCGAGATAGGTGCGCATCATCGGTTCATACTGGGTCTGGCGCACGAAGAACGAGCGGCCACCCAGGCGCAAGTCGTAGGGATCGTAGGGCAGGATGACCTTGGTCACCGTGCGGCGGCCGTTGGGAAAGAGATCGCGTTCGTCGAGCCGCAAGGTGTGTTTGAGGATCAGGGCGCGATTGAGCGCCGAATGCTCGAACAGGGGCTTGGCGAGATAATCCTCATTGTCCTTGTAGGCCGTGTAGATCTTGGCAAGATTGAGCACCCGGCAGGACGACCAGGTACGGTTCAGGTTGGCGAGGTTGCGCACCTCGCGGATCGAGGTAAAGTCGCTGTCCGTAGCGGCGCGGTTCAGACCATCGGTAAAGGCGAGGCTGGTGCCGATCATCCGGCACCCTCCTCATCGTCCAGCGAAACGACCGACAGCGACTCCTCAAAATCCATCAGGATGTCACCATATTCAAACGGCGTCAGGCGCTGGGTCATCATCGACTGGCCCATGCGATAGCTCCAGAAGGAGGCGATGTGGCTGAGGATGCCGATGCTTTCTCCCAACTCGAAGAACAGGCTCGGCCCATCCAGCAGGAAGCGGCGGAACGGACCGGGATTTTTGCCATGCACGAGGGCATGATAGGCTCGGTCATAGACATTCAACGTGCGGCCAACGCTGGCAACGGCATTGACGATGCGCTGCGCCAGGCGCGGGCGCACCTCTTTCAGGTAGTCGCGCGTGCCGTCATCGCAGGCGCCGATCGGCTGGTAGGTGGAAAGCCCCTCCAGCACCTTGCGCATCTCGTCCTGCAATTCGATGTGGCGCCACTTGAAATAGAGGAAGCCGCGCCACGAAAAGATGCCATCGGAAAACTCATCATCCGCCATGCGCAGGGTGGCTTTCAGCGGCCACAGTTCGGAATCCAGCTCATTGGCGAGAATCTTGCCGGCCAGCTTGATGGCGGACCCGCCGATCGAACCGGAAAAGGCCGTGCGCACCAGCCGCTCGATTTCTTCATTGGCGAAACCGATCATGCGCTGGATATCGTAGGGTGAAATCTTCAGGTAGCAGGCGCCGGGCTTATAGCCATGACGCGACAGGTGCTCGCGCACCAGAAAAGGATCGACCGAGGGCAACTGATCGAGCAGGCGTAAGGTCTGCACATCCGCATTGGCATTGATGTCATCGCCGAAATAGCTACGGCAGAAGGCGTCGAAACCGACCTGGTTGACCAGGATAGAGCGCCCGCCCAGCTTGAGGTCCGTTGCATCGAAGGGCAGGATGATCTTGGTGGCCGTGCGGCGATAACGGCCAAAAAGTTCGCGTTCATTGGCGCGCAGGGTATGCTTGACCAGTATGGCCTTATTCATCTGCGAATCGCGGAAGAACGGCCGCAACTGGTAGTCCTTTTCGTGCGCGGAATTGACGTGGACCGCCGACAGGTTGAGGACGCGGCTTGTCGAGGCTGTCTCGCCGAGATTGGCGAGGCTGCGCACATCCCGGTTCGACAGGGTGTTGTTGAGGGTTGTGCGGCTGTCCAGAGTGGTGAAAGCGTTCATTGGGTAACCCTCGAAGCGAGCCTGCGGCTGGTTTTGCGTTTGGTGACGAGCACCTTGAGGTGGCGGACGATATTCAACGCCTCGTCGGGATCGGCGTGAGGCGCCTCGTTCAGGCGGATCAGCGCATCGAGATGGACGTCAATGACCTCGGAATCGGCGGCCTTCCCGGCCAATGTCACATAGTCGTTCAGGGACTGGGTCGCCTGTTCAACGAGATGCCGGTGAAAGGCGTGCGCCTGGGCCTGATCCGCCATCAGATGCCGGACAACCTGATTGATATTTTCGATTTGCGGCGCCTGGCCATGAGCGCCCATAAGGCCGCGCAGGGTCTGGAGTCCGGCTTCCACGGGCGTGTGCGTTGCCCCGCCTTCGGGCCGCCGCAGCAGCCCTCGAAACAGTTGCGCCTTGCGGCGGCGGCGCTCGGGCGAGGTTGATGCCGTCGAGACCGGGCGTTTCCGGGTCAGGGCCGACGATATGGCCTTCAGCAGGGAACTGGTGGAGAACGGCTTGATGACAAATTCATTGATGCCGGCATTGCGCGCCAGCGCCACGTCATTGGCGCGCTGGCGGGCCGTCAGCATGACGACCGGCAAAGCCGGATCCGGGATGCGCACATCCGGCCTGTGCGCCGCACTGCGGATCAGGGTCACCAGTTCCAGCCCCGACATGCCTGGCAGGTTCCAGTCCAGCAACATGAGGTCCGGTGCCTGGTTCTGCAAATGGTCGAGCGCCGCTTCGGCATTTCGGGCAAAGCTCAGATGGACGAAACCAGCGGCGCGCAGCAACTCGATCACCAGGCGGCGCGAAGCATCATTATCCTCGACGATCAGCAGACTGACCGCCGGACAATTGACCTTTCGCAACAGGCGCTGGGTCTGTGAATGAAGCAGGTTCATGAGGTTGAAATTTGTCCGTCGCCCTTTGCCTTTATCAAAAATACCGGAAATCCCTTAATTCCCCGTTGACTTATGCCATTGAATTTATGGTAAATTTCATATTTACCTCACATAAACCGGACCTTAACGCCACTGGCGTTAGACTGCTGAAATGATCCGCAGACAATTCCTCGCCCTTGCCGCCGCAACCGGTCTTACCGCACCGGCTGCCTTCGCTTCCGAACCCAAGAAAAAGGGCGGCGGTGAAAACTATACGCAGTTCAAGACGATCAATGTCTTTACCGAGGCCAGCCGCCGACGGCACGGTACGCTCAGCGTCGACATGGGCCTCTATTGCGAAGACGCCAAGCTGGTCGAGCAGATCAAGCTCTATCAACCGCGCCTCCAGGATGCCTATGTCGCCCGCCTGCAAGCCTATGCCGGTACGCTCAACGCCAGCGCCATGGTGAATACCGATTTCATCGCCATGCAGCTTCAGGCCGCCACCGACGCGATCCTCGGCCGCAAGGGCGCCAAGGTTCTGCTGGGTACTATATTATTGAATTGAGACTCCGCCCCCTCACGGTTGTTTTGCATTTGCGCAACTGTGCGAAAACCGCCATAGTTTTGCGGTATTCGCCTGAGAATATGCCGCATCTGCCTGAGGAGTCAGCGGACATGACCACCCCCTCGTCCTTTGAGAATGGCCTGCGCCTGATGGCTGATCAGCAGCAGCGCGCCGCGCGCAGCCTGATCAACCTGATCGAGATGATCAGCACCACCTCGCATCGCTATGCCGAGGATACCGCCGCCTTCACCCAGGAGGCCATCGCCCTGATGAACGAAGCGTCCGCAAAGCACGATCCGGCCAGCATGGCCGACCTGCAGAAGCGCTGGGCCGCCACCTGCCTGAAATACGGCCAGGACCAGACACGTGCGACCATGACCTTTGTCGAACAATGCGGCAAGCAGGCGCTCAATGTCGCCTCCCATGCACAAGACTCCTCCCCCAAGAAACCTAAGGAATAAGCCCATGTCCCTCTCCGGCAAGACCGCCCTCGTCACAGGTTCCACCAGCGGTATCGGGCTGGCGATAGCGAAAGGGCTGGCGGCACAGGGGGCGAAGATCATGCTGAACGGTTTCGGTGATGCCGCCGAGATCGAAAAGGTCCGCGCTGATCTGGCCACCGAACACGGCGTCGAGGTGCGTTTCAACGGCGCCGACCTGACCAAGGCCAACCAGATCGAGGCGCTGTTCAAGGACATCAACGACACGCTCGGCGGGGTCGATATCCTGGTCAATAATGCCGGCATCCAGTTCGTTTCGCCGATCGAGGATTTCCCGCCGGAGAAATGGGACGCCATTATCGGCCTCAACCTGACCTCCAGCTTCCATACCACGCGCCTGGCCTTCCCCGGCATGAAAGCGAAGAAGTGGGGCCGCATCGTCAATATCGCCTCGGCCCATGCGCTGGTGGCCTCACCGTTCAAGTCGGCCTATGTCGCCGCCAAACATGGTTTGCTCGGCTTCACCAAGACCATTGCCCTGGAAGGCGCCACCTTCGGCATCACCGCCAATGCCATCTGCCCCGGCTATGTCCACACCCCGCTGGTCGACAAGCAGATCCCCGACACCATGAAGGCGCGCAACATGACGCGCGAACAGGTGATCAAGGACGTTATCCTGGCCGCCCAGCCGACTGGTGAATTCGTGAGCGTGGAGGATATCACGGCGCTTGCCGTCTTCCTGTGCTCGGATGCCGGCAAGGCGATCAATGGCGCCCCCCTCAGCATCGATGGTGGCTGGGTAGCCCAATAGCCGGCCCGTAAAATTTCCCTTATGAGATTTTTATGGAATCCGCCCCGCAGCCACAGCGCTTCCATATGCCCCCTTCGCCATAGTCCTTCACGTCTTGGTGAGAAGGAATCACAATCATGCGCAATACTTTCAAGTTCATCGCTATCGCTGCCGTCGCCGCCGCTTCGCTTTCGGTCGCCGCCTGCTCGAAGCCGGCTGACACGACAACTACGACCGAAACCTCGACCGAGGTCACCTCGCCGGCCGTTGACGCAATGGCCCCCGCTTCCGACGCCGCCATGTCGGATGCCGCCATGTCGACTACGACCACGACGACGACCACTTCGTCTTCGATGTAAGCTGCCTGAAAAGCTAAAAAAAGCCCCTCGCACCCTTTGGCGCGAGGGGCTTTTTTTTATGACTGAAGCCTCCGTCTACTCGACTTCTGCGACCACCTTGGCCAAGGTCTCGCGGGCGGCATCGGCGGCGCGCTGACGTTCCCACATCGAGTGATAGATACCGTTCAGCTTCATCAGGTCGGAATGCCGACCGCGCTCGGCCACCACGCCATCCTTCAGCACCAGGATTTCATCGGCGCCGACGACCGTGGACAGACGGTGGGCAATGACCAGGGTCGTGCGGTTCTTCGAGACGTCATCAAGCGACGCCTGGATTTCGCGCTCGGTATGGGTATCGAGCGCCGAGGTGGCTTCATCGAGGATCAGGATCGGCGGGGCCTTCAGCAGGGTACGAGCGATGGCCACGCGCTGCTTCTCCCCGCCCGAAAGCTTCAGACCGCGCTCGCCGACCTCGGTCTCGTAGCCCTTCGGCAGGGTGCTGATGAAACCGGCGATCTGGGCGGCCTCAGCGGCGTCCTCGATCTCCTCGCGCGAGGCGCCATAGCGGCCATAACCGATATTGTAGCCCACCGTATCGTTGAACAGCACCGTATCCTGCGGCACCATGCCGATGGCCTTGCGCAGGGACGCCTGGTTGACCTCGCGGATATCCTGGCCGTCGATCTCGATCGAGCCGCCCTTCACATCATAGAAGCGGAACAGCAGGCGCGACAGGGTCGACTTGCCGGCGCCCGAAGGCCCGACCACGGCCACCGTCTTGCCGGCGGGAATCTCGAAGGAGACGCCCTTAAGGATTTCGCGATCGGGATCGTAGGAAAAGACGACATCCTTGAAGCGCACGGCGCCATCCGTAACCACGAGATCGGGGGCATCGGCCTTGTCGGTCACTTCCTGCGGCTCGTCCAGCAGCTTGAACATGGCTTCCATGTCGATCAGCCCAGTCGAGATTTCGCGGTAGAGCGTGCCGATAAAGTTCAGCGGAATCGAGAGCTGCATCATATAGGCATTGACCATGACCAGGTGGCCCAGGGTCTTGGTGCCGTGCATCACTTCCAGCACCGACATCACCATGACGGCCAGCATACCAATGCCGAAGATCACCGTCTGGCCGATATTGAGCCAGGCGAGCGAGGTATAGGTCTTGATCGCCGCTTTTTCATACATGGCCGTGGCACGGTCATAACGCGCGGACTCGTGCGCCTCGTTACCGAAATATTTGACCGTTTCGAAGTTCAGGAGGGAATCCACCGCCTTCGACATCGAATCCGAGTCGGCCTCATTCATGTCCTTGCGGATCGAGATGCGCCAGTTGGAGGCCACGATCGAGAACCAGACATAGACGACGACCGTGACCGCCACAACAGCGACATAGATAAGATCGAACTGGAAGGCGATGATCGCCGCAGTCAGCACGAATTCGACAATGGTGGGGATGCCGACCATCATAGTCAGGCGGATAATGGTTTCAATCCCCGCCTTGCCGCGTTCAATGACCCGCGACAGGCCGCCGGTGCGGCGCTGGAGATGGAAGCGCAAAGACAGATTGTGCAGGTGGACGAAGGCGCGATTGGCCAGGCCGCGCACGGCGTGCTGGCCTACCGCCGCAAACATAGCGTCACGGATATTGTTGAAGACGTTGAACAGGATGCGGACAATGCCATAGGCCGCCACCATGACCAGCGGCATACCGATGATCATCGTCCACCAGTCCGGATGCGCCAGTTGCGGCGCATGAACGGTCAGAGCGTTGGTCGCCCATTTGAAGGTCAGCGGCGTAAAGGCGGTCAGCACCTTGCCGACCAGCATGGCCAGCAGTGCCCAGACCACCTGGATCTTCAGGTCGGTGCGATCCGAGGGCCAGAGGTAGGGCTTGAGAAAGGCGATCGTCTCCGATGCCTTGGCTTTGGGCTTCGGCATCGGGGCATTCTGTAATTGGGAGGGACTCATCAGGCGGTCGCTTTCGACTGGCTCGGATATATGGGGAGGTTTTAATTCGCCCTATATAGGCCGCACCTGCCCTTTCGCCAATTGAGTCGGGCAATTTATTTTATGCGGGGTCGCAGCCATCTATGCCGCAGGCATCGCCTTCGACGACCGGAGTCTTCTTCGCTTCAGCAGCAGCGGCCTGAAGCGTCTGCAGGAAAGCGGCCACCGGTTGCGCCCCCGAGACGGCATATTTGCCATCGACCACCACGAACGGCACACCGCGCACGCCATAAGCCTGGGCCTGGCGCTGATCGAGCGCGATGGACATGTCGATATCGGACGAGGTGAAGGCGGCATCGATATCCACGGCGGCCAGGCCAAGCTCCGCACCGATCTCATGCAGCACAGCGCGATCGAAGATATTGCGGCCGTCGGTGAAATAGGCGCCGTAAAGTCGATCGACGGCCTCGGCCTGCTTGCCATGCCCCTGGGCCAGAGCGATCAGGCGGTGGGCATCGGTGGTATCACCGGCCAATGTGCCGTCGAGATGAAACTCCAGACCCGCCTGTGCCGCACGCGCTGTCACCTGCGCCTGATTGGCCGTCACCTGTTGCGCGTTCATGCCGTATTTCTTCTGCAACATCAGGTCGGTCGGCATCACCGCCTGGCCGGGCGACAGACGAAAGGCGCGGTGCGTGATATCCGCCTCGCCGCCCCATTCCTTAAGCGCGGTTTCCAGTTCCGCCTTGCCGATATAACAGAACGGACAGATGACATCGGACCAGATTTCGATTTTCACAGCAGATACTCCTTCGATACCAACTGTATGTAATACGATTACAGTTCAACGCAAGGGGGCTATTTTTCAACGCGACAGCCATAGGCTTCGGCATAGGGCTTATCGAAGCAGAGGATCAGGCCGTCCACGACCTCCAGATTCAGAGGCCACTGAATCGTTTCCCCGCTGGCCTTGAGTTCGGCCACCGCTTCATCCCAACCTTCAGGTTTGGGCTCGGCAATCAGTTGCGTCCGCGCGGCCAGCAAGGCCGGTTTATCGTGTTTAAGAAAGGCAATGGTGGCCATCGCGTAGTCGCGCATAGCCGGGTCCGGATTTTCGGTCGAAAGCAACGGAATGGCGCCTGCATAATCACCAAAGGCCGCCCGCATCTGACCTTCGTGCCAGATCAAGGATCGTCTGTCATCGGCCGATAAGTCAGGATGCGCCTGGCGGTAATCCCGGATCAGATCGGCAGCCGCCTGCTTACACCCGTCCGCGTCCGCAAGCGGACGCCAGCCGTCCTGATCGAACGCCTTGTAATCCAGCGCCAGCAATTGTGAATGATCGTATTGGCAGTCCGCGGCATGTGCAGATGACGCCACAGCCAGAAATCCCAATGCAGCCAGAAAAGCTTTTAACATGGCACCCACCTCCCTGCGCAATTAGCCGGATGGATGTGACGCCATTATGGCTTAAGCCGGCTCATCCCGCATCCTGTCCCACCAGGTGAACTTCATCACCACCGAACACAGCACCACCAGACCGAGCGACAACCAGAAACGATCCATTTCGCGGATGATCAGGAAGATGGCCGAGGCGGTGATCGCTGTCTGCCACACCACGCCGGTTAACGAATTGAACATGTCGCGCCAGAAGTCACGGTTGGGCTGCACATCCGGCTCATCAGCGCGCAGGGCTGCCAGCACGGGCTTCCAGAATCCCCACGGCCGGGTCTTTTTGTAGAACAGCTTGAGCGTTGTCATATCCGTCGGTTTGGTCACGTAAGAGCCGATTACCGCCGCCGCCAGACAAGCCAGCAGCAGCCACGGAAACGCCGCCAGGGCATTGATCGCCTGGCCGGTGACCGGGTCTTTCCACACCGCCATCCACATGGCCACCGCCACGCCCAGCGCCATCGAAGCCGCATAGCCGGTGCCGTTCAGCCGCCACCAGTACCACTTGATTACATTGGCCACCGTATAACCGCCATAGAGGCCAGTGGTTATCCAGCCGACAATGCCGTCGATCGAGGTCAGTTGCCAGCCAATCAGCGCCCCCAGCACGGCAAAGGTCAGGGAGGTGATATAGCTCAGTTGGACCAGCCGTTTTTGAGGCGCATCCGGGCGGATATATTTGCGATAGATGTCGTTGACCACATAGGCCGGCGCCGCGTTGAGCGAGGCCGAATAGGTGGCCATGAAGGCCGACAGCATCCCCGCCAGCGCCAGCCCCATCAGGCCCGGCGGCATGTAGTTGCGGATTACCCACGGCAGGATGGAATCGATATCGCCGGTAAAGCTCTGGCCGGAAGCGGCCGCGGCCACCTGCATGTGCGTCCATTGCGGACCAATGAAACAAAGGGCCAGAACCGCCATGCCGGCGATCATCAGGTAGCGCGGAAACAGCAACACGACATTGACGAAGCCGGAAATCTTGGCGGCCTCTGTCGGCGACTTGGCCGACAGCAGGCGCTGCATGTCATAGTTGGGCGCCGGCCCGGACATGGCCTTGAGCACGCCCTGGAAGGTCATCAGGATAAAGAAGATACCGAAGGCCGAATAACCCTCCTTCGAAATCACCGAGATGGCGGTATCGGCCACCACCTTCTGGTCCGGCGCGGCGGTACGCGCCAGCCCGGCCCAGTCGAGGTCGAGCTTCCAGCCGAACCAGATGTCATGCCAGCCCGCCGGCACCACGGCGCGGATCATTTCCGGTGTCACCAGCGACATGGCGATCCAGGCGATGGCGATGCACACCACCAGCTTGATGAAGAATTGCAGGATTTCGGTCATCACCACCGAATACATGCCGCCCTTGACCGAATAGACCGTGGTCAGGGCCACGACGATCAGGCCGTAGATTTTGTCATTGATCATCGGATCGGCGGAAAACCTGTAGGGGATAAACTCAGCCGCCAGCTTGCCGATACCGAGAAAGCCAAAGGCCAGCATCCCCACCACCATGATCAGGGCGAAAATGACATTGATCAGATGCGAGGCGCGGGCGCCGAAGTCCTCACCAAAGCGAAAGCTGATCCATTCGGCACCGGTCAGCTTGCCGGAGCGCCTGAGCCAGATCGCCAGGAAGGCCATCAGGAAAACCTGGTTGAACACCGGCCACAGCCACGGAATGAACACCGATTTCAAACCATAGACGACCAGCAGCCCGACCATCCACATCGTCCCGGCGACATCGAACATGCCGGACGCGTTGGAAAGCCCCAGCACCCACCACGGCAGCTTGTTGCCGGCCAGGAAATAGCCCTGGATACTGCCCGAAGACAGCTTCGCTACCCAGAAGCCGAGGCCCACGGTGAGCAGCAGATAGCCAGCGACGATGGCGAGGTCGATTGGTTGTAAGTTCATGTCCCTGCCCCTGTTTTATTATATTTATGCGAGCCGGTGATCGAGTTCGATCATGGCCCGTCCGTTATGATACGGGCATTTCCATTGGCCCGCCTTATAGATTCTGTCTTTTGGCGCCGAAGCGGCATACCAGGTCCATTCGGTCGCGCCGCCCGCACCATATTGCGCCTTCGTATAGGCCCAGACCTCATTGGCCGCATCCAGCCATTTCGCCTCGCCGGTCATCTGCCAGGCATTGACGAAGCCGACCAGGGCCTCGGCCTGCCCCCACCACTCGCCATCAGGATCGGTGTGGCCGTCGAAGCTCTTTTCATAGCTGAATGCGCCGCCCTCGCTCATGCCTTCGCGGCGCGCCGTTTCCGCCAGAGTCAGAACGACCGGTCGGGCGCGTTCAAGCAAGGCTTCATCGCCCAGGGCCTCAGCGGCTTCCCAGATCAGCCAGCTCGCTTCAATATCATGGCCATAGGAGACCGAACGCGTCAGGTCGTTCCAGTTCATATTGAAGAACAGCCGCAGATGGCCATCCGTGCCGGCAAAGCGATCAAGGAATACCGTGAGGATACGACGCAGTGCGGCTTCGGTCTCATCGGTCAGCGCAACCCCATGCAACCGGCTGTAGGCTTCCAGCACATGCAGGTGGGTATTCATCGTCTTTGGCGCATCGAGATCCTTGTCGGACAGACGCTGATCAAGCGGCGGATTCCACTGGCGGTCCAGCGCCTCGATATAGCCGCCAGCGCCGGCATCCCAGTATTTCGCCTCGATCAGGGCCTGGAGATCGCGCGCGAAAACCAGCGCCGCCGCATCCCCGGTGGCGTGGTGATATTCGGCAAAGGCATAGACGGCGAATCCTTGTGCATAGGCTTGCTTGCGCATGTCTTCGGGCTGGTCTGCGGCATCCAACAGCCAGTAAAGGCCGCCCTGTTCGGCGTCATGGAAATGGGCCCGTATATAGTCCGCCGCGCGTTTTGCCAGGGTCAGCGCCCGTGCATCCCCCGATCCTTTCGCCATAGCGCTGAAAAACCACAGCAGGCGTGTATTGAGGATAATGCTTTTGGGTGCCTCCGGCACCGGCCGGTCCTCGGCATCGACCTCGCCATAGAAGCCACCGCGGGCATCGACCAGATGCGCCGCCCACCAGTCAAGCAGTCGCAAACCTTCCGTGCGGACTTCCTCGCGCAGGCTCATTTGGCCGCCACAGAGGCAACGTTGTATGCTTCATTTTTGGCGATCAGATCGATGCGCTGCTGCACGCAAGCCGCCGAGGTCAGCGGATCGGCGGGGGTATTTTGGCAATAATCGACCAGTTGTGCCACGCTTGAGGTCGCCACATGCAGGCGCGTATCGGATGAGGCGTAATAGATGAAGACCTTGCCATCCTCATCGGCGATCCAGCCATTCGAGAAAGTAACATTCGACACATCGCCGACGCGTTCCGGCCCTTGCGGCGCTATGAAGTGCCCGCCCGGCGCATGGATGATCTGCCACGGCTTGTCCAGCGCGGTCATGAACATGTAGAGCACATAGCGCAGCCCCGCGGCGGTATTGCGCACACCATGCGCCAGATGCAGCCAGCCGTCAGGCGTTTTGATCGGCGCCGGTCCCTGGCCGTTCTTGATTTCCTTGATGGTGTGATAGGCCTTGTTATCGACGATGACTTCACGGTCGATCACCGCTCTGGCCATGTCATCGCACAGGCCCCAGCCGATGCCGCCGCCGGAACCGACCGAGATAAAACCATCCTGCGGACGGGTGTAGAGGGCGTACTTGTCATCGATAAATTCCGGATGCAGCACCACATTGCGTTGCTGGCCGGAGTGGGTGATGAGGTCCGGCAGACGCTCCCAGGCAATCAGGTCTTTCGTGCGGGCAATGCCGCATTGCGCCGTCGCGGCTGAAAGATCATCCGGCTGGGCCCGGTCCTTGCGCTCGGTGCAGAAGAGGCCATAGATCCAGCCGTCTTCGTGCTGGGTCAGGCGCATATCATAGACATTAGTGTCGGGGTCGTCTGTTTGCGGCAGCACCACCGGCTTCGGCCAGAAGCGGAAGCCATCGATACCATTGGCGCTCTCGGCGATGGCGAAGAACGATTTGCGGTCATCGCCTTCGACGCGGACCACCACCACATACTTGCCCTGCCACTTCATCGCCCCGGCATTGAAGGTGGCGTTAATGCCCATCCGCTCCATCATGAAGGGATTGGTCTCAGGGTTGAAGTCATAGCGCCAGTCTAGCGGCACATGGGCGGCGGTGACGACCGGATTCTGCCAGCGCTGATAAATGCCATTTGAACGTGGCTGCGGCGCATTGGGCGCAGCGATCAGAGCTTCATACTCGACGCACAGGTCCGCCAACCGCTGTTGCGCATTCATCATACAGTCTCCCGATGTCCGTGTGGTCCGGATTGATCGAAATAACTAAATTTGATTTATTAAATACGCAAGGTCTTATTTTGGTATCTTCTTCAGTCGATCGACCAGGCCAGTATCTGGCTGATATGGTTGAGGCCATGTCCAGTTTCAGCGCGCCAGTCATCCAGCACGGTCTGCAAGCCGAGAAAAGCCTTCTTCGAAGTCGGTTCGCCTTCGATCACACCCCAGCGGTTAAGTGCTTTGATAACGGTCGGGGTCAGGATCAAAGCATCGACGCCCATGCGCCGCATCATGCGCTGGCCGGTTATGCCGCCGAGCCGCGAACCCCGCGCCTTCAGTTCCAGGCATAGCTCCATATAGCGCCCGGCAGGCCAGTCGGCGAACCAGGCGCCGGCCGAACCGTGCGTCTGGCCGATATCGGAAATGAAACGGGCATTCTCCCCCACCGAACGGATTTTCTGCGCATTGGCCACCAGGCCCGGCGCTTTCAGCAGATGGTCGAGATCGTCATCCAACATGAAAACCCAGCGGGTGACGTCAAAACCTTCAAACGCCGTTTCAAACTGCGGCCAGCGCCTGTCGATCAGGTCCCAGTTGAACCCGGCCTCAAAAATGCAGCGCGTCATCTGCGACAACCAGCGGTCATCGGGGATGGCGGCGATCTCCTTTGCCGGCAGGGGATTATGCAGCAGCGGCACAAGGTCGCCCTTGCGCTCGATGGCCCGGCTTTCTATCTCGGCAAAGGCGATCATATCCCCTCCTCACAATTATATTTCGCCTGCGCCCTTGCAAAAAGTTACAATATAACATATCTGCATGACCACGGCGTTCCCGCCGGCCCACGGTAACACTGACCATGCCTGACCTGAAGAAAAAATGGCTCGATATCGCCTCGTTGGCGCTTTCTGCCCTGTGCGTGGTGCATTGCCTGGCCCTGCCGTTCCTGGTCGTGCTGCTCCCGGCCCTGACCCCTTTTACCGGAAGCTGGGTCCATGCCGCCCTTGTGCTGACCGCCGCGCCGATCAGCCTGTGGGCCATCCGCGCCTCGCACGTCTGGCGCAAATGGCAGATTTCGTTGCCCATCGTCGTCGGACTGATCCTGCTGGCCTTGGCCGCTTTTATCCCCGCGCTCAGCGATGTGGAAGTGGCCATGAGCGTCATCGGCGCCCTGCTGATCGCCGCCGGCCATACCTGCAACTATCTCTATCATCGCCCGGTTCACGTTCATGACCGCGCCTGCGGCCATGCTGAAGGTCTTGCGGGGGAATAAGACACCTTACGGCAAATCGGCGCTTGACGGATAAGCCTCACGGTTTAAGGGAAGCGGGTCGTTCGATTTGTTACGAAAAGCCTGCGCCAAAGAATTATCATGATCCGTCACATCGTTATGTTTTCCAGCCCGAATGAAGCGGATCGTGAGGCCATTTATCGCGGCCTGTCCGTCCTGACCCAGATCGAGCACGCCGCCCTGCTGGAAGTGGCCTATAACGAAAAGATCGACCAGATCGCCAATGAGATCGACGTCATCGTCTATGGCGAATTCAACACGATCGAGGACTTTCGCGCCTACAAGGCCCACCCGCTTTACGAGGAATCGATCCGCCAGGTACGCCACCTGCGCGATGTCCGGGTCGCCGCCGATTACACCGTCTCCAGCGCCACGCGCGAACGGGTCGAAGCTTAGGGGTCTTTACCCGCCTCCCCAACCCCCGCTATAAGTCGGGGCTGACTGGGGAGACCGCATGGCCGAATTCTATGATCTGAATAGTGAGCGTCCGCCGCTGGCGCCGCAAAAACCTTTCCTGGGTGATGACAAAAGCCTGATCCGCGCCACCTTCATACTGGGCGCGATCCTGGTGGTGTGGAAGCTCTATGTCGCCCTGATCAGCCATGTCATCTGGGAAGAAGGTCACTTCGTCGTTTCCGGCGCCTATCTCGATCTCGGCTATCCCGATATTCCGGCCGGCTTTCCCTGGCTGGCGCGGCTGGTGACATCGATCTTCGGCTGGCACGTCCTCCCCTTGCGCATCGTCTCGCTGATCATCGCCACGATGATGCCGTTCGCGGTCTATTTCATGGCTACCCCCTGGTCAGCCATCGCAATGCGCTTTGGGCGGCGATGATCGCGCTGCTCCTGCCGCCGCTGTCGCTCAATGGCACGGTCTTCTATCCCGAAGGCGCCTTGCAGGTGCTGATGGCTTTTATGCTCGGCTGCCTGATCCGGGCCATTCAGCAGGATCGTCTCAAGTGGTGGGTCCTGACGGGCGTATGTGCCGCGGTTGGCCTGCTGGTGCATTTCCGCTTCCTGGCGCCGGGTCTGGCCGTGGTTGTCTTCATGCTGGCCAATGCGCAGGGACGTAAACTGTGGCTCAAACCCGGCGTCTGGATCACCGCCGGCGTGGCCCTGCTCGGTCTCCTGCCGTCGCTGATCTATAACGCGCTCAATGACTGGCCGGCCGTCCAGTTCCATGTGCTGAACCGGCCGCAGTTCAAGCCCGATCCCGGCCGCCTGCTCAGTTATTTCGAGACCCAGTTCGCCATGGGCACGCCGGTCTTTTTCACCGCCATGGTGGTGGCCGCCAAGAACGGCCTGATCCGCGACCGCAACAAGCCGGAAAGCCTTTTGGCCTGGCAGTTCGTCGTCATTCTCGCCTTCTATGGCGTGCAAACCATCTTCAACAAGAAGATCATGCCGCACTGGCCCTTCATGGCCTTTATCCCGCTCCTGCCCTTCGTGCCGGACCTGCTGGAAAACTTCATGAGCCGGGCCACGACGCAAGGCAAGCGACACCTGCGCATGGCCGTGATCGCCACGGCGCCGCTGATGGCGCTGGCGGTCGGCATTGCCGGCACCGCCTATCAATGGGCGTTCGTCCATTCGGCGGAACTGCCCTATGCGCTGCGCGAGCACAATATCCTGAAGAACGAAAACTGGTCCCTGCTTGAGCCCGATATCGCCGCCGCCGATGCCCGTGCGAAAGCCCGCTTCGGCCCGGACGTGGCCTGGGCCGCCAACAGCCATATGAGCGCGGTCCATATGGAATTTCCCGGATCGGGCGACAGCCACCGCCGCTTCTATACGCTGGACGATCCGAACGACGAACTGACGCGCTTCGTGGTGGCGCGCCACAAGTGGGGGCTGGATATGTCGGCACTACTGCAAAAGCAGGCCGGCAAGGGCGTGATGCTGGCCATGCTGGAGCCATCCTATATCTATCACGAGGCCGACAAGGTGGCGATGTACACCAGGCTCTGCCAGAATTTCGAGGACATCGAGCCATTCCGCGTCGTGGCCCTGCCGCCCTATAAAATGGCGGTCGATTTCTATACGGCGCGGGTCAGGGTGCATCCGCTGGGTGATATTTCCGGCGCCCCCTGCGCCTTCTTCCCGCAAGCCTATATCGCTCATCCGGAGCGCGGGGAATTCCTGGCTGGCGATGACACCGGCAATTATCATGGCGTCGCGGCTGATCCGAAGGGCGTCACCGCGGTCGATGTGCTGCTGGACGGCAAGGTAGTGACGCGGGCGCGGTATGGTCTCGATCCGGAAGCGTTCCGCGTACCGGACCTGCTGAAATATGATCCCAACTGGCCGAAGCTGCAATATGACTTCAAGTTCGCGGCGGGGTCGCTGACATCGGGTGAGCACAAGCTAAGCATTCGTGCCACGCGCACGGATGGCACGACCTTCGACAGTGACGCGCGGACACTGTACGTGCATTGAGCGAACGGGGTTTGGGGCCTGAGGCCCCATGCCTTTCCTGATCAAATAAAAAACCCGGTCTTTGGACCGGGTTTTTTATTTGAATAGAAGAAGATGTGGGGTCACGGACCCCACGCCCCATTAGCCAAAGCGACCACCAATATAGTCACCGGTCTTGTCGACCTTCGGCTTGACGAACAGCTCTTCCGTCGGCCCGAACTCGATCATCTTGCCGAGGAACATGAAGCCCGTATAGTTCGACAGACGCGCCGCCTGCTGCAGGTTGTGCGTCACGATGACGATGGTGTAGTCGCTCTTGAGCTCTTCCAGCGTATCTTCCAGCTTGGCGGTCGAGATCGGGTCAAGCGCCGAGGCTGGTTCGTCGAGCAGCAGGATTTCCGGATTGACGGCAATGCCGCGCGCCACGCAGAGACGCTGCTGCTGACCGCCGGAAAGACCGAGGCCCGACTTGTGCAGCTTGTCCTTCACTTCGTCCCACAGTGCCGCCTTGCGCAGCGAGTTTTCCACCAGCTCATCCAGTTCCGCCTTCGACTTCGAACTGTGCAGGCGCACACCGAAGGCGACATTGTCATAGATCGACATCGGGAACGGCGTCGGCTTCTGGAAGACCATGCCGATACGTGCACGCAGGGCGGCAACGTCCACCTTGGGGCCGATCAGGTTGTCACCTTCAAACAGGATTTCGCCCTCGGCGCGCTGGCCGGGATAGAGATCATAGATGCGGTTGATCGTGCGCAGCAGGGTCGATTTCCCGCAGCCCGACGGACCGATCAGGGCGGTGATGGCGTTCTTCTTCACCGGTAGATCGACACCGAACAGCGCCTGGTGCTGGCCATAGAAGAAGTTCAGCTTCTTGATTTCAAGCACCAGACTGCCCTCAGGCGGCGGAACGATGACGCTTTGAAAATCCGGGGAGGTCGTGTCGGTTGTCATGAACGTGTTCTCAGTTGAATGAGCAAAAAAGATTTAGTGACCGGCATTCTTTTCGCGGGCGATCCAGCGGCCAAGAATATTGACCCCCAGAACGGCGACGGCCACCAGAAGCGCACCGGCCCAGGCCAGCTTGTTAAGGTCTTCATAAGGGGTCAGGGCGAAGTTAAACATGGTGACCGGCAGGCTGGCCATCGGCTGGCTCAGGTCACCGTTATAGAACTGGTTGCCCAGGGCCGTGAACAGCAGCGGTGCCGTCTCGCCGGAGATACGGGCAAAGCCCAGCAGGCCGCCGGTCAGCAGGCCGGACCCGGCCGCCTTCCAGATAATGGTGCGGATGGTGGTGAACTGCGAGGCGCCGAGCGCCATGCCGGCTTCACGCAGGGCATTGGGTTGCAGGTTGAGGATGTCCTCGGTCGTCCGCGTCACGATCGGCGTGGCCAGGATGGCAAGTGAGATGGCACCTGCCCAGCCGGAGAAATGGCCCAGCGACAGCGGATTGCTCTTGAACACCAGCAATTCATAGACGAACAGGCCAATCAGGATGGATGGCGCCGACAGCAGCACGTCATTGAGGAAGCGGACGACATGGCCGTAGGTTGTGTCGCCGCCGATTTCCGCCAGCCAGGTGCCGGCCAGGATGCCAACGACCACAGCGATGATCATGCCGACGCCGCACATCAGTATGGAGCCGACGATGGCATTGCGCAGGCCACCTTCGGAACCGGCTGCCGGCGTATCCATGGTGAAGATTTTCAGGTTCATCCCGCCAATGCCCTGGGTGAACAGCGACCACAGGATAAGAGCCAGGGCGCCCAGGGCGATGGCCGTGCCGATGACGCACAGGGCGATGAAGATGTAGTTGGCGATTTTACGGCGAAGCGCGCGATCCATGTGTCTCTCCTTAGTAACGCTGGGTGGACAGGAGCCAGCGCGCAATCGCCAGCACGGTAAAGGTGATCAGGAAGAGAATGAGACCGAGCGCCACCAGGGCCGAGGTATGCAGGTCGGAGGTCGATTCGGCAAACTCATTGGCGATGGTCGAGGCGATGGTCGAGGATGAGTCGAACAGCGACTTCGGGAACCGGTGCGAATTGCCGATGATGAAGGTGACCGCCATGGTCTCGCCGAGCGCGCGGCCCAGGCCCAGCATGATTACGCCGATCATGCCCTTCCTGACATAGGGGATGATGACCGAGGTGGTGACTTCAAACGGCGTGGCGCCCACGCCGAAGGCCGCTTCGCGCACCTGCGCGGGAATGGAGCGGAACAGTTCGCGGAACACCGAGGCCATATAGGGCAGCACCATGATCGCCAGGATGATCGAAGCGGTGAAGAGGTTGGCGCCGTTGGGGATGCCCGCCACCAGCTTGGCGACCCACGAGGTCGGATCCTGTGAGGCCGCCATCATCAGCGGCATCTGGATATCCTTGGCGAACCAGGGGCGAAAACGAACAGGCCCCACATGCCGTAGACAATGGAGGGTATGCCGGCCAGGAGTTCGACCGCCGTGGACAGGGGCTGGGCGAGATAGCGCGGGCAGAATTGCGTGAGGAAAACCGCGACGCCGATGGCGATCGGCAGGGCGAACAGCAGCGCCAGGAAGGAGGAGACGATCGTGCCGACAATCGGTGCCGTGGCGCTGTAGACATCGGTCACCGGATTCCAGGGGCGTATCGATGCAGAAATGACCACCGTGACCGGCCGGACAATCCTTGAACTTGAGGAAGAATTCCAGGCCGAAGGTCGAAAGCGCCGGCCAGCCGCCATAGACAAGGGAAACAATCAGCGATCCCAGAACCACCAGCAGCAGGGTGGCAGCGCCGAACGAGACCCAGCGAAAAATCGGGTCGGTCGGATCGAAACGGGGCGACTTGGTTTCAGCAGACATAATCTCGTCCTGGTTCATCTTCGGGATGCAGCTATAAGGGCTGCGGAGAGCAGAAACAAGAGAAGGCGAGGCATGGCCTATCAGGTCATCCTCGCCTTCCTTGTCAGGCAGTCCTGATCTTACTTGTTCGGCGAGTTGTAGACCGCGGCACCGTTCGCCTTGATATTGGCGGACCATTGCTTGCGGATCATCGACTTCACCGTGGCCGGGAGCGGCACATAGTACAGTTCATTGGCGTTGAAGTCGCCGGTCTTGTAGGCATAGTCGAAGAACTTCAGCACTTCGGCGGCCTTGGCGGCATTGGCCTGTTCCTTGTACATCAGGATGAAGGTGGCGCCGGTGATCGGCCAGGCATTGGCGCCCGGCTGGTTCAGGATCAGCACGTAGTTACCGGGGGCGTGGGCCCAGTCGGCGCCGGCGGTCGCGGCCTTGAAGTTGGCAGCGGTCGGCATCGGCCGGTGGCGTCCTTGGAGGCGACCAGGGCGTAGGCAATGCCGGTCTTCATGACATAGGCATATTCAACGTAACCGATCGAACCGGCGGTCTGGCGAACGAGGGCGGCAACGCCGTCGTTACCCTTGCCGCCAACACCGGCAGGCCATTCAACGGCGTCAGAGGCGCCGACGTTTTGCTTCCATTCCGGCGAAGCGATGCCGAGATAGGAGGTGAACAGGAAGGTGGTGCCGGAACCGTCCGAACGGTGGACGACGGTGATCGGCAGGGCCGGCAGATTCAGGCCCGCATTCCACTTGGCGATGGCCGGATCGTTCCAGGTGGTGATCTTGCCGAGGAAGATGTCGGCCAGGACGGCGCCCGGCAGCTTCAGCTTGCCGGTGGGGACGCCCGGAATGTTGATGGCCGGCACAACGCCGCCGACAACGGTCGGGAACTGGTAGAGGCCGGCCGAATCCAGCTCATCCGGAGTCAGCGGCTTGTCGGAGGCGCCGAAATCAACGGTCTTCGCCTTGATCTGCTTGATGCCGCCGCCGGAACCGATGGCCTGGTAGTTCAGCGCAATACCGGTCGAGCGCTTGTAGCCTTCAGCCCACTTGGCATAGAGCGGGGCCGGGAAGGTGGCGCCGGCGCCGGAAATCGAATCGGCGGCCATGGCGGCCGAGCCGACCGAAGCGGTCATCACGGCAGCGGCGAGGGCCACTTTCAGAAACTTGAACATGCGTATCTCCTTGGTAAGGGATGTTTTGCGGGCTGTCCGGATGCTCTATCGCGTTATTGCGACAGTTTTGTTACAGCGCGCGGAATTTAAAAAGACAACAGAATGCGAAAGCGGGCCGCGATCACTCAGCGGCCCGCCCGGCAATTCTTAGTAACGAACCTCGGTCCAGATACCGATTTCGTTGGATTCGGTCTTGTGACCGATCGAGGTGATCTCGTCATGCTTGGCGACGGCGGCGAACTGGATGCCCTTGTAGGCCGTGAAGTTGACGCCGAGGTTATAGTACTTGTCCTTCTTGGACGGCGAGAGCGTCTTCGAGGGCTTCACTTCTTCGGCACGGGCGAACACGGTGTAGACCGGGGTCAGGCGATACGAACCGAAGACCGATACGCCGTCAGCCTTGTCCTCGTTGAGCGGATCCTTAACCAGGGCGGCCGAGTAATCGTTGGCCGAGAAGTATTCTACGCCAAAACGGCTGCGGTCGCCGATATAGGCGGCCAGGGCGTTGAAGCGGGTGGCGGTATTCGGCGTGGCGGCGCCGCCGGCGACTTCCTGGCCGAGCTTGCCGGTGTAACCACCGATGGCGAAGTTCAGGGTGTCGAACTTGGCGCTCAGGCGGCCTTCAAAGTCCATGCTCTTCGAGCGGCTGGGGTTCTTGTAGCCGGAGCCGTTGATGGCGGCGACCGCGTAGGAGAAGTTGCTGTTGAGCTTGCCGGAAGCGTGCAGGCCCCAGTCCGAGGAGGTGGCGAACTTGGTACGGTCGGCAACGGTGTTTTCAACAAAGCGGAAGCCGTACATGTCTTCGGCATAGGGCACCCAGGGCAGGTCCGTGGCGCCGACGCGCACAACCAGGGCGTCGGAGAACTTAGCCTGGACGTAAGCCTTCTTCAGGTAGATTTCGGTCGAGCTGATGGCCGAGCTGTACTGGAAGTCGGTCGTCACATTGGCCGAGAACATGTCGGAGAACTTGTGGTCGATGCCGATATACAGACGCTTGATATCGAAGCCCGTGCCGGACGGTGCGGCTTCGACGCCATCGACCTTGTTGTCGATATTGGTGAAGTCGGCATACATACGGCCGGAAATGGTCGTATCCTGGGCCGAAGCGCCCGAAGCAATGGCGGCCAGCGCGATGGCGGCGACGGCCGTGCCGATGACGAGGGATTTTTTCATGGTGAAATTACCTTGTGCGTGTGCTTGTAATTTTTTGGTCCCCGAACAGCCAGGGCCACGCACGGCGCAATAGGCGCGCTTCATGACAGTCGCGTGTAACTGATTTGACACTTATGTGACGACGCCCTTTACGACCTCTTTACGAACCGGATGCGGCCCAGGTGCGTTATAATCGCCACAGTTTTTGCCTGTAACCCAATCGGCAATTCGAGCGTATAAGTCTCGGTAAGTCATTTACGGAGTCTCATATGTTACGCCGTCACTTTCTCTCCCTCGCCGGAATGGGCGCGCTGATGGCCGCCTGCTCGCAAAGCGAGGCCGAGACCATCGCGCCGCTGAAACTCAGCGATGCCGAATGGAAGAAGCGCCTGCCCCCCGCTGCCTATAATGTATTGCGCCACGAAGCCACCGAGCGCCCCTTCACCAGTCCGCTGCTTAATGAACACCGCAAGGGCGTCTTCGCCTGCCTTGGCTGCGATCTGCCCCTGTTCAATTCGGACACCAAGTACGATTCGGGCACTGGCTGGCCCAGCTTCTTCCGCGCCATTCCCGGCCATCTGCAAACCAAGACCGACTTCGCCATCGGCATTCCACGCACCGAATATCACTGCGCGCGCTGTGGCGGCCACCATGGCCATCTTTTCGATGACGGCCCCGCCCCCACCGGCAAGCGCTATTGCAGCAATGGCGTGGCCCTCAAGTTTATTCCGGCTTAGGAGGTTTGATATGCTGAGAGGACTGCTTGTGACGAGCCTGCTGGCCTTCAGTTTTGCCGGCAATGCCTTGGCCGCTGACGCACAGGTGGCGGTTTTTGCCGGGGGCTGTTTCTGGAGCACCCAAAAGGCCTTCGACCATGTAAAGGGCGTGACCAATACCCGCGCCGGCTTCATGGGTGGCTCGGTGAAGAATCCGTCCTATGAAGATGTGGTCAGCGGCGGCACCGGCCACGTCGAGGCCGTGGAAGTGACCTACGACCCCGACCAGGTCAGTTATCAGCAACTGCTCGATACCTACTGGCATTCGACCGACCCGACGACGCAGGCCCGCGTCATCTGCGATGGTGGCGACAATTACCGCACGGCCATCTTCACCTTTTCGGACGCGCAATATAATGCGGCCGTGGCTTCGAAACAGGCCGTCGGCCGGCAATTGAACAAGCCGATCTATACGCTGGTGGTCAAATCAACCCAGACCGGCCTGCCCTTCTATCCGGCCGAGGACTATCACCAGCATTACTGGCAGACCCATGCTGCGCATTATAACGCCTATTATGTCGGCTGCGGCCGTGGCCCGGCCTTGAAGAAGCTCTGGGGTGACCAGGCGGGGTGATGGCGACGGTTGTTACCCCTCCGTCAGCGCCAGGCACTTCAGGGCCATTGGCGCTGACGGAGGGGTAATTGACGAAGACCGTTAAGCCGACTTCAACACCACCTTACCACCGGCCAACCCGTCAGCCGTGGCGGTGACGGTGATCCCGCCGGCGCCCGTCACCTGCACGATGGCGCAGCACAGGCCGTTGAACGCCTGGCGCGCCGAGGCCTTGTCGGCCTCGTGGCTGTTCGGATTGCCATTGCCGACGCCGATCACGGCGCCCGGACCCGACACAGCAAAGCGGATCAGATTATCCGCCTTCGGTACCGGACGGCCCTTCGCATCGAAGACTTCCGCCTTTATCACCGTGCAGTCCATGCCGTCATTGGCAAGCGTTGTGCGGTCTGTGGTCAGCACCACCTTCGCCGGCGCGCTCGCTGTTTCGCGCTTGTCCTTCAGGATGACCTTGCCGGCCTTGTAGGCGAAGGCTTCGATCTTGCCGGGCTGATACGGCACCATCCATTCGACGTGGAAGTCCTTTGTGACGGTTTTGCGACCCGCCGACTTGCCGTTGACGAACAGTTCGACCTCATCGGCATTGGAATGCGCCCAGACGGAAATTTCCTTGCCTTCCTGACCTTCCCAATTCCAGTGCGGGAAGAGGTGCAGCAGAGGCTCAGACCGCCACCAGGCACGGTAGTAATAATAGTTGTCCTTCGGGAAGCCGCAGGTATCGAGCGCACCGAACTGGGATGAAATCGACGGCCATGCGCTATAGGGCGTCGGCTCGCCGCGATAATCAAAGCCAGTCCAGATAAAACCGCCGGCGATATAGGGCTTGGCGTCGAAATGCGGCCACCAGCCCTCGGCTGTGGTGGCCCACCACGGCGCGGTCGTATCATAGGCCGGCACGATATGGGCGGCGTCATCCTTCACATATTCGCCACGCGTGGAAACGGTCGAGGCGGTTTCCGTGCCGATGATCGGCAGGTTCGGGTGTTTAGCGTGGAAATCATCGATCAACTGGTCGCGGTAGTTGAAACCGATAACGTCGATCACCTCGGTGATGCCCATACCGTAGCCGTTATCCATCGCCGCCGTGATCAGGCGCGTCGGGTCGAGGTCGTTGCACAGGCGCTTCATGGTACGGGCGATATGGGCCCCGCGTTCCGTGCCCTGCTGCGGCTCCTCATTGCCGATCGACCACAGGATGACCGAAGGGTGATTGCGGTCACGGCGGATCAGGGTTTCCAGTTGCGCCAGACCTTCCGGCGACGAGGTCATCATCCGTGTTTCGTCGATGACCAGAATGCCCATCTCGTCGCACAGGTCGAGCAATTCCGGCGTCGGCGGGTTGTGCGAGGCGCGATAGGCGTTGCAGCCCATGTCCTTCAGTTGCTGTAACCGCCAGCGTTGCAGGGCGTCGGGAATGGCCGCGCCAACCCCGGCATGGTCCTGGTGATTGCAGGTGCCCTTCAGTTTGACCGGCTTGCCGTTGAGAAAGAAGCCGGTCTGCGCATCGAACTTGATATCACGAAGACCAAAACGAGTAGTGACCTGATCTATAACCTGACCATCTTCCATGATCGATGTCGTCAACTCATAAAGGTAAGGATCTTCGAGCGACCACAGACGTGGATTTTCGAGCTTGAATCCCACTTGCTCTGTAAATTTAGTCCAAGGGGAATATGCTATATCGAGAGGTAGATGACCGCCGGAAACATCTGTTTTTCCAATGACGTGACTTACCGTGAAAAAGCGCTCCCGATCACTGTCAATCTGAACTTCGGTTATAATAGTCCCGTTGCCATCGGCACTGGCAACAATTTGAATGCCATATTGCGGGATATGCACCGGATTGGTCTTGACCAGCCAGACGTGGCGATAGATGCCGGCGCCCTCATAGAACCAGCCTTCGCCCAGTGAGGCATCGACGCGCACCAGCACCGTATTGGGCTTGTCATCGGTATTGAGGAAGTCATTCAGTTCAACACGGAACGGCGTATAGCCGCTGTCATTGCGCTTCACGATATAGCCGTTGATGACCACCATCGCATCGCGGAACACGCCGTCAAATTCCAGCGAAATGCGCTTGCCCTTATCCGTCGCATCGAGCGTGAACGTCTTGCGATACCAGCCTACACTGGTTTCCGGATAGTCGCGCCCCAGCGGCTTGTAGCCGTGATTGGCGGCCGGGTCCCAGACCGCGCCATGATCGTCCGGCTTGAGCGGCGTCTTCGGCTCTTTATGCACGAATGGCAGTTCCACCGCCCAGTCATGCGGCAAGGTAACTGGCCGCCAGTGCGAGTCGTCATAGTCCGCCTTGGCGACCGGCGTGGCATCCGGTCCTTGCTTGGCATAGGTGCGCTGGTCGGCCCCATAGCCGAAATCCTTTTCCGCGTCGTAGAGGTGGCCGAATGCAAACCGCCAGCCGGTATCGAAGCGGGTGCGACGATTGTCTTGCCTGATCGTTTCGGTCTGCGCCTGTGATGTACCTGCCTGAACGGCGGCGAAAGTGGCGGCGGTGCCTGCCAGCAGATGGCGGCGGTTCAGATCGAGCATGGCGGCGGTTCCTCGTGGTTTACAGATACAATGATGGCCAGCACCCGATGAGGTCAAGGGCTGGCCATTGAATAGTGTTTGGAGAAGCGAGAAACCCCACCACCATTCGCTACGCTCATGGTCCCCCTCCCCGACAAGCGGGGAGGCGCAGGAAAAGGTTATCCACCTTGACCCTCCCCGCTTGTCGGGGAGGGGGACCGCACGATGCGCGAAGCGCTAGATGCGGTGGTGGGGTATCTTACTTTAGTACTTCACCGTGAAGTCCAGCAGGTAACGCTTGCCATAAAGGTCATAGCGGCCCAGGCGGTCCTTGACGTTGTCGTTATAGGTGCGCAGCGGCGTATCGAGCAGGTTGTTGGCCTGGAAGCGGACCTGGACGATCGGGTTGATCTGGTAGCTGATCGAGAAGTCCATAGTCGTTTCCGGGCGGACGCGGATCAGTTGCGCATCGTTCCAGCCATAGATGGCCGTGTAGGTGTCGTGATACTTGGTGCCGAGGCGGGCATCGATGCCGTGGTCGGAATACCAGAAATCGAGCGTGCCGGTGTTCTTGGCCAGGCCGTTCAGCGGCAGGCCCGACGACATTTCTGTCAGATCGGAATCGACATAGGCATAGTTGGAATAGATGCCGAAGTGATCGAGCCCGATAAAGCCGAACGACGACTGGTAGGTCAGTTCGACGCCGTCGATGCGGCCGCCCTTGTCGGAATTGACCGGCGAGGTCAGGGTATAGACATTGCCGTCGATCGTTTCCTGGCGCGATGAATAGCCGACGAAGTTGTCAACCTGCTTGTGATAGACACTAACGGCGAACAGGGCGTCCTTGTTGAAATAGTTTTCGTAAGAGATATCCAGTTGCGTCGCCTCGAACGGCTTCAAATACGGATTGCCCGACGAACCGGTATAGGGCGCGCTGGAGGAGATCTGGCGGGTGATGATCATGTCGTTCAGCGGCGGACGCGAGATCACCTTGGCAGCCGAAAGCTTCAGATACTGGCCATTGCCGAAATCGAGACGCGCCGTGGCCGAGGGCAGCACCTTGGAATAGCTGGCGCCGCCAGTGACTGCCGTCGTGACCATTTCCTGAACCCAGACACCGCTGCCCGGCGGGCTTTCGACCCAATTTCCGGCGACGGTCGAGGTGCCGGCCGAGGTGGCGTCGACATCGACGACACGGACGCCGATATTGCCATCCACCGGAATACCGCCGATCGTGGTGGCATAGGTGCCTTCGAGATAGGCTTCCGAGACCTTTTCCTTGACCCGGTCGGTGATCGGCGTGGTCTTCGGATCGATATCGAACGAAGTACCGTAAAGATGCGTCGCCAGGGCGCCGAAATCACCGGTCAGGATCGTCGGGATATTGAAGTTCTTGAAGCTGTAGCCCGACAGCAGGTAGTCCGGCACGGCACCGATGATCGGGGACACGGTGCCGTTCAGCGAGCCAAGCGCCTTGGTGCGATCCGAGGCGCGCACCCCGAACAGGATGCTCTTGAACAGGCCGCTGTCGAGATGGCGCTCGAAATCGAGATGCACGGCGCCCAGTTCGTCGGTAACGGCGCCCAGCGAGGTCTGGCCGGTCTGCGCCGTCTGGGTGTTGTCTTCCGGCGCCGAGGAGACGGTGATGACCGGCTTGTCGCGGAAATCATAGGTCATCAGGCTCGGCCAGTAGGCCAGTTCGTTGGCGGCCCACAGATTATAGCGCTGCGCCTTGGAATAGGAGGCATCGGCCGAGACTGTCCAGTGCTCGCTGGTCCACTTGCCGTTCAGCCCCTGGACGATGAGGGTCTTGTCCTCAGTATAGCGCGCCACGACCGACTTATCGCCGCCCCAGGCCACGCTTGCCGCCACCACGTCACCATTGCTGTTGATGACGGGCGCCTGACCGGACGCCGTGGCGCCGTCGGTATAGTTGCTGTAGTTGCCGCCGTCCCAGTTGCCCCAGGCGCCATCACCATACCACGCCTGATCCTGCAATTCATGGATCTTGATGTCGGAATAGAGCAGGTCATAGCTGAGCTGGAAATTATCCGTCGGCTTGAACTGCAAACCGAGCGAAGCGCCAAAGCGCGATTCCTTCAGACGCTTCGCCTCGGCCTGCGCCCCCCAGGGCGTATTGTACTTGGTGGCGTCGCCGGCCACGACCGGACCATTATCGGCACCGGAATTATAGCCCCAGCCCTGCACCGACTCATAGCCGTTCTTCTGGACCTGAGAGGTCAGGCCGAGGACCGCCGCGAAGCTGTTCGAGAAGCGATGGACGAAAGAGGCGGAGGCGCGATAGCCCAGGCCGTCATAGTTCGGGAAAGCCGAGCCGCCATCATAATAGACCGGACCGGCGCGCAGCACGAAGGACGGCCCCTTGTAATCGAGCGGGCGGATGGTTTGCAGGTCGACCGTGCCGGAAATGCCGCCGGAGATCAGCCTGGCTTCCGAAGACTTGTAGACCGCCGCACCGGAAACGACTTCCGACGGATAGACTTCCCAGCGCACATTGCGGTCGGGCTCCGATGAGGCCACTTCGCGGCCATTGACTGTGCCCAGCACCATGCGGGCGCCCAGGCCCCGGATCGAGGCCTGGCTGTCATTGCCGCGGTCACGCGTGGCGGTGATGCCCGGCAGGCGGTTGAGCGTTTCGGCAATGGTCACATCCGGCAGGGCGCCGATATCCTTCGAGGAGATGGCTTCGACAATGCCGGTATTGCGGCGCTTGACATCGAGCGCATCGCGCAAAGACTTGCGCACGCCGACGACCACCACTTCCTGCGGATCGGCCGGCGCTTCGGCGGCGGCCTCGCTGGCCACGGCATCAGCGGCTGCGGCGCGCACCACCACGGCGGAGGCGCCGTCATTGGCCTTCACAGCCAGGCCGGTATTGGCGACGAGCTGCGTCAGCGCCGCATCATTGCTCAGGCTGCCGGAAACGGCATTGGTGCGCACGCCCTGCAGATCGGCGGCGGTGGCCAGCACCTGGAGGCCCGATTGTTTGACGAAGGCCGGAATGGCGGTGGCGGCATCCTGCGCCGGGATGTTGAAGGTCTTTGTTTGCGCGGCGGCCGGCTGCGCCACCATGACCACGGCGGCGACCGATCCCATGAGCGCCGCACGGAAGGCGACATTATTCCAATGTGACATATGATGTTCCCTGACTACTTTGTGTTTGCATCTTGCTGACGAGGCGCGTTTTTTCACGCCTTCTGAAACCAAGATGTCCGGCTGGTTTTTTTTCCGCCGAATTGTACGACTTTTTTACAGGGCCGCGCCGGCTGTGCCAATTATGATACGGTCGTCCGCCGTATCGGCCGGGATGGACACCGGTACATTGAGCGCCGTCTGCACCGCGCGGGCAAAGGTTTCCGGCTGGTCGACATGGAAGCCGCCCACCAGTTTCTGCGCGCCCAGGGCCGGATCAGCAATGACGATCTGGCGGCTGTTGTAACGGTTGAATTCGGCCACCGCCTCGGTCAGGGTTTCGGAGTTGAGCACGATCTCGCGTTCGCGCCAGGCCAGCCGGCGCTCGACCTCCTCGGGGCGGTAAGCTACCTCGACCGTTTCCGGCCTGACCGGCACAAAGGCTTCATGACCGGCCGTGAGCGTCACCCGCTTGTCCTTGTCTTTGACGGTCCATGCCTCGACCGTGCCTTCGGTGACCAGCACCTCGGCGCCGCCCTCGCGCCGGCGCACGCTGAAGGCCGTGCCGACCGCGCGCACGCGGATATCACCAGCGGAAACGACAAACGGCACCTCCGGGTTCTTGGCCACCTCAAACCAGGCTTCGCCCTTCACCAGGGCCACATGACGGATCTGCGGCGTCATATCGACATCGATCTGGCTGTCCGTATTGACCGAGGCGATGGAACGATCCTTCAGGGGGATACTCCGTAACTCACCGACACCGGTGGCCACACTCAACCGGTTGGCCAGGACATAACCGACCGCCAGCGCGCCAGTCAGCGATGCCGCCACCGCCCCGCCCATCACATACCGACGGCTGACAGAATTGCGATGCCGCTTCAGCTTTTCTTCCAGTGCCCGCCGGGCCAGAAGCGTATCGCCATGCGCCATGACCTCGGCGCGGTCGAGCATCACCCACGCCGCCTCGGCGCGCAGAAAGGCGCCCTGATGGCGCGGGTCCGCTTCATGCCAGGCATCGAAAGCCTGTCGCGTTTCGTCACTCACTTCACCATTCAGGCGGGCCACCCACTGGGTCGCCTCCTCATCAATCCGCGACATGAATCCTCTTGTGCCCGGTACGGGTGGTGAGCACCCTCACCACCCCCGATCCCGCTTCCGCCATGTGGCGCAGGATCAGGTTCAGCCCCTGGCCGTTTCCTTCTCGACAATATTCTCACTGATCCGCAATGCCTTCGCGGTTTCGGCCTGGGAGAGGCCATGCACCTTGCGCAGTTCGAACACCTGGCGGCAGCGCTCGGGCAAGCCCTCGATCAGGCCCAGCACCCGGACGAGTTCGGCGCGCGACGAGGCGGCGCTTTCCGGGTTCGGCCCCAGATCGGCCACGCCCAGTTCATCGAGATTCTGCACGGTCATGATCGAAACCACCTTGTTGCGCCGCACCTGCTCCAGCAGGACATTGCGGGCGCAGCGGAAGAGATAGGCGCGCGGATCCTCGATATGATCGAAGCGCTCCAGCCGCAGCAGGCGGCAATAAACATCCTGGACGATATCATCGAGTTCATGCGCCTTCACACCCAGTCGCAACAGCCAATGGCGCAGATCCGCCTCATGCGGTAATATCTGCGCGCCCACAAAAGCCAGAAGCGCTTTGCGCGCCTCCCCCAATGGCCCTGTATGTACGATGTTTGACATCGGAATTTCCGCCGCTCCCCGTGTGTTTTTATCCGCCTTTTTGAGGCTTTTGCGGATTTATAACACACTGACGACGATCTTCCAGATAATTGTACTACAATATTACGGCTGTGACTTTGCCAACACAACCGGCCCACCAGATGCCGGCACGGTCACATCCAGCGCTTCGGTATCACCCAGGGCGGCTTCGGCCTCCGCCGTACCTATCAGCACATGACTGCCCGGTCGCAGCCAGGCGGTATAGGCGAATTGCCCATCCACCCGCTGCATGGCCACAGGGACGCCGCCGGTAAAATCGCCGCCGATATATTGCGCCGTCTGACCGTGATCCGGCACGGTAAAGGTGACCGCCACCGGCCAGACGTAAGGCGCTTGCGGCCATTCCAGCACCGGCAGGGCATTGCCCTTATAGTCGAAGAAGGCGGCGTTTTCCCAGTCCGACCCTTGCGCCCAGCGCGTGCGGCATTTGGTCGAGATCCAGGCCGGCTCCCAGTAGACAACACCGATCCCGCCGGCATCGAGGGTTTGCTGCATCAGGTCGTGCATATATTTTGCCTGCCCGACCACCGAGACCGGATAGTCTTTCAGCGCGTAGGCCGAGCCCAGCAGATTATTGGCACTGTCGGCCGGCACGTCGGTAAAGGCATAGCCGGTCTCGACCACCACCACGTCCTTGTCGAACCTGTAATGGACGCGGCGAATGGTCTCGGCCAGGCCATTCATATCCTCTTTGGACCAGCGGCTGTAATAGCTAATACCGATGATGTCATAGCCGGTGACACCGGCCTTGCTGGCGGCGTCGAACCACGGCTCGACATTTTCCGGCTGGGCGATATGCAGCATGATTTCCGGCTTTATGGCGCTATCTGCCGAAGCATCGCGCACGCCCCTGATCCCGGCATTGAACAGTTTCGCATTGCGTGCCCAATTGATAGCCACATGCTCTTCCGGCTGGGTGCGCAGGATCTCGCCATTGGTCTCGTTGCCGACCTGCACCATTTCCGGCATCAGGTTCTTCGCCTTAAGCGCATTCAGCGTATCGAGCGTATATTGATAGAGCGCCTTGGCCTGATCGTCCTCGCTCATTCCGGCCCAGGCGGCCGGCACCAGCTGCTTGCCGCCATCGGCCCAGTCATCGGAATAATGGAAATCGAGCAGCACCTTCTGGCCTTGCGCCTTGGCGGCGGCAATGGTTGTTTCGACATCGGCCAGATCGGAATAGGGCGTCCATTTGGCATCGACCCAGATACGGACGCGAACGAGATTATGCCCCGACTGCGCGAAGATCTTGTAGGCGTCAGTCTCGCCCTTGTAGTCGTACTTCGCGCCGCAAGCCTTCATCTCGTTGACATAGGAAAGATCGGCCCCGAACCAGTAGTCGCGGGCGTCAGCGGCGGTTCCGGCCAGCAGGGCAATGGCGGGCAGAAGGGATATCAGTCTGTGCACTTTCATAGAACCTAAGATGCACCAAATATCATTTTCCGCCAGTCTACCCCCAGCTTTCGCTGAACCCTTTGCGCTTGCCGACCACCAGCGGCTTGGGCACGTCGATCTGCGGTTTCGGCTTGCCGAACAGGTAACCCTGGCCATAGCCTATGCCCATCTCCTGGCACAGCGCCGCCATGGCGTCATCCTCAATCATTTCAGCCACCACTTCGGTGTGCAGATCGCGGCACAGGTGACTGACCGAGCGCACCAAAGCGCGCTGACGCGGATTATCACGCGCCTCCTTCAGGAAAGGCCCGTCGATCTTGACGAAATCGACATCGAAATGGCGCAGATAGGTATAGGTGGCCGCACCGGCGCCGAAGTCATCGAGGCAGACCCGGTAGCCCGTGCGCCGCAGCCAGCGGAGGAAGGTGGCGGCGGCCTCGATATCCTCGATAGCGTTGGATTCGGTCAATTCGAACATCAGCCTCTGGCTCACGCCGCCGGCGCCGCTCAGCAACTGGCGCAGATGCTCGCGGAACGGGTCGCCCTGGATCGACAGGCCGGACAGGTTGATGGCGATGGTCGCATCCTCATGCCGCCCCAGGGTCTCGATCGCCTTTCTCGCCACGGCCAGGTCGAAATCCTGCACCAGGCCCAGTTGCTCCGAGAGGCGGATGGTGTCGAACGGCGCCCGGCCATCGGCGAAGCGCAACAGGGCCTCGTAATGGTGTGTCGTGCGGTCGGACAGGCGCACCACCGGCTGGTAGAACAGCGTATACTTATTGCCATCAATCAGGGCGCGGATGCTGTCGAAATGCTGCACTGTCTCGGCCATGGCCGATTTCAGGCCCTGCGCCAGCGAACTGATCGGGCTGCGCTCCGGCTTGCAGAAATCGCTCAGGACATATTGCAGGGCCTTGGCGATGCTGTCTTGATCCAGATTGCCGGTGGAGAGTTCGAGATTGAGCACCGCAGGCGCCAAACTGTTTTCCGCCAGGCCCGCAGCCACCGCCGCCGCCCGGATATCACGCGAAATCGCGTCCGGCGAAGCACCTGCCCCTTTGGCGGAAGGGATATAGCTGAAGGCTTCCTCAGAAAGTCGTGCCGCGGCGCTGCCGCCCACGGCCTGGGCGCGCAAAACCGAACTGATCTCGCCCATCAGCAGGTCGGACTGCGCCGCCGGCAACTGGCGCATGGCCTGGGAAAGGCCCGCGACACGCACCAGTTTCATGTCCTTCGGCGCGGTCTCGCCTTTGACACCGATCTTCCGCCTGGCAAAGCCGAGATAGGACTCAAGATCGAGCAGACCGGACTGGCCGTCCGCCGCGGTTTGCGCTACCACGCCATCCGACAGGACGGTCAGGCTGATAAAGGTGCTGCCTTCGCCGGTGCCGAGGTAACAGGCCCCCATATTGACCAGCAGCGGCGGGCCTTCCGCCTGTTGCAGGTTCAGACCACAGGGTTCGATGCGGCCCACAGACTTGGCGCGGTTGAACAGGTGGCGGGCAAAGGCGCGATCCATCGGGATAAAGATATCGCAGACCTCGCGCCCGACGACACCTTCGCCAAGCCCGCTCAGCAAAGCCTGGGTGGCACCGATCGTTCTGATGATGCGAAAGTCACTGTCCGCCTCGATCAAAAGGTCGGCCGCCGCCAGGGAAAAAGCGATATAGCGGTCGCGTTGCGTCTTGAGATCGTCGGTCATTCCCGTCCCCGAAAAGCCGCTCTTTTTTTGCAGCCGGTCGCGGTCAGACTACTGACTAAGTCTTAAAATACAACTTACCCGCAATGTTAACAGGGTTATTGCAGATCGAGCTTCATATCCGCCAGCAGGGCGCGCAGATATTCGCGGTTGATGCGGTCTTCATCTACCGGCGCATGTTTTGCTGGCTCAGGCGGCGCAGCGTCGATACGCGGACGGGGCGGCGCATAGGCCGGACGGGACTGCGGCCTGTCAAAAATCTGCCGCGTCAGGGTACGCGGCACGGGCGCGGCTTTCGGATCGGGTTTGACCTCGGGCGCTTCCACCCAGTCGACGGGAATTTCAAACCAGACATTGGCGCCTTCGCCCGGCCGCGACACCGCGCCGATATGGCCGCCGAGACTTTCGACGATCGCCTGGGCGACGGACAGGCCCAGGCCGTGCTTCTTTTTGCCGCCACTGAAGAGAGTGCGCGCCTGTGCTTCTCCCATGCCGATGCCTGTGTCGCGCACACTAACATGCAGGCGGATTTCCGATTTCAGTCTCTGCGGGTTTTCCGCCGTCACCTGGCTGGCGGTGACGCTGATGACGCCGCCCTGCGTGAATTTGCAGGCATTGGCGATCAGGTTTTGCAGCACCTGCCGGACCCGCATGTCATCGAGACGCGCCTGTCTACGGGTGAAATCAACAAAATGCGCGCTGAGCCGGGTCTGCGCGGCCTGGGCCTGAAGCGTGAAGGCGTCGACCGTTTCACGGATCGTCGCGGCCACATCGACGATCTCGTTGTCTTCCTCACTGGACACGGCCGGTTCATGGCTCAGCGCATCTCCGATCAGCGTCTTCATTGCCCGCGCGGAGTTTTGCAGATGACGGGCAAAATCGGCGGTCTCGCTGCCGGATACCGGCTGCATTTCTATCATTCGAGCATAACTGACAATCTCGTTGAGCGGCGCCCGCAGTTCATCGGCAATATGGCCAAGGAAGCCTTCACTGGCCAGTGCCGCCGCCGTCGCTTCAGTCACATCGCGCACCACGGCGCACAGCCGGATCGGCGCGCCATCGCCATCATATTCGACCCCACCCTTTGTACGAATCAGGCGCGCGGCCTTGTCCCGGCGGCGGACAATGCGCAATTCGAAATCGAAATCCTCGCCGGCATTGACCGCGCGCTGGAAGTGCTCAATCACGACCGACCGATCATCCGGCTGATAGATATCAAGATGCGTGGCCACCTGGGGGCGATAGGTCTTTTCGTTCAGGCCCAGCAGGCCATACATTTCCCTGGACCAGACAACCTCACGGCTGGTCAGATCGATCGTCCAGTAACCGAAGCCGGCCAGTTCCGCGGCGCGCTCCAGACGTTTTTGCTGCATCTGCACCATCCCCCGCATGTCCGCACCCGATCCCTGCGCCAGGGCCAGCAGTGTGGCCACCTGATCGGCGAATCTCGCCAGCACAGCCTGTTTCGCCGCCGAAAAATCTTCACGCGCCGCGGCATCGGCCAGGGCGATAACGCCGATGATCCCGCCCTCATTCACCAGCGGCATATCGGCATAGAAACGGATATGCGGTGCGCGCAGGACGGCGCTTTCCAGGAAATAGCGGGCATCGTGCGCGGCGTCAGGGATGTTCAAGCCCTCGCCGGCAGTCAGCGGGCGCTGCGTGAAGGCGATGCCGTCCAGCACATCGATATCCGGAATACCAAAGGCAGCAGTGACCGCCTGAGCCTCACCCGTGCCAAGGCTGAGAAACGCCATGGGCATATCGAAAATCGCCGCGGCCAGTTCACAGACGCCGGCGCATATCCGGTCAAAATCTGCAGCGCGCCGCTGTTTGCGCACCAATGCCTGCGCGTTCGGGCGAACATCAAAAAGGCGTTGATTCGTCTGTTGTTTTGGCCATGTGAAACCCTTTGCTTAACGGACGTTAACCAAAAAGGTTTACACTTTCGTAAACACTTACCCGGCGGGCTTCACTCCGTAATAGGCCATGAAGATATCGACGGCGAGATCGACCTGACGTGACAAATGCGCCTCGGTCGGCTGTGCCGCCAGGTTCATGATGCGCTTGAAGTGGCAGTCGCCAAAGATCAGGCTTTTCAGCACCATGGCCGCTTCCTGGCTATTGGGCGCATTGATCTGTCCGCGCGCGTGGGCCGCCTGCAACAGATTGACCAGGTTGGAACCGCCCTGGCTCTGGATGACATTATGAAACATCTCGGCCAGTTGCGGATTGCGGTGGCTTTCCTCGACAATAAGCTGGAAGGTGCGGACCGCCTCATCCGACATGATCGCCGTCAGCAGTTCACGGCCCATGACCGCGAGCGTGGCGCGCAGGTCGTCCGTGCCGGTATGGGCCAGGAACAGGTCGGCGATCTGGCCGCACTGTTCGCGTATAATGGCCTCGAACAGGTCTTCCTTGCTGTTGAAATAAGCATAGAGGGTCGCTTTCGAGCCACCCAGGCGGCTCGATATCATCGACATGCTGGCGCCGGCATAACCGACTTCGTAAAACACGCTGCGCGCCACCTGAATGATGCGTTCGCGGCGTTGGTCTTTAAAAGTAGGCGCTTCCTTGAAAGTTGCGGCGCCCTTCAAGGTTTTTGTTGGCATTTCCATAAAAATTTGTACCATACTGTACAGTTAGAGCTTGACTTGATTTGCATCTTAGCGCAAATAAACCGAACTGTACAGTACGGTTCACCTTTTTGTGTTTCAGGACCTCCTCCAGATGCCCTCCCCCTATAAATTTGAAGCGCCGGTTTTCTCGCGCGCCTTCCTGACGAAAGCGGCCAGCCTGAGCGCGCTTGCGGTCGCCGCCGCACTGCTGGCCAACTGCGCGTCCGTGCCGGATTCCCAAACCATTGCCCCCCGCACCGACCTCGCCGCCACGCAGAGCCTGCCGGCTGAATCGGGCGCATGGCCGGCACAGGACTGGTGGAAGGGCTTCAATGATGTCCAGCTCAATGCGCTGATCGACGAGGCATTTGCCAATTCGCCCGATATCCAGACCGCCGACGCCCGCCTGCAAAAGGCTGTGGCCTCCAGCGAACAGATTACCGAGGCTCTGAAACCCAGCCTGTCGCTCAACGGCTCGATCACCGAAACCCAGCAGAGCCTCAACATGGGCTATCCGGCTGCGTTCCGCGATTTCCTGCCGAAGGGTTACCACCCGCTGACCCGCGCCACCATCGGCGCCAACTATGATCTGGGCCTGTGGGGCAAGGCGAAGGCGGCTCGCAAGGGCGCCTTCGCGCAAGGCAAGGCCGCCGAGGTGGAGAGCATCGCCGCCCGGCAGGATATTGCCGTGGCCGTGACCCGCGCCTATGTTGAACTCGACCGGCTTTACCAGCAGCGCGACGACCTCGCCGCCGTCAAGGCCAACAGTGACGCCCGCCTGCAACTGATGCAGGCCCGTGCCGCTCACAATCTGGAACCGAAGGACTCGGTGCTGAACAATGCCGACGAACAGGCTCGCCTGGCCGCCCGCCTTTCCGGCGCCGAAGCCGCCATCAAGCTGCAAAACAACCTGATCGCCGCCCTGGTCGGCGCCGGTCCGGATCGCGGCCTGACCATCCAGCGCCCCGCCCTCGCCCCGGTCGAATTTGCGTCCCTGCCCGCCGATGCCAGCCTGAACCTGCTCGGCCGTCGCCCCGATGTCGAAGCCGCCCGCCTGATGGTGGAAGCGCAAGGCCAGAACATCAAATATACCAAAGCCGATTTCTATCCCGACGTGAAGTTCAGCGCCGAATGGGGCCTCCAGGCGCTCGACTGGGACGGCCTGACCCGCCATGATTCCACGATCGGCAGCATCGGCCCGGCCATCAGCCTGCCCCTGTTTGCCGAAGGCCGCCTGCGCGCCCAGTATCGCGGCGCCGAAGCCGATTACAATTCGGCCGTCGCCAACTATAACAAGGCGCTGGTGACCGCCCTGCGTCAGGTTTCCGACGCGGCGATCAGCACCAAATCGACGGCCGACCAGATCGCCGAAGCGAAAACCCGCGTGGACAGCGCCCGGCAAGCCTATGACCTGGTCAATCTGCGCGTTCAGCGCAACCTGTCCAGCAAGCTCGACCTGATCGACGCGCAGGTCAAGCTGACCTCGGCCGAACTCGACCTGTCCGACCTGACTGCCCAGGCCTATAATAACCGCATCAGCCTCATCGCCGCTCTCGGTGGCGGCTTTCAATCGCATTAAGCACACACGAAGTTAGCATCATGCCCGATCAATCCTCCCCTTCGGCCACCCTGGATAACGCCGCTCCCGCCCGGCCTGTCAATTCAAAGGCCCGCGGCCCGCTTTTCCTTATCTTCGGCGGCGTGGTCGCCGTGGCCGCCCTCGGCTTCGGCGCCTACACCCTGATCGAAGGCGGTAAGTCGGTCGAGACCGACAACGCCTATGTTGACGCCTCCACCGCCTCCATAACTCCGCTGGTTTCGGCGCCGGTGAAAGAGGCCAATATTTACGAGACCAAGGCCGTCAAGGCCGGCGATGTGCTGGTGGTGCTCGATGACACCGACGCGAAGCTGGCGCTCGCCGCGGCCCAGGCCCAGCTTGACCAGGCCACCCGCCAGATCGGCACCTATTACGAGAACGACGCCACCCTGAAGGCCCAGGCCGACGCCAGCGCTGCCCAGGTCAATAACGCCCAGGCGACCTACGACAATGCCGTGAAGTCATACAATGACCGCAAGGCCCTGGCCGCCAGCGGCGCCGTTTCCGGCGAGGACGTCCAGAACGCCAAAACGGCCATGGACCAGGCCCAGGCGGCGCTCGCCACCGCCAAGGCACAGGCCCAGGCCGCCATCGGCCAGCGCGCTTCCAACACCGCCATCATTTCCGGAGTCGGCGTGGATGAAAATCCGCAGGTCGTCGCCGCCCGCGTCAAGGTGGAACAGGCCCAACTTGATCTCGACCGTACCGTCATCCGCTCGCCGATCGACGGCATCGTCTCGCGCAACACGGTCGAGGTCGGCCAGCGCGTCCAGGTCGGACAGTCGCTGATGAGCATCGTACCGATCCAGAGCGCCTATGTGAACGCCAATTTCAAGGAAGTGCAGCTCAAGAAGGTCAAGGTCGGCCAGCCGGTCGAACTGACCGCCGATGTTTATGGCGGCAGCGTCAAGTATCACGGCAAGGTCGCCGGCCTTTCCGGCGGCACCGGCTCCTCCATGGCCATCATCCCGGCCCAGAACGCCACCGGGAACTGGATCAAGGTGGTCCAGCGCGTGCCGGTGCGGATCGCGCTCAACCCGACGGAACTGAAGCAGCATCCGCTGCGCGTCGGCATGAGCATGAAGGCCAAGATCAGCGTTATCGAGTAAACTGAGTAAGAAACCCCACCACCGCATCTAACCGCTTCGCGGTGTCGTGCGGTCCTCCTCCCCACCAAGTGGGGAGGAACAAGGAGTCCCTTAACCTGTACCTCCCCGCCCGTCGGGGGAGGGGGACCGCGCCTCCCTTGACGCGTGGTGGTGGGGCTTCTTGCTTTCAATATGTGAGCCAAAATCCCATTTTGGAAAGTTGCGACCATGTCCGCCACCACCGCCGACCCCGCCTACAAAGAACCCGTGCCGCTGACCGGCCTCACGCTCTGGCTCTGCGGCATCCTGCTGGCCATGGCCAATTTCGTCGCCATTCTTGACGTTTCCATCGCCAATGTCTCCGTGCCCAATATCGCCGGCGCGCTCGGCGTCTCGACCTCGCAGGGCACCTGGGTCATCACCTCCTATGCGGTGGCCGAGGCGATCGCCGTACCGCTGACCGGCTGGCTGGCCTCGCGCTTCGGCACGGTCCGCGTCTTTTCCGTATCCCTGATCGGCTTCGGCATCGCCTCCTTCCTGTGCGGTATCTCGCCATCGCTGGAAATCCTGGTCATGGCGCGCATCCTGCAGGGCTTCTGCGGCGGTCCGCTAATGCCCCTGTCGCAAACCCTGCTGCTGACCATCTTCCCCAAGAAGCTGCAACCGGCCGCCATGGGCATCTGGGCCATCACCACCCTGGTGGCGCCCGTCGCCGGCCCGATGCTCGGCGGCACCCTGTGCGACAATTTCGGCTGGGGGTCGATCTTCCTCGTCAACGTGCCCGTCGCCATCGGTGCCGGCTTCCTCGTCTGGCGTGTGCTGTTCAGCCAGGAAACCAGGACGACGCAGGCCCGCGTCGATACGGTCGGCCTCGGCCTGCTGATCCTGTGGGTCGGCGCGCTGCAACTGATGCTCGACCTTGGCAAGGAAAACGAGTGGTTCGCTTCGCCCTTCATCATCACCCTGGCCCTGATCGCCGCGCTCGGTTTCATCTCCTTCCTGATCTGGGAACTGACCGACGCCAACCCGATCGTCGATTTGCGCGTCTTCCGCCACCGCAACTTCGCTATCGGCATGGTCTGCATGGCGCTGATGATCGGCTCGTTCTTCGCCATCAATGTCATCGGGCCGCTTTGGCTGCAAAATAACCTGGGCTGGACGGCTTCCTGGGCCGGCAACGCCACCGGTATGATCGGCATACTGGCTATTTTCGCCGCTCCCATTGCCGCGCAACTGGCCGTCCGTGTCGATCCGCGCCGCCTGATCTTCTTGGGGGTCGGCTGGCTGGCCCTGATCACCTTCATCCGTGGCCTTTCCACCATGGAAATGAGCTTCGGCCAGATCGCCTTCCTGATCTTCCTCAGCGGCGTCGGTATGCCCTTCTTCTTCATGCCCCTGCTGCAAATCACCATGAGCGCGGTCAAGCCGGAAGAAACCGCCAATGCCGCCGGCCTGCAGAACTTCATCCGCACCATGTCGGGCGCCGTCGCCACTTCGTTCGTCACCACCATCTGGGAAAACAACGCCACGAAAAACCATGAAGGCATTGTTGACAGCCTGAAGGGCATTCAGGCGTTCATCGATTCGCTGATGCAGGGCGGCATGTCACGCGAAGCCGCCATTGCGACGGCCGACCGGTTGGTGAGCGCGCAAGCCCTGATGATTTCGACCAATGGTGTCTTTATGGGCGCCGCTGTCCTGTTCCTGATCTGCGCCCTCCTGGTCTGGACCGTGCCGCGCCCAAAGGGACCGGTCGATATGTCCAACGCGCATTGATTATCAGGTAATTTCACCTTTCGAGGCCGGTATTCCATACCCCCCAACCGGCCTTGAAAACGGCGGAGCGGCTCCCCTGACCGCTCCGCCTTCTTTTTGTGCGCCTGGCAGCGGCTTACCGGCCATGCCGAAGTCCCTTATTAATCCTTTATTAATTTGCCCTTTTTCCGTCTTTTTTTCCCGCTTATAGAGAATTTCAGGCCAACTCAGAGGCCCGCTTTTCATTCAATAGGTTCTTTATGATACGTTTCAAATCCATGGCGCTTCTGACGGCAATGCCGCTTATGATCGCGGTTTCCGGTTGCGCCAGCCATAAATACGTCGATGAAAAAATCACGACCGTGAACGGCCGCATCGACCAGAACGACGCGCACCTGTCGCAGCTCGACAAGACCACCCAGGACGCGCTCGACCGCGCCACCGCCGCCGGCAAGCTGGCCGAGGGCAAGTTCGTCTATTCCGTCGTCCTGAGCGACGATTCGGCGAAGTTCGACATCGACAAGGCCGTCCTGTCCGAAGAGACCAAGGCCAAGCTGACCCAGCTCGCCGAGCAGCTCAAGACCGACAACAAGAACGTCTATCTCGAAATCCAGGGCTATACCGACGCCACGGGGACGGACGATATCAACTACCGTCTCGGCCAGGCCCGCGCTGACAGCGTCCGCCGCTTCCTCAACCAGCAGGGTGTGGCGCTCAACCGCATGTCGGCCATCTCCTACGGTTCGGAACAGCCGGTGGCCCCGAACAACACCCGCGAAGGCCGCGCCGCCAACCGCCGCGTCGTCGTCGTCGTTCTGTCGTAAGGCTTAAGGGTGAGCCGGGGCCAGCCTTGGCTCACCCATCATGAACCAGGCGCGGGCGATCAGCCCGGCCTCGACCTCATAGATGCCGATGACATCGACCTGACCGACGCCTTCTGGGAAGTTGCGCGTCACCAGTTCGGTATCGACGACGCGATTCCCCATGACAATCCGGCTGATCAGATGCGCAAAGAGGTCGGGCTCCTGAAACCGCAGCACATGCCGGGCGCGGATATCATCATGGCCACGGGCCAGCAGAACATCCGGATGCGCGAATATCTCGGCATTATCCGCCCAGCAGGCCATGAAACTATCGATATCCCTGGCATTATAGGCATTAAGCTGCCGGGCGACGATATCCTCAGGACGCATGTTCCGCCACCAGGGCGTTCGACGCCGTTTCCAGCTTGTCTTTCATCTGCGCCATCAGTTCGCCGCGCTTCAGGCCGGCCGGCAGCGGCGGCAGGAACTCGAACACCACCGTCCCCGGCTTGCGATCGATACCGTGGCCCGGCCAGAACTGCCCGCTATTGGTCGCCAGCAGGTGGCAGGGCACTTCGAGATCACGATAAAGCGCCGCCACGCCCGGCTTGTAATCGGGATCATCACCGACATCCGAGCGCGTACCTTCCGGGAAAATCAGGATCTGGCGCCCCTCATTCAGGCGCGCCCGGCAGGCCGTCACCATGGCCTTCAGCGCCTTGGCAGCATCTTCGCGGCGGATGGCGACCATCTTGGTTCTCAGGGCGTACCAGCCCAGAAACGGCAGATAGATCAGCGAGTGCTTGAGCACATAGGCCGGCCGCTTCAGCACCACGAAAGGTGCAATGGTATCAAGCATACTCAGGTGCTTGCCGGCGATCAGGGCCGGACCATCCGGCCGGTGCTCCAGGCCGCGGAATTCGACCCTGACCCCGACAATCCAGCGCGCCCCGAAGAGCACCGACCCGGCCCACCAGCGGATCACCGCCATGGCGGCGGGTATCGGGAAAAGCAGCAGAGGCGAACAGACAATGCCGAAAAAGGCCATGGTTCCATAGAGCCACAGCATGAAAAACAGCGAACGGATACGCGTAATCAGAAAACTCACGAAGCGGAACTCGCGGCCATTGCATCTTCGGTGCCGGCCTTTGGCTGCGGCGCACCGCCCTTGTCACCGAACTTGCGCGATATGCTGAGGATGGCATCGCGGCCAAGAATGGCCATGTATTTACAGTATTCAAGCACGATGATGCGCTGGCCTTTGCGGGATTTCCACCAGCCGCGGGCATCGAGATCGTGCGTGGCAACGGGATAGGGAATAAGGGTGGCGCCCGGCATATCGGCCTTCAGCTCCAGCAGGGAGCGCGGCATGTGATAGTCCGAGGTGACGACGATCAGGGTATAGAAATCATGGCCGCGTGCCCAGTCGGCAATCTCATGGGCATTGCCGACGGTGTTTTCCGCCTGGTAGCCGAGATCGACGCAGCATTCATAAAGCCGCTTCGAGCCCTCGGTCACGGCCATCAGTTCAGGCCGCTTGACCTCCGGATTGACACCCGAAATGAACATGCGCGCGCCCTTGCGGCGTTCCAGCAGGCGCATTCCGGCCTTGAGACGCAAATCCGACGCGCCGGTCAGCACGACGATGGCGTCCGCCGGTTCGGCGGGCTCAGTGGCGGGGGTCGAGTCGATGACGCGGTCGGCAAAGGCGAACAGGCCCGCCGTCCATAACAGGATGACCACGAACAGGGCGATCAGGGTGCGCATATGTTTGATAATATCAGCCTCCCCCTCAATACAGTTCAGTCATGTTGCGCCAGCAGCCGCAAGGTCACCATACGCGCCGTCAGGGCGCCGATCAACGCCACCAAGAACGGACACGGGATTAATATTAACAGGTCCGACCATGAAAAGGGAAGGGCTATGGCGAAGCTTTGTGAGGAACCTGTGGCTTTTATGAGCGCCATGACGCCGCCGGCCAGGCCCGCCCCCAGCAGGCCGGACTCGAACGCCATGCGGGCGAAGCGCCACTGGAAGCGTTCGGCAATGAAGATATCGCTGGCCCCGCACAGGGACAGCACATCGACAATATCGGCGCGGGCGGTCAGGCCAGCGCGGGTGGCGAAGCCGACCACGGCGCCGGTAGCGGAAAAGATGATGAAGAAAATCCCCAGCGAAATCAGCCGGATGGTCAGGGCGCTTTGCTCCACATCCTTCAGCCAGGTCGAATGATCATCAATGCTGGCATCGATACTGGCATCGGTCAGGGCATTCATCATGGCCTGGGTCGTGGCCGGGTGGCGCTGATCAAGCGTGACCTCGACCAGGTTGGGGATCGGCAGGTCATCGAGCACGACGTCGCCCAGCCAGGGCTTGATCAGCGCCTTGGCCTTTTCCGGCTCCAGCGCCGTCACCTGCCCCACCCCCTTGACGCCGGCCAGCACCTCCGCCGCCTTGGCGGCCGCGATGGAGCCGCTTTCCAGACCGGTCGGGCGCACCTGCACGGTCACCTCGGCGCGGATATCGCGTGACCAGCCATGGGCGGCGCGGTCCGACGCCATGACCACCATGGCCGCCATACAGGCCAGGAAGCATAAGACGCCGATAACATAATGCAGGGCCACCTCGCGCTGGTCCTGCTGTGGCAATAGCTTGCCGGCCTTCAAAACTCCGAGTTTTGCAACGATCGGCCCGATCATCGCGCGCCCCCCGACACATCCCGCTGAAACAATTGCCCCTGGCGCAGTTCGAGCACCGGCATACCAGACGCCTTCACCAAACCTTCATCGTGGGTGGCGATCAGCACCGTGGCACCCAGCCGGTTCAACTCGATAAACAGGCGCATGATGCGCAGGCCCATGGCGTAATCGATATTGCCGGTCGGTTCGTCAGCCAGGATCAGGGTCGGACGCGTCACCACGGCGCGGGCAATAGCCAGACGCTGTTTCTCGCCACCGGAAAGCACATTCGGCATGGCGTCGAGCCGGTTTTTCAGCCCCACCCAGTTGAGCAGTTCGGTGACGTCGTCATGATAGTCGCGGAAATGCGCGCCATGCACAAACAAAGGTAGGGCCGCATTATCGAACACATTCAGATGCTCAAGCAGACGGAAATCCTGGAAGATGATGCCGAGCCGGCGGCGCAGGGCGGCGGTCTGGGCGCGGTCATGCGGCCGGATGGTTTCGCCGAACAGCTCGATCACGCCGGTGGTCGGTTTCTGCGCCAGATAGATCATCTTGAGCAGCGAGGTCTTGCCCGATCCCGACGGCCCGGTCAGGAAGTGAAACGAGCCCGCCGGCAGCTCGAAATTGAGATTTTTCAGAATCAGGTCGTCTTCATTCAGCCCGGCGGCCAGCGTCTTCGGCATCCCCAGGTCATAGCCCAGCGACACGCCATGGAAGGCCACTACGGCCTCCGGTTCCGCGTGGCGGCGCGGCTGGCGATCGGTGTCTGAGGGCGCGGTCGTCATATCAGCTTTGCGGGGGCCTGGCTTGATCAGTTGTTAAGACTTTTGGGGACATAAGGTTAAGAACCCGTATGTGGTTAACGGGTTTATGTACTGATTCGGTGCCGTTCGACTTAACTGATCATGATCCTGAGCTGTCCTAACTGCGCGACGAAATATACGCTCAACGAATCCCAGCTGGGCATTCGCGGACGGACCGTGCGCTGCGCCGCCTGCAAGACCACCTGGCACGCCGAACGCCCGGAAAAGCCGATCGATCTGTCCTTCAGCGACGTCAAGAAATCCGAGAAGGAAACGGTCGAGGATCTGCATACGGTCAAGGCCAAGAAACTGCCGCTGAAATACCGCGCTATCCTCGAAGACAAGAAGCGCATGAAGGCCCTGGCGGCGCAAGGCATGGTCTGGGGCGGCATGGCGGCCGCCTTTGCGCTGATCCTGGCGCTCGGCTTCTTCCTGCGCGTCGATATCGTTCGCGCCTTCCCACGCATTGCCGGCGCCTATGCCATGGTGGGCATGAAGGTCAATGGCACCCATCTCGTCTTCGGCGACAAGACTGCCGATGCTGCCTTCAAGGGCGGGCGTTTCGTGGTGACGGTCAAGGCGCAGATCAAGAACACCAGCGACAAGCCGGTGCCGGTGCCGCCGGTGCGCGTCAAGCTGCTCGATTCCACCCTGCAGGAATTCAACTCGGTATTGATGCCGTCGGACGGCCTGGTTGTGGCGCCCCATGCCACGCGCACCCTGGTCTTCGATGTCGCCGACCCGAAGAACCTGACCTCGTCGCTCGACCTCGATTTCGACTTGGTGGCGATGAAGAAGATGAAGACCGCCGGGCCGGACCTGCGCGTCACGCCGGTGAGCGGCCATGACGAAGGCGCCGGTCACGAACCGGCGCCCGAACCCGCGCACGAAACGACCGCACCACCGGAAGCCGCACCTGCCCATGCCGAGGCGGCCGATGAACCGGCGCATGACCAGCCGGAACCGGCCCTGCGCTCAAGCCTGCCTCACGATACGGATCAGGGCTCTGGTCACGGCGCCGGCTGACCACCTCCTGTCTTCGAGTATGCCCTATGACTGATGCCCTGCCCGCTGTTTTGCTGAATGAAGACGAGATCCAGGGCCGCGTCACCGCCCTGGCCGATCTGCTCAGAGACTATATCAAGCCCAACTGCGTCGGCATCTGTCTTTTGACCGGCGGCATCTGGTTCGCCGCCGACCTCAGCCGCGCCCTCAATCGTGCGGGCAAGGATATCGCCTTTGATGCCCTGTGGCTGTCCTCCTACGCCGACAGTCACGAAAGCGGCGCCATGCTGATCCGCGCGCCGCTACAGCGTTCGGTCGAAGGCCGGCAGGTGCTGATTATGGATGATGTGCTCGATACCGGCGCCTCGCTGAAAATCGCCTGTGATATCGCCCGCGAGGCCGGCGCTTCGGAAGTGCTGACCGCGGTTTTCGCCCGCAAGCCCGATCCGCTGAAGGACGGCAAGATGCGCGAAATGGAGGTCGATTTCTGTGCCTGGGAGGCCCCAGCGCGTTATCTGGTGGGTTATGGACTGGATGATGGCGGCAAGTACCGCGCCCTGCCCTATATCGGGGTCATGGATTAAAGCGACGGCAATCGGCCGCCTGTAACAAAGTACGTAACAGCAGCGTACACAGCCCCCAAAATCCAGACAACATAATAGGTCATGGACATCCAGAAACGGATAGGATGCTGTGTCCGGTTACGCGTGGGCAGTAAGGTAGATGGGCTTGTGATCCGACCGGTCGTCACGCCACGAAATACCTGACTGATCGAAAAAACAGTAACGAGCGCGATAAAGGTCGCAATACCGTAAAATTTAACCGCACCATCCATCATTTGCTGGCCAAAACTATATTCTGACCTAACGGATTAAAGGCTTTGATTACTTGGGCCACCGGCACTGGCCCAAGGATCAGGAAACCCAAAATCGCCGCCGCCAGCGCCACATAGCGCAGGGCAAACGGATCGGAGGCCGCAATGCCCGCCTTGGCCTTGCCGACCTTCAAAGGCGGCTGCTGCTTCTCGTGGCGCATGGCCAGCAAGTGCTCCGGTCTAAGGTCGTTATCCAGCGCCAGGCGTGTATTGATTTCGGTGAAGGTCGGCATCCGGAAGCTTAAAATCGTGCGCACCGCGGCAATGACGCAGAGGATCAGGCCCACCACCAGCACAGCGATATGCGCCGCTTGCGGCACCAGGGCGAACAGCCCCCACTGCCCGGCCACCGCCACCAGCAGGGCCAGCAGGACAAAGGGAAACAGGGACGGCAGCAGCAGACGCTCCCAGATCATCGTCGCTTTCGTGAGGAACAGCCCGCGATTCAGCGGCGCCAACGGTGATTTATTGCTCTGCTGCATAGGCCCCCCTATTCCAAAATCAGGCTGTCCGCGCCTTTGGCGCCGGCGACAGCCAGCCCGGCAGGGGCTCGCGCGCCATCATCTCTTCATAGCTCGGCCGAGGACGCACGACAGACCAGTCAGCGTCACGCACCAACACCTCCGGCGCGAGTGGCCGCGAATTATATTCGCTTCCCATCACGGCGCCATAGGCCCCGGCGCTCATGAAGGACACCAGGTCACCCGCCTGCATCACCGGCATTTCCCGGCCGCGCGTGAAGGTATCGCCGGTTTCGCAGATCGGGCCGACCACATCATAGGTCGCCGTCTCGTTGCCGGGACGCGCGACCGGTCGAATATCATGGAAGGCATCGTAAAGCGCTGGGCGGATCAGGTCGTTCATTGCCGCGTCGATCACCAGGAACTGCTGGCCGCTGTCTGCGCGCTCATGGACATGCACCACCTTCGAGATCAGCACACCGGCATTGGCGGCGATCAGGCGGCCCGGCTCGAAGGTATAGCGCACACCAAGATTGCCAGCGGCCAACGCCGCCATTTCGGCATAGTCGGCCACGCTGGCCGGTTCCTTTTGATTAAAGTACGGCACGCCCAGCCCGCCGCCAAGATCGAGGCGCTCGACTGATAGCCCTTCGGCGCGCAACTGCTCGACCCAGCCGCGCATCTTGGTGAAGGCTTCCTGCAACGGCTTGAGATCGAGAATCTGGCTGCCGATATGGCAGGCAATGCCCATGGGCGCCAGGTTGGGATGGCCAGCCGCAGCGGCATAGAGCGACAGGGCTTCCGCCGCCGAAATGCCGAACTTATCCTTGGCACCGCCCGTGGTGATCTTCTCATGCCCGCCGGCGCCAACCCCCGGATTGATGCGGATGACGAAGGGCGCCACCATGTCGAGTTCGGCCGCCACGCGCGCCAGGCGTTCCAGTTCGGGGCGTGACTCGACATTGAGCTGATAGATGCCGGCTGTCAGCGCGAAAGCCATTTCCGCATCGGTCTTGCCGACGCCGGAAAAGACAATGCGATCGGCCGGGATACCCGCCTTCAGCGCCTTGCGGATTTCACCTTCGGAGACCGTATCGGCGCCGCAGCCCTGTGCTGCCAGAGTGGCCAGAACGCCCAGGTTGGAATTGGCCTTGGCGGCATAGGCCACCAGCGGCGCCTCACCCTTCGGGCTGCGCAGTTCCGGCTTGGACGACAGGGCGTCGGCGAAGACATTATAATGCCGTTCCAGCGTCGCCGAGGAATAGACATAAAGCGGCGTGCCGACCGTATCGGCCAGTTCGCGCAAGGCAACCTGTTCGCAGTAAAGCTCGCCGTCGTGGTACTCGAAATGGTTCATCTACTTATTGGGGGCATCGCGGAAGCCGTTATTGCTGCCCGTGCCTTCCAGGGGCGCATCCTGGATGCGTTTGTTGACGGCATAGGGGTTTTCCATGCTGTTCTTGGCATCGGCGTCCGGCGTCGCCTTTTCCGTGGCGCGCGAAGTCGATGAATCAGTCGTGGTGGTGACACCGCCATCCGGGTTCTGCGATGTGGACCATTCGGCGGCCGCCTTTTTGTTCATCATCGGCGGCGCGCGTTCGAGATCGCCCAGCTTGCCGCAGGCCGACAGCAGGGAGGCAGCCAGCGCCGCGCCCAGCACGATCGTCAAGGCAAGGCGGGTCTTTTTAGGCGTCATCATGAGCGTTGATCCTTCCAGCGCTGGATTTGAATGCGGACCTGATCGGGCGCCGTGCCGCCGTAGCTTTGACGGCTGGCGCAACTGGCCTCAGGTGTTAACACCTTATACACATCATCGGTGATCCTGGCTTCCAGATTTTGCAGATCGCTCAAGGGGAGTTGCGCCAAGTCCACACCCTGGGTTTCCGCCAGCTTGACCGCCGCCCCGGTAATATGGTGCGCGTCACGGAAGGGAATGCCTAAGTTCCGCACCAGCCAGTCGGCCAGGTCGGTGGCGGTTGAAAAACCGGCGCCGGCGGCCGCGGCCATTTTGGCGGTATTGGCTTCGAGATCGAGCACCATGCCGGTCATGGCGCGGATGGCGAGATCAAGCGCATCAAAAGCCTCAAAGACCGGCGGCTTGTCCTCCTGCATGTCCTTGGAATAGGCCAGCGGCAGGCCCTTCATCACCGTGGTCAGGGCGATCAGCGCGCCATTGATGCGGCCGGTCTTGGCGCGCACCAGTTCAGCGGCATCGGGATTGCGCTTCTGCGGCATGATGGAGGAGCCGGTCGAGAACGAATCCGACAGGCGGATGAAACCGAAATAGGGCGTGGTCCAGATGACGATTTCCTCGGCCAGCCGCGACAAATGGCCAGCGCAGATAGCGGCATGGCTCAGGGATTCCAGCGCGAAATCACGATCGGACACGCCATCAAGGCTGTTGCCGGTCGGGCGATCGAAGCCGAGCGCCTGAGCCGTCATATGGCGGTCGATCGGGAAGGGCGAACCGGCCAGCGCCGCCGAGCCCAGCGGGTTTTCATTCATACGAGCGCGGGCGTCGATAAAGCGTGAGCGGTCGCGGCCGATCATCTCGACATAGGCCATCAGGTGATGGCCGAAGGTTACCGGCTGGGCGGGCTGCAAATGGGTGAAACCCGGCATCAGGGCATCGGCATAGTCTTCCGCACGCTTGAGCAGGGCACCTTGCAGATCATAAAGCTGCCGGATGGTAATATCGACCTGATCACGCACCCACAGGCGAAAATCAGTCGCCACCTGGTCATTGCGCGAGCGGGCGGTATGCAGGCGGCCGGCTGTGACGCCGATCAGTTCGCGCAGGCGCGCCTCGACATTCATGTGAATGTCCTCGAACTCGGCGCGGAACGGGAAGGTGCCCGCCTCGATCTCGGCGGTAATGGTTTCCAGCCCGTTCAGGATGATTTGGGAGTCTTCCGAACTTATGATACCTTGTTTGGCCAGCATGGCGCAGTGGGCTTTCGAGCCCGCAAGGTCTTGCTGCCAAAGGCGTTTGTCGACATCGATGGAGACATTGATGGCTTGCATAATCTCATCGGGTCGGGCAGTAAAACGGCCGCCCCACATTTTCTGGCCCTGTTGAGGGGCCTGCGCGTTCGGGGCTTTTTGGGCGGATGGATCGGTCATGACGGAACCCAGGTTGAATGAGGACGGCGAGCAGCCCTCAACGGAATCTGAAATTCAGAGCGAGCCTTCTGTCGCCCCGGCGGTCATGCCTATAGCGGAGGACGCCGCGGAACCCAAGGCCGCAAACACGCCCAGGGTCAGAAAAATGAAGCGCCCGCCAGCAGCGGTGATTGCCATTGTTACCATAGTGGTTCTGGCGCTCGTCGGGCTTGTAACCTGGCGTCTGGTGACAAAGCCGGCCGGCACATTGCCGGGCGCCGAGACGACGGCGACAACCGCGCCCGCCGTGGCCCAGGCCAAGGGGCCCCTCGCCGTCTATGCCAAGGGCGCGCTGGCCAAGCTGGTGACGAACGAGGCGCCCGTCACTATCGCGGACATCAGCTTTATCGACCGCAACCAGAAGCCTGTAAAACTGAGCGATTTCAAGGGCCAGGTCGTGGTTCTGAATGTCTGGGCGACGTGGTGTGCGCCCTGCCGGTTCGAAATGCCAACCCTGGCCAAATTGCAGGAACACTATGCCGGCAAGGGCGTAAAGGTGCTGCCACTCAGCGTCGACACCGAGGACAAGTTTGCCGATGTGAAGTCCTTCATGGACGTGCAGCAGCCGCTGGAGGTCTATGCCGACCAGGAATTCCAGGCACCATCAAAATACAATATTACCGGAATGCCCGGCACACTGATCCTTGACAAGCAGGGCCGTCAGGTCGCCCGCCTCGATGGTGAGGCCAAGTGGGATACCCCGGAGGTTCAGGCCCTGCTGGATAAATTGCTGGCGGAATAGGTAAAAAAGCAAGAAACCCCACCACCACGCCATAAAGAATGGCGCGGTCCCCCTCCCCAATAAATTGGGGAGGTATAAGAAGTCTGCCTTATCATACCTTCCCGACTTGTCGGGGTTTGGCGTCAGCGAAAGTATTGCTTTCGCAAGCCATGGGACCATGAGCGTAGCGAATGGTGGTGGGGCTTCTTACTTCAAGATCGGCATCCAGCGCGCGTAAGTCAAACAGCGCCAGCCCCATTCAAACGGACCATAGCGAAAAGTCGTCATCCAGATCGTGCTGAAAGCCAGTTGACCGATCCAGATGGCCGCGACGATTGGCACCAGCGCCGCGTGGTTCATTTCACCAAACCAGTCCGGTCCGCGTCCACCGTAGAACAATCCTGTCATGATCAGCGACTGCGTCAGATAGTTGGTGAAAGCCATCCGCCCGGCGCAGGCCAGCGGATATAGCAGCACCGCCCCTACCGATGTCCGGCCGATCAGGACCAGCACGCTGAGATAGCCCAAAGCCACCGGCAGACACAAAAGGTCATTGGCCAGGGCGTAGAGGCCAAAAATCTCAGGATAAGGAAAGCCGGCCACCAGCGTGACCCGCGCCTGCCAGCCGATCAGCGCCAGGCTCACCGCGCCCGCCGCGATCAGGAGAACATAGGTCCGTATCTTCGCCTCGCCACGCAGAATGCCCGATTTGAAAAGCCCAAGTCCAATCATCATCAGGCCCAGGGTGGTCGGCATATAGCCCAGAACCTCGCTGACAATGGTCTCGCTCCAGACCGCGGCATTCTGCGCCATCGAGACCAGGAAAGGCCCGCGCATCCGGGCGGTAATGTCCGCAAGATCGCCATAATCCGGCGTGACATGTTCACCCTGAAAGGTCGTAGCGATATTCGGCCCCAGCATCACCACCGCACCGGCGAGAAACAGGCCGAGGCCCCAGACCAACAGCTTACGCGCAGAGGCATCCTGCCAGCGCCAGAAAATGAAACCGGTCAGGGCATAGGACAACAGGATATCACCGTGCCAGATCAGGGCGCCGTGGATCAGGCCAAAGACCACCAGCCAGGCCAGCCGGCGAAACAGCGGCGTCCGGTAAGCCGGATCGGCAGGATTTCGATCACGGCCTACCAGATAGACGCTCACCCCGAACAGCAGGGTAAAGCAGGTGATGAACTTTTCCTTGAAAAAGGTCTCGATCACCCACCAGACGGTCAGATCGTCATGACCCAGCGGCAGGGGCGATATATTGGGCTGGCTGTAGACCGCAAAGGGTTGCGCAAAAGCGATGGCATTGACCAGCAATATGCCCAGAATACTCAGGCCGCGCACATGATCGAGTGTGCGGATGCGCGCGGTCATCCGGCGGCTGAATTACGTTTCAAGGCGATCGCCTGCAACAGGATGGCCGAAGGCACGGCCAGGCAAAGCTGCATCAGGAGCAGCAGGAGGCTGGCCAGGCCCAGCGTCTTCATCACGCTGTTCAGGGTATAGTGCTGAATGAAGACGAGATTGGCGATGGCGAAAACCGAGCCGATGCCGCAGACGAACAGGGCGCAGGCCAGCACGGTCATGACGGCGTGCAGACGCGAGGGCGACGGCGCGATCTTCCAGATGATCAGTGTGCCGATCATCCAGAACAGGGCCAGCATCACCTGCCGCTGCACCTCGGCAAAGGCGCCCGAATGGCCGTTCAGCATAATGGCGCCTAGCCAGCACAGGCCGTGCAGGCACAGCGCGGCCGCGCCGGCGATAGCCATCCAGCGCAGTTCGGGCTGTCGATAACTGAGCCCCGGATTTGGCATCTAGCGCGTCGGGACCGGCTTTTCGCCGCGATAATCGTAGAAGCCGCGGCCCGTCTTGCGGCCATACCAGCCGGCCTCGACATATTTGACCAGCAGCGGGCACGGACGATATTTCGAATCCGACAGACCTTCATAAAGCACGTTCATGATGGCCAGCACCGTATCGAGACCGATGAAATCGGCCAACTCCAGCGGTCCCATCGGGTGGTTGGTGCCCAGCTTCATGCCGGTATCGATGGCCTCGACCGTGCCGACGCCTTCATAGAGCGTGTAGATGGCTTCGTTGATCATCGGGATCAGGATGCGGTTGACGATAAAGGCCGGGAAATCTTCGGAATTGGCGGTGATCTTGCCAAGCGACTGAGCAAAGGCGACCGCCGTTTCGTAGGTCGCGGCGTCGGTGGCAATGCCCCGGATGATTTCGACCAGCTTCATGATCGGCACTGGATTCATGAAATGCAGGCCGATGAACTTGCCGGGGCGATCGGTGGCGGCAGCCAGGCGCGTAATCGAGATGGACGAGGTGTTGGAGGCCAGAAGCGCTTCAGGTTTCAGATGCTCGCACACCGACCGGAAGATGGCGTTCTTGACCTCTTCCTTTTCGGTGGCGGCCTCAATGACCAGGTCGCAATCCTTCAGTTCCGAAACGGACGCCGCCGGCATCAGTTTCTTCAGGGCATCCGTCGCCTGCTCAGTCGTGATCGCTTCCTTTTCGACCAGGCGGCTGAGGCCCTTTTCAATACGCCCCACGGCGGCTTTCACGGCGTCGGCCGAGGCATCATACAGCACGACCTCATAACCGCCCTGCGCGCAGACTTGGGCGATCCCCGCCCCCATCTGGCCTGCGCCGATAATGCCTACGGTCCTGATCGTGGTCATGCTGTCCGCCTTGTAGAATTTGTATCTTGTTACGGAGATAAAGCGCGCCTTGCGGCAAGGCAATAGCCGTGAAAAAATTGTCCCTCCCCGACGGTTCGGGGAGGGACTAAATCAGCTTAGCCCAGGGCCTTCATCAGGTCGGGCACGGCGGTCTTGTAATCCGCCACCAGGCCGTAATCAGCCACCGAAAAGATCGGTGCTTCGGGATCCTTGTTGATGGCGACGATCACTTTGGAGTCCTTCATGCCGGCCAGGTGCTGGATGGCCCCCGAAATACCGACGGCAATGTAAAGCTCCGGCGCCACCACCTTGCCGGTCTGGCCGACCTGGTAGTCGTTCGGGGCATAGCCGGCATCGACGGCGGCTCTGCTGGCGCCGACGGCGGCGCCCAGCTTATCAGCCAGCGGATCGATCACGGCGTCGAACTCTTCTTTCGAACCGAGCGCGCGACCACCGGAAACGATGATCTTCGCGGCGCCCAGTTCCGGGCGATCCGAGGTGACCTTCTCTTCCGAGATAAAGCGCGTGCCGGCCTTGGCGGCAGGCGCAGTGATGGTCTCGACCGAAGCCGAACCACCTTCAGCCGACGCCTTGAAGGCCGTGGTGCGGACGGTCAGGACCTTCTTGGCTTCCGAGGTCTGGACGGTTTCCAGCGCGTTGCCGGCATAGATCGGGCGCACAAAGGTCGAGCCATCTACCACTTCCATCACGTCCGACAGCAACGAGACGTCAAGCGAGGCGGCGATACGCGGCGCAAAGTTTTTACCCGACGCCGAGGCCGGAATGGCGACCGCATCATAATTGGCGGCGAGGCCGGTGATGAGCGCGGCGACATCTTCGGCAATATCCTGCTTCAGGTCGGCGGATTCAGCGACCAGCACCTTGCGGACGCCAGCGATTTTGGCAGCCGCATCAGCGACAGCTTTCACGCCTTCGCCATAGACCAGCACATCGACATCCGAAGACAGGGAAAGCGCGGCGGTTACGGTCTTGTGCGTGGTGTCGCGCAGATGGACGCCGTCATGATCGGCAATAACGAGAGCGGCCATTTAGAGAACTCCTGCGGACTTGAGGTTGGCGACCAGTTCGGCGGCATCGGCCACCTTTTTACCCGCCGAACGCTTCGGTGGTTCGGTCACTTTCAGAACTTTCAGGCGCGGCGTGACATCGACGCCGTAATCGGCAACGGTCTTGGTTTCCAGCGGCTTCTTCTTCGCCTTCATGATGTTGGGCAGGGAGGCATAGCGCGGCTCATTCAGGCGCAGGTCGGTAGTGATAACCGCCGGCAACTTGACGCCGAGGGTTTGCAGACCGCCATCGACTTCACGGGTGACCTGAGCCTCGCCGTTCTCGATGACCACCTTCGAGGCGAAGGTGGCCTGCGGCCAATCGAGCAAAGTGGAAAGCATCTGGCCCGTGGCGTTGTTATCGCCATCGATCGCCTGCTTGCCCATGATGATCAGGTCGGGCTTTTCGGCCTCGGCCACGGCTTTCAGCAGCTTGGCCACAGCCAGCGGCTCAACGTCCTGGTCGGTCTGGATCAGGATGCCGCGATCGGCGCCGATGGTCAGCGCCGTGATGATGGTATCCTTCGCCTGGGCCGGCCCGATCGAGACGGCGACGATCTCGGTGGCCACGCCCTTTTCCTTCAGGCGGGTGGCTTCCTCGACGGCGATTTCATCGAACGGGTTCATCGACATCTTGACGTTCGCCAGATCGACGCCCGACTGGTCGGACTTGACCCGGACCTTGACGTTGTAATCCAGCACCCGCTTGACGGGGACCAAAATCTTCATGGCTTCTAACCTTTTTCAGTTCGTTTCCTGATGCCTTTGCCGGGCATGTCGGCCAGGGGATTCATATGGGGCTTCACATGACGACCAACGTCCGCAAAGTCAATTCCTGTTTGGTATTTTAGCGGACGTTTTCCATTGCCCCATCATCATTATTGGCGCATAAAGGAATAACCACATGTTTACGTTCACGTCAAGTTACGCCTTCGGAAAACCCTGCCCATGCCCAGCCAGATCGGCAAACTGAAATACGTCTTCATCATCATGCTCGGTTTGTGCAGCGCGGGCATTGTCGGCTATGGCTGGCTCTACGACATTCCGAAGAAGAAGTGCGAGAGCGCCCAGGGCTGGTATTCCTGGAAGGCGCACAAGTGCTATGCACCCATCGCCCTTTCGACCATCACCGGCCGCAAAGACGGCGAAAAAGCCACCATCGATTATCATGACGATGCGCTGAAGGCGAGCAACGCCAGAGCGGTAAATGGTGCGGTCAGCAGCGCCGCCTCGAAATAATCAGTCGTTCGCGGGAATATCGCACTTCAGGACGGGCGGCTTGCTGCGCGCCATTTCCAGCCGGTCGCGGTAATAGCTGCACCGGACCTGGTTGTCCTCGTTGCTGGCTGGCGTGATGCTGTACCCATCGACCAGCACCATGACATCCCCATCGACAATATCGGCCAGGCCCTTCTGATTGAGGCCGCCGCCGGGCATATGCACCTTCGCCACATTGGGCAGCACGCCCACCCGCTCCTGCCCCAGGTCGATCTGATGCAGGCCGTTGGCTTTCGGTCGCGCGGCCTCGGTCGGGTAGCCGTAATAGGCGACATCCACCACCAGGGTATCGCCGGTCGCCTTGAAGCGCGCCGCGGCGGCCGGGGTCATTTCAATCGCTACGTCGAAAGCCACCGCCGGATTTTCCGCATTGCTCCTGCCGGCCGCCTTCTCGACGGCATCGCATTGCGTCAGCAGCAAACAAGGCAGGGCAAGCGCAATGGCGGTAAAGGTTTTCGACATCATCATACTCTCGCGGCGGCTATTTCGACGGCACCCACAAAACGTCGGCACGGCCCTGATCGTTAGCATGACGCGCCAACACAAACAACAGGTCGGACAAACGGTTGAGGTATTTCAATGCCTCCGGATTGACCGCTTCGCCATCGATCCGGGCCAGGGCAACGGCATCGCGCTCGGCGCGCCGCGCCACGGTGCGCGCCAGATGCAGATGGGCGCTCAAGGCCGATCCCGCCGGCAAAATGAAGGAGGTCAGGGGCGCGATCGGTTCATTATAGGCATCAAGCGCCGCTTCAAGCGCCAAGACCTGATGCGCTTTGATGCGCAGCGGCGTCCACGAGACATCATCTGATGGCGTGGCCAGGTCGGCGCCGAGATCGAACAATTCGTTCTGAATACACGCCAGCAAGGCATCCAGCGCAGGATCGCCTGCGCTGTTCAGCCGCACCAGTCCCAGGGCTGCATTGGCTTCATCGACGCTGCCGATGGCGACCAGGCGCAGATCGTGCTTTGGCCGGCGCGATCCGTCGGCCAGGCCGGTAGTGCCGTCGTCACCGGTGCGGGTGTAGATCTTGTTGAGCTTGACCATCTAAATTCCAAAGTAGTTATGGTTCGGCAGGGGCCCAAGCTCTTAAATAAACATGACCCGCCCGAGCCGGTGCGAGGAGCCTTGGGGGACGCCTAGTCCGGCGCTTAAGCGATTAAGAAGAATGGTGCATCGCCCAGGCAAGGATGACTAACAACACAATGGCGATGGCCTGGAACAGCACGCGCAGGCGCATCAGCTTGTTCGACCAGTTCTCGCGGAAAGTGCCGCCACGCACGAGACTGAATATGCCGGCGCCCAGCACCACAAGCACGGCAAACATGGCGAGAAGCGCCAGATAGAAAAGTATTTTGGTCATGTGACAAAATCGCCTTTTTATAGCCAAAAGTCGAGTTATTTATCCTGGGATAGCGACGGATTTTCTGATGCCGCGCGTTGAATCCGCTGTTCCTGTGCGTATTGAAAAGTGACGCACGGAATAACGGCGTCATCCTTGTAATAGGCAGATGGCCATACTAAATAGGGCAAATCCGACGAAAATTCTTCCCCGAAGGTAAACTTCATTTTTGTGTGCGAGTAACGCGTTATGTACGATCCCCACCATGCCACCGACCCTGTGAGTGAGACTGCCATCGCCAGCGATAAACCCGTTCCGGCCGGCAATCGCGCCAAGTCGAAAGAACGTAACCGCCTGAAGATTCTTGAGTCGGCGGCGACCCTTTTTCGTGAGCGCGGCTTCGAAGCGGCCACCCTGCGCGATATCGCCCGCGCCGCCGGCCTTTCCACCGGCGCCCTGTTCGCCAACTTCGCGGACAAGAACGAAATTTTCCTGACCGTGCTGGAAAGCGAAAACAATCGCGTGATCCGCACCATGCGCGATGCGCTTGACGAAAAGCTCGACCTGGTCAGCCGCCTGCATACGCAACTGATGCGCGGCTATGAGGCCACCCAGCATAATGCCCGCATCGTGCTCTCCGCCTTCGTGATGAAATGGAGCCAGGGCCAGACCCCGGTCAATCAGGTCGGGCAGATGAGCGACCTGATCCGCTTCGTCCTTCTCGATACATTGAAGTCGGCGCAGGCGCGCAATGAAGTGCCGCAGTCCGTCAGCGTCGAATGCGCGGCCGAGGTGCTGGAAGACCTGTGCCTCGCCAATCTTCGCCGTGCCTATCAGGGCAGCGATGACAGCGGCGCTTTCGACATGGACAGGCTGGCCAAAAGCCTGAATGCTCAGGTCGCACTGGTCGTCGCCGGATTGAAAGCGGCTTAAACTTAAGTTTCACAGCTAAACAAAAAAGCCTTCAATCATCCGATTGAAGGCTTTTTGTTTAGCTCGTCCACTTCAGGGTCGTCGGCTTTACCGGATTGGCGAAGGGCCGCTTCTCGGCGCGTGCCTGCATCCATTCCCTTTTGAGTTGCTGATACCATTTGGCCTGGGTGTCGGCATCGTCGATCCAGATCAGGGCCGGATCATATTTCAGTCCCTCGTTCTGAAGATTGACCATGTCCCCGTCCTGCTTGAGGAACGCCTTGGCGCCATAGCGAAAGAGCGGCGCGATAAAACGGAACAGGCCGTGGTCAGACCAGAAAATCTGGGTGATGCGGCTCGTATTTTCATCGATCGGGGTCAGGCAGGTCAGGCCGAGAACTTGCTGGGTGCCGATCTCGATATGCTCATAGCGAATGCCCGGCAGGCGGAAGGTAATCTCGGTGGCCGGCGCGCCGCCGAGGATCTTGTAGGCGCGGCTGTTGGAAGACGGGGCGTGGCGCACCATCGAGAAGCCGTATTCTCGTGGCTCGAATTGCTTGATCTTGGAAAGTTGTTTCTTGGCCGACCGCCACCACCATTGCTGATGCACATAAGGGCCATGCGCCGGGTCCATCAGGCCAACGACAGCGTGATCGATATGGCTGTCGAAATCCATGGTCTCGACGATTATGGGCTTCCCACCCACCACGCCCGGCAGGATCGGCGGTTCGTGATCGGGCGCGGTCGGGCGACGCGGATCGGCAGTGATATAGATCCAGATTATGCCCTGCTGTTCGCGGATTTCGTAAGACCGCACCTTGATCTTCTCGACATCCATCGGCTGATCGGCAGTGAGCGACGGGATGCTCTTGCAGGTGCCTTCGGTATCGAAGGTCCAGCCGTGATAGCAGCACTGGACAACACAGGCCCCGCCCCTGCCATCACGGATCATCTCGCCGGCGGAAAGCGGCGCCGCACGGTGCGGACAGATATCGCGCATGGCATAGGCGCGGCCATCAAGGTCACGCGCCAGCAGGACCGGTTCACCCAGTATGACATAGCGTTGCAGCTTGCCGGCTACCAGATCGCCCGAAAGCGCGGCAAACCACCAGCAGTCCTTCAGGAAACCCTGTCCGAAGACGATCTTTGTATTGGCGGCAGGGGCGGATTGGTCAGGCATGGGGAAACTTCGGCTGTGAGCGTGTCAGCAATATAGATAGCATGGCACATTGCGGCAAACGATGCGTCAAATAGGTGCAAAAGCAGGTTTGGGACCACGAATGTACACGAATAAACACTAATATTCGTGCTTATTCGTGTACATTCGTGGTTTCGCTTTAAGACCTCAAAGCCGCAAATTTCCCCAGAGCTTCGATCACCGCCTGGTTTTCCTCGTCCTTGCCGACGGTAATGCGCAAACATTGCGGCAGGCCGTAGTTGGCGACATGACGGATGATGATGCCCTGCGACATCAGGAATTCATTGGCGCGCGCCGCTTCCTCGCCATCCTTAAAATAAACCAGCACGAAATTGCCCGTCCCCTTGCGGATATCGAAGCCCAGGCCGGCAATCGCCTGGCGCAGGCGCGGCTGCCAGTTCAGCACCTGCTGGCGCGATGCCTCTATATGGACGGTATCCTGCAAGGCGGCCACGGCGGCATATTGCGCCGGCAGATTAGCGTTAAATGGCAGACGGATACGATCGATAGCGGCGATCACATCGACCGGGCAGTAGCCGAAGCCGATACGCAGGCCAGCCAGGCCGTGAATTTTCGAGAAGGTGCGCGTAACGACCATATTATCCAGGCCGCGCGCCATCGGGAATGCCGTTTCCCAGGTCGGTTCGTCGACGAATTCGGCATAGGCTTCATCAATACACAGCAGGATGGACGGATCGAGCCGCGCCCGCAGGTCAGCGATTTCTTCCGGCGTGTTCCAGGTGCCGGTCGGGTTGGCCGGATTGGAGATATAGACGATCTTCGTCCGGTCATCGACCAGTTCGAGCAGCTTTTCGATACTGATACGCTGGTCCGGCTCCTCAGCCAGCTTCACCTCGGCCTGACAGGCGAGCGCCGAAATGCGATAGGCCAGGAAGCCGTGCTCTCCGGTGACGATATTATCGCCGGCTTCGAGATAGACCTGGTTCAGCAGGGCGAAAACTTCATCCGAACCATTGCCGAAGACCAGGCGTTCCGGCTCCAGGCCGTGATATTCCGCGACTGCAGCGCGCAGGGGCGCGGCATGGCCATCGGGATAGCGGAACAGCTTTTCCTTTGCCTTTTCATAGGCTTCTATGGCCAGCGCCGAGCAGCCCAGCGCATTCTCGTTGGAGGACAACTTGATCGGCTCAGTGACGCCCTCGATCTTCGACTTGCCGCCGACATAGGGGGCGATATCAAGTATGCCCGCTTTAGGCGCGGGTGCGGTCTTGGTCATTTCCATATCTCTTTAAATGCGCGGTGCAGCGCCGATAATGCCCGACAGGCTGCCAAGCGTCTTGGTCACCAGCCGCTCATCGTGTTCCTGCACATAGCCGATAAGGCCAAACAGCTTCAAGCCCTGGGCGGTGCAAAGCCATTCGGCGGCAAAGCCTCGCTGGCCAAGCGCTTCGATGATCTTGTTTTCGTGTTCGGCGGAATCGCTGACCCAGAAGGTCATGTCGTCGCCGGTTGGTTCCGGCGCAATGGCGGCCAGCGCCACGGCGTGCGGCCGGACTGTCGAGAGTTCGGGGAGCGCGGCGATAATGCGCACCTTCGGCTCTGCCAGCAGGCGCGCCCACCAGGCGCCGCCGCGCGGATCGAGGCTCAAAACGGAGATATGACGGACATCGCGCGCCGCCTGTATGGCCGCCGTGGCGTCATTGACATAACCAAAGCTCGGAGCGAAACCGAAGCGTTCGCGCGCCCACACCAGCACCTCCTTGGAGTGTTCGGCGGTGCTTAGATTCAAATGAAGGCCGCCATTACTGGCGGCCCCTTGAATACGCAGGTTTTCTGAAATCAGTTCACGCCAGATACGCACGACCACATTCTCGCTGGCGGCCTGACGCGGCATGGCCAGAAGCTTGCGGATCAACATGGCTTCACGATCCGGACGCAGGAGCGACACCTGGGTGTTGGCCGGCTCTTCCTTTGCCTTGGCCTCGCCGATGGCCTTGCCCAATGCGGCACGAGCGTCAACAAGACGCAGCAATTCCGCATCAAGGGCGTCAATCTGCGTGCGGAGATCAGCAAGCGTACTCAATAAACCACATCCTATTAGGCGACAGGAAGCCCTGACTTTAGGCTTCCACCACCTACACCACAAGTCTTGTTTGGCAAAAAGTCAGTATAAAAGCCTACCAGGGCAGTATAGGTGCATCTGAAACTTTCAAGGGACCGATATAGGCCCCGCCATTATGAAATTCGACGGGGAATTTCTGCGCCCCCTGCGTCGCCAGGGTCATGTTGAGCAGAGGCCGGGCAATGGTCATGTTTTCCTGAGAAATGAGGTTCAGCGCGCCCAGCACATCGATCGGGTTGAACGTGCCCGACATCTCGATATTCAACTTGCCATTGACTCGCCCCGCCGCATCCGGGGTCAGGAGGTCGCTGCTGGCGCAGACATTGAGATCGCCGGCACTGGCCGCCTTGCAGTCCGTGGTAAAGATATTGGTCGGCAAAGGCGCCAGACCGCCCTGCACCAGTTTCAGCCGAAAGGCCGAGACCTGCCCACCCTTCGCCGCCCAGGCACTGGAAACGCCGGTGTCACGCAGGGTCGAGACATGGCTGATCGCGCCCTCGACCTGCAGTGACAGCGCCTTGCTGGCACCGAAGTCACCGGCCAGGCTCTTCGGCTGCCCCTGCGCGCCGGTGAAATTCAGCATGAAATCGGCGCTGTCGGCCACATTGGCGGTCGGGCGCAAATGCGCCTCAAGCGTTTTCGCCGTGGTGAACGGCAAGGGATAGCCGGCATCCGAAGCGGCCAGGATCAGGTCATTGCCTTCAATGGCGACGGTCGGGACCGGCTTCGACAGGTTGAAGGCGCTGGCCCGCAGGCCGTTGCCCATGACCGAGACCTTGCCGCGGTCGATCCCGCCGGTTCGCCCGCGATAGAGGGTCAGCCCCTGGGGCGCTTCCGCTACCCAGTTATCAAGCGCATAGGCATTGGCCTCGGCACGGACGGTCGGTGCGGAAAAGCCCTTTCCGTTTGGCGAGATGATGTTCAGGCGGTGAAAATCGATGACCATGCGGTAAGGAAAACCCGTGACCTTGATCGGATCGAAACTGGCCTGGTAACCGGCGGCGATCAGCGCCTTCTGGTGTTGCAGAATCTGCGCCTGGATGCGCCCGGCGGTATAGAACCAATAGCCGCTCCATGCCGCGCAGATCAGGGCCAGCAGCAGTACAGGACCGAACAGCCCCCAGCGGCTGGCCTTCTTTTGCGGCTTGGCAGGTAAGGTCAGGTCGTCTGTCACGGTGCGGTCCTCGGATTACCCCGCCTGCCCCATTTATGGGAAAGGTGGCATTGAGCGAAGCGAAATGACGGAAGGGGCAATTCCACAGACAATAGCCCCTCCCACCATCGCAAGCGATGGTCCCCCCTCCCCGTAAACGGGCCGGGCGAAGACCGATTGAGCATTAACCAAACACGCCGCCCTGAACAAAGTCAATTCGGATACAAAAACATCTCGATCGCGGTAATCGCTTCCGCCAGTGTACATCTCTGCACCAGAACCCCTTCTGGCAGACCGGAAAACAGCCGCGTTGGCGCAGCGGAATCGAGCATGACGAAGACGCCCTTGTCGTCCTTGCGGCGGATCAGGCGGCCGAACGCCTGGGCCAGCTTGGCGCGCGTCAGGGCATCGTCATAGATTTTCTGACCGAAATGCTGGCGGCGCGCGCGATGCAGGGTATCGGGGCGCGGCCACGGAATGCGGTCAAAGGCGATCAACCGCAGGGCCTGGCCCGGCACATCGACGCCGTCACGAATGGCGTCCGTGCCCAACAGGCAGGAGTTATGCTCGGCGCGGAAGACGCTGATCAGGTCGGAGACATCGAGCGGATCGACATGCTGGGCATAAAGCGACAGGCCCTGCTCGCTGAGCGGTTTGTTGATCTGCTCATAGACCGCCTTCAGACGGCGGATAGCGGTGAAAAGCCCCAGCGCGCCACCCTTCGCCGCCACGAACAGGGCCTGCATGGCCGCTCCCACCGAGCGGGCGTCCTCGCGGCTGACATCGGTGACGACAAACAGACGCGCCTGCGAGGCATAGTCGAACGGCGAGGCGACGCGGATCGCCTTGGCGCCCATGACCAGATGATTGGCGCCAGTGCGCTGGCGAGCCAGGGCGAAAATGTCCCGGTTCTCCCCCTCTTCCACCTTAATGCCGTCGCTCAAGGTGGCGGAGGCCACCAGCACACCATGCGCCGGCTTGAGGACATAGTCCGCCAGCGGCAGGGAGGGATCGACATAATGGCGATTGAGGCAGACATCGACAACCCGCCCACGGATCACCTCGGTCGAAAACCAGTCGATTGTCTGCGCCCCCTCCGGAGTCGGTTCATCATCCAGCGTCAGTTGCTGCAACAGGGCCCGCCACGCCGGCAGCAGCATCCGCGCCCGGCGCTCCAGCCCACGCAGCGCACCTTCGATACGGATACGGTCCGCCGGTTCGATATCTTCCTTGCCGCTGCTTAAGCGATCTTCCAGCGCCCGGACCAGGGCCAGCAGGGGCACCTCGATGGCCGCCGGGCGGCGCGCGCCGCGGTCTTCGCCGCCGTGGGCCACGCCTTCCAGACAGGGATGTGCCTCGCATTCGCCGCCCTGATCGGCATCCTGCGAAAAGCGGGAGCGAAGGCGCGCCTCGCCCAGTCGGACATCAATCTGCCGGTAGACCTCCACCAGCAGGGCCTCGATCGGCCCCACCGGATCGAGACCGCCGCCGTTTTGCGTGCGTACTGTGATGCGCTGGGAAAAACCTTCCGCCGGCAGGACGGCGGCAGCGCGCATCAGTTCCTGCATGGCCTGTTTCGAGGTTTCGTCGCCGGAGAGCAGGTCGCCCAGTCGCGCCTCCAGACCGCGCCCACGCCGCGACCGGCCTTCATTGCCGCGTATCCAGCGCCGCAACTCAAAGGCCTCCAGTCCGGAAAGCCGCGTGGCGAAGGCAGAGTCCGCTGCCTCGAAGACATGGTGGCCTTCGTCGAAGATCAGCCGCGACAGGGCGGGCACCGCCACCTCGTCCTGCATGTCCTCGCCGTTCAGTTCGGCTTCGATTTCAGCCCGCGCCGTATCGCGCAGATCGTAGGCCGCCTGCGCCATGACGAGGGCGTGATTGGCGATGACGAGTGTGGCCGATTTCGCCTTGCGCACCGACTTTTCGATGAAGCAGACGCGATAATGCGGACAGGCGGCATAGGTGCATTCGCCGCGTCGATCGACCAGCGCCGAAGGCGTCAGGGTCTGGAAAACATGGGCCGGCGAGGTGGGCGGCAAAAGCGACGGCAGCCAGGTCGGGAAATCGCCGCTCATGATGTCACCATCGCGGCTGTAAAGCACCCAGCGCGCCATCAGCACGGCCATGATGATTTCCGGCTGACTATGCGCGCCGTTCAGCCGTTCCTGGAAATTGAGCAGGCAGAGATAGTTTTCCCGCCCTTTGCGCACCACCACCTGTTCGGCGCGTTCGTGCGGACTGTCGAACAGGGCGCGGGTGTCGTTATAGATCTGCTTCTGCAGGGCCTTGGTATAGGTCGAGACCCATACCTGGCCTTGCGCCTTGCGCGCCCAGGCATGCGCCGGCGCCAGATAACCAAGCGTCTTGCCGACCCCGGTGCCGGCCTCGGCCAGCAACATGTTGGGCTGGTCCTTGACGAATTTCGGCGCGAAAATATCGCGGGCCTTCTGGGCAAATTCGCGCTGTTCCGGCCGGCGTTCATCGAGCCCGGCGCGGGCCAGATTGGCATCCAGCGCCGCACCGACCTCCTCTTCGGTCAGCGAAACGGCGCGCGCCTGGCCTTCGGGCGGCTGGTCTTCCCACTCCTCCAGCAGGGTCCAGACATCGAGCGCCGGCGGCGGGACGTAATCGGCCGGTATCTGGCTTTCATCCAGCACGGCCTGAAGCAGCGGCGCCCACGGCCAGCCCTGCTTTTCCATCAGCCGCACGCCCGATTGCGCCACCAGCCGGAAGCCGAGCGGCGCGGCCTTCAGGTCTTCACACAGGCGGGTGACGACATCGAACAACACCTGCGCCTGGGCCTCCGGCGTCTGGGGTTCCGGATAACCGCAGGCCAGAGCCAGCCCCGCCACCGAGGGCGCACAAAACTGAGCCGGGCGCACAAAGGCAAACAATTCCAGGACATCGAAATGGCGCGCCTCGCGGTGCTGGCGATTGCCGAACAGGCGCGTCCGGACCAGGGCGGCATTGGCGACGATCAGGGGCTCACGGCCCCACAGTTCCCGCAGTTCATTGACGGAAAGCGCACGGGCGTCCTCCCCCGCGATAAAGGCGCGCGCCGGCGAATATCCCAGCGCCGCCTTGGGCGCGTGGTCACGCCACCAGACCGGCGTTCCTATAGGCGTTTCAGGGGATTTCAGGGTTACGTCTTCACTCACAGCCAAAGCTTAACGTGCGCCGGGGACATGGCCAAGATCAAAAGGAACAAAATGTGAAACAGAATCCAGATCATCCGGAAAGCGACGCCATAAACGGAATCGCGAAGAAAAAAGCCGCGCACCATCCGTATTTTACCGGGCTAAGTGTTTGCCGGCTTTACCAGGTTTCAGGCGCATATTAGGTTTTCGCCAGGGAGGGAACCGAATGAAAAAATTTGCCATATTTGCCGCCACCGGTCTTTTCGCCGGATGCCTGGTGGTAGGGGCCATTACCGCCGGGTCCGGTCCGGCCGCCATTGCCGCCACCTACACCAAGGGCGGCGCCTGCGAAGCGGTCGTGAACACACCCAATGACGGCGTGGTCAAGCAGGCCACCGATCCGCGACTGCGGGCGCGAGAGGACGTGTTTTTAAACAATGACGATGAACTGATCGCGCTCCTGGAAGACTGCGTCGATATCAATTCGCGCGATTCATCCGGCAATACGCTGCTGCACACCGCGATCGACGGCAACAAGCTTAGCGCGGTCAAGATTCTGCTGGCGCACGGCGCGCGGCTGGATGTCAAAAACACATCCGGCAAGACACCGGCGCAATATGCCTATGACAGCACCATGAAGGCTTATCTCGCCAGCCTGCCGCCGCAACCGCCCGCAGCGCCAAAGGCGAAGCCCGCGCCGGTCAGTCCAGCGACCGCCCTGGCGTCCAACCAAGGGCCTCATCAGGGCACGGACGAGATGGGATATTGCGAGCGCGCAGTCACCGCAACCACGAATGACGGCCGCACGCCGCAGAACCGCGCGCGCCTGCGCGCCCGCGACGCCATATGGTACAATCATCCGGATGAACTGACCGCCTATATCGAGAACTGTGTCGGGGTGAACGACAAGGACAATACCGGCTCGACACTTCTGCACACCGCCGCTGAACGCGACCGGGTGGAAATGGCGAAAATCCTCGTCGCTCATGGCGCCAGCCTCTCAGCCACCGATACCTTCGGCAAGAATCCCGCCAGCTATGCCACATCCCCCGAAATGAAGGCCCTGCTGGGCACGCCCAAGTCCGTTCAGGCCGCGGGCGATAATCCCAACAAACGGCAATGCGCCCAGAAGCACCAGGCCGACGCCGCCCTGTGTTCGGATACGGCCTGCCGGATGCGCGCCAACAGTCACTGGCAGAAGTGCCTGAAAACAGGCAGTTACTGGTAAAAGAAAGGCCGCGCCTTGACAGCGCGGCCTTTGAAGGATTTATCGCTCAGTCGTTTTATCCGGCCGATTCCGAACCGGCCGTCACCGGGCCGCCGTCGCTTATGGGCGTGAACCGCGCCACGGCATCATCGGCACGGGCGCGCTGCTCGTCGCTCAGTTGCGAACCGAGGTCGGCGGCGTAAGCCTTGGCGCCATCGGCGCCATTATTGGCGGCGATCTTCATCCACTTGTAGGCTTCGCTCGGGTTAAGCGGCACGCCCTTGCCGCTCTGGTAGAGCTGGGCCAGATTATACTGGCCGTCGACAACACCGCGTTCCGCCGCCTTGCGGAACCACAGCGCCGCCGTGGGGCGATCCTGGTCGCCGCCTTCACCGTTATAGAACATGTAGCCGTATTCGTTCATGGCTTCAGGCACGCCGCCTTCGGCCGCGCGTTTCATCCAGGTGCGCGCCTCGGCCTTGTCGGCAGTGACAAGCGTACCGCCCTTATAGAGGATACCAAGCTGGTACTGGGCCGGTGCATAGCCCTGGTTGGCCACCATCTTCATCAGATCGACCGATTTCGGATCGCGGGCCTGCAAGGCTTGCAGTGCCAGGTCATAACGTGTCTTGAGCGCCTGCTGGTCCTGAACCGCCGGCGCACTGACCGTCAGGGCCGAAGCCGCGATGGGCGTGGGGGCCTTCTGCTCATTGGCCAGTTTGTTGACGACAACCCAGCCGGCTGTGCCGACCGCAACCAGGCCCATGGCCACCGACGATGCCTTGACGGCGTTCAGGAAGGTGCTGCCGCCCTTGGTCTTCGCGGCGGCTTCCGGCTTGACGCCCTTGGCCTTTGACGGCCCCGCCCGCAGGAGGCCCAGACCGAGCCCGCCCGACTTGCGGTCCTCATTGCCTTCGATGCTGGCGCGCACCGCCGCCCGCGCCGCCGCCAAGGCATCGCGCGTCGACACCGAAACCGGAGCGGCGCCAAAATCGCTTTCATCCTCATCATCGAAAGGATTGCGCGCAGATTCAGCCGGCACCTCGGCGTGAATCATCGGCTGCTGCGGAATGCTTTCCATATGCACGGCCTGGCGCGGCGCCGTCTTGCGCGACACCTCTATATCGGCGAACGGGTCGCTGTCATCTTCCTCTTCCATCACTGGTTCAATGACTGGCAGCGGCGGCCTGACCGGCGGTGCGGCAGACGACAGAGGGGCCGTCAGGGGCGCATTCATTACCAGGTCAGCTTCCAGATCCTCTTCCTCGAACGGATCGAAATCGGGCTTGAACTGCGGCTCGCCGAAATCAAGCAGGCGGCCGGTCAGGTCGATAGCTTCCTCTTCGGCCGGCCCCTTAGTCGGTTCCGGGGCCTCCGCCCGCGTATCCTGCGGCGTGGCGGCGAATGGATTGGGCAGCCCGCCATCCATATCATCATCATGACGGGCAGACGGCTTAGCCGGTTTCGCTTCGGCTTCGGCCAGGAGGCTTTCCGTCTGCACCTTGGCGAGACGTGAATCGATACGGGCGCGCGTCTCTTCCAGCAGTTTCGCTGTGCGTTCCTCACTGGCGCGGATACGATCGGACAGGTCCGTGCGCTGGCGTTCGAACTGTTCGCCCACCGCACCGACGACTTCCGCCGCGCGGCGTTCGGATTCGGCCATCTTGCCTGTCAAACGTTCGGAAATGCGGGCGATCTCGCCGCCGAGACGTTCCAGCGCCTGGGCATGGCTGCCTTCGATGCGGTTGAAGCGGCCATCGACCGTATCGGCGATGCGCTGGACATCACGGCTGACGCGGGTCAGGCCGTCATGATTGCTGGTCTCGACCCCCGCCATGCGGCGGTTGAGATTGTCGGCGATGCGCAGCACGTCCTGGCCCATGCGCTCGATCGCGCCGGCGGAGCGCTTTTCCGACTGCTCGATGCGCTCACCCACAACCTTGACCGCCAGTTCGATCGTTTCCTGCTTGCCGGTCTGCAAGGCGCTGAACAGGTCCTGGCGCGATTCCTCGACGCGGCGCGACAGGTCGGCCGCCAGCCCGCTCAGGGACTTCATGGCTTCGGGATCGGTGACATCGCCGCCCGCTTCCACCTGGTTTAGGCGGCCTTCAAGCGCCTTGAACGCCTGTTCGAGTGTGCGGATGGCGCCGCTGGTATTGGCTTCGGCGGCATCGAGACGGTGCGCCAGTTGCGCCACCACCTTGTCGATCAGCCCTTGCGCCGCGCGGTCGGGATCACGCAGCTCCATCTGCGACAGGCGATGCGAAAGGCCAACCATATCCTCACGCACACCGGTCAGGCTGTCGCGGGTCCGGGCTTCGCCCTCGTAAAGCTGGTTGGCCAGCTTGCCGAGCGTGGCTTCAACGGCGCGGACCGTTTCGTTTACCTTGGGCGAGGCCAGTTCCTGCTCGATTTTCGCGGCGCGCTCACGTGCTTCACGCACATGACCGGACAATCCCTCCAGACGCTCAGCTTGGGCATCGATCAGGCGTTCCGCCTGCTCCAGGCGCTCGGCGAACAGGCCGTGATCTTCCTCGGTGCGCGCCAGTCGTTCAAACGACGACACAACCGCTTCGGACTGCTCTTCGATCCGGCCCTCGGACCTCGGCGTGCGCGGCCTCATTACGCTCCAGCCGGCTCAGGACGGTTTCGACGGCATGGGAGACACCGCGCACGGCGCTGGCCGAACGCGCTTCGGAATTTTCCATGCGCGCGCCCAGAGATTCAAGCGCGCGAGCCACCCGACTGAGATCGCTTGAGGCAGCCTCATAGTGCGCCTCTTCGGCGGCATAACCGTCATCATAAGCCGGGCGTTCGTCAAAGATCGACCGGCGGCGCAGATCACGCGAACTCATTTCACGCGAACCGAGCGGCTGAGCGGCGGATGAATAGGGCGCGGCCGGTTTGCGCGGCGCGTCTGTATGTCTCTTGGCCATGCGGCCTCCCGCTTCGGGTTCATTATAGAGAGTCACGATATACAGGGCGTTCGGCGCGGTCGCTTTCGCGGCTGATCAGCGCCCCGACATCCTCGCCTTCGAGAATCATCTGATTGAGCCATTCGCCGAGGGTCAGGCCGGAGCGGCGCGCCAGATCCTTGGCGACTTCGCGCGCCCTGGCGTCAATACCCTTCACACTCCACGGTGCGTTCGCGCTCATGCGATTCCCCTAACTTCGTCAGGTAGCGAGCGTAGACAACATTATGTGGGGTGTAAACACCTCGTTAACCACTATATATGGCGGGACGTTAATCTTCTGGGGAAAACTGGCGAGGCCAGTCACCGGATGCGGGAAATGCCACAGTCAGGCGGAAATGCGCGATAAAATCGCCCCGCGGCCTTGCCCGAAATGCCGTTCCACGACATATGCGACGGATGGAACTGACCTTATCCCTTACCGTGATTCTCACGATTGTCAGCGGGCTTTTTACCGCATTGTTCGGTTATCTCGGCGCCCGGCCGATGGACCCGAACAAGGGCCCGCGCATGGTGCCCTGGCGCTTCCTGATGCTGCTGACCTTTACGGCCGCCCTGCTGCTGGTCGTGCATCTGCTGAACCTGGTGGGCATACAGACCAAGCCCCCGGAACAGTTCCCGCATCCGTAATTGCACCCTTAAAGCGCCGGCCCGTTTTAGCCGCCAGCCTTGAGGCGAATAATAGCCGGCAAGTGACGCGGGTACACTTGGTACCCGCTAGCGCAGACTGCGTATTAGTCGGCCAAGGATGGCGCGCTAAAACACCAGGCGAGAATAGCCTTTTGGGCATGTATCCGGTTTTCAGCCTCGTCCCAAATGACCGATTGCGGACCGTCGATGACATCCTCGGTCACTTCCTCGCCACGGTGGGCCGGCAGGCAGTGCAGGAAGAGGGCATTATCCTTGGCCAGCTTCATCAGGTCGGCATTGACCTGGTAAGGCTGGAAGGCGGCCAGGCGCTCGTCATGGTCGAGATCGCCCATGCTGACCCAGGTATCGGCCAGCACGACATCGGCGCCGCGTACGGCCTCTTGCGGATCCTGCGTGACCGTAACGTGGGCGCGCGATTCTGAGGCAAAGACCATGGCGGCCTGAGACGGTTTGTAGGCCGCCGGGCAGGCGATTTTCAGCGTAAAGCCGAAACGCGCCGCCGCATGGATCAGGCTGTTGCAGACATTGTTGCCGTCGCTGATCCAGGCCAGGGTCTTACCCTCGATGGCGCCGCGATGCTCCTCGATCGTCTGGATATCGGCGATGATCTGGCAAGGGTGCGAGGCATTGGTCAGGCCATTGATGACCGGCACGGTGGAGGCCCTGGCGAGGCGCACCACGTCATCGTGCTCATTGGCGCGGATCATGATGGCATCGACCATGCGCGACAGCACCTTAGCAGTATCCTCGATCGGCTCGCCGCGACCGAGTTGCATGTCGTTCGAGGTCGAGATGATGGCACGGCCGCCGAGCTGACGGATGGCGGCATCGAACGAAAAGCGCGTGCGCGTCGAGTTCTTCTGGAAGATCATGGCCAGCACGCGGTCCTTCGCCGGCGCGTCGGCATCGGGCTTGCCCTTCGGCCAGTCACGGCGCAGGCGCTTGCGGGCGTGGGCGTCATCGACGATGGCGCGCAGCTCTTCGGCGGTCAGGTCGCAGATATCGAGAAAATGACGGGTCATGGAGGACTCCCCCTTGAGGGCCACTTCATGACCCCAATCTTGAATTTACGCGGTTTCTTTTGCTTTTTCGCGGGCAGCCACGAACGTCTTTTCCAGACGGTCGAGCGCCTCGCGGGCATCGGCCTCAGTGAGGTTCAGCGCCGGCAGCATACGGATGCAGTTTTCGCCGCCGCCGGCCACCAGCAGGCCGTTATCGCGCGCCAGGGCCATCATTTCGCGGTTGTTGGGCTTCAGCTTGATACCGATCAGAAGGCCCTTGCCGCGCACATCCGCAATCATGTCCGGCCAGGCCTGCTTCAGACCCTCAAGCTGCTGCTTGAGATAGCCCGATACCTTGACGACGTTTTCCAGCAGTTCCGGCTTCGATATTTCATCGAAAGCGGCGATCCCGACCGCCATGGCCAGCGGATTGCCGCCAAAAGTCGAGCCGTGCGAACCGACCACCATGCCTGAAGCCGCCTCGCGCGTGGCGAGGCAGGCGCCGATCGGGAAGCCGCCGCCCAAAGCCTTGGCGATGCACATGACATCGGGCGCGACGCCGGAATGCTCATAGGCCCACAGCTTGCCGGTCCGGCCCATGCCGCACTGGATTTCGTCGAAGATCAGCAGCAGGCCGTTGGCGTCACACAGGTCGCGCAGCATCTGTAATTCTGCGTCAGTCAGGGCGCGTGCGCCGCCTTCGCCCTGAACCGGCTCGACCAGGATGGCCGCCGCGGTCGGTGCTTCCGCCGCTGCGCGGAGGGCGTCATGATCGTCGAGCGACACATTGACGAAGCCCGGCAGGCGCGGACCAAAGCCGTCGAGATAGGTCTGGTTGCCGGCGGCGGTCACGGCGGCATAGGTGCGGCCGTGGAAGGCGCCCTGGAAGCCAATGATGTCAATGCGCTCTTCATGGCCCTTCGAGGCATGGTACTTGCGCGCCAGCTTCAGGGCGCATTCGACCGCTTCCGTGCCGGAATTGGTGAAGAACACCTGGTCGGCAAAGGACGACGCGCACAACTTGCCCGCCAGTTCATCCTGGCCGGGAATGCGGAAGATATTGGAGACGTGCCACAGTTTATGCGCCTGCGCATTCAGGGCTTCGATCAGCACTGGATTGGCGTGGCCCAGGCCATTGACGGCGATGCCCTGCACGAAATCGAGATACTCACGGCCCGATCGGTCATACAGTCGGCTGCCTTCGCCGCGCTCCACCTCGATAGGCGCCCGCGCATACACACCGAACAAATGATCTTCCGACTGAGCCATGGTAATACCCCAAAAACGGCGAAAACCCTGCGTACCTCACGCAAGGGAAAGAAGGCGTCTAAGCTGTTGGGGGCTTAGGCGGGCCTTTTGTCGAATAATCACCGTAATGTCAACGATATTCACAGGGCGTGGTGGGGCGTTCGCTCACCCCGCCACCACCGGCCTGGTCACGGAATCAAGCCGCGTCACCGCATAGCCGCTCCGCCGCAACTGCGCCACAAGCCCATCGGGGCCGATCAGGTGCGTGGCGCCCACCGTGACGAAGGTCGTGCCCTTTTCGGACAGCGCCTTTTCGATGGTCGGCAGCCAGGCCTGGTTGCGCTTCACGATCAGGGCATCGTAGCCCGCCGGATCGGCCTCGGCCAGCAGGGCCGGGGTGTCGGTCAGGGACTTCTGGTCGCCGGTGCGCCAGGCTTCGGCCGGCAGCACAAAACCGTCATCTGTCACGCCCTCGGCGGTGACGCGCCCGGCTTCGGATGCGCCCTTATCAAGCCCGACGGTCATCTTTCGCATCGCGTCCGCACGGTGATAAAGCGCGGCATCCGGACGCAGCGTCACCACATCGGCCGGGAGTACATCGGGATAGGCGCCGACCTCGAACAGGGTGGTATCGGCATTATCGAAGGCCGTGAACAGGCGGCGGTCCATCCAGCCGGATGCGATGTCGCCCGAGCTGTTGAACCCGCCGAACAGATAGACCGTGGAATCGCCCGACTTCATAACCCACAGCAGGGGCGATCCCGTCGGGCCGGCCCCGGCCTCGGCCACATCCGGATCGGCGGCCGGCGTAAAGGCCACGGTGACGGCGTCCGGATTGTGCGAGCGGTGCCACCACATGCCGAGCGGCGGCACGACGACGGCGATACCCATGGCCGCCCCCATGATGATCCCGGCCTCCACCAGCCAGCGGGTTGACCGCTTTCTCTTTTTGAAAAAGACACCGTCCGCGTAATTGACCGCCCGCATTTCCGACCTCCGGCTTTTATATTCCGGAGGAACCCCTGCAAGCCTTGGGCCAGTCTTAAGGCTGTGTTAAGGATCAGATCGGGACAGGCATTATTGCACGCGCTCCGCCTGAATACCGTGCTGTTTCAGCATGGCGATCACGCTGTCCGGCCCGACCAGGTGCCCTGCGCCGACCGTGATGAAAACCGTGCCCTTGCCGGCCAGTATCTGCTCGATCTGCGGTTCCCAGGCGGCATTGCGCTCGACGATCAGGCGCTGGTAGCTCTTTGGGTCTTCGGCCTGCATCTTGTCAATCATCAGGCGGGTCAAGGCTTCAGTATCGCCCTGCTTCCAGGCAGTAAACAGGTCGCCCAGATCCTGCGGCATGGTCTCGATATCGGTAAGCGTAGCGCGCAGGGCGATCAGTTCATCCGCCTCGGTTTCCGGCACGAGGGCCTGCATCTGGCTTTCCATCGTCTCGAAGCCATGAACGCCCTTGCCGGTTTCACGTGCCTGCTTCATCAGGGTCACATCGACGCCGGTATCCGTGGCGTACCCAAGCTGATTGACCTCCTGCATGGTAATGATCAGCCCGACAGCCCATTTGCGCATGGCTTTCAGCGCCGCCGCGTTCAGCCCCATAGGCTTTAATAGCGCATCGACACGCGCCAGCTCTTCCGCCGTCAGGCCGCTGCTCATGTCGCCCTTCGGATCGAACATGTATTTCTGCGCAATCGCACCGGCGGTCGCCTTGTTGTCGAGGTCAGGAATCTCGAACCACGCATCCTGCGCGCTGTCGAAACGGCTCTGGATAGCCGGTGTCAACCAGGGCGTCTCAGGGGTCATGACGTGGATTGATCCCAGCAGATAGATGGTCAGATCCGCGTCCTTGATCACCCACATGGCAGGGCGAATTTGGGCGGGCTTGACCTGAGTGGCCGGTACTTCCGCCTGAGCCATCGGCGCGAAAGCGCAGCCAAGGAGAGCGATGACAGCCAGCAGGCCGGTTTTCAATCTGGAAAGCATGGATCCCCCAAGCACCTCAAACGGGCATAAATATATCTTCTATCCGCAAGGCGAACAGGTCCGCAATTTTAAAAGCCAGCGGCAGGGACGGATCGTACTTTTCCGTCTCGATGGCGTTGATCGTCTGGCGCGACACAGCCAGCCGGTCAGCCAGGTCGGCCTGCGACCAGTTGCGTTCGGCGCGCAGGATTTTCAGGCGGTTTTTCATCAGCGATATTTCAGCCAGGCATTGACCTGCCCGATCAGCAGCCCCAGCACGAACGGCGCCATGCCGGACACGCGCCCGATCAGAAAGCCGTCATTGGCGCCATCCATGCTGGCGATAAACTGGCGATAGAGGTCCGGCAAAAAGATCGGAAACAGACCGGTAATCAGGAACAGTATGAAGCCGATGAGAAAACCGCTCTGCGCCGCATAGCGCTTCTTGGCGATGCTGAATTCATCGGTCGTGGCTGCCTTCAGCTTGCGCACGTAGAGAATCAGCATGATCAGGACTGGAAGGGCGCAAACATCTATGATCAAGCCATAGAGCGGAAACGACGGCTCACGGCTCCAGCTCATATTGAATCCGCCCAGCAGCCCGCCGATCAATGCCGCCACGGCCACCCCGCCAACAAACTTCCATTTCGATCCCGTCATGACCAACCTCCCGATGAATGACAAGGATGCTTTACATATTCGCACACAACATGTCAAGCGCCCTTGTCATTATGTCCAGAGTGGTTGTCATAATAGCCAGCCTTAAATACCGTTAAGCCTGATGCCACACCTGAAATTTACCCTTTTGTGGCAGGGTCTGGGTGGCCCGAACCTTGCTGTTCACGGCATTCCGATCCTCTTATGTCCTGAAGGCGTCCATTTCCTCCATGCCCGACAGCAGTCCGCACGCCTTTATGTCCCAGAACACCAAGAGCGACCTTGCGCGCATCTGCGTCATTATTCCAACCTTTCGGCGACCGCAGGGGCTGGAAACGGCGATGCGGTCGATCCGCACCCAGGCGGATGCGCCGCCGCTCAGCCTGATCGTCTGTGACAACAGCCCGGAAGCCTCGGCGCGCGCTCAGGTCGAAGGCTTCGACGCGCCTTTTCCAGTGATCTATATCCACGAGCCGAAAACCGGCGTCGCCAATGCGCGCAACAGCGCCGTGGCCGTCTGCGACAGCGATTTCATCGCCTTTCTCGATGACGACGAGGAGGCCCCGACGGATTGGCTAAGCCGCCTCATGGCCGCGCAAACCCAATTCAACGCTGATGTTGTCTTCGGGCCGGTCACTGCCCGCCTGCCTGCCGATACCCGCCACAATCGCCCCTATTACGAACATTTCTTTTCGCGTTTCGGTCCGGCACAATCGGAAATCCTGCCGCACTATTACGGCTGCGGCAATTCCCTGCTGAAGACGTCTGCGCTCACCTCGAAAACGCCGTTCAGCACATTGCAGAACGAGATGGGCGGCGAGGACGATATCCTCTTCACCGCCATGAAGACCGAGGGCCGTGTCATGGCCTGGGCCGCCGATGCCCCCGTCTTTGAAGACGTGCCACCCGCCCGCGCTACCCTGGCGTACACGCTGAAGCGCGGCTTCGCCTACGGCCAGGGCCCCAGTCATTCAAGCGGCGTCAATGGCCGGTTCCTCGCCTGCGCCAGCTGGATGGCACAGGGCCTGATTCAGGCCGGACTGTTCGGAATTGCCAGCCTTGGTCTCTTCGCCATCGGCCATCCGCGCCGGGCTTTCGTGCTCGACAAGGCGGCGCGCGGCCTCGGCAAGACCCTGTGGTTCCCACCCTTCAAGATGAAATTCTACGGGCAGGTCCTGCTCAAAAAAGACAAGAAAACAAAACCATGACTTTGATCAACTGGACACCGGAAAAGCAGCGCGCCTTCACGAAGGAAAACCTGCTGTTCACGCATAATATCGCCGACAGCGAACTCTTCAGCGAAGAGGCGCTGATCGCCCTCATCGACCGCTATCCGCGTGACAGCGTCGAGGTCTTCACCATGGGTTACGACCAGACGGTTTTCGGTGAATGGTATCTCGGCCGCAAGACGGCGAAAGACGGCACCGAACTGGACGGCCGCGCCCTGATGGAAGCCGTGAAACACGGGCGCCTGTGGCTGAATCTCCGCCGCGTCAATCATTCTGATCCGGCCGTTGGCGAACTGTGTGACCGCATCTTCGCCGAGGTGGCGGAAAAGACCGGCACGCATAACCTCAAGACCGATCTCGGCCTGCTGATCTCCTCGCCCAACGCTCATGTCGTCTACCATCTCGACATGCCGATGGTCATGCTGTGGCAGATCTGCGGCGTGAAGAAGGTCTATCTCTATCCCGCCGATGCCGGCTTTTTCACCGATCGCCAGATCGAGGGCATCGCCCTGCGCGAAAGCGACGAGAACCTGCCGTATGACCCCGCCTTCGATGGCAAGGCTCTGATCCACGATCTCAAGCCGGGCGAAATGCTGACCTGGCCGCAGAACGCGCCGCACCGTATCGTCAATGGCGACATGGTCAATGTGTCGCTGTCAATCGAGTTCATGACGCCGCGCGCCCTGTGGCACGCCAATGTCATCTATGCCAATGGTTTGCTGCGGAGACTGTTCGGCCTCAATCCGAGCGTAGCGAAATCGCCGAAGATCCTGGAACCGTTGAAGATCGTCTTCGCCCGCCTCTACAAGCTCATGAGCGGCGGCTTCAAGGGTCACAAGAGCCCACTGACCCCGGCCTTCTCGCTCGATCCGCAGCGGCCCGGCACGATCATCTATGACGAAGGCGTCAGGCCGTTTATTGCCCCGACCGTCAGCCGCAAGCGTGAAAAAGCCGCCTGATAATTTGTTCTTGATTTGTTCTTATTTCGGCATAGGATGCGGCCATGCCCGCGCCGCCACCAAATACACGCACAAAAAGTGACGATGCCCTGCCCGACCTGCCACGCAAGGGACGCGGCTCAGTCTCCAACCGGCCAAGTCACCGCTTCGGCGTGGCCGACCGTTACGAGATCGATGACGGCTGGAGCGATCATGAACGCGAAGACTGGGGCAAGGCCCGGCGCCAGACCATCCTCGGCGTCGATAGCGTCCGGCGCATTATTACCCGCAACACCTCGCCCGACGTTGGTTTTGATCGTTCGATAAACCCCTATAAAGGCTGCGAACACGGCTGCATCTATTGCTTCGCCCGCCCCAGCCATGCCTATCTCGACCTGTCGCCCGGCATGGATTTCGAAACGCGCATCTTCCGCAAACCGGATGCCGCAGCCGCCCTGCGCCTGGAACTGTCGGCGCGGAACTACACCCCGGCCCCTATCGCGCTCGGCATCAATACCGACGCCTATCAGCCGACGGAGAAATCGGAGAAACTGACTCGCAACATTCTGGAGGTGCTGTATGAATTCCGCCACCCCGTCCATATCGTCACCAAGTCGGCCCTGATCCAGCGCGATATCGATATACTGGCCGCGATGGCGGACCTGAACCTCTTCAAGGCCACCCTGTCGATCACCACGCTTGACCGCGATCTGGCGCGCGTCATGGAACCGCGTGCCGCCACGCCCTCCCGCCGATTGGATACCGTCCGCACCCTGACCAACGCCGGCATCCCCACCAGTGTTCTGATGGCGCCGGTCATTCCGGGGTTGACCGACCACGAGATCGAAAAAGTCACGGAGGCGGCAGCCCATGCCGGCGCCACACGGGCCGGTGGCGTGCTGATCCGCCTGCCTCATGAAATCAAGGGGCTGTTCGAGGAATGGCTGCGCGCGCATTTCCCCGATCGCGCCGAAAAGGTGCTCAATCACATCCGCCAATGCCGGGGCGGCAAGCTCTATAATGCCGAATTCGGCAGCCGGATGCGCGGCGAAGGCGTCTATGCCGACCTGATCCAGAACCGCCTGGAGAAGGCCATCAGGCGTTACGGACTGGACAAGCCCGGCCGGCCGCTTGACAGCAGCCAGTTTCGCGGCGGTGATCCGCAGATGCGTTTGTTTTAAAGAAAGATATCAGATGGATGATGACCGCACGACAATCATTGCGCGCCGGACACCGGAATCGGCAGCCATGGTCGCCAGCGTCAGACGCGCCATGGCCATGACCGCTGCCCTCAACCGCCTGACATATGACGACGCGGCGGAAGTCCGCTTTCTCTTCAGCGAACTGATCGGCGCGCCGCTGGACAATGGCTTTTCGCTGATCCCGCCATTCTATACCACCGGCGGCGACAATCTCCGCATCGGACGGCATGTCTTCATCAATCAGAACTGCACGATCTATGATCTCGGCGGCATCGATATCGGCGATGAGGTGATGATCGGGCCGAATGTCAGCCTGATCACCTCAAGCCATCCGATCGAGCCATCCCGGCGGCGTGATGCAGTCATCGCAAAACCGATCGTGATCGGCAAAAATGTCTGGATCGCCGCCAATGTAACCGTTATCGGCGGCGTGACAATAGGCGAAAATTCTGTGATTGCCGCCGGTTCCGTTGTCACCAGGGATGTGCCCGCCAATATGCTGGTGGCCGGCAATCCGGCGCGGGTCATTCGCTCGATCGCCGAATGACGGTTGCATGAGTGATTCCGCCGGCCCATAGTTGCCGGGGGCGAAACCAGAGATTACCGGATTGACCAGAGCCGAACGCACCCCAGAAATAACACGGCGTATCCTGCCCTGGCTGGTCGCCGTCGCCTTCTTCATGGAGGCGCTAGATACCACCATCCTCAATACCGGCGTCCCGGTCATCGCCAAAGCGCTGGCGGTCACGCCGCTCAGCATGAAGGCCGTGCTGTCGAGCTATACCCTAAGCCTGGCTGTCTTCATCCCGATCAGCGGCTGGATGGCCGATCGTTTCGGCACGCGCACTGTGTTTGCCGCCGCCATCGGCCTGTTTACGCTCGGTTCGCTGCTGTGCGGACTGTCGACCAATATCCATATGCTGGTGGCCTGTCGCGTCCTGCAGGGCATGGGCGGCGCCATGATGACGCCGGTGGGTCGGCTGGTCATGGTCCGCACCTTCGAGCGCACGGACCTGGTCAGGGCCATGAGCTTCGTCGCCGTACCGGTGCTGATCGCGCCGATGCTGGGGCCCCTGATCGGCGGCCTGATCGTCGACTACCTGCACTGGCGGGTGATCTTCTTCGTCAATGTGCCGGTTGGCCTGATCGGCATGGCAATGGTCTGGCTCAAAATGCCCGATTATCGCGGCGCGGCGCGCCCCTCGATTTCCTCGGCCTGATCCTGTTCAGTTCCGGCATTGCCCTGCTTTCCTACGTGCTGGAGGTTTTCGGTGAACACCGGCTGGGCATTGGCGGCATACTGGGCCTGCTGACCATCTCCCTGCTGCTGATCCTGGGCTACGGCCTGCACGCAGCGAAAACGGCCTTTCCCTTGCTGAACCTGACGCTTTTTCGCCTGCGCACCTTTGCGGCGGCGGTCAGCGGCAGTTTCATCACCCGCCTCGGAATCGGAGGGGCGCCCTTCCTGCTGCCCATGCTTTACCAGATCGGCCTGGGCCTGACGCCGGTGCAATCGGGGCTTTTGATCATGCCGCAGGCCCTAGCCTCGATGACCACCAAGACCCTGCTGCCGCGTATCCTGGAGCGCTTCGGCTACCGCAGCATACTGGTTTTCAATACCCTGGCCCTCGGCGTGATGCTGATGCTGTTCGGCACAATCAGCCGCAGCACGCCGATCTGGGTTATTGTCCTTCAGGCACTGATTTACGGTGTACTGACCTCGCTGCAATTCACCAGCATGAATACGCTGGTCTATGCCGATGTGCCGCGTGACCAGTCGAGCGGCGCCAGCACCATAGCCAGCACACTCCAGCAATTGTCGGTATCGTTCGGCGTGGCGGCAGCGGGCCTGACCACGCTCTTCTTCCTGCCAGCCGACGCCACCCGCAATCCGGCGCTCATGATTGACGGCCTGCACAAGGCGTTCTTTGTGCTGGGCGGCTTTACCCTGGTCTCCGCCCTGATCTTCAGCCGCCTCAAACGCGGCGACGGCGGCAGTGAGTCAGGGGAAAAAGACCTGCACCTCGACGAGGCAAAAGGGTAAATCTATCGCTTCACGTCGAAGCCGTCGTCGCTCAGGAAGGCGTCGAGATCGGCCGGCGTGGCCAGGCTGGCATCACCCGGCTGTGCGTGTTTCAGGCAGGCGCAGGCAATGCCGTAATCGAGCGCCTTTTCATCGTCGGCGCCGGTCAAAAGCCCGTGCATGACGCCGGCGGCAAAGGCATCCCCGCCGCCGATGCGGTCGATGATGCGCTCGATATTGTGCGTATCGGTTTCCAGCGAATGGTCGCGTGTATACATCAGGCCCGTCAGGCGGTTATGGTCGACATTGACCTGTTCACGCCGGGTGCAGACCAGGCGTTGCAGATGCGGGAAGGCGGCGAAGGCATGGTCCGCCGCCGCACGCTCGTCATTGAAGCGATGGCCGCTGACCAATTCGATATCGCGGTAACCGCCGAAGATCAGGTCAGCCTCTGCCATCAGTTGCACGATGTAGGCGGGTGCGTCGGCGCTCCATTCTGCCCAGAGCTTAGGGCGGTAATTGCAGTCGAACGACACCTTTACACCGGCCTTGCGCGCCGCCTTCATAGCGGTCAGCGCCGCGGTCACGCAGTTTTCGCCGAGGGCCGCCGTGACGCCAGAGACATGCAGCCAGCCGGCACCTTTCAACAACTTCGGCCAGTCGAGCGCGCTGAAATCGGCCAGGGCGAAGGCCGAGCCGGCGCGGTCATAGACGATATCCGACGGGCGATGAATGGCGCCGGGCGTCAGGAAATAGAGGCCCATGCGCTGCGGAGCCTTCGTCACAGCAGAGGTATCGACCCCCCAGCGGCGCAGTTCATTGACCGCCGCCACGCCCAGGGCATTATCGGCCACCACGCTGACCATGCGCGTCTCGTGGCCCAGGCGCGCCAGCCCGACCGCCACATTGGCCTCCGCCCCGCCCACGACCGGTTGCAGCGGCGACAGGCTTTCCAGCAGATGACCGCCGGTGACGGTCAGGCGGATCAGCAGTTCGCCGAAACAGACGAAGGGGGCGGTCGATGGCATGGGGTTTCCTGTGTGTCTTATGATGTGGTTTTAGGCGATTTCTGGCGCGCCGACGGTAAGCGGCACCGTCTTCAGCTCTATTACCACATCCGCGACACCGCTGAAGGTAATAACCGAGGTCTGCCCCGGCAGGATGCGATGGACACCGGTGGTCTGGCCGGTCGAGATCAGCAGGCCGCGTGTCAGCGGACGGCCGCGGACGGCCAGGTGACCCGCCAGCCAGGCCAGGGCCTGAAAAGGCCCGCCCGGCATGACGAACAACCCGCCAACGCCTACCACCTGGCCGTCGATCTCGGTCTTCGACCTGTAGTTTTTCAGAGCCTCGGGCCGCACCGTATCGAGTGTGGTGTCGGAATCGATTTCCAGCAGGCGCGGCCCCAGGATTTCGCCGAAATTGTTGCCGAAATCGGAGGCGGTAACCGTGGGCCCCAGTTCGTTGATCTTCGGGAAGGGCGAGCCGGCCACCTCAACCCCGGCATAGAGACCATCGCACAAGCGCAGGGCCTCTTCTTCCGTATAACTAGTCTTTTCCGGATCGGCATCGTGGTCGATCCGCAGGACGAACTCGGCCTCGACCGCACCGAAACCGTCGGTGAAAATCGGATAGGTCAGGGGCTCGCCCTGGTATTCACGGAAGCTGTTGGCGAAGATCGGTCCGGCCATGCGCTCGCCGTGTCGCGCTTGAAAATCGGGATGAATGCGGGCGATTTTCCAGCCGACCAGTTTCTGGTGCCACTGATCGATCGCCGCATCCTGAATGGCATAGGCATCCGCCATGCCGGCCGGCAGGTCGCCGGGATAATCCGGCAGGGCGGTCGCCGTGCGCCGGGCGGCCGTGAAACGATCGGCGATGGACTTATGGGACATGATATTGGGCTTCCTTCCGAGCCGCGAACCTAAAAGATACCGGTGTCATGTTCAATCGAAATACGAAAGCCGCACAAAATATTGCCCCCCTGTCACAGCGGAGGTGGCTGGCTCGTCATACTGGCAGACCCCAACCGAAGGAGACTGTCATGACCCACTTCAACCGCCTGAACCTCGCCGCTTTGGCCGCCGAAGGCTATAACGGCCTGATTGCCACTGAAACCTATCTGCATGGCGCGCTTGATCTCAAGCTGCTCAGCCTGGTCAAGCTGCGCGTCTCGCAGATCAATGGCTGCGCCTTCTGCCTGCACATGCACTATGAAGAAGCGCTGAAGGCCGGCGACACCCCTGCCCGCCTGAACCTGCTGCCCGCCTGGGCAGAGTCGCGCATGTTCAACGAGAAGGAACGCGCGGCCCTGTTATGGGCTGAGAGCCTGACCCATATCGATGTCGATCGCGCCGAGGACGAGACCTATGCCGAGGTCAAGGCGCAGTTCAGCGACAAGGAAATGGCCGATTTGACTTTGGCGGTTGCAATGATCAACGCCTGGAACCGCCTCGCTGTTTCCATGCGTTTCCTCCATGCCAACGATAAGCCTGCGTAAATCTGACCTGTACCTCCCCACCTTTGGTGGGGAGGGGGACCGCCGCGTTTACGCGGTGGTGGGGTGTCTTACTTTTCTGTAGATTGTCATCATGATCCCTCAATCCGATATCCAGTGGTTTGAAGACGAACGCCGCTATTTGCAGGGCGTCGCCTACCGGATGCTGGGCATGGTCAGCGAGGCCGAAGACGCGGTGCAGGACGCTTTCCTGCGTGTGCGCGAAACCGCACCTGAGACCATCGAAAACAAACGCGCCTTCCTGACCCGGATCGTGACGCGCCTATGCCTCGATATCCTGAAATCGGCGCACAAAAAGCGCATCGACTATGTCGGACCATGGCTGCCGGAACCGCTGCACGATGTCAGCGATTTCACCGGCTCGCCGGCGGCCGCCACAGACCTGGCCGATGATCTGTCCATCGGCCTGCTTTATGCCCTGGAGCGCCTGACGCCTCTGGAGCGCGCCAGCTTCCTGCTGCATGATATCTTCGATATCGGCTATGACGAAATTGCCAAAACGCTGGAACGCTCCGAAGGCAGTTGCCGGCAACTGGCCGCCCGCGCCCGCCAGCATGTCCGGGCAAGCCGGCCGCGTTTCAAGGTGACGCCCGATGACGAACGACGCTATCTCGAAGCCTTCGTGGTCGCTTCGCAGAAGGGCGACATGGCGGCGCTTGAAGCCCTGCTGGCCGATGACGTGAAGCTCTACAGCGACGGCGGCGGCAAGATATCGGCGGCGATCAATATTCTCGATGGCAAGCGCCGGGTCGGCGCCTTCATGGCCGGCATCTACCAGAAGTTCCGCAACCATACGACCGCGGCCCTGCGCTATGAACGCGTCAATGGCGTGTTGTCATTGCTGACCACCCACACCGATGATTACACCGATGTGCTGAGCGTGGAAGTGAGTGACGACCGGATCACCGCTGTCTGGTTTCAGCGCAATCCGGACAAGTTGACGAGACTGAACTGATTTATCCTCCCTAGCATAGCTGGGGAGGTGGCAGCGCGCAGCGCTGACGGAGGGGCGCCCCTCCACCACTTCGTGGTCCCCCTCCCCATTGTCATGGGGAGGAGATTTTTACAGCTTATAGGCCGCTTTCGGCAGGTTATAAGTCAGGTCCTGGATAACCTGGGCGGCGTCCTCTATGGCCAAGCGATGCTCGGCCACCAGGCGCGCCAGGAAGGCGGAATCAATGCGCCGGGCGACGTCATGACGCGCCGGAATCGACAGGAAGGCACGGGTGTCGTCATTGAATCCGACCGTATTGTAGAAGCCCGCTGTCTCGGTCACCTGCTCGCGGAAGCGCATCATGCCTTCCGGTGAATCGTGGAACCACCAGGAGGGACCAAGCTTGAGCACCGGATAATGACCGGCCAGCGGCGCCAGTTCGCGGGCGTAGTTGGTCTCATCGAGCGTGAACAGGATGATCGTCAGGTTCTTTTCATTGCCGAACGCATCGAGCAGCGGCTTGAGCGCATGGACATAACCCGTCGGCATCGGGATATCCGCGCCCTTGTCACGGCCATACCTGTCGAACACCTTGGCATTGTGATTGCGGTAGGCGCCAGGGTGGATCTGCATGGTCAGGCCGTCATCGAGCGACATGCGCGCCATCTCGGTCAGCATCTGGGCGCGGAACAGTTCGGCGTCTTCGGCGGAGACATGCTTTTTCAAGACACGATGGAACAGATCCTTGGCGTCGGAATGCGAGAGATTGGCGGTCTGCGCCGTCGGATGACCGTGATCGGTCGAGGTGGCGCCGTGAGCCGTGAAGACATCGCGGCGTTTGCGGTGGGCGGCCAGATAGCCCTTCCAGCTATGGACATCTTCACCGGTCAGGTCGGCGAACAAGGCCAGCTTCTCGTGGAAATCTTCGTGCTCCGGATCAATAACCGGATCGGGACGATAGGCGGTGATCACGCGGCCTTTCCAGCCGGAAGCCTTGATCTTGGCGTGATGCTCCAGCGTATCGGTCGGGCCTTCGGTTGTGGCCAGAAGTTCGATATTGAAGCGATCGAAGAGGGCGCGGGGCCTGTAGGCTTCCGAGGCGAGCAGTTCGCCGATGCGGTCGAAGTAAAAGTCGGCCGTGCTTTCATCGAGCGCCACCTCGAAGCCCATGATTTCGCCGAAGACATGCGACATCCACATGGAGGACGGTGTACCGCGGAAGAGGTGCTGGTTGGCGGCATAGATGCGCCAGGCGGCGCGGGCATCGGCACCGGAAGGACCGGCCTTCGAGCCGACGCCGACCGAATCCATGTCGATGCCCTGGCTGTAGAGCATCCGGTAGATGTAGTGGTCCGGCGCCAGGAAAAGTTCGGTGGCGTTCTCGAAGGGCTGGTTGTCGGCAAACCAGGACGGATCGGTATGGCCGTGCGGCGACAGGATCGGCAGGGCCTTCACGCTGGCATAGAGATCACGCGCAATGGCGCGCTGGGCCGGATCGCTGGAAAACAGGCGGTCGGCGTGAAGGAAAAGCGGTTTGGACATGTTATTGACCTTGGGGATCGACCCTGTGAGATATTTGCCGCCATAGGTAACCGGTGTCATTACGTTTGACAACAGGCTTTTTCACCGTCCCTACAGGCGAGCCGTCGATTCCCGCACAACCAGGCCGGATTCAAAAATGATTTCGTCCCGGCGATCGTCTTCATCGGCCAGAAGCGTGGCGGCGGCGGCGCGGGCCATGTCGCGGCTCGGCAGGTTGACCGTGGTCAGCGGTGGCGACACGCGCAGGGCCATGGGGCTGTCGTCATAGCCGCAGATGCTGAGATCGGCCGGGATGCGCAGCCCCAGTTCAAAGGCCGCCTTGTAGGCACCGATGGCCATTTCGTCATTGCTGGCGAAGATCGCGGTCGGGCGGTTGGGCCGGTCGAGAATTTTCAGGGCGGCGGCATGGCCGGACTCAAAGGTATAGGCCCCCTGCGCCTCCAGTTCCCAGTTTATATCCAGCCCGTGGGCCTGAAGCCCCTCGCGGAAGCCGGCGCGCCGCTCGATAGCTGAGACATAGCCTTCCGGCCCCGTGATAAAGCCGATCTGCGTGTGGCCAAGTTGCGCCAGATGTTCGCCGGCGGCGCGGCAGCCGATGCGCTCTTTCGACAGGACCGCATAACCGCCGGTCGTCGTGGTCGGCTGCACGGCAGACACCCGAACATAGTCGACCTCCAGTTCCTCCAGCAGGGCCAGCAAGCGGCGATCCTCGGAAATCGGCGGCAGGATGATCACGCCCGCCAGGCGCTGCAACTCTATGAAATCACGGATATCTTCGATGAAGCGGTCGCTGTGGCGGTCGCACGGGTGAACCACCAGTTCGCTGCCGGAGCCGCGCAGGGCATCGAGCGCGCCCATCTGCATATTGACGACATATTGCGCATTGGGATTATCGTAGATCAGCCCGATCAGAAACGACCGGCGGAAAGCCAGGCCGCGCGCCTGCGGATCGGGCCGGAAACCGATGCGCTCGATGATGGCATTGACGCTGTCACGCGTTTCGGCCCGCACGCTGGGCGACTTGTTGATGACCCGCGACACCGTCTTTTTCGACACGCGCGCCAGCCGCGCCACATCATTGATCGTCGCCTTCTTGCGGCGCTGGATGAATTCCTCGATAGCGTCTTCGGACATGGAGTATGGGGCCTGATCGTCTTGTTGGGCTATGGGTAGCGGGCTTCGTGGCGGCTGAACAGTTATTTTCTTGAAATGCCAGATTGAAAAGATTGCACGCTCGGTTTATGACACCGGTATCATTATTTGTAAAACCCATCCTGGAGTTTAAAGTGTATGGCGGATGATCCGGCAGGCGTATCGCTGCCCTGGCTGCGGGTCAGCGCGGGCGATTCCGTCGCGGTGGCCCTCCAGGACCTGGCGGCGGGTTATCTCATCGCCATCGACGGGCGTGAGATTGCTTTGCGCAATGATGTGCCGAAGGGCCACAAGATCGCGCTGAAGGATATCCAGGCCGGCGACGAGGTCATCAAGCTCGGCTTCAGCATCGGCCGCGTCTCGCAGGATATCGCCGCCGGTGAGCATGTTCATGCCCACAACCTGGTGACGGCTTTAAGCGGACTTGAGGCTTACAGCTACCAGCCGACGCCCGTTACAATGCCACCGGCCCTGACGGAAGCCACTTTCGAGGGCTACCGCCGCACGGATAGCCAGGTCGGAATTCGCAATGAAATATGGATATTGTGCACGGTCGGCTGCGTGGCCAAGACCTCGGAAAAGCTGGCGCGAATCGCTTCGGAGCGTTTCAAGGGCCGCGTCGATGGCATTCATGCCCTGACCCATCCGCTCGGCTGTTCGCAACTGGGCGACGATCTCGATCATACCCGTAAGCTGCTGGCGTCACTGGCCATGCACCCCAATGCCGGCGGCGTGCTGATCGTCGGTCTCGGCTGTGAAAACAACCAGATTTCAGCCTTGATCAAGGAAATAGACCGCCCGGCCGATCGCCTGAAATATTTCGCGGCCCAGATGGTCGAGGACGAGCAGGACGCTGGACTGGAAGCGCTGGAAGAACTGGTGGCCGTGGTCGAAAAGGACCGGCGCGAACCCTGTTCGGTCCGCGATCTGGCCATCGGCGTCAAGTGCGGCGGATCGGATGCCTTTTCCGGCCTGACCGCCAATCCGCTGGTCGGACTGATCGCCGACCGCGTGGCCTTTGCCGGCGGCAAGGCGATCATGACCGAGATACCCGAAGTCTTTGGCGCCGAACGCGGCCTGATGAACCGCGCCAGGGACGAAAAGGTCTTTCACCAGGTCGTCGATGTGGTCAACGACTTCAAGAACTACTTCATCGCGCACAAGCAGCCGGTGTTTGAAAACCCGTCGCCGGGCAACAAGGCCGGCGGCATAACCACCCTGGAGGAAAAATCGCTTGGCGCTGTGCAGAAGGGCGGCCACAGCCCGCTCAATGCCGTCATGCGCTACGGCGAGCGCGCCCACGAACCGGGACTTTCCCTGCTGGAAGCGCCCGGCAATGACGCGGTCTCCTCCACAGCCCTGACGGCCGCCGGCGCGGTAATCGTCCTTTTCACCACTGGCCGCGGCACGCCGCTCGGTTTTCCGGCCCCCACACTCAAGATTGCCTCCAATTCGGCCCTGGCGGCGCGCAAGCCCGGCTGGATCGATTTCAATGCCGGCCAGGTGCTGGAAGGGCGCACGCTGGAACAGACGGCCGATGACCTGATGGACCTGATCATCAAAACCGCTTCGGGCCAGCCGGCCTGCAATGAAACAAACGATGAGCGCGAAATCGCCATCTGGAAAAATGGGGTTACGCTCTGAATGCGCCTTTCACTTGATACACTTGCCACCACAAACGCCACAAAACCGGCCTATGATCCGGCATCGCTGGATATTGGCGTCGTTCATTTCGGCCCTGGCGCCTTTCACCGTGCCCATCAGGCCGCGTATTTCGATGCTCTGGCGGCGAAAGACCCGCGCTGGGGCATTTGCGGCGTGTCGCTGCATTCGGCCGGCGTGCGCGATGCCCTGAAACCCCAGGACGGCCTCTACACCCTGGCCATTCTCGATGAGGACATCAGCTACCGCATCATCGGCGCCATGCGTGAAGTCCTGGTCGGCCCGGAGGATATCGAAGCGGTATTTGAGCGCCTGACGCGGCCTTCGGTCGAAATCGTCACCTCGACCGTAACCGAAAAAGGCTATTGCCTGGCGCCGGATTTTTTCGCTCGATCTTCAGCACCCGGACATTGTCCACGATCTGGCCAATCCGCAGGCGCCGAAATCCTTTATCGGCTACGTCGCGGAAGGCTTGCGCCGCCGCAGACAGGCCGGTCTGAAGCCCTTCGTGCTGATCCCCTGCGATAACTTGCCCAAGAACGGCGCGCGCCTGAAAGACGCCGTCACCGTCTTTGTTGGGCAGAGTGATCATGACCTGGCGAAGTGGATTCACGATACCCTGCAATGCCCTTCCACCATGGTCGATTCGATTACGCCGGCCACCGATGATGCCCTGCGCGCCCGCGTGGCGGAGGTGACCAGCCTGGAAGACGCCTGGCCGATCCAGCGCGAAGCCTTCACCCAGTGGGTGATCGAAAAGCACGACCATGAAAACGGTCCCGACTGGCAGGGCGTCGGGGTAACCCTGACCGACAATGTGCCGGCCTATGAACGCGCCAAGCTGCGCCTGCTCAACGGCCCGCATTCGACCCTGGCCTATATGGGCCTGCATCGCGGTTACGAAAGCGTCTCCGAGGCCATGAAGGACGCCGAGCTGGCCGATACTATCCGTAAGCTGATGATAGAGGACGTGGTGTCGTTGCTGGAGGCGCCGGAAGGACTCGATCTCGTGGCCTACAGTGAGGATATTCTCAAGCGCTTCCGCAATCCGGCCATTGTCCATAAGCTGTCGCAGATCGCCTGGGATGGCTCGCAAAAACTGCCGATCCGTATTCTGAGCAGTCTCGGCGAGGCACTCGATCGCGGCCAGGATATCCGCCGGCTGTGCCTGCCTCTGGCGGCGTGGATGCGGTTTGTGAGCCGGAAAGCGATCACCGGTGAGGCGATCACCGATCCACTGGCGGACGATCTGATCGCGCTTGGCAAGACCTGTGACGACACGATAGCGGATGTCAGCCGCTTCCTCGCCTTGCGCGCCGTCTTCCCGGAAACGCTGGCGACGGACGCCACCGTGATCGCCGGAATCGAAGGCGCCTATGCCGAACTCCTCAAGAGCGAAACCGTTTTCGCTTGAGATAAGCAAACCCAGCGCCTAAATCTGCTGTGAAGAACAACAGATGAGGCCGGCATGAGCGAGATTACGGAAGCGGACAAGACTTTTCTGAGCGGTGGCCGTATCGACGAGACGCGGCCCTTCCGGCCGGTCAGCCTGGCCGTCCTGACCATTTCCGATACGCGCGACGAGGAAAGCGATACCTCCGGCGATGTGCTGGTCAAGCGCATCGAAGCGGCCGGCCACAGCGTCGTGCGCCGCAATATTGTGCGTGATGACATCGACGCCATCCGCGCCAAGGTGATGAAATGGGTCAATACCGGCGAGATCGACGCCATCGTCACCACCGGCGGCACCGGCATTACCGGCCGCGATGTCACCCCCGAAGCGATCGAGCCGCTGCTGACCAAGCGCATCGAAGGCTTCTCGACCATTTTCCATATGCTGAGCTATCAAACGGTCGGCCTCTCCACCCTGCAATCGCGCGCCCTTGCGGGGATCATCGACGGCGTATTTATCTTCTGCCTGCCGGGCTCGAACGGCGCGGTCAAGGACGGCTGGGACAAGGTGATCCGCTGGCAGCTCGATAGCCGGCATGGTCCGTGCAATATGGTCGAACTGATGCCCCGCCTGAAAGAAAAGTGACTGAAGGAAAAATAATGAAAAACGTTGCGGTCGATGCGGCGCTGGCAGCGGTCAGGCAGGGCGCGGTGTCTCCAGCGGCAGAGCGTGTGCCGCTGGCCAAGGCCATGGGTCGCGTGCTGGCCGAAGCCGTTTTGGCTGGGCGCGATCAGCCGCCCTTCAACGCCTCGGCCATGGATGGCTATGCCGTCCGCAGGGAATCGCTGAAAACGAAAGCTAAACAGGTCACCCTGCATGTGGTCGGCGAAAGTGCGGCGGGCCGCGTCTACACAGGGTCGGTGGCCGCGGGGGAGACCGTGCGCATTTTTACCGGCGCGCCTGTACCCGCCGATTGCGACGCCGTCGTTATTCAGGAAAATGTCGTTCGCCAGGCAGACATGATCGATGTCCTGCCGGATGGCCGCAAGCCTGACGGACCGTCTCACATTCGCAAGGCCGGCCAGGATTTCAAGGCCGGCGACACCCTGCTTGAGCCCGGTCAGCGGCTTGATCCGTGGCGCCTGTCCCTGGTCGCGGCGGCCGGGCTGGACACGGTGCCGGTCTGGCGCCGTCCCAAGATCGCCGTCCTGTGTACCGGTGATGAACTTGTGTTGCCCGGCCAGACGCCGAAACCGGACCAGATCTATGAATCCGCCTCCCATGCGCTCATGGCATTGATCAAGCAGTGGGGCGGCAAGACCAGCTATGTCGGCGTGGAGGGCGATAACGCCAGGGCTCTGCATAAGGCGCTGAAGAACACGAAGGCCGACCTGATCGTCACAGTCGGCGGGGCCAGTGTCGGCGATTATGACCTGGTGCGGCCGGCGCTGGAAAAGCTGGGCCTGGCGCTCGATTTCGCTTCCGTAGCGATCAAGCCCGGCAAGCCGACCAGTTTCGGCCGGCTGACCGATGGGACGCGGATATTGAGCCTGCCGGGCAATCCGGCTTCGGCTTTTGTCACGGCGCAATTGTTCCTGAAAGCCTGGATCGAGGCGTCACTGGGAATGCCGGAAACAAGCCCCTTTATCACCGCCGTGACGCAAGGCCCCCTCTCTGCCGCCGGTCCACGTGAGACCTATCTGCGCGCCAAAATCGGCAGCTCATTGCAAGGGCAATTGCAGGTGACAGCGTTTGACGACCAGGATTCCTCCCTGGTCAAAGTCTTCGCCCGTGCCGATGCGCTGATCCGCCTGCCGGCCAATACCCTGCCGCAAAACGCTGGGTCGCGCGTCGAGGTTTTGCCGCTCGACCGGCTGTAGTGGTTCAAAAGCCACGTCAATCAGCATAATCCAAAGCCCACTGGACGAACACGGTTCGCTCCTGCACACATAGGACATGACCCGACGCAGACTGCCTCAAAGCTCGATATCGCCGCCGGTTTCGCCAGTGATATTGGCAAGCGCGAAGAAAACCAGGATTTCGCCGCCCTCTGTCTGGAGGACGGCCAGCGTCATCACGGCGCGGTGGCCGCCCTGGCCGATGGCGTCGGCGGGCGCAAGGGTGGGCGCGTGGCGGCCGAGCTTTCTGTGCGGACCTTTATCGATGATTATCTCGGCCAGTCGGAACTGCTGTCACCGCAAAAGACGGCGGCGCGGGCGCTGGAAAGCATCAATTACTGGCTCTACCGCGAAGGTCAGAAGAACGAAAACCTGAAAGGCATGTGCGCCGCCTTTACCGGTATCGTCATTAAGGGGCGGCGGCTGCACAGCTTCCATGCCGGCGATACCCGCCTCTACCGCCTGCGCGCCGGCCAGCTCGAACAATTGACGCAAGACCACAAGCCCGAAGGGCCGGACGGCAGCCCGTTCATCACCCGCGCGGTCGGCGCCGAAGAAGCCATCCGTATCGATTACGGCGCCCACGATATCTTTCCGCATGACCGGCTGATGCTGTGTTCGGATGGCATTCACGGCTTTGTCAGTCAGGCCCAGATACTCGCCCTGCTCGATGGCCGCACAGCGCCGGAAGAGACGGCCCAGCGGCTGGTCAGCACCGCCATCGCCCACGGCGGCGACGATAACGCCACGGCCCTGGTGATCGATGTCATCGACCTGCCCCCGGCCACGATCGAAGACCTGAACCTCGCCATTTCCCGGCTGCCGATCATCGAACCGCCCCATGTCGGCGACCTGATCGATGGCTTCAAGCTGGAGCGGCAACTGGCCGACGGCATCTACAGCCGTGTCTTCCGGGCGCGCGACATGCGCGAATTCCGCACCGGCATCAGCCCCAATGTCGTGCTGAAATTCCCCAAACCCCATACCATCGGCTCGGAAACCTCGGCGCGCTCGGCCTTCATGCGCGAAGCCTGGGTAGCCAGCCGCGTCCAGCATATGTGGATCGGTTCGGTGCTTGATATCGCCCCCGGCCGCCAGACCTGTCTCTATGTTGCCCAGCCCTATTATGTCGGCGAAACCCTCGAACACCGCCTGTTGCGCAGCCCGAAAATCACCCTGAAGGAAGGTGTCGGCATCGCTACCAAGCTGGCCAAGGCCTTGGGCTCGCTGCACCGCGCCGGTATCATCCACCGCGATGTCAAACCGGAGAACATCATCCTGACGGCCGATGGCGGCTTCAAGCTGGTCGATCTCGGCGTGGCGCGCATTCCCGGCATCGACAAGGACAGCCTGTTCGTGCCCGGCACGCCCAGCTACAAGGCGCCGGAATTGTTCGACGGCAAACCGGGTGACGAGCGCTCGGACATCTTCGCCATGGGGGTGACGCTCTACCGGATGTTCACCGGCGGCGCCTATCCCTTCGGCGAGATCGAGACCGGCCAGACACCGCGTTTCAACATGCCGGAACGCCTCGCCAGCCGGCGCGGCGACCTGCCGGCCTGGCTCGACAGCGTGATTTTGCAGGCCCTGGCGCCGAATCCGGCCGATCGCTTCCAGGACGGTTTCGAACTGGCTTTCAAGCTTGAGACCGGCTCGCATGGCGCCGAGCCCGATTTCTTCCGCAAGCATTCCTGGCTGGCCCGCAACCAGGTCGGCATCTGGCGCGGCGTCAGCCTGTTCCTGGCCATATGCCTGGTGATTTCCATCATGACGGCAAAGACCGGCATCCCCTTGCCGCCGTGGGCGCAGGCGGCACTAGCGGAACTTTCCAGGCGCGTCTTCGGCTGATTATTCCGTTATGACATCCCGGTGCTGGGGCGCCAGGGCCGCCAGCAGTCTGTTCTGCGCCGAAAACGACACATGGTTCTTTTCCATCGCCTTTTGCAGGTCTTCCACCAGCGCCAGGAAGTCTTCCTGATGGACACCCAGCTTGGCGTGGACCGCTTTCATGTCCTTGCCGGTATAGGTGCAGCCGCCGCCCAAAATGGCGCAGAACTGCGAGACCAGTTCATCCTTCACATGCTGCTGATCGACGGCAACGAAGAAGTCTTTCGTGCGCGGATCGGCCAGCAGATTGACCATCAGGTCGTCCATGATCCTGACCAGGCCGTCATGGCCGCCAAATTCGGAGAAGAGCCTGCCATCGGGCGAAATGACCGGCGCGGTCGGGGCGGAAGGCGTACCTTGCGCCAGAACCGGAGACGCGAACAAAAGGGCGGTTGCCGCAAGAGCGATGATTTTCATGATCAGAATCCGGCTTGGAGCGAGAGATACAGTCCCGATTGGCGGCGCGTGACGATATTGCCGAGATCGGCATAGGCGAGGGTGAAGGATATCCGCTTGCAGGGCGCGTATGCCACGAAGGCATCAACCGCCGCGCCTTCCTTGGCGACACCCAGATTATCGGGCTTCGAGCGCACCTCGGCGCCGATGGCCAAATGGCGGTTGAGCAGGTAGGCGACCGAGCCCTCGAATTCGGCATGGTAATCGTCATCGATTCCCCCATAGCCTAGAATACCGAACTGATTGGCCTTGGTGGCGCGGATCGTGCTGTTGACCAGCAGGCTCTGGGCGAGGAACAGTTTGGTGGCGCTGACATAATAATCGGTGCCACTGTCATCGCGCGCGCCCAACGCCTTGACCAGGGCGCCGTTCTTGTTTTGCTTGAACTGCGCCCCCACGGCGATCTGCGGCAGCCAGCGATCCTGTTCCAGCACGGCATTGCCGGCCACCTTGACCTTTACGCCGATGGTGTCCTGCGAAATGGTGTAGCCATCGCCAAGGCCCAGCGCGCCGCCGATCTTTTGCAGGTCGAAATCCTGCCGGGCGTAGGAGATTTCAACGCGGTCATGGATGCCGACCAACGCGCCATACGAGGACACGCGATAGTCCTGCGTATCGACAGTGGTGTAGAAGGCGTTTCCGCCGGTCTGGTTCTGTGCGCCATACCCCCCGATCACCGCCCAGGGAGTCAGACCGCCGCCGGCCGCGCCTTCGATCTGGCTGACGCCGCCGGTCAGCAGCAATTTGCCGCTGGTATAGGTGAAGATCGACTCCGCCTGCGCGGCCCCGGTCAGACCGGCACACGCCAGGATGGCGAGCGCAACAATTTCGCCTATACGCTTGTATTTCAAAACATTTCCCCTTCGGCCTGGTCCGCCTGTCGTCCGAGGAATTTCGCCTGAATTTGTTTAAGCCTTGCTTTATGGGATTACGTTTCTGAAGAAAACGCAGCGCCTGCGGCCTTTTTGCCACGCCATAAAAGCCCATTACAAAAACTTAATGTGCAGTCGGCGGAGGCCATGCTAACCCTGCCGACTGGTTTCATTCTTAATTATCGCGCCGCCTCAAGGGGTCGCCTAGCTCCGCGCCGCGCTACAAACCCGGATCTCATATGCGCCCATTGCTTTTCGCCGCCAGCCTGCTCCTCGCTTCGACCGCCCTCACCCCCGTGGTGACGCTGGCTGCCCCGGCCGCCACCGCCATTGTCGCCGACGCCAACGCCCCCAAGGGCAAGCTGCCCGACGCCGCCACCCCGCTCGCCTACAGCCTCAACCTGACCATCGTGCCCTCCAAGCCGCGCTTTTCGGGCCATGTCGAGATCGATGTCAATGTGAAGGCCGAAACGAAATCGCTCTACCTGCACGGCCGCGACCTGAAGATGTCGAAAGTGGTCGCCATGGTGAATGGCAAGCCGGTCAACGCCAAATATACCCAGGTCGATGACCTCGGCGTCGCCCGCCTCGACTTCGCCAAGGCCATCCCCGCCGGTCGCACCACCCTGGTGTTCGATTACGATGCGCCTTTCACCAATGATGCGGCCGGGCTTTACCGCGTCCAGGTCGCTGGCGAGTGGTATGTCTGGTCGCAATTTGAATCGATCGACGCCCGCGGCGCCTTCCCGTCGTTCGACGAGCCGGGCTTCAAGACGCCGTTCAAGGTGCAGATCACCACGGAAAAAGGACTGGTCGCCCTCAGCAACGGTCCGGAAGATGGCTCGACCACGGCCGGCTCGATGATCACCCACTCCTTCTACCGCACCGAAAAGCTGCCGACCTACCTGGTCGCCTTTGCCGTCGGGCCATTTGCGGTGGCGGAAGGCGTGGCGCCGCCTAACCAGTACCGCAACTACGCCCTGCCGATCCGCATTGTCGCCACCAAGCCCAATGCCGCCAAGCTGAAATATGCGCTCGATGAAACCCCGTCGATCGTCAGCCATCTGGAAACCTATTTCGGACAGGCCTTCCCCTTCCCGAAGCTCGATCAGGTCGCCTCGCCGATCATGCCGGGCGCCATGGAAAACGCCGGCATCGATATCTATGGCGACAATATCCTGCTGCTCGATTCCGGCGCTTCGACCGTACAGAAGCAGGAATTCGGCATGGTGGTGTCTCACGAACTGTCGCACCAGTGGTTCGGCGATTATGTCACCCCGGCCTGGTGGGATGATATCTGGCTCAATGAGAGCTTCGCCAACTGGATGGGTTACCGCATCGGCAATGAATGGCGGCCGGAACTGAATATCGGCGTCGGCGCCATCGATGAAGCTTTCGGTGCCATGGATACCGACGCCCTCAAGGTGGGCCGTCCGATCCACGAAAAGATCACCAATAACGGCGACATCGACTCGGCCTTCGACACCATCACCTATGGCAAGGGCGGACAGGTCGTGGCCATGGTGGCCGGCTATCTCGGTGATGAAACCTTCAAGCGCGGCGTGCGCCTGCACATGTCGCGTCATCCGTACGGCAACGCCACTTCCGATGAATTTTTCGGCGCCCTGGCCGACGCCGCCCAGGAACCGGCCGTACTCGACGCCATGAAGAGCTTCGTTAACCAGCAGGGCTTCCCGACGGTCGATTTCAGCCACCAGGGCGGCTGGCTGGTGGCGACGCAGTCGCGCTATGCCCGCCTGGGCGCCACGCTTGACCCGCAAAGCTGGACCATTCCGCTCTGCCTGCGCCAGGGTGAAGAACGCAAGTGCTTCCTGATGGCCCAGCCGCAGGGCACGCTCGGCGCCGATGCGCCCGGCGTACTGATGCCCAATGCCGGCGGCACCGGCTATTACCGCTTCACCCTGACGCCGGACGACTGGTCAACCCTGATCGCCACCGGCGACAAACTGCCCGCCGGCGAGGGCCTGGCGGCGCTCGACAGCCTGTGGGGCCAGTTCTATGCCGGCAAGCTGGCCGCACCGCAACTGATCGAGGCGGCCAAGGTCTTCGTCAACAACAAGGATTCCAACGTCGCCACCGGCAGCGCCGATCAATTCGCTGAACTGGTGACACGCGGCATTATCCCCGAAGCCGGCTTGCCGGACTATCGCCGGGTGATGGATGAAATCTACGCCCCGCGCCTGGCCGCCCTCGGTTTCAACCCGAAGGCCGGCGCGCATCTCTCCGATGATCCCGACACGCAGAAACTGCGCCAGCGCCTGGTGGTCGCGGTCTCCGATGCGGGCCGCGACCCGGCGGTGCGCAAGCAACTGCTCGATGCCGCTAATGCCTATCTCGGCGGCGACAAGACGGCGCTCGACCAGGCGTTCCTGGCGCGCGGCTTCAAGATCTATGTCGAGGAAGGCCACCAGCCGGCGGCCAAGGCCCTGTTCGACCGGATGATGACCGAACAGGACGAAGTCGTCCGTTCGGCGGTACGCGGCGCCATCACCTCCGACGCCGACGCCGCCACGGCGACCTGGCTCCTGGGTGCGCTGAGCGAGCCCCGCCTGCGCGTGCCGGACAAGCTGGCCCTGGTCGGCGGCCTGATGAACAATGCTGCCACGCGCGACATGACCTATGACTGGCTGAAGGCCAATTATGACAGCTTCTCGGCGGGAGCCGGCATCTTCTCGGCCGGCCGCATCGCCTCGCTGCCGCATAATTACTGCGATGCGGGCAAGGCGGATGAGATCGAGCGTATCATGCGCCCGAAAGTGGTCGCTGCCGGCCGCGGCGAACTGTCCTTTAACCGGATGCTGGAGGATATCCGCTCGTGCAGCGTTCTGAAGGACGCCAAGGGCGCGGAAGTCGTCACGGCGCTGAAAGACGCGAAGTAAGCTTCGGTTTCAACCAAATAAAACCCTCCGGCGCGAAATCGCCGGAGGGTTTTATCATGCTGGCGGCTAATCTCTTGCCGTCCTGCCGCGCCTGTGCCATTTCTGCTTTCAAAGAGACGAAAGTCACATCCGGTAATCGGGTGCATAAGCAAAGCAAGGGGTTGAGACGTTATGGGCGAAACGGCACATAAAAAACAAAGCATGGCTCTGGTGATCGGGGCGTCATCGCTCGGCACCATCTTCGAGTGGTTCGATTTCTACATCTTCGGCACGCTGGCCGCCATTATGGGGGCGCAGTTCTTCGAGGTGAAGGGCATCAACCCGACCACCTCCTTCATCTTCGCGCTTCTGGCCCTGGCTGCCGGCTTTATCGTGCGGCCCTTCGGCGCCATGGTCTTCGGCGGCATGGGCGACAAGGTCGGCCGCAAGCACACCTTCCTGATCACCATGATCATTATGGGCCTGTCCACCTTCCTGGTTGGCGTCCTGCCCACCTATCACCAGATCGGCATCGCCGCCCCCATCATCCTGATCGGCCTGCGTCTTGTGCAGGGCCCGGCCATGGGCGGCGAATACGGCGGGGCCGCCACCTATGTGGCCGAGCATTCGCCGGATAACAAGCGCGGCCAGATGACCGCCTGGATCCAGACCACGGCCACGCTCGGCCTGCTGCTGGCCCTGGTCGCCATCGGCGTGACCCAACACTACGTCTCCGAAGCAGATTTCAAGGCGTGGGGCTGGCGCCTGCCCTTCCTGTTCTCGATCGTGCTTTTACTGGTGTCGATCTGGATACGGATGAAGCTCAATGAAAGCCCGGTCTTCCAGGCCATGAAGAATGAAGGCCGCACGGCGAAATCACCGCTTTCCGAAGCCTTCCTGAAATGGTCGAACCTCAAGATCGTATTGATTGCCCTGTTTGGTCTTGTCATGGGCCAGGGCGTGGTGTGGTATACCGGCCAGTTCTACGCCCTGTTCTTCCTGCAAAAGATGCTGCATGTCGACCTGGCCACCTCCTATTGGTTGATCGGCGGCGCGCTGGTCATCGCCACGCCGTTCTTCATCTTTTTCGGCTGGCTGTCGGACCGCATCGGCCGCAAGCCCATCATTCTGGCCGGCCTGGTGCTGGCCGCCATCGGCTATTTCCCGCTGTTCCAGATGCTGACCGGCGCCGTCAGCCCGGCGCTCGAACATGCGCAAACAGCCTCGCCAGTTGTGGTCGTGGCCGATCAGACCGCCTGCGCCGTCCAGTTCGACCCGGTCGGCAAGGCGAAATTCCTGCAATCCTGCGACATCGCCAAGTCGTATCTCGCCAAGGGCGGCATCAGCTATACCAATGAAGCCGCCCCTGCCGGCACGATAGCCAGTGTCCGTATCGGCCAGACGGTCATCCCCGCCTTCGAGGGCCGCGGGCTGGCCGCAGACGCTCTGAAAGCCGGACAGGCCGATTTCGCCGAACAGGTGGGCGCGGCCCTGAAAATCGCCGGTTATCCGGCCAAGGCCGACACAGCGCAGATTGATTTTCCGAAAACCATCGGCATCCTGACCCTGCTGGTAGTTCTGGTCACCATGGTCTATGCCCCGATGGCGGCCGCGCTGGTGGAGATGTTCCCGGCACGCATCCGCTACAGCGCCATGTCCCTGCCCTATCACTTCGGCAATGGCTGGTTCGGCGGCCTGCTGCCCTTCATCACATTCACCATCGTGGCGGCGACCGGCGGCATCTATGACGGCCTGTGGTATCCGGTGGGGATCGCCGCCCTGACGGTCTTGATCGGGCTGTTCACCATCAAGGACAACCGGCATATCGATTTTAAGGAATAACGCTCAAGCGCTAGTTAAGACTCGCCGCATAAGCGGCGGCGGGCCTTGCCCTTGCCGATGCGCAAGCGCATCGGAGAAGTATCACGAAAACGTTGAAACGAAAGGGCCTCCGGTTGATTGACCGGGGGTTCTTTTTTGGCCATGCTCGCCTTATTGGGGCGAAATTCTCATATTGCCCCGCCAGTGCCAGCGTATGTATTATCCACTGACAGGGCGATCCCATACATGACCGACGACTCCGTTCCCCCCGTGCAAGCGCCGGACCCCAATCCCTACGCCAACCCGAAGAACCCGAACAATCTGATCGAACGGGTGCAGGCCATCCTGCTCAAGCCCTCGCCGACTTGGGATGTGATCGAGCGCGAAACGCCGACCGTTCAACAGCTCTATACCAGCTATATCATGCCGCTGGCCGCCATCGGCCCGGCGGCCAGCGCCATTGGCGGCGTGGTATTTGGTGTGGGTGCGCTCGGGTTTTCCTTTCATACGCCTCTGCTGATGGCGATTGTCGGCGCCGTATTGAGCTACGTGCTCTCGCTGATCATGATCTATGTGGTGGCGCTCGTCATCGATGGGCTGGCCCCCAGTTTCAACGGCCAGAAAAACTTCATCCAGGCGCTCAAGCTTGCAGCTTACGCGTCTACGGCCGGCTGGGTGGCGTCCATCTTCGGCCTGTTCCCAATGCTCGGCATACTGGCCCTGCTTGGCGCACTCTACGGCATATACCTCTTCTATCTCGGTCTGCCGAAACTGATGAAAAACCCCGCCGACAAAACCGTGGTCTACATGATCGTTGTGGCGATTGTTTATATCGTCCTGGCCATGATCATCGGCGCTGTTGCCGGTGCCGTTACCAGCGCCGGCATGATGGCCACTGGCGGGATGGGGCATATGGGCGGCTTCGCGTTCAATAATCGCGCGATCGTCGCGCCCAATGTCTCCGGGATGGAAGAGGCCGCCAATCAGATGGAAGCCGCGGCCAACCAGATGGCGGCGCAAGCCTCGGCGGCCCAGACCGGCCAGTCAGTGGTCAAGCTGGCCGATGCCTCGGCGCTTCTGGCCCTTTTGCCACCCGCCTATAACGGTGCCGCGCGCACCGATGACAATACCAGTTCCGGCGGCGCGGGCGGCATCGCCGTCTCCACCGCCAAGGGCACCTATCATATCGGTGACGGCACGGTGAATGTCACCGTCACCGACATGGGCACAGTGGCCGGTATCGGCGCCATGGCGGCGGCAATGAACCTGAACTCATCGAGCAGCAGCGCCACCGGCTACGAAAAGGTCACCACCGAAAACGGCCGCATGGTCACGGAAAAGTGGGATAACGCGGCCAAGCACGGTGAATATGCCATTGTTTCCGATGGCCGCATCAGCGTGGCGGCGGAAGGGGATAATGTCGATATGGGCACCCTGAAAGCGGTGGTCGCCAGCGTCGATGTCGGCCGCGCGAAAGCGCTCACACAGTAGCTATCTGGCGATGACGATTGCCGGATCGACATCAGTCTCCAGCAATCCCAGAAACTTCCAGTAATAAGGATAAACGCCGTCACGGGTCAGGGTATTATGCTCTGACCCGTGCATTCTTACGAACACCTTCGGATCATTGGCCAGGGCATACAGGCGCTCGCCCTGCCGAAAGGGAATAACGCTGTCCTTGTCGCCGTGGGCGATCAGCACGGGCATATGGACGTCCCTGATGCGTTCGCGGTTCAGGAACTTGTCCTTCATTAAAATCGATACCGGAATGAGCGGATAACGCTCGGCCCCGACATCGCTGGCGGCGGTAAAGGGTGCTTCGAGGATCAGCGCCCGCGCCGGCCGCTGCGTGGCCGCATAGGTGGCGACTCCGGTGCCCAGCGAATGGCCATGAATGACGATGTCGGAATCCCGAAACCCTTTCGCTTTCAGCCAGTCATAGGCCGCCAGGCCATCGATCAGCAGCCCCTTTTCCGATGGCGTGCCGGTCGAGCCGGAATAGCCGCGATAGGCCAGCGCCAGATAACCCACCCCTTGTTTGTGCATCCGGATATAGCGCCACTTGCCCATCATCAAGGTGCCGCTCTGGCCGTGAAGGAACAGGATGACCGGCTGGCCTGGCCGGGGCGCCTCATAAAGTGCCTGCAGGGTCTCGCCATCAGGCGTATGGATGCGCACATCCTGCAAGTCCAGGCCTTTTATGGCTAGGGCTTCAGTCTCGCGTTCCGGGTAAAAGAGCAGGTGACGCTGTTCGATATAGAGATACCCGACCGCCATCAGCCAGGCGGCGAGACAGGCGCCCGCCAGACCAAGGCCGGTCAGGCGCAAAAGCCGCCAGGCGAAAGCCAGGCCGCGTGTTTTTTTATCGATTGTTTCGCTCATACCCGCCCCTTTTCACATGATTTATCGAAGCTTTGATGACGGGCGCAATCTTGAAATATACAAACTGGTTTACATTTCAAACTTGTTGATATATCTGTCGCCACATTGGGGCAATCGGCCCTGACGGGAGGTCATTATGTCTGTGACGACAAAACTGTCTGTGAGTACCCATTCCGAGCGTTTTCACGATCTCGATGCCGTGCGCGCCGGCGCGCTTCTGCTCGGTGTCGCCCTGCATACCACCATGTCCTTTATCGAACCCCAGGTGTGGGTGCTGAAGGATGCCAGTTCGTCTGTTGGTTTAGGCCTGCTGTTCTACGTCATCCACATGTTCCGCATGATGACCTTCTTCGTCATGGCCGGGTTCTTCGCGCATATGCTGGTGGACAGGCGCGGGCTTGGCGGCTTTATCAAAAACCGCCTGATCCGGGTCGGCGTGCCGCTGGTGGCCTTCTGGCCGATCGTCTTTACCGCTATCATCAGCGTCATGCTCTTTGCCTATATGCCGCCGCCGGGGACGCCTGCCGGCACACCCCCGCCAGCGCCGGGGCTTACCCCCAGAATTTTCCGCTTACGCACCTGTGGTTCCTTTATGCCCTGCTGTGGCTCTATGGCGGCGCCATCGTCCTCAAGCTGGTGACCGACGTGCTGCATATCGGCGGCATTCTGGGCCGGATGTTTGACACTGTCATCGGCTTCCTGACGCGTACCGATCTGATCGGTGCCGTCCTGATCCTGCCGGCCTTTGCCGCCCTTTATGCCAATCCCGCCTGGCTGATGTGGTTCGGCATCCCCACCCCGGATGCGGGCGTTATGATCAATACGCCCGCCCTGGCGGCTTTCACCACGGCCTTTGCTTTTGGCTGGTTCCTGCACCGTTCGCCGGACCTGCTGAGCCATCTGGCGAAGCGTTGGTGGGCACACCTGCCCGCCGCGGCCATCGGTACGGTCATCTGCCTGAACATGGTTGGCCTGACGCCTGTCATCACGCCCGCGAAAGGCAGCGACCACCCGCTCTATCTGGCACTTTACCTGCTGACCGGCTGGTCGTGGACACTCGGCCTGATTGGTGCCGCCCATGCCTTTCTGAAACGCGAAAACCCGGTACTGCGCTATCTGTCGGATGCCTCCTACTGGATCTATATCCTGCACATCCCTGTGGTCATGGCGCTGCAACTATTCGTGCGCAACCTGCCCGGCCCGGCCGAACTGAAATTTGCCGGGGTTTTGCTGGCGACGGTGATGATCGGACTGTTCACCTATCAATTTATGGTACGCTACACCTTCATCGGGGCGATTCTCAATGGCCGCCGCCGTAAGGTGAAACGCGCAAGCCAGGGCCAGGAGGCCATATTAGGAGATGGGGCATGACTGAACCGGGCGAGGACGTCCATAAAGACCTTGCCTTCCTGAAGGCCCTCGTCAGCGAGGGCCCGAAGGCGCAAGGGGCAGCCGGCATCGTCTTCCTGACCGCCGGCCCGGCCTATGGTATCGACTGTCTGGCCTACTGGGCGCAGGATGCGTTCGGCTGGCCGCAGACCGCGCTGGTAAACTGGACCCTGATCCTGTTCCCCATCGCCGTGACCATTCCCGTCATCATCTATGTCGCCTGGCAAGGCCGCAAGGCCGGGCCGCAGGGCGTCGCCACGCGCGCGCTCAATGCCGCCTATGGTTCGGCGGGCCTGGCCAATCTCGCCATTGCCGTTGTCTTCGGCTATGTTGCTAATACACAGAAAAGCCTGCTGATCTGGCTGCTCTATCCCGTGGTGATATGTGCCTTCATGGGCGCTGTCTGGTATGTGGCTTACATGATCCGGCGCAAGCTGTGGCTGATAGGCGTTTCCGCCGGCTGGTTCATCACCACGGTCGCCCTGGGCCTGTTGATCCGACAACCGCAGCCCTATCTGCTCGTGCTCGGCATCGCCCTGATCGTGCTGATGGGCGGCGCCGGCTGGACCATGATGGCCATTGATCGTCGCCAAAAGGGAGACGCCATATGACCAAGGGTATCGAAGCCGATCTGGCCTTTGTAAAGGCGCTGGTCAGCGAAGGCGCGCGGGTGCGGATTTCCGGCGGCGCGCTCTATCTGACCGGTGGCGTGTGCTATGGATTGCAGTGCCTGGTGCAATGGATTCATCTGGCCGGCATCGTTAATATCGGTGTCTGGGGCAATCTGATCGCCGGCTTCCTGCCGACAGTGGTTTTCCTGGCGGTGATGTGCATTATCCTGTGGCGCGACCGCAAGGTGCCGAAGAACGGGGTGGCGACGCGTGCGCTCAACGCCGCCTTCAGCAGCGCCGGTCTGGCCAATCTGTTCATGATCGGCGTGTTTGCCTACGCCGCCATCACCGAAAAGAGTATCCTGATCTGGCTGTTGTATCCGATCACGGTCTGCGCCTTCCAGGGCGCGGTGTGGTTCACCGCCTACATGATCCGCAGGGAGGCGTGGCTGGCGGTCATATCGGCCGGCTGGTTCATCACCACCCTGACACTGGGCCTTCTGATCGGCACGCCGCACTATGTGCTGGTGCTGGGCATTGCCTTGTTTGTCATCATGGGCGGCGGCGGCTGGTACATGATGCGGCAGGCCAGCAAATAATCATGGCCGGCTTCGACATCAACAAACTGGATGACGCCATTCACGGACGCCTGCGTCTGGGAATCATGGCCTATTTGATGGACGCCGAAGCCGCTGACTTCAACGAATTGAAGGCGGTGCTGGAAGCGACCCAGGGCAATCTCTCGGTCCATCTGCGTAAGCTGGAAGAGGCCGGCTATGTCGAGATCATCAAGAGCTTTCAGGGCCGCAAGCCGCTGACTCGTGCGCATATCACACCGGCCGGTCGCAAGGCCTTTGCCGACTATCTCGAAGCCCTGTCAAACCTGGTGGCCAGATGCCGCTAAAAGACTTGCTCCACACCGGGCCTGACAATGGCGATCTTCTGAAAGCCATTGATGCGCAAAACAATTGTTATAATCAAGGCTAACCTTATGGCCCCCAGAACATACAACAGTACATAAGGCACCGAGGCGCTGCCGCCAAAGTCGTTTGCAAAACGCAGCGCGATTGTCGGCAGAATTTGCAGGATTGTAACTACCCACCAAGCTATGAGCAGCGGCGGTCTGCTCAATTCATGCCAATCATTGGGATTTTTATTGGCATTGTACAGTTCGCACATAATGTCGAATGGCTTCCAAAGATTGGCAAAGGGTATGAGCCACCACCCCACAGCCCAGCCTGGCTCATATTCGAGATCCGGGACAGGGAGGTTATGTGTATTGGCGTTGATGCGATATACCCAGAACATCAACATGATGAAGTTGATAACCAGCATCACCAAAATAATCAAACTTGCCAGGCCGACTAAAACGCCGATGCTGTCCGGGCTATATGAGGGATCATCAAACGCAGACATATCAAAACCGAGAAATGCTATTGCACAGCAAAGGAAAGCTTCGCTGGCGAGTTGCAAAACGAGGCCGGGAAGCAGAAAAAAAGTTGCTATGCGCGGTCTCTTAATACGGTTTTCGTCTCTGGACATATATCCCCCCTGTCAGATACCTCATCTTCCGGTATTTTCGGCTTGAACACAAGAGTCACGGTCACGAAGCTGATGATCAGCAGCAAGCCCCAGGCGCCCATCTTCTGGATCGAGACCAGATGCCACGCCTTGCCGGGATAGCTCCAGGTATGGGTGAAGGTGCCGACATTTTCCGCCAGCCACAGAAAGAAGGCGGTCAGTGTGCCGGCCAGGAGATAGGGCATGGAATGGACGGCCCGATCGATGCGGAAGAAGACGAAGCAGCGGAAATAGATCACGAAGATGGCCACGAAGATCAGGTAGCGGAAATCCCATATGAAATGATGTGTGAAGAAATTCACATAGATCACCAGGGCCAGCAGATACGTAACCCACGGTTTCGGGTAATGCGAAAAACGCATGTCGAACACGCGGATGGCGCGGGCGATGAACGAGCCGACGCTGCCATACATGAAACCGGTGAATAGCGGCACCCCGCCGATGTGGAAGATCGACGGCTCCGGATAGGTCCATGAGCCCATATGGGTCTTGAAGATTTCCATGATCGTGCCGGTGACATGATAGAGGAAAATCACCTTCACTTCGTCAAAGGTCTCCAGCCGCGTCCACAGCAGCAGACACTGAATGCCGATCGCGGCGGCCAGCAGGAAGTCATAGCGATAGATGGGGCTGTTCGCCGGCCAGATCAGGTGGGTGACGATCATCAGGCCCAGCATCCCGGCGCCGAAGAGGCACGACCAGGCCATCTTCAGTCCGAACAGTACGAATTCGCGCACAGGCCCCGGCAGGACGAGCAAGGTGCGTCTTATCCAGCGCCGGACCGGCTGCAGAAAGGGCGCAAGGGGGTGAACGGGTGTTGAGTCCATACCGTCATAATGGCGGAATTTTCTCCATGTTCCAGAGGCGATCAGCACCTTTTTACCATTCCTGACAGGCTCTGGTTTGTGCGCGTGAAAATTGCTATGCAAAGCCATGCACGTTATTTCCACACCCGCCGGCGAACAAAGCTATGTCACGCGATGGTGGTCGGCCATGGCGATGAATAGCGTTGCCTTGATCATCGCTCTGTGGGTGGTTCTGGCCTATCAGCATAACCGGTCGCCGCTGGATCTGGCCTTGATACCCGCCCTGGCTGGCATAGCCGTTCTGCCGGCTGTGGCTTGGAAACGTTTCAGCCTGATCGACTACGGAGATGCGGAAAAGCCCAGCCTGGCCACTGGATTTTACGCCTTGTTGCTGGCGATAGGCATACATGCCATTGAGGATCAGACGCTGCTGGATCGCTCGACTGGCATTTGGGCTGGCGTGATCGTCGGGCTGATCCTGTCGGCTCTGATCCTTTGGTTTGAACGACCTGTGAAAGCCTTTTGGGCTTTTGTAACGATTGGTGTGTTGATTTTTGCCGCATGGGGCATGACACAGACTGCCAATTGCCTGCTGGATCACAGCCCGGATGTGTCTGTGCAGACCGGAATTGACAACCTGTATATGACCGAGCCGCACTGTTCCTTTGGTGGTGGGCCTTACAGCTCTGGCTCCTGCAGGGGCCAGTTTTCGCAGAATGTCATTCTTTCGCCCGTGCCCTACGGCCTGCCTGCACAACTCAGCGTCGATGGCGATTGGTATCGTCGTGCGCAAGTCGGCGACCGTATCTGTATCGTGGAGCGCTCAGGGCGTTTCGGTGCGCGCTGGTACAGCTTTGATCTCTACCCGCCGGTGTGATTTCCCGGCGGCTTCAATATGCGCATTTGGATTGTCCCCCCCTGCCAACCTTGCTAAGAGGGGGCGCGCGCACCATATGGATTGACTATGACACTAAGCCCGCCTTCCGAAATCAACAGCCGCACCGAAATCCTGGCTACCGGTGCGCGTGTGATGCGCACCGAAGGCGAGGCGCTGCTTTTGTTTGCCGGTTCGCTGTCGGAATCGTTCGTGCGGGCGGTCGAGGTGATGTACGCCGTCAAGGGCCGCGTCATCCTCTCCGGCATGGGCAAGTCGGGTCACATCGCCGCCAAGATTACCGCGACGCTGGCCTCCACCGGCACGCCAGCGCAGTTCGTCCACCCGGCTGAAGCCTCGCATGGCGACCTCGGCATGATCACGCCCGATGATGTGGTCGTGGTGCTGTCGAATTCCGGCGAGACATCGGAACTCAGCGATATCATCCACCATACCCGCCGCTTCCAGATTCCGCTGATCGGCGTGGCCTCGCGCCCGGAGTCAACCTTGCTCAAGGCCGCCGATATCGCGCTGGTCCTGCCCAATGCGCCGGAAGCCTGCGCCATCGGCATGGCGCCGACCACCTCCACCACCATGACCCTGGCGCTTGGCGATGCCCTGGCCGTGGCGATTATGGAAAAGCGCGGCTTCCAGCCGACCGATTTCAAGACCTTCCATCCCGGCGGCAAGCTCGGTGCGCAACTGCTGCCCGTCTCCGGCCTGATGCATACCGGCGACGCCCTGCCGCTGGTCACCGAACAGACGCCGATGGGCGAGGCCCTGCTGGTCATGACCGCCAAGAGCTTCGGCGTGGTCGGCATCACCGACACCAACGGAAAGCTGACCGGCATCATCACCGACGGCGACCTGCGCCGCAACCTGTCGGGCCTGATGGACAAGACCGCCAAGCAGGTCATGCACGCCGGTCCGCGCACCATACGCCCGGATGCCCTGGCCGCCGAGGCGCTGGGCATCATGAACGACAAGAAGATCACCTGCCTGTTTGCGGTCGATGACCATAACAAGCCGGTCGGCCTGATCCATATCCACGATTGCCTGCGTGCGGGAGTAGCCTAAGTGAAGACCATTATCCTGATCCCCGCGCGCTATGCCTCCACCCGCTATCCCGGCAAGCCGCTGGTCAGGCTGACCGGTCGTGACGGCGTGTCCAAGTCGCTGATCCAGCGCTCATGGGAAGCGGCCAGTGCGGTCGAGGGCGTGGCAAGCGTCTATGTCTGCACCGATGATGACCGCATCAAGGATGCCGCTGAAGCTTTCGGCGCAAGCGTCATCATGACCTCGGAAACCTGCGCCAACGGCACCGAGCGCTGCGCCGAGGCCATGCACAAGCTGAAAGAGTCGGCTGATCTCTATGTCAACCTGCAAGGCGACGCCCCGCTCACCCCTGCCTGGTTCGTCGAAGACCTGATCCGCGAGATGAAGACCTATCCCGACGCCCAGATGGCCACGCCGGTCCTGCGCTGTGATGCCCAGACCTATGCCAATTTTGTCGAGGATCGCCAGAATGGCCGGGTCGGCGGCACCACGGCGGTGTTTGATCGCCACATGAACGCCCTCTATTTCTCCAAGGAAGTCATTCCCTACACCGGTAAGACCTTTAATGAGGGCGACACCATCCCGGTCTTTCACCATGTCGGCGTCTATGCCTATCGTGGCGAGGCGCTGAACAGCTATCTCAAATGGCCGGTCGGACCGCTGGAAACATACGAGGGGCTGGAGCAATTGCGTTTTCTGGAAAACGGCACGGCTATCCGCTGCGTCGAGGTCGATGGCCGCGGCCGCGTGTTCTGGGAACTGAACAACCCCGTCGATGTCGCCCGCATCGAGCAAGTGATTTAAGGAATTAAAGATGTCGATCCAGCCGCAGCACGTCAAAACGAAGACTTTTCGAGATCGGTGATTTCGGTCAGCCGAAGATCACGGTCGGCGGTGACGAACCCTTCGTCCTGATCGCCGGCCCCTGCCAGATCGAGAGCCTCGATCACGCCCTGATGATGGCCGAAAAGATCGCCGAAGCCTGCGCGCCGTCGGGCACGAAGTTCATCTACAAGTCGAGCTATGACAAGGCCAACCGCTCGTCGATCGGCACCGCGCGGGGTATCGGCATGGAAGAGGGCCTTGATATCCTGGCCGCCGTGCGGGAAAAGTTCGGCTGCCCGGTCCTGACCGACGTGCATGACGCCGGCCAGTGCGAGCCGGTGAGCAAGCAGGTTGATGTCATCCAGATCCCGGCCTTCCTGTGCCGCCAGACCGACCTGCTGCTGGCGGCCGGCGCCACGGGCCGCACCATCAATGTCAAGAAGGGCCAGTTCCTCGGCGCCGTGGGACATGAAGAACGTCGCCAACAAGATCGCCAGCACAGGCAATGAGCGCATCCTGCTGTGTGATCGCGGCACGAGCTTCGGTTACAACACCCTGGTCAGCGATTTCCGCGGGCTGCCGATCATGGCCCAGACCGGCTATCCGGTGATGTTCGATGCCACCCACAGCGTACAGCAGCCGGGCGGCCAGGGCACGACCTCTGGCGGCCAGCGCGAATTCGCGCCGGTGCTGGCGCGCGCCGCCTGCGCGGTCGGTGTCTCGGCCGTCTTCATCGAAACCCATGAAGACCCGGATCATGCGCCTTCCGACGGCCCCAACATGATCTATATCGACAAGATGCAGGAACTCATCACAACGCTCCGCGCCTTCGACGACCTCGCAAAGGGGAAATAAGGATTGGGGTGTGGGGCCTGAAGCCCCACCTCTTCTCTTCGTTTTCAGCCCGCCGCACGCACCTTCAGCAGCACATCCAGAAATTCCGCCTGGCTCGGCATGGCGCTGACCGTCTGCTGCAAGGCTTCCCTCACCTCGCGCATATGCCCCGACAGCGCCGATAGCGGCACATTGGCCGGGAGTGGTTCAAGCGCCTCCGGCAAAGGCCCCTGCCCCAGCATGACCGCCATCCAGCCCTGCAACGGGAAGGGGTGATCTTTCGGTATCGATACCCGGCCGGAGCGGGCGAACATCTCCATGTTTTCGGCAACCTTGTCAGGCACCTTCATCTCCTGGCAATGCCGCCAGAAGGGCGTATCGTCGCGCTGCGTCATCTTGTAGTGCAGGATGATGAAGTCGCGGATACCCTCGAACTCGTCGGCGACAATCCTGTTGAAAGCGTCGGCCTGAGATGGATCAAGCCCGGTGTGCATCAGCAGGCCCAGCAAACGCACAATGCCCGTCTGGATCATGTAGATGCTGGTCGATTCCAGCGGCTCCAGGAACCCGGAAGACAGCCCTATGGCAATGCAGTTACGGTCCCAGACCTTGCAACGCTTGCCGGTGACGAATTGCAGCCGGCGCGGCGTCGCCAGGGGCGGCCCTTCCAGCGCTTCCAGCAGTCTTTGCTCGGCGGCATCATCGCTGATGAAATCGCTGGCATACACATAGCCATTGCCGGTGCGGTGCTGCAGTGGAATGCACCAGCGCCAGCCGGCGGCATCGGCCGTGGCGCGCGTATAGGGCGCCGGCGGCCTGACATTCTGGCTCGGCACGGCGATGGCGCGATTGCACGGCAGGTAGTGGCTCCAGTCCTCGTATCCGGCCTTGAGCGTTTTCTCGATCAGCAGGCCGGCAAAACCGCTGCAATCGACAAAAACCTCGCCAGGTATGACCACCCCGGACTCCATCGTTACAGACCGGATATCGCCCGTCTCGCTGTCCTGCGTGGCCGTGACCACCTTGCCCTCGATACGCGTGACGCCGCGCGCTTCCGCATAGGCACGCAGGTAACGCGCGTACAGGGTGGCATCGATATGGAAGGCATAGCCAGAGGCCCTATGCGTGGCGCCTGTCCCTTTTGCGGCAACACGAAACGGCCCTGCCGCGCCGCCAGGCAGCCGAGATTGTAATCGTCCAGATGCAACTCCGCCTGCCGTTCGCGGGCATGGTGCATCCACACCCTGGGAAAGTTGGGATTGGCGACATCCGGACCGAAATTGGTAAAGGGGTGCATGTACTGCTCCCCGACCCCGCCCCAGTCGGCGAATTCGATGCCGAGCTTGAAGGTGGCCTCGCAGGCGCGCATGAATTCGGGAACATCGATCCCCAGCAGGGTATTAAACAGGTTGATCGATGGTACGGTGGCCTCGCCGACCCCGATCGTGCCGATCTCCTCGGATTCGATCAGGGTGATCCGCGTCTCAGTCGACAGGGCCTTGACGAGCGCGGCGGCCGTCATCCAGCCGGCCGTGCCGCCACCCACTATGGTGACGGTCTTTATGGTCTGAGCAGACATGTTTCCCCGGATATATGTCAGACATTATTACAAGCCCGACACATAAACATGTAACCGCGTTATTGGCAATCGCGCCCGAACCGCGAACTCATGAGGCCGGCCGGGCATCGGCGGGGGCCTGCGGCGCGGTGGCGGCATCTGCGGCACGTTTGTCAGCGCGCGCCTGTTCAAGCCGCGCCTTAGCCTTGGCGATCAATGCCTTGTTTTCCGCCCGTTCGGCCTGCATCAGCTCGACTGACGCCTTCATCAGCCGGATGGGAATAAAATGGTCGTCGCCTTCCGGCGCGAAGCCTTCCAGCTCCAGCGCTTTCAGGATATTGCGCTGCCGGTCGCCTTCGGCACCCGGCGCCCGGCCATAGCTCAGGAAAAAGGAACGCAGTTTTTCGCGCGTCACCGGGTCCAGATCATCCCGATAGATCAGCACATCCTCCGGCAGGGCCTCTGACGCCCAGATGACCTTCACCCTGGCAAAGCGCGCCGGCGCACTTTGCCGCAGGGCCTGGAGGATATCGGTATCGACAGCCGCGGCATTCAGCTTGCCGGAAATCACCCCGGCGATATTTTCCTCCGCCGTGCCGGTCGTCACCGCCTTAAAGCAGGTCTTCATATCGATCCGGTTCGGCTGGAAGAAATAGTAGAGCGTCGCCTGTCCCGAAGCGGCGGCCCGGCGTTCACCAAGGCCAAGGGTGAGCTTGCGATTGCATTTCAGCAGGTCTTCCGCCTTCAGCTTCGAGGCCGCGGGCACAATGATCAGGCTCTGATAGGCGGTGATCCCTTCCGCCTCAGCGAAAACAGCGCCATGGCCGCGCCCCAGCACCTCCGCGCCGGTCAGGTTGGTGAACCAGCCCGCCTGCGCTTTTTTTGTCTGGAAGGTCAGCACCTGGGCTTCGTAATTGGCGGAGGGGACAATTTTCACCTTAAGGCCGGTCTGTTTTTGCAGATCAGCCACCACGGGCGCCCACAGGGCCTGGGTTCTGGCCTCGTCGCTGGAGAGGACGGAGAAAGCGATTTCGCGGCGGGCCTCAATACCGTTGCCCAGACGCTCACACGCGGACAGGCCAAGGCACGCCGTGATCAGCGCGCCCGCCAGGGCCTTACGTGATAAAGCGTACAAGGTCATGAACCGTCATCCCCCTCCCGTTTGAAACCTGACCGGCTCCGGTTTACATCACCAGCCAGAATCATACGGGGCATTTTACCACGCTGGCAACCGGTTTGATGATGCACTCGGCAGGTCCGATGTAAATTTTACAGCCGTCTTGGGTTTATCCCTTTACATGCGCAACTATTCCACTATTTTATGCGCCACTTCCGGCGGACCCCGAGTTCAAATGGTCCTGCCTCATTTCCTTCGCAAAGAGATTGTATCTTTGAGGGAATTGAGGCTCAGGCATCGCTGCTAACGCCGGTCTGGGTTTAACTTATCTAAGGGTATGCTGGTGGAAAACTACCAAACAGCCCTGGACCTGGTCCGCAAGCAGCCTCCGGAACGTCCCGTCGCCCTCGTGCGACGCGCGCCCGTCACAGTTGCCGCGCAATGGTTTCAGGCTAATTTCAAAGGCGATGTCTTCTACGCCGTAAAGGCCAATCCGTCCGTGTGGGTGCTGGAAACCCTGTGGGCGGCCGGCGTGCGTTCGTTTGACGTGGCATCGATCCAGGAAGTCGAGCTTGTGCGCTCCACCCTGCCCACCGCGCGCCTTGCCTTCATGCATCCGGTCAAGAGCCGCGTGTCGATCGCCCGCGCCTATTTCGATTTCGGCGTGCGCACCTTTTCGCTCGATACGCATGAAGAACTGGCCAAGATCCTCGAGGCCACAGGCAACGCCAAGGACCTGAACCTGGTCGTGCGCCTGGCCACCTCCGGCGAAGGCTCGAACCTGCCGCTGACCAACAAGTTTGGTGCTCAGACGCATGAAGCCCCTTCCCTGCTGCTGGCCACCCGCCAGGCCACCCAGGACATGATGGGCATTTCCTTCCACGTCGGCTCGCAATGTATGCGCCCTACGGCCTACGCCGCCGCCATGCTGGCCGCGTCGCGGTCGCTGGTCCGCGCGGGTGTGTTTGCGGATATAGTGGACGTGGGCGGCGGCTTCCCGTCGGTCTATCCCGGCATGATCCCGCCCGCGCTTTCGGAATACATGGACACCATCAATCGCGCCTTTAACGACATGAAGGTGCATGAGGAAACCCAGCTCTGGGCCGAACCCGGCCGTGCGCTCGTGGCGGAATCGACCTCGGTGCTGACCAAGGTGGAACTGCGCAAGGGCGACGCGCTCTATCTTAACGATGGCTCCTACGGCAACCTGTTCGACGCCACGCACGCCAAGTGGCCCTTCCCCGTGCGTCTGCATCGCCCGGATGAAACGCACGACGACGAGCAGTTGAAGCCCTTCCGCTTCTACGGCCCGACCTGTGATTCCATCGACTCCATGCCCGGCCCCTTCTGGCTGCCGGCGGATGTCAACGAAGGCGACTATGTCGAAATCGGCATGTTGGGCGCCTATGGGGTCACCATGGGCACGCGTTTCAATGGCTATGGCGAGACAGAAACCGTCTTCCTCGACGATGCGCCGATGGCCTCGCTGTTCGGCCTTGGCCCGCGCAGCCTGACCAATCCACGCGGCTTTATGGAATCCGATGACAACAAGGTTGTCCGCCTCAACCGCCCGAAAGGCGGCAAGCGCGGCAAGAAGCGCGTGAAGGCAAAGGCATAAACAATAGGTTCAGCATAATGCTGTTTTTCCGCACGAGAAAAAGTAATGAGCTACACGCCAAAATCTCGGCGGGCATTTTCTGCTTAGCGCTCATACTGATCACAGCGATTAATAGCGTGGACAGTTGGCGGACAGGAGACTTTGTCGGACTGGGCCGCAATCTGGGCATTGGCCTATTGTTTCTTGTCGCTATAGCATTTTTCTACGCACTAAACATGATCGGCATTCACCTGACCTACCGTCCTAAGAACACGGCCACTGCCGAAGAAATTGAGGCGGGCCGCGTCATGCTCTATGGTAAGCGGAAGCGGAAAGACTAACCTGCGTTCGGCCCCTTGCGACGTGTCTGCGACGGTGATTCCCCGAACAACTGCGTATAGTATTGCGCAAAACGGCCGGCGTGCGGAAAGCCATGATCGGCCGCCACGTCGGCGATCGGCCGCATATCGTTCGGATCGCTCAGCGCCTCACGCGCCATTTTCAGGCGCAGGGTGCGCAAATAGGCGTGCGGCGTCACATCCATATGCTGGCGGAAACTGGTTTCCAGCGTGCGGACGCTGATATTGGCCGCCCGCGCCACAGTCACCATGCTCGGATTGCTGCGCGCCTCACGGTGCATGAAATCGCGCGCCAGGCGCAGATAGTTCGGCATCGGACCGCCTTTGTTCGCCTGCATACGTTCGCTGTAACGATGCGGAATGCTTTCCAGCAGCAGGTGGCTGAAGGTCTCGACCAGGCGATGCTGGAGCGAACCCGACAGGTCACGGCTCTGGGCAGTGAAGGCATCCGAACACAGGGTCTCCACCAGGCGTGACAGAACGCGCGCCTTGGGGGTAGCAAGATCGATCACCGGCCCCAGGTGCAGGTCACGCTCGACCGGCAACTGAAGGATATCGAACAGGAAGCGCTGCACCCATGCATAGGACAGCTTGATGAGATAGACCTCGCAGGTCTCGCCATCTGCCGCGTGGGAGATGCGCGTCTCGGTCATCGGCTGATAGATAATGGCGTGGCCGGGCGCGATCTTCTGCACAGCGGCGTCCTTATGCTGCAATGACAAGGCGCCTTTCACCGGCATGACGATCACCACGTCATAGCTGGCTTCGCTCTGCAACTGCACAAAGCCGGAGCTTGAAATCAGCCGCGCCATGATGGCGTGGGCAGCCGCCCCGGTGTCATGCGGCTTGAGCACGCCCAGATACATCTGCCAGGTGAAATCGGGACCATCCAGGTCGCGCGCGCAGCTCCAGTCGAAGAACTTGCAGATACTTTTCTGGAAGCTGTCGAAGTCACTGCCTTCGCATTGCCAGGTCTCAATGGGCCAAGTCTCAATGGAATCCAGAGGAGTGCCCTGCATGCGGTTTCGTTCCAGCCCGTAATCTGTCATCTGGCACCTCGCCAGAAAGAATCGATATGGAAGTAAATCAAAAGAACCTCCCTTGAAAGGGAACGACTATCCGATAATAAACCGGGAAAGCCGTATTCCGAAAAAAACGTCTAGTCTTTCGGAATAATCCACAGGGCCATTAAGTACAATGCGCTCAACGATCGTCATTTAGCTCCAATTTTCTAAATTATCCATAAAGCGAATATATTTATCCAAATTTCGATGTCTATTCCTAATTTATATTAAAACATCTCAAATAAATACGAGCGCACTGTTTAAAGCCAACTTATACGCCCGGCTTGAGGCAAGATAATGACTTACCATTTCCTTATAAATAACGACGCATTGCCCGGCCGCGTCATGCAGGCCGACGCCACAAACATATGTCACAAGAATTGCAAAACAGGCGGCTATGGTCTATAGGCCGCCACTTCTGAATACCCTCCCCATCGCACCGTCTGGGGGATAGCGGGTAAATGACGGGCGTCCACCTTTACCCACCCCGCACCGGGGCGCTTCTCAAAGGAACGCAAACATGAGCGCAGATACCACTCCCCAATCCAACATGAAGGCATCGCTGCTGGCTGAAACGGTCGAGCACGTCGATATCACTTCGTATGACGCCCGTCCGATCATCGACTCGATGCGTAAGATGTCCTTCTCGTCGCGCGATACCGCCCGCGCCGCCGACATCTTCAACATGGCGCTGGAAGACAAATCCTGCTCGACCTGGCTAATCCTGGCCGGCTCCACCTCGGCCGGCGGCTGCATGCACGTCTACCGCGACATGGTGAAGTTCGGCATGATCGATGCCGTGGTCGCTACCGGCGCCTCGATCGTCGACATGGACTTCTTCGAAGCTCTGGGCTTCAAGCACTACCAGGCCGCGGGCCCGGTGGACGACAACGTGCTGCGCGACAACTATATCGACCGCATCTACGATACCTATATCGACGAAGAAGAGCTGCAGAACTGCGACCACACGATCCTGGAAATCTGCAACCAGCTTGAGCCGCGCCCCTATTCGTCGCGTGAGTTTATCTGGGAAATGGGCAAGTGGCTGGCCGCCGGCAACGCTAAAAAGGAAGGCTCGCTGATCCAGACCGCCTACGAGAACGGCGTGCCGATCTTCTGCCCGGCCTTTGTCGACAGCTCCGCCGGTTTCGGTCTGGTCAAGCACCAGAAGGAACGCATCGCCGCAAAGCAACCCTACCTGACCATCGATGCCGTGGCTGATTTCCGCGAACTGACCGACATCAAGATCGCCGCCGGCACCACCGGCCTGTTCATGGTCGGCGGCGGCGTGCCGAAGAACTTCGCCCAGGACACCGTCGTTTGTGCCGAAATTCTGGGGGTCGAAGCCGATATGCACAAGTACGCCGTCCAGATCACCGTCGCCGACGTTCGTGACGGCGCCTGTTCGTCCTCGACGCTGAAGGAAGCTGCGTCGTGGGGCAAGGTCTCGACCACCTACGAACAGATGGTCTTCGCCGAAGCCACCACCGTCGTGCCACTGATCGGCTCGGACGCCTATCATCGTGGCGCCTGGCAGGGCCGTGAAAAGCCGCGCTGGGCGAAACTGTTCGCTTAAGAGGTGATTTTGGCCTCACGCAATATTCTGTTCAAAAAAGCGTGAGACCGGGAGATTATCCCATAAAATGCGGAGATATTTTGTGCATCGCACTAGCATTTTCCGCATAAAGTATTAAGTAAGGGTTCGAAGCTATAACTCATAATATGAGTCGGCTTTACAGCCCGATAGCTACAAGTTCGTCACCGGGATCATCCCCCCCCCTCGAAACCGGTGGCATGCGACGGAGACCATTGCCCCCCAATGGTCTCCGTTTTGCGTTTTGGGTTATGCTCTTAGACCATTGTGTCCCATCAGGGTCTCGCTGACGTTTTGCGTTTTAGGACCATTGCACCCCACCAGGGTCTCGCTGACGTTTTGCGTTTGGGTTTAAGCAGGCGCCTCGTTATGGCTTGCGGCGATAGATTGTGAAATTGTCCCAGTCCCCCTCTACGCGCGACACAGCCCGATAATGCCGGGCCAGTTCGTCGGTAATCGCGGCTTCACGCTCAGGTAACCGGCAGCCCATGAAAAACCCTCTGTCCGAAACCAACAAGAAATCCGGCTGCGTGGAAAAAGCCACCGCCAGCGGATCCTTGTCGGGCGTCGGAAAGGTACACATCAGGTGCATGGCATTGAAATATTTCGCTTTCGGCAAGACGCCCGTCAGAAGATAGATGTAATGCCCTCGACCGGTGACCAGCAGATTGTCGCCCGGCTTCAGGCCGTTTGCCTTCAGACTTTCGGCCGCGCGCACATTGCCAAGATAATCCGGCGGGCCGAAGGGGCCAGGATTGAAAAGCGTGTAGCCCTCGACGATGAAAGGCTGAATGGCAGCGGCCAGTGTGTAAAGCCCGATCCAGACGACGCGCCACCGCGCCTTGAAATCTATCCCGTAAAACAACACGGCGCAAAAGAGAATCAGGGTCGGCGGCACAAGTGTAAAGCCATACCAGATGACCAGTGACTGATTGACCAATACGCCCGCCACGGCAGTTACGTACCAGATCATGATCAGAAATATGAACGGCAAAGACAGAGCCGTCTTCAGACGCGGCAAGCGCATTACCGCCAGCAAAGCGCCCGCTGTGATGACCAGCATGGGCTTGTAAAAAGCGGGAAAATGCCAGAGCCGAAGCAGGAAGCCAAGATGCAGGGTATCCGGCTTTTCGGACATATCGACCTGGGACCGGTCAATCGCTGTCAGAACGACGGTGTCGAAAGCGTCTCTGAAATGCCCGATTGCCGCAAAATAAACGCCAAAGGCAATAGCTGGCACTGCCCCCATGACACAGAAGAGGGCAAGAGATTTAAAATCCCTTTGCCGCCATGAATGCCAGGCCACCCAGCCGAACAAACCAAGGGCTGTAAAGGCCGCGGTCTGCTTGACCATGACGGCGCACCCCATCATGAGAGCGGCCAGAGCCAGCGCAATGAGGTGCTTTCGGTAAACCTCCCCCTCGACCCTTCCAATCTGGGCAAAGGCTTCGATGGTGCAGGCCGCCTCGATCAGTTGCGTTGGCGAGGATACGCCCATCAGGAAAAGCGAGTACAGCGGGTAAAGCGCGGCCACAAGCAGGGCCAGCCGCCTTGAGCTGGCGTGGGCGACCAGCCTGAACAGCCCAAACGCCCCCCAAACGGTAGCGAGAGCTTCCACAGCTTTGATGACGATCAGATGGGCACCGAACAAGACCTGGAAGCCCGCCAGTATTGCGAATATGCCAGGTGCCTTGATGTCATAACTGGCGATATAGGGAGGCTCTCCATTGAGCCAGCGCGAGGCAACCACGCTGTAGAACGCCTCATCGTCGTGGATCACATGCAAAAAAGGCAGGCGAACGACCAGCGTCCACACCAGCAGGGCGATAAAGACCCATGAATAAGGCCGGCCGGATACCCTTTTTAGCAAAGTGTCGAAATGACTTTGGAGACTGGACATGACACCTGCGGCGGAAAGAGTTGACCGCCATATGCGCAGAAAAACGTAAAAATTTAGGATGAATAGCAAGGCCGCCAAGCCGCAAATAATTAACGCGGCCTTAAAATCCGTTAACCATTTAAATACCTGATTCCATGTAGGGTTCAGGCATGACCACGCCCATCCGGCCCTCCCTCGCCCAAATGTTGAACCCGCAGTCGCCCGCCACCGCGAAACCGGCGCCGGCCGCCACCGGATTTGCCAGTGCGCTCGAGGCGCAGAAAGCCTTTTTCCAGCAGGTCACCGCGCCCAAAATCACGCCCGCCACCTATACGGCGGCCGATGTCGCCAAGGCCACCGGAAGCGTCTCCCCTGCGCCGGCACAGCCGCCCGTAGCGCAGGACACCAGCCAGCCTCTGCGCCGCCCCGGCTCTTACCTCAATATCGTGGTGTAGGCCGCTTTCGCGCGGCGCATTTTTTCAAAAAACTGAAAGCACTTGCTTTCGCAAGGAAAATTGTGTTCTTTAAACCGAAATCCGCTTAAGCGGACAGGGATTTAGGGATGATGGACACCATATCAGGCAAGGTCAGGCTTGAAGATATCGCACGGATCGCCGGCGTATCGGTCGCCACGGTTTCACGCGCTCTGAACGATTCCCCCGCCGTCAACCGCGTCACCAAGCGGCGTGTCTGGAAGATCGCCCGCGACCATAATTACGTCCTGAACCAGGACATGCCGATGTCGATGTCGGGTTCGCAGGCCACTATCGCCATCGTCATCCCGCCACCGCACGGCCGCGAAGGCCGCTTTTCCGACCCCTTCTACCAGGAACTGATCTCCGCTGTGGGCGAGGCCGCGCGCGACATGGGCTGCGACCTGCTGCTCTCTCACCTGACGCCGAGAAGCCAGAACGACCTCGCCACCCTGATGGCCAATATCAAGGCCGACGGCGTCATCTTCCTTGGCCAGAGTTACCTGCACGACCGCTTCAATCATCTGGCCAACTCGACCAACAAATTTATCGTCTGGGGCCAGGAAATCCCCGGCCAGAAGTACTGCACGGTCGGCTCCAACAACCTTCAGGGCGGTACACGGGCCACCTCTCACCTGGCACGCCTGGGGCGCAAACGGATCGCCTATTTCGGCGAAACGGAAGGGGTGGAGATGAAACTGCGCTACCAGGGCTATCTCAATGTCCTGTCGGAAAACGGCCTGACTCCCGATCTGCGCCTGGTCGTTTCGACCCACTTCGAAATCGCCTCGGCCGAGGCCGCCGTATTGAACCTGATCAACAAGGGAATCCGGTTCGACGGTATTTTTGCCTGTTCCGACATCATCGCCTTCGGCGCCATCCGCGGCCTGATGCGCGCCGGCCTGCGCGTGCCGGAAGATGTTTCCGTGGTGGGGTATGACAATATCACGCTGGCCAGCCTCACCCATCCGTCTCTGACCACAATATCCCAGGATCTGGCGCGCGCCGGCAAGCTGATGGTTTCAAAGCTGATCGGCTCCATTTCCAATGATGAGAGCCATTCGGAGATCGTCTCCACGGAGCTCGTTGTCCGCGAATCCTGCGGCGGCTGAGGCCACTTGAGGCAAAGAGCGTAAGCGCTGTCATAGCGATCAGCGCTTGGTAGCGCTAACTTTGCATAAATTTGCAATTTTTTACGCAAATCGTCAAAAATGACACGTTCTGAATTTACCTTCAAAAGGCGTAAATTCAGGCATTTTATACGATTTTTTCGATCTTAATGTGCCCGAAATGGCGAAATTCGTATCTTGAAAGCCACATCATTACGAATTGTACAGGTTTTGGTCTGCAAATTTTTGCAAAGCATTGCAAAAAGAACCATGTTGTATAGATACTCAGGCTCACAGGCGCCGTCAGAGTGCCGCGAGGGTTGAGATGTCTAAAGGCGAATGTCCTGCATTGAGAACAGGGCAAGCGTTGAAGATCGAAACGCAACACCAGGAGGAAACCTAATGCGTAATTCCAAGGGTCAAAATGCAGCGCTGCGTACGCGCCTGCTGACCTGTGGCGCCACCGCGGCCATCGTAACGGCCTGCGCTTTCGCCGTCCCCGTTATGGCCCAGGATGGGGCCCAGGATACGGCCGCGGCCGCCCCGGCGCCCGCTGATGACTCGACTACAATTGTGGTCACCGGCATCCGTCGCGGCATCCAGGACGCCATCTCGGCCAAGAAGAAGTCATCCCAGATCATTGAAGCCGTTTCAGCCGAAGACATCGGCAAGTTGCCGGACGCCTCGATCGCTGAATCGATCGCCCGCCTGCCGGGTATCGCCGCCCAGCGCACAAACGGCCGCGCCCAGTCGCTCAGCATCCGCGGCCTCGGTCCCGACTATACCGTCACCACGCTCAACGGCCGCGAACAGGTTTCCACCGGTGACAACCGCTCGGTCGAGTTCGACCAGTACCCCTCCGAACTGATCTCGCAGGTGCTGATCTACAAGACGCCCAATGCCGGCATGACCACCCGGGGCATCGCCGGTACGGCGGATCTGCAAACCGTCCGTCCGCTGGCCTATGGCAAGCGCGCGGCGGCGATCAATGTGCGCGGCGAACTCAACAGCGAGGACGCGGCCATCGGTGGCATGAAGAATTCGGGCAACCGCTATTCGCTGATGTATATCGACCAGTTCGCCAACAAGACCATCGGCGTGGCGCTGGGCTATGCCCATACGGATTCACCCTACCAGGTCCAGAAGAAGGAGCCCTGGGGCGATGGCGGCTACCCGACCTGCTCGGCCTGTCTGCCGGAAGATCAGGACCTGCTCATCCTCGGCGGCGCCAAGGACGGCATCATCTCGTCCAACCTGAAGCGCGACGGTTATATGGGCGTTCTGGAATGGAAGCCGAACGACCAGCTTCACATGACCCTGGACGCCTATCACTCGGATTTCCGCGAACTGCAAAAGATCGCCCGCATCGAGTATCCGCTGGCCTGGGGCGATAACCACCTCGCCGCCGGCTACACGGCCGGCAATACCTTCGTCACACACGGCGTCTTCAATGACGTCACCGCGATCGTTGAAAACTACACCAATGACCGCAAGGCGGCGCTGGATGCCGTCGGCCTGAACACGCAGTATCAGTTGAATGACAACTGGGACCTGATGGCCGACCTGTCCTACTCCAAGGTCGAACGTGACGATATCATCCTCGAATCGACCGCAGGCACCGGCTTCAACAAGAGTGGCGCCAAGGATACGGTGACCTTCGACACCCCGGATGAATATGGTCTCTCGACCCTGTCGGGCGTTGTCGACTATTCGAACTTCGATACCATCTTCCTGACCGATCCGGGCGGTTGGGGTGGTCCGGTCGGCCGCGCCGGCTATGTCAAGGCCCCGCATATCGAGGACGAACTGACCTCAATCAAGCTGGCCGCCACCCGCCATATGGACAACGTCTTCTCCAGCATCAGCTTCGGTTATACCGGCACGCACCGCCAGAAGGACAAGAAGGGAGTCGAAGGCTTCATCACCCTGCCTACCGGTACACAAGCCGTCGTGCCGGAAGAGTATCGCATGGGCGTGACCGATGCCACCTTCCTGGGTGGTTCTTCGGGCATGATTTCCTATGACAGCCTGGCGATGTGGAACGATGGCTATTTCGGCTTCGTTCAGGATGTCAGCCAGGATTCAGTCAAGCGCACCTGGAATGTCGATGAACGCATCGACGTCGCCTTCGTCAAGGCGGACCTCGATACCGAACTGTTCGGGTTGCCACTGACCGGCAATATCGGCGTCCAGTCGCAGCACGCCAAGCAGACGGCGAAGTCCTACTTCACGGACGGCACCGCCACCGGCACCAAGCTGAAATCGGAAAGCGCCGATTATACCGACATTCTGCCGAGCGCGAACTTCAACTTCGCCCTGGCGGACGACATGACACTGCGCGTCGGCACCGGCGTCACCATCGCCCGTCCGCGCATGGATGACATGGCGGCCGGTGTAGGGTATGGCGCCATTTCCGACGGCAACCAGCCGGTTCAGTTCGGCGGCAATTCCTACTACTGGTCCGGTTCCGGCGGCAATCCGACGCTGAAGCCCTGGAAGGCTACGGCGGTTGATATCTCGTGGGAAAAGTATTTCGGCCGCAAGGGCTATGTCTCGATCGCCGGTTTCCACAAGACGCTCAACTCCTACATCTTCAATCAGACGGTCCTACGTGACTATACCGGCGCGGCTCTGCCAGCCGGTGCCGACCCAGCCCTCTATACCCAGGCCACTGCCAATCGCATCGGCACGGTCTCGGTCATGCAGAATGGTTCCGGCGGCTGGATCAAGGGTATTGAAGCTACGGTCTCCGTGCCGGGCGATATGGTTACGCCTTACCTCGATGGTTTCGGTCTGATTGTGTCGGCCGCCTTCAACGACTCGGAAATCAATCCGTCGGGCACAAACCCGATCGACCTGCCGGGCCTGTCGAAGAAGGTCGTCAACACGACCATCTACTATGAAAAGTATGGCTTCTCCGCCCGCCTGTCCAACCGTTACCGCGGCGACTTCCTGGGCGAGGTGCCTGACTATACCAACAGCCTGCAAAGCCGGTATGTCGCGGCCGAATCCCTGCTTGACGCCCAACTGGGTTACGAGTTCCGGGGCGGTGGCCTGAAGGGGCTGTCGCTGTCCTTCTCGGCGACCAACATCACCAACGAGCCGTTCAAGCTCTATACCAAGGGCAACAAGAACAACGTGATGCGTCACGAAGTTTACGGCTCGACCTATCTGTTCGGCGTGAACTACAAGTTCTTCTAGGAACAGACGGACGACGAAATGCACCCGCCGGTCTCATGATCGGCGGGTGCTTTTGTTTTTTGAAGTGTGTAAGCTCACGAAAACCGAGGAAACAATGCCCGCTGCCCCTATCAAAAAAATCGTCATTCTCGGTGGCGGCACCGCCGGGTGGCTAAGCGCGGCCATGATGGCGCGGGTTCTGGGCAAAACGGTAGACATCACCCTGGTCGAATCCGACGAGATCGGCATTGTCGGCGTGGGCGAAGCCACCATTCCACCGCTGGTCAACCTGCTGGTTTTTCTTGGACTCAACGAGGACGACCTGCTGAGGCACGTCCAGGGCACCTTCAAGCTCGGTATCGAATTTCATGACTGGTATGAAAAGGGCCATAGTTACGGCCATATGTTCGGCGCGCCCGGCAACCCGCTCGGTGTCCTGCCCTTCCATCAATACTGGCTGCGCCAGCACCACGCCGGCAAGGCGGGCAGCCTGTGGGATTACAGCCTGAACGCTCTGGCGGCAGAGCAAAACCGCTTCGGCCGCCTGCGCACCATCCCCAATACGCCCAATATGGAGGGTATGAACTACGCCCTGCATTTCGACGCCAGCCTGCTGGCGAAATATGTCCGCAGTCATTGCGAAAAGCAGGGCGTTATCCGGCGTGAAGGCAAGGTCGGCAGCGTCAATCAGCGCAGTGCCGATGGCTTTATCGAAAGCCTGACCCTGCAATCGGGAGACGTGATCACAGGCGACTTTTTCCTTGACTGCTCAGGCTTTAAGGGCCTGCTGATCGAAGGCGCGCTCAAGGCCGGTTATGAGGACTGGACGCCGTATCTGCCCTGTGACCGGGCCTGGGCCGTGCCGTGTGCTTCCGCCGGTCCGCTGCGCCCGATCACCCAGACGCGCGCCCATACAGCCGGCTGGCAATGGCGCATCCCCCTGCAGCACCGCACCGGCAATGGACACGTCTTTTCCAGCGCCTTCATGGCACCGGAGGCGGCGCGCGATATCCTGATGGCTAATCTCGATGGCGAAGCCCTGGCCGAGCCGCGCCTGCTGACATTTGTCGCCGGCCGTCGCAAGGCATCGTGGGTAAAAAACTGCGTCAGTCTGGGGCTTGCTTCCGGTTTTATGGAACCATTGGAATCGACCAGCATCCATCTGGTCCAATCGGCCCTGCAAAGGCTGGCGCATATGTTCCCCGATACCGGTTTCAATCAGCCGGAAATCGATGAATACAACCGCAAGACCCAGCGTGAATACGAGCTGATCCGCGACTTCCTCGTCCTGCACTACAAGGCGACGAAACGCGACGACAGCCCGTTCTGGAACCATTGCCGCACCATGGCGGTGCCCGAGAGTTTGATGACCAAGATGGCGTATTTCCGCCAGCATGGCCGGGTTATCGTGGAGGAAGACGACTTGTTCAAGGAAGCCAGTTGGGTGCAGGTGCTGATCGGCCAGGGCGTGACGCCGGAAAGCTTCTCCCCCTGACCCTCACCGTACCTGATGACAGTCTCACGGATTATATGGCCAATATCCGCCAGATATACGATACGCTCCTGCCCAGAATACCAAGCCACCGCGACTATATCGCTCAGAATTGTCAGGCGCCTAAAGATTGGCCTTAAGCCAGGCGGCCGCATCGGCGCGCAGCGGCGCCTTGTTGCGGAAGGGCACGGAGAAGACCGCGGCCGTATCCGGATGGGTCAGTTTATCATACAGCTTTAAGTCCACGTCGGTGCCGGCGGCCTTCAGCCGGGCGTCGAGATTGACGGCATTATGGACTCCCACCACCGTATCGGCGCGGCTCTGCATCAGCAGGAAGCGCGTATCCACCTTGCGGGCATAGGTCACCGGCTGTGTTTCCTCCGGTCTTGGCCATTGGCTGAAGGCATCCTTTGAGGCCGGTACATCGAACGGATAGAAATCATACGGGCCGGCAATACCGACGCAGACCTTCAAAGGCGCGCCTTCGCCGAGGTAGCGCGGATCGAGCGCCATCATGGCCGCCGCATAGCCACCGGCGGAATGACCGATCACACCCAGGCGCCGGATATCGCCACCATAGGCGCCAGCATGAGCCATGACGAATTTCACCGCCAGCGTATTGTCTTCGAGAAACACCGGATAGAACACCTGCGGCACCAGACGATAATCCGGGATGAAGACCAGATACCCCAGGGCCGCCAGCGAATGCCCCATCCACACATAGTCGGCTTTCGAGCCGGAATTCCAACCACCGCCATAGAAGAACACCAGCACCGGCAAGTCCCGATGCTCGCCTTTAGGCGCATAAATATCCAGTTTTTGCCGCGGATCGTCACCGAAAGGCACATCACGCGCCACGCGCCGGGCCTCATCCTTCGGCGTGAAAGTGTTGAACAGAGACAGAGTATTGCAGCCGGCCAGCAAAGGCGCCAGGCCAAGCCCGGCAAGCAGGGAGCGTTTCGTCACAGGCTCAGGCATTAAGGCTGACGCCCGACTTTTCGGTCGGCGGTTTGGGACGCAGACGCATCCCCTTGAGGAACAGCAAAAGCGCCTCCCAGTGAATGCCCCAGACAACACCGATAGTCATCAGCGGCATGGCGAAAAAGAGATACAGCAAGGTGTGGTCGCGCAGCGGTTTTCGTGACGCCGTAAAGCCGGCGAACAGCACCCGCTGATCGCCTTTTTTCAGGTCAATTTTCAATGCGAAGGTCTCCTCCGGCGCGATCAGGTCGAAGCTGTAGGCCATGTCCATATCCATGAAGGGCGAGACATGCAGACGCTTCTCACTGGCCTGCCGGATGCGCTTTACGGCCTGGCGCACGGGCAGGACATAGGAGTGACGATCGCCGAAGGTGTTATTGACCTCATAGACCACCGCCTTCATCGCGCCTTCGGCCGATTGCAGGAAATAGAGGCTGATCGGATTGAAGACGAAACCGAGTACGCGCGGCATGGCCATCAGGAACAGCCGGTCGCCGGGCGCGTATAATCCGTGTTCGGATAATAGCTTCGCCATCCGGTCCCGCAGGAGTCCGGCGCGGGCCTGCGCCTTGTCCGGCCCATGATCGCGGTCATGGAAGCTGAACAGGTTGAAGCGATTATGGGAGAAGAAAAGCGCCTCTTTGGGCTGGTCGAGATCAATCAGCATCTGAAAGATGCGATAGCTCAGGCGGTGGGCCTTCGGCGCAAACCGCTGATGGATCACCTCGCCGATGTAAATCCCACTTTCCACTATTCCGCCGCCTCTCTCACCGGTTCTTCCCACGGATTGTAGGGGATGCGGCTCTGCCGCCAGTCAAATTCCCACGGCCGGCGCTTGCCCGTGATCGCCTCGGCGACAGCCAGGCCCGATTGCAGGCCGTCCTCATGGAAACCGGAGCCGAAATAGGCGCCACAGAACCAGCTATGGTTTTGCCCCTGCAAATCCGCCAGCCGGCCTTGCGCCGCGATGGCGCGGGCATTGAACAGTGGATGCTCGAAAACGATGCGCTTGATGACTTTCGCCGGATCGACCGCGTGCGTCGGGTTGAGGGTAACGAAGTAGTTCCGGTCGGTTTTCAGCACCTGCAACAGGTTCATCCAGTAGGTGACGCAAAGCTGCTGTTCATTGGAAGCCGAACGTTCGCCCATATAGTTCCAGCTTGACCACGCCGCCCGGCGCTTTGGCATGAAGGCGGCATCGGTGTGCAGCACCACCTCGTTCGGGGTATAGCTGAAGGCGCCGAGCGTCTCGATTTCATCCCCGGTGGCATCGGCCAGCATCTTCAGCGTCACATCGGCGTGGGTGGCGAAAACCACCTGGTCGAACAGATGACTGACGCCATTCTGATCGTGAAGAACGACGCCTTTCGGGCCGCGCGTCACCCGACTGATCGCGGTATGGGTGCGTATACGGCCGGCAAATGGCGCGACCAGTTTCGTGACGTAAGCTTGCGCGCCGCCGATAACGCTGCGCCAAAGGATGCGGTCCATGATCTGCAACAGGCCATGGTTCTCGAAGAAGGCGATAAAGGCGCGGAAAGGGTAGTCCATGATCTGGCTGGCCGAGGTCGACCAGATGGCCGCAGCCTGGGGCAGCAGGTGGTCATCGATGAAGGCGCGGCCGTAATTGCGGTCCTTCAGATAGTCGCCCAGCCGGTAATTCTCACGGGCGCGCGCGGCGTGATCTTTCGGGGCCTCGCGATAGAAACGCATGATGTCGAGCAGCAGGGAAATAAAGCGCGGCCGGAAGAGGTTGCGCGTCTGGGCGAAAAGGCCTTTCAAGCCAAGGCTCGAATATTCCAGCCGGCCCTTGTCGATCGATACGCCGAACGACATGTCGGAAAGCTGGTGCGGCACATCCAGATGTTTAAACAATTGCACGAGATTGGGATAGCAGGGCTCGTTGAAAACAATAAAGCCCATATCCACCCACAACGGATTTTCCTCCGTGCCGACATTGACCGAATGGCTGTGGCCGCCGACCTCGGCCTCGCTTTCGAAAACGGTGATGTCGCAGGTGTCATTCAGCATCCAGGCCGCTGACAGGCCGGCGATACCGGTGCCGATAATGGCGATCTTGGACTTTGCGGGGGTAACCATTGAACTGCCGTTGTGCTTGCTTTTCACATGCAGGGTTTACGCCCGCCCCCGCCGCATGGATCACCCGCTGTGATCCACTGCGGACATGGCGCCGTAAAAGCAGCAAATACGCGAAAACAACCCGCCTGATAGCTGAATTCCTGAAACGGACAAAATGCACTTTGACCGCGCCCTCACAATCGGCTCTTCTGTCCGCATGATATCGCCGGATCAGAAGAACTGTGCCGAAACGCCCGAAGCGCTCATCACGCGCATTGCCGGCACAAGGGACCGCGCCGCCTATGCCGCCCTGTTCACCAGTTTCGCTCCCCGGATCAAGGCGTTTGTCATGGGTCAGGGAATGACCGCGCAGGAAGCCGAGGACCTGGCGCAGGAGGCCCTGCTCAATGTCTGGCGCAAGGCGCACATGTTCGACGCCTCGAAAGCCTCGGCCGTGACCTGGATCTATTCCATTGCCCGTAATCTGCGCATCGATGCCGCGCGCAAGGCCAAACGGGTCAGGGAACTGCCCGAAGACCTGTGGCAAGGTGACGGCGACAAGGCCGCCGACGAACAGATTGTCGACACGCAATCGGCGCAGGCCGTCGCCCGGCTGCTCGATGGATTGCCGCCCGAACAAAAGGATATCCTGCGCCTGTCCTTCTATGAAGACCTGTCGCAAAGCGATATCGCCAAAACCCTGTCCATTCCACTGGGGACCGTGAAATCCCGCCTGCGCCTGGCCATGACGCGCCTGCGCACCGCCATGGACGGCAAGAGTACCGGAGTAAAGTCATGAGTGCCGTTCACCATCCGGGTGAAGATCTTCTGTGGGACTATTTCCGCGGTGCGCTGGCGCCGGGCCTGCGTTTGAGCGTCAGCACGCACCTCGATCTGTGTCCAAACTGCCGGGATGACCTGCGAGTCTTCACGGCGATTGGCGGCGCCATGCTGGAAGTGACCGAGGGCGTGGCGATGTCGGACAGCGCGCTTGACCTGGCCCTGGCCCGGATTGAAAGACCGGTCGAGCTTGTGGAAACCCGCGATGCGCCTGTGCCTGCACCGGCCAGACGGCCGGCGTTCCTCGAAGGTTTCGAGTTGCCGCCGTCACTGCAAAACGTCGACATCCGCAACCGTTATTTCGTCGCGCCCGGTGTCTGGATGGCGCCGATTGCCCTGCAGGACGATCCAAAGAGGGCAAAGACCTACCTGATGTGCGTCAGGGCCGGCATGGAAATGCCCGAGCATACCCATCGCGGGCGCGAAATTACCGTCATGCTGCAGGGGCAATACCGGGATCACAAGGGGCTTTACCAGCGCGGCGATTTCAGCCAGTGCGACGAAACCGATGACCGCCACATGCCGGTCATGATGGGTGATGTCGACTGCCTGTGCCTGGTGGCGCAGGAAGCCGCGATCATCCCCAAGACCTGGCTGGGTTGGCTGCTGAAGCCCATTGCGAGGATATAGCATGATCCGCGCTTTTATCGTCACGCTCGTACTCGTGCTGGTCATCATGCTGGCCCTCGATTTTGCCTGGCTCAGCCTGACGGCCGAAGCCCTCTACCGATCGAACATGGCCGGCCTGATGCGTACAAAGCCCGATCTTGTGCCCGCGGCGGCCTTTTATCTGCTGTATGGCGTTAGCCTGACCTGGCTGGTCATATTCCCGGTGCTTTTCGGTGGGCGCGGACGCCCGTCCCTCATCGATCTGTCGATAAAGTCCGCCCTGTTCGGCATGGCGGCTTACGGCACCTATGACCTGACGGCCCTGGCGGTGATCCGGGACTGGCCTCTGCGCCTGAGCCTGATCGATATGGCCTGGGGTATGGTTATCACCCTGACCACGGCGCTGCTGACAGCGGGCGCGCTTAAGCTCCTGAAGCTCAGACTTTAGGCCGGCCTTTCGCCACCGCCACCTTCGAGCGCGGCGGGCGGCCCAGCACATCCGATATCTGCCAGGCCGCCGATACGATGGCATCGAGATCGACACCGGTCTTTATGCCCAGTCCATTTAGCATGTAGAGCACATCCTCGGTCGCCACATTGCCGGAAGCGCCCGGTGCATAGGGGCAGCCGCCCAGCCCGCCGACCGAGGAATCGATGGTGGCAATACCGTAATCGAGCGAGGTCAGGATATTGGCCAGGGCCTGGCCATAGGTATCGTGGAAATGCACGGCCAGTTTTTCCGCCGGTATGACCTTGAGCACCATGTCAAGCAGGCGCGCCACATCTCCGGGCGTACCGACACCGATGGTATCACCCAGCGAAATTTCATAGCAGCCCATGTCGAGCATCCGTTCTGCCACGCGCACCACGGCTTCGGGCTGGACCGGCCCTTCATAGGGACAGGCGATGACGGTCGAAACATAGCCGCGCACCCGAATATGGTCGCGCGCTGCCGACTCCATCACGAAGCCAAAGCGTTCAAGGCTTTCATCTATCGAGCAGTTTATATTCTCCTGGCTGAAGGTTTCCGACGCCGCGCCGAAGATGGCGACGACTTGAGCATTGGCATCACGCGCGGCTTCATAACCTTTCAGATTGGGCGACAGGACCGGGTAGGCTACGCCCGGTGCGCGCGTGATGCCAGCCATGACTTCGGCCGCATCGGCCATCTGCGGCACCCACTTCGATGAAACGAAACTGGCGGCCTCGATATAATTTAATCCGGATGCGGACAATGTGTCGATCAGCGCGATCTTGTCGGCGGCGGGTACGATCTCAGTCTCCGCCTGCAAGCCATCGCGCGGCCCGACTTCGTAAAGAGTGACGTGCGAGGGCCTCATATTTTTAGAATTCATCGGGTTTCCTCGAACAACTCGCGGCCGATCAGCATCCGGCGGATCTCCGAAGTACCGGCGCCGATTTCGTACAGCTTGGCGTCGCGCCACAACCGGCCGACCGGGAAGTCGTTCGTATAGCCGTTGCCACCCAGGCACTGGATGGCCTCGCCCGCCATCCAGGTGGCCTTTTCGGCGGCATAAAGGATGCAGCCCGCAGCATCCTTGCGCGTGGTTTCGCCACGGTCACAAGCAGCGGCCACGGCGTAGACGTAAGATCGGCAAGCGGCCCAGGTCGAATACATGTCGGCCAGCTTGCCCTGCATCAACTGGAAGGTGCCGATGGGGCTGCCGAACTGTTCGCGCGCGTGGATATAGGGGATCACGACATCGAGACAGGCGCGCATGATGCCAAGCGGCCCGCCGGACAGCACCACGCGCTCGTAATCGAGACCGGACATCAGCACACCGGCGCCACGCCCTTCCGTACCCAGAACATTCTCCGCCGGCACCTCGCAATCGGCGAAGACCAGTTCGCCGGTATGCGAGCCGCGCATCCCCAGTTTGTCGAGCTTCTGTGCCACCGAGGAAGCCCTTGAATCCCTTTTCGATCAGAAAGGCGGTCATGCCTTTCGAGCCGGCCGCCGGATCGGTCTTGGCGTAGACGACCAGAACGTCCGCGTCCGGACCATTGGTGATCCACATCTTCGAGCCATTGAGTACGTAATGGTCGCCTTTCTTGTCGGCGCGCAGTTTCATCGACACCACGTCCGAGCCTGCGCCGGTTTCCGACATGGCCAACGCCCCGACATACTCACCGGAAATCAGCTTCGGCAGGTATTTCGCCTTCTGGGCTTCATTGCCATTGCGGACGATCTGATTGACGCACAGATTGGAATGCGCGCCATAAGAAAGTCCGATAGAAGCCGAGGCGCGGGAGATTTCCTCCATGGCTATGGTGTGGGCCAGATAGCCCATCTGGGCGCCGCCATAGGCTTCCGGCGCGGTCAGGCCGAGCACGCCCATCTCGCCCATCTTGCGCCACAGGGGCATGGGGAACTGGTCATCGCGGTCGGCGGCCTCAGCCAAAGGCGCGATCTCGATTTCGGCGAAGCGACGCACGCCTTCGCGCAGGGACTCAATATCCTCGCCATGGCCGAATTGCAGATGGGGGAAATCGATCATCGCCTGCCTCTTTTTCTTATACCTCCCCAGTTTACTGGGGAGGGGGACCGCGAGCCTCTTGGCTCGTGGTGGTGGGGTTTCTTGCCTTATTTACTCAATCTCGACCAGCAGCGCTTTATCTGCCACCTGGTCACCGGCCGCCGCATGGACAGCCCTTACCACGCCCGCCATCGGTGCCTTCATGGTGTGTTCAATCTTCATGGCGCCCATGATCAGCAGCTTCTGGCCCTTCTCAACCGTTTCGCCCACGGCGACAAAAACGTCGATAAGCTTGCCCGGCATCGGTGCCTTGACATCGCCGGAAACCACAACCGCCTCGCTGGCTTCCGACTTCAGGTTCAATGGCGACTGCGGCGGCAGGTTGAGCCGCCAGCCGGTGATGTCATTCCATGGCGAGGTCGGATCGGCCTGTGAAGGCGTGATCTCGCTGTCGGGCCAGGGGAGAAGCAACCTGTCCTGATGGCGGGCGATAAAGCCGGTATCGATCTCGGCCGCCAAAAACGCCTCGTCGGACACCACTCGGCGCAGGAAGCCAAGGTTTGTCGCCAGGCCACGCAGTTTCGTCGCGATCAGCGCTTCGCGCATCCGCGCCAATGCCTGTTTGCGGTCATTGCCATGAACCACGATCTTGGCGATCATCGGATCATAAAACGGGCTGACGACGTCCCCTTCCTCAACCGCCGATTCGATGCGCGCCGCCTGCGGGAAATCGAGCCGTTCCAGCGTGCCCGTGGCCGGCAGGAAATCATTCTGCGGGTCTTCGGCATAGAGCCGCGCCTCGATGGCGTGACCGGTGATCGTCAATTCGTCCTGCGTCTTCGGCAAGGGCTCGCCCGCCGCCACGCGCAACTGCCATTCGACCAGATCAAGCCCGGTGATTTCCTCGGTCACCGGATGCTCGACCTGAAGCCGCGTGTTCATCTCCATGAAATAGAAGGGCGCGCCTTCGATGCCTTTCGAGACATCAACGATGAACTCCACCGTGCCCGCGCCGCGATATTTGATGGCCTGCGCCGCCTTCACGGCCGCCTCTCCCATGGCCTGGCGCATGGCTTGCGGCAGGCCCGGCGCCGGGGCTTCTTCGATCACCTTCTGGTGGCGGCGTTGCAGCGAACAGTCGCGCTCGAACAGATGAACGACATGTCCGTGTTCGTCGGCGAAGAGCTGGATTTCGATATGGCGCGGCACCTCGATATATTTCTCGATCAGCACCTTGGGATCGCCAAAGGCATTCAGCCCCTCGCGCTGTGCCGATATCAGCGCATCACTAAAATCCTCCGCCCGGTCGACCCGCCGCATCCCCTTGCCACCGCCCCCGGCCACGGCCTTGATCAACACCGGAAAGCCTATCCGCGCGGCCTCAGCCGCCAGATACTCCGTGTCCTGATCATCGCCATGATAACCGGGTGTTACCGGCACGCCCGCGGCGGTCATCAGCGCCTTGGCGGCCCCTTTCAGGGCCATGGCCCGGATAGCGTCTGGCCGCGGACCGATAAAGACCAGGCTGGCATCCTCGCAGGCTTCCGCGAATTCGGCGTTTTCCGACAGGAAGCCATAGCCGGGGTGGATGGCCTGGGCGCCGGTTTCCAGCGCCACGGCGATGATCCGGTCTCCACGGAGATAGCTGTCACTGGCCGCCGCCGGCCCGATCAACACGGCGCGGTCGGCCTCGCGCACAAAAGCCGCACGCGCATCGGCGTCGGAGTAGACGGCGACGGTCTCAACATTCATCCGCTTGCAGGTACGGATGATACGACGGGCGATTTCCCCGCGATTGGCGATCAGAATGCGTTTGAACATCAGGCCGTCCAGTGGGGTTTGCGTTTGCCAAGGAAGGCGGCAATACCCTCGCGGCCTTCATCGGAGGCGCGGCGCGTGGCGATGCGGTGAGCGGTCAATTCTCCCTTATCGTCCATGCGCGTGATATCACTGATCAGGTCCTTGGCGTCGGCAATGGCTTCCGGACCGCCGGCCAGCAGGGCCTCGACCATCTTGGCGCCCTCGGCTTCCAGCGCGCTTGAGACCTCATGGATCAGGCCAATGCGCAGGGCTTCCGCCGCCGTGAAGCGCTCGCCGGTCAGCATGTAACGCCGTGCCGCCGACTGGCCCACCTTGGCAATGACGAAGGGCGAGATCACCGCCGGGATCAGGCCCAGGCGCACCTCGGTCATGCCGAAACTGACTTCCGGCTGAGCGATCACCACATCGCAGCAGGCGACCAGCCCGACACCGCCGCCCAGCGCCGCGCCGTGGACCAGTCCGACTACCGGCTTCGGGCAGGTATTGAGCGTATCGAACATCTTCGCCAGGGCCAGGGCGTCTTCGCGGTTGGCGTATTCGTCCTGTTCGGCGGCGCGCTTCATCCAGTTGAGATCGGCCCCGGCGCTGAAACTGGCGCCATTGCCGGCCAGAACGATGACGCGCACGCCATCCTGCTTGCCGAGATCGGCGAAGGCGTCGGTCAGTTCGCCGATCATGCCCTCATTGAAGGCATTATGGACGGCGGGGCGATTGAGTGTGACGCGGACAACGCCGCGTTCATCGGCGTCTACGGTGATATCCTGCATGGCTTTCTCCTTTGCCCTACCGCTACGCTGCTTGAGGGCGTTTCCTTTTCGGCGGTTACATCCTGAAGACACCAAACCTGGTGGGGGCAATCGGGGCATTCAATGCGGCGGATAGTCCCAGGCCCAGTACGCGGCGGGTATCCGCGGGGTCGATGACGCCGTCATCCCACAGCCGGGCGGAGGCGTAATAGGGGTGGCCCTGCGCCTCGTAGGTGTCACGGATCGGCGCCTTGAAGGCGGCCTCGTCCTCGGCGCTCCATTGGCCGCCCTTCGCCTCGATGCCGTCGCGCTTCACCGTGGCCAACACATTGGCCGCCTGTTCACCACCCATGACCGAAATCCGTGCATTGGGCCACATCCACAGGAAACGCGGATCATAGGCGCGGCCGCACATGCCGTAGTTTCCGGCGCCATAAGATCCGCCGATGATGACCGTGAATTTCGGTACGTTGGCGCAGGCGACCGCCGTGACCATCTTGGCGCCGTGGCGGGCAATCCCTTCGTTTTCATACTGTCTGCCGACCATAAAGCCTGTGATATTTTGCAGGAAAATCAGCGGGATGCCGCGCTGGCAGCACAATTCTATAAAATGCGCCCCTTTCAGCGCACTTTCGGAAAACAGCACGCCGTTATTGGCGATGATGCCAACCGGATAGCCGTAGAGATGGGCGAAACCGCAGACGAGCGTCTCACCGTAAAGCTTTTTGAATTCATCGAATTCGGAGCCATCGACCAGCCGGGCGATAATCTCACGCACATCGAAAGGCTGGCGCGTGTCGGCGGGGATAATACCGTAAATCTCCTCGGCCTCGTGGAGCGGCTCAACCGCCTGCCGCATTGCCAGCCCGATCTTTTTCGGGCGATTGAGATGACCGACAATGCGGCGGGCAATGCGCAGGGCATCGGCGTCATCGGCCGCCAGATGATCGACCACACCGGAGACGCGCGCATGGACATCGCCGCCGCCAAGATCCTCTGCCGAGACCACTTCCCCTGTGGCCGCCTTGACCAGCGGCGGCCCCGCCAGAAAGATGGTGCCCTGGTTACGGACAATAATCGATTCGTCGCTCATGGCCGGCACATAGGCGCCGCCGGCGGTGCAGGAGCCCATGACCACAGCGATCTGCGGGATATCGCTGGCCGACATCTGCGCCTGGTTAAAGAAGATACGGCCGAAATCGTCCTTGTCCGGAAAGACCTCGTCCTGGTTGGGCAGGTTGGCGCCGCCGGAATCGACCAGATAGACGCAAGGCAGGTTGTTGGTCTGGGCGATCTCCTGTGCCCGCAGGTGCTTCTTGACCGTCAGCGGATAATAGGTGCCGCCCTTTACCGTGGCGTCGTTGCAGACGACGACGCATTCTGTGCCAGAAATCCGGCCGATGCCGGTGACCAGGCCCGCCGCCGGCACCTCGTCATGATAGACCCTGTGCGCCGCCAGGGCGGAAAATTCGAGAAACGACGAGCCCGGATCGATCAACCCGGCAACACGATCGCGGGGCAGAAGCTTGCCGCGCGCCGTATGTTTTTCACGTGCCGATGGCGACCCGCCCTGAGCGATGTGCGCGGTCAGGCTTCGCAGGTCATCCACCAGCGCCTGCATCCGCGCGGCATTGGCGCGAAACTCATCCGAGCCTGTGTCGATCTCGCTTCTGAAGGCGGTCATATGATCCCTGTCTCACGTTTTCAGGGAGGATAGTACGCGCCTGGCCTCAATTGGAAAAATTGATAGTCACAATTCTGTGCATAGACAATATCTATGAATAAACGCCATTGAATAGATTATGGAACTGTACCTTCTGCGCTATTTCCTGGCGGTGGTCGAAACCGGCAGCTTCACCAAGGCGGCGGCCGCTTGCCTGATCACCCAGCCAACGCTTTCGGCCGGAATCAAGCGGCTGGAAGAGCAGTTGGGCGTCGATCTGTTCGTGCGCAACAACAAGCGCGTCTTTCTCACGACGGCCGGTTCGCGCTTTTTGCCGCGCGCCAAGGCGATCCTGCACGAAGTCAATATGGCCGCTGCCGAAATCTCCCGGACCGAAACCGCCGATGTGTTGCGGCTGGGTGTGCTGCAAACCCTGCCGGCAGCCCTGGTGGCGCGTCTGCTGGCCGGCTTCTCGGCGGCACATCCCGGCATCCGTTTCGATCTTTATGACGGCAGCGAACAGGAACTGCTCAATCGCCTCGATGAACGCGGCCTGGATTATGCGCTTTCGCTGCGCCGGGTCGAGGATAACACCAGCCTGCCGCTCTTTGAGGAAGGTTACCAACTGGCGCTGTCTGTCACGCACCGGCTGGCGGGCGAGGCCGTCATACGGGGCGAAGATCTGGCCAATGAGTCGATGATTGTCCGCTCGCGCTGCGAAGTGCTGAGCGAAACCAGCCGTCATTTCACCGATCGCAATGTCCGTCCGCCGCTCGTTTACCGCACGGCTCAGGACGAGCGCGCCCTCAGCATGGTCGGCGCCGGTGTGGGCATCACCGTGATGCCGGATTGCTACCAGGCGCCGGATGTCGTGCGGATTCCCATGCGCGATTTCAATCCGCGCCGCACGGTGGCGCTGTTCTTACCGCGCTTCGCCCTGCCGGATCGCCTGAGCGGCGCGGGCAACGCCTTTCAGCGTTTCGCCGGCGGCTTCTTCGGCCACGCGGGCTGACGCCTGCGGCATCATATAGTCTCGGGTGATCGGCAGGGTATCGAGCCGTTTTGCCAGTTGCACCTGGAAGACCATGAGGTCACCGTAGCGAAAACCGAGTTCGCACCAGCAGAGATAAAATTCCCACATGCGGCAGAAGCGGTCGTCATAGAGGGCGGCGATCTCCTCGCGGTGCGCCAGGAAACGCTCACGCCAGTGCCGCAGGGTCTCGGCATAGTGCAGGCGCAACGGCTCGATATCAGTGATGTATAGCCCGGATTTTTTCGACCGAGTCCGTTATTTCCGATAAACTCGGAATATAACCGCCGGGGAAGATATATTTGTTGAGCCAGGCCGAACGCCCGCCGGTCTTGCCACGCCGACCAATGGTATGGATCAGCGCCACACCGTCGTCCTTCAGCCGGTCGGCCACGGTCTGGAAATAGCCATCAAAACCGGCCAGCCCGACGTGCTCAAACATGCCGACGCTGACAATGCGATCGAACAGGCCGCTGACCTCGCGGTAGTCACACAGCTCGAAGCGCACGCGGGCATTGACACTCGGCGCCAGGGCGCGCTGTTCGGCCACAGCCAGTTGTTCGGTCGAAAGGGTCACACCGGTGACATTGACGCCGGCCTGCTTCGCCAGGTGCAGCGCCATGCCGCCCCAGCCGCAGCCGATATCGAGCACACTCTGGCCCGGCGTGAGATAAAGCTTGTCGGCGATATGGTCCTTCTTGGCGATCTGCGCCTCTTCCAGCGACGCCTGGGGCGACTGAAAATAAGCGCAGGAATACTGCATGTCCTCATCGAGAAACAGACGGTAGAGCTTTTCCGACAGATCATAATGGTGCGCCACATTAGCGCGCGAGGCACTGAGCGAATGGACCGGCAGGAAGCGCTTGATGCCGTGCAGCAGGCGCGACAGCCAGCCACGGTCAGGCGCGTTTTGCAGGTTCAGCCCGATCAGTTCCATCAGGTTCCAGAGGCTGCCTTTTTCAACGATCAGGTCGGCCTCCATGACCGCTTCGCCGAAATAGAGATAAGGATGCAGGCCGATCTTGAAGGCCGTCCAGGGGCTGTTGATCCAGATGGCGACATCCAGATCGGGCCTGTCCGGTATCAAATTGCCGAAAGTAAAGGTCTTGCCGGGATTGATCCGAACAGTCAGCCTGCCTTGCTGAATAAGAGCCTGAAGATATCTTTGCAGCATGGCGATCTCCAACGCTTCTGGGGCGGTAACAGAAGAAAACGGCGGGCGCAAAAAACCGATAGGGTTCACGGTTTGGGAAATAAGGAATTGGTTAAGGCGGAAAGTGTGAAAACTTTTGTGTAAATCGTCATCAAAGGCGTTGACCGGCGAAAAGTTTGCCCCTATAGGTCGCCGCCTTCGCGGAGAAATCGGCGGAGACTACCACCTAAGTAAGTGCCCAGGTGGCGGAATTGGTAGACGCGCTGGCTTCAGGTGCCAGTGGCTTAACGGCCGTGAAGGTTCGAGTCCTTTCCTGGGCACCATCTAGGGGTTCGCGGGTGTCCGCGAAAAATTGAAAAACCCTTTAAAATGTGCTAGTTATAAGACGTTGAGTTCAACTCCGTCCGCTGGAGTCCGCCTGCATTCGCCCTTGTTGGGGGGACTTTTGGGGGGATTTCTCAGCGGTGCGGTCCTGCTTTTAGGACAAACGCAATGGCACTATCTGATACCGCTTTGCGCAATGCGAAGCCCCAAGCGACCAAGTATAAACTTTACGACGACGGCGGACTGTTGGTCGTCGTCACGCCCACCGGCGGGAAGCTCTGGCGGTTCAAGTACCGCTTCGGTGGCGCTGAAAAACAATTATCCCTCGGCGGCTATCCGGACGTGAGCTTGAAAGACGCCAGGGGCGGCGCGACCAAGCCCGATCCCTTATCGCCGATGGCGTCGATCCCGGTCTGGAGAAGAAGAGAAGGCAGACTGCTGCGGCAATTGAAGCAGCAAACACATTCAAGGCCATTGCGGACGAATTTGTAGAAAAGCGGGAGCAAGATGGCCTGGCAGGAGCGACTATGACCAAGCTTCGCTGGTTCAATTCGCTTTTGGAAAAGGATGTTGGCTACCGGCCTGTGACAGCGATAGAGCCCGTGGAGCTTCTGGCGGCCATCAAGAAAATTGAAGGGCTGGGAAACCACGAAACTGCCAAGCGGGTTCGGGCGTTCGCCGCGAGGGTGTTTCGCTATGCCGTGATCACCGGAAGGTGCCGTTTCAACCCGGCTGCCGATCTCGGAGAGGCATTGATCGCCCCGAAGGTCAAACATCACGCCGCGCTTATAGAGCCCGAAGAAGTGGGCCGCCTGCTGCGCGCCATCGACAGATACCGAGGTCACGGTCTTTGCTCCCTGGCGCTTAAGATGTTGCCCCATGTCTTTGTACGTCCGGGAGAACTACGCCACGCTGAATGGGAGGAGTTCGACCTGAATAAAGCCGTCTGGCGCATTCCAGCGGCCAAGATGAAGATGCGCAACGACCATACCGTGCCTCTGTCATCCCAGGTTCTCGCCATCCTGGGCGAAGCGGCGCTGTGCCGAGGTAGGAGCCAGTATGTCTTTCCAGCCGTCAGCTCGTGGCAAAATCCTATGGCTGAAAACACGCTCAATGTCGCACTGAGGCGCATGGGCTTCACGGCGGATGAGATGACCTCGCACGGCTTCAGAAGCACTGCCAGCTCCTTGCTGAACGAATCCGGCCTGTGGTCACCCGATGCGATCGAACGTGCCCTGGCGCACCAGGGCGGCGACGCCGTGCGAGCGATTTATCACAGAGGCAAGCACTGGGACGAGCGTGTGCGGATGGCGCAGTGGTGGTCTGATTACCTTGATGCTTTGAAGAACCAGCCAGTCACAGAAATGAAAACTATAGTTGACAAAACTGCGCAAAGGGCGCATTTTGCCAATGTTTGAAGTGCATCAGACCGAGGAATTTGCCGAGTGGTTGACTGACTTGCGGGATGTCCGGGCCAAGGCCCGTATTGTTGCCCGAGTTACTCGTTTCTCGCTCGGCAATCTTGGAGACGTGAAGCCGGTTGGCGAAGGCGTCAGCGAGGCCCGCATTGATTACGGTCCGGGCTACCGTCTGTATTTCATACAACGAGGCCGCGTGATGATCGTGCTCCTTTGCGGCGGAACCAAGAAAAGTCAGCAGGCCGACATTGAGCAGGCAAAGGTATTGGCGGAGATATACGGATGAAGAAGTCAACGCGAAAATTTGACGCGGCCGAATATCTGGACAGTCCGGAGATGATTGCGGCCTATCTGGAAGCTGCGTTTGAGGAAGGCAATATGGCCCTTATTCGCACGGCTCTTAGCGATGTCGTCCGCGCCAAAGGCGTCCAGGACCTCGCCGAGGCGACCGGCCTCACGCGCGCCGCACTATATAAGGCGGTCGGTGAGAATGGTAACCCGACCTTGTCTACGCTTCTGGCTATGACGAAGGCGCTGGGGGTCAAATTGTCCATCGCGGCTTAACTGTGTTGATTTCCACTTAGAACTGACCCACTTGGCCTCGTAATTTTCACTGAGAATTGACCCATGTGAAACTCCCCTCGTTGTCAGACAGCGAGGGCCTTGGAGTGATAGACATGGCACTATTGAGCGTCATCAGACGCTGGGCTTTCCGTGATCGGATATCGATCCGGGAGATATCGCGGCGGACAGGATTGTCCCGCAACACTATCCGCAGATACCTACGATCTGACGCTGTTGAGCCGAAGTATCGGGTGCCGGACCGGCCCAGTAAGCTGGACCCGTACGCTGAGAAACTGGCGCATTGGCTGAAGATTGAAACTGGCAAGTCTCGCAAGCAAAAGCGCACCATCAAACAGCTCCACGGCGATCTGATTGCCTTGGGTTACGAGGGATCCTATGGTCGTGTGGCGGCTTTTGCGCGGGATTGGAAAGCCAGTCGTTTGCGTGACCAGCAAACAACTGGCCGCGGGACCTTCGTACCCCTGGCCTTCGAGGCCGGCGAAGCCTTCCAGTTCGACTGGAGCGAGGACTGGGCCGTTCTGGGTGGCGAGCGCACCAAGCTTCAGGTAGCCCACTTCAAGCTGGCATACAGCCGGGCCTTCTTCCTCAGGGCCTATCCGCTTCAGACGCATGAGATGCTGTTCGATGCTCATGTCGAAGCCTTCCGCGTGCTGGGCGGGGTGCCGCGGCGGGGTATTTATGACAATATGAGAACGGCGGTCGATAAGATCGGAGTCGGCAAGGCGCGGCAGGTGAACCTGCGCTTCCAGGCGATGGCCAGTCATTATCTGTTCGATGCCGAGTTCTGCAATCCGGCGTCAGGCTGGGAGAAGGGACAGGTCGAGAAGAACGTCCAGGATGCCCGTCACCGGCTATGGATACCGATACCCAGCTTCCCGAACCTGGCGGCTCTGAATGTCTGGCTGGAAGAGCGGTGTATCGCTTACTGGCGGGAAATCCCGCATGGTGAACTGCCGGGGACGATTGCGGATGTCTGGGCGGAAGAGCAGGACTACTTAATGGCGCCCACGCGGCCGTTCGACGGCTTCGTCGAACATACCAAACGGGTGACCCCGACGTGCCTGATCCATTTGGAGCGCAATCGCTACAGCGTGCCGGCCTCGTTCGCCAACCGCCCGGTCAGCGTGCGCGTCTATCCAGATCGCATCGTCGTGGCGGCGGAAGGTCAGATCCTGTGCGAGCATCAACGGATTATAGATCGCAGCCATCATACGCCTGGTCGCACCGTCTACGATTGGCGTCACTATCTGGCGGTGATCCAGCGCAAGCCAGGCGCCCTGCGTAACGGCGCGCCATTCACTGATCTGCCGGAATCCTTCCGGCGGCTTCAGGGGCACCTCCTCAAACGCCCTGGTGGCGATCGGGAAATGGTCGAAATCCTGGCCCTTGTTCTTCAACATGACGAACAGGTCGTCTTGCAAGCCGTTGAGCTGGCACTGGCTGGTGGCGTGCCAACCAAGACACACATCCTGAACCTGCTGCATCGCCTGATCGACGGGACAACGCCGCCCGATACAATCGATGCGCCACAGGCGCTGCGGCTGAGGCAGGAACCCCTGGCTAATGTTGAGCGCTATGATGCCTTGCGCACGGAGGGCCGTCATGCGTCATGATCCCGCCAGTGCGGCCATTATCATCATGCTACGAGCTCTGAAAATGTACGGCATGGCCCAGGCCGCAGGCGAACTGACCGAGCAGGGCTCGCCTGCGTTTGAAAGCGCGATGCCAATCCTGTCCCAGCTTCTGAAGGCCGAAACGGCTGAGCGGGAGGTCAGGTCTATTGCCTATCAGATCAAATCGGCCCGCTTCCCGGCCTACAAAGACCTGTCGGGCTATGACTTTGCTTCCGGTGAGGTCAATGAAGCGCTTGTGCGGCAGTTACATCGATGTGAGTTTATCGACGGTGCGCACAACGTTGTCCTGATCGGGGGACCTGGCACTGGCAAAACCCATGTCGCCACAGCGCTGGGCGTGCAGGCTGTCGAGCATCATCGAAAGAAGGTGCGTTTCTTCTCGACCATCGAACTGGTCAACCTGCTTGAACAGGAAAAGGCCCAGGGCAAGGTCGGCCAAATGGCGGACCGGTTACTCAAGCTCGATATGGTCATCCTCGATGAGCTGGGCTACCTGCCGTTCAGCGCGTCCGGCGGCGCCTTGTTGTTCCACATGCTAAGCCGGCTCTACGAACAGACCAGCGTCGTCATAACCACCAATCTCAGCTTCAGCGAATGGGCGGGTGTGTTCGGCGATGCCAAGATGACCACCGCGCTGCTCGACCGGCTCACGCATCACTGCCATAATCCTTGAAACCGGAAACGACAGCTTCCGCTTCAAGGCAAGCACCGCAACAGTGAAATCGAGAAGGGAGAAAACTGTGACTTGACCCCAACATGACCCATAGGATTATACCTTTTAGGCGGGTCAGTTCTAGGTGAAAATACTGGGTCAGTTCTCGGTGAAAATTAACAGCCATCAAGAAAATCGAGAAGCTGGGAAACCACGAGACCGCGAAACGGGTACCGCTTTGCGCAATGTGCAGCCGCAAGCGAACAAGTAAAATTTTTACGATGACGGGCTTTTGATCGTCATTACGCCGGCAGGGCACCCAATTCGCCGGTGCAAAGGCATTTCACCTTTGCACCGGTCTATGCGGGCTTAGTAGCGGTAATGATCCGGTTTGAACGGGCCATCGACCGGAACACCGATATAGTCGGCCTGTTCCTGGTTCAGGACGGTCAGTTTCGCACCGAGCTTGGCCAGGTGCAGCAGGGCCACCTTTTCATCGAGGTGCTTGGGCAGGGTGTAGACCGACTTGTCATAGGTCTTGCCGTTCACCCATAGTTCGATCTGCGCCAGGGTCTGGTTGGTGAACGAGGCCGACATGACGAAGGACGGGTGGCCCGTGGCATTGCCCAGATTGACCAGGCGGCCTTCGGAGAGGACGATGATCTTCTTGCCGTCCGGGAATTCGACGTGGTGGACCTGCGGCTTGATCTCGTCCCACTTGAAATTGCGCAGGGCCGCGATCTGGATTTCCGAGTCGAAGTGGCCGATGTTGCAGACGATGGCGTTGTGCTTCATCTCGCGCATGTGCTCCAGGCGCAGCACGTCCTTGTTGCCGGTGCAGGTGACGAAGATATCCGCGCTTGAGGCCACTTCCTCGACCGTGCGGACTTCATAGCCTTCCATGGCCGCCTGCAGGGCACAGATCGGATCGACTTCGGTCACGATGACGCGGGCGCCGCCGTTGCGCAGGCTGGCTGCGGAGCCCTTGCCGACATCTCCATAGCCCAGCACGACCGCGACCTTGCCGGCCAGCATGACATCGGTGGCGCGGCGGATGGCATCGACCAAGGATTCTCGGCAACCATAGAGGTTGTCGAACTTCGACTTGGTCACCGAGTCGTTGACATTGATCGCCGGGAAAGGCAGGTCGCCCTTCTGCGCCATGGCGTAGAGGCGGTGAACGCCCGTGGTGGTTTCTTCGGAGACACCCTTGATGGCGTCGCGGATGGCCGAATAGAAGCCGGGCTTTTCCTTGAGGTAGCGCTTCATCACGGTGTAGAGCGCTTCTTCTTCCTCGTTCTGCGGATTATCGAGCAGGGCCGGGTTTTGCTCGGCCTTCGGGCCCAAAACGCAGAGAAGCGTGGCGTCGCCGCCGTCATCGAGGATCAGGTTCGGATAGCCGCCGTCATGCCATTCGAAGATCTTGTGGGCGTAGTCCCAGTATTCTTCCAGGGTTTCGCCCTTGATGGCGAAGACAGGCGTGCCGGCGGCGGCGATGGCGGCGGCGGCATGGTCCTGGGTCGAGAAGATGTTGCACGACGCCCAGCGCACTTCGGCGCCCAGGGCCTGCAGGGTTTCAATCAGCACGGCGGTCTGGATCGTCATGTGCAGCGAACCGGCGATGCGCGCGCCCTTCAGCGGCTTGTCCTTACCGAACTCCTCGCGCGTGGCCATCAGGCCCGGCATTTCGCCCTCGGCGATGTCGATTTCCTTGCGGCCAAAGGCGGCGAGCGAGAGGTCTTTTACAATATAGTCGGCCATGATCAGATTCCGTTTCAAGAGATATGAGACGGCTTATAACGATCCGGCAGCGAATTGGCAATAAACATATAAAGATATCTTTATATGGTGTCGGAAGTCGGTGCCAGCCACAGCCTTCCGGCCGGCACATCCCAGTAGGTATGCAGGCGCCTGAGAACATCGAGGCCGACCGTGACATCGTGTTCCAGCACATTATCGGAAATCTCGGCGGAGAGATCATGGAAAACCACGCCGCCGATATGGATATCGCGGATCGGGCTCAGGGTGAGCGTGCGCAAGCCGTTGATATCGCCGCCCAGGGCCGTGGATTGCTGGCGACCGTCCAGCAGGCCGTTCCGCTTCGCCCAATGCCTTCGCAGGATCAGCGCGGTATTGGCGCCGGTATCGAGACTGGCGCGGACCGGCAGGCCCTCCAGTTGGATATCCACCACCAGAGCGCCTTTCGGGCTGCGCGATAAAGGAATTGGCCTCATGCCGGCGGCGGGGCGCTGGCGTCGGAAACTGGCGCGCTGAGCCGGGCCATCAAGATCGAGCGGAAAGGACGACAGGATATCGCGTCCGATCAGCATATCCGAGGTCAAACCGGCCTGCCGCATCGGCAGGATCATGACCGGCGCCGTGTAGGCCGCATCACCCGCACGGATATGTACCGGCGCACTTTCACCCGCGGTAATCTGGCCGTAAACCGCTTGTCCACGCCGTTCGCTAATAGCGGCCAGACCGAGATTTTCGGCAACCCCGGCATCCATCAGGGTGGCGCTGGCGCCGCAATCGAGAATACCCTGCAAGAATTGGCCGCCCACCATGACCGGCATAATCAGGCCCTCATTAGTCAGGCACAGATCAAAGCCCATGGCTTCCGCGCGAGCCATGGAAGCGGTAAAGCCCAGGGCCGTAAAGGCAGTCATCATCTGGCGGCGGTCTATAATCATGGCCACAGATTATCGCCCGAAATGAGCAGAATTTGGGTGCCGAAATGGCGCATTTGGACTAATCAAGGCGCAAAGCTAAGGATTTGATGATGAACGCAGCCGCTTTTACACTCCGCCACGATTGGTCTAACGACGAGATCGCCGCCCTGTTCGACCTGCCGTTCATGGAACTGGTCTTCCAGGCGGCCACGGTGCATCGCCAGAGCTTTGATCCATCGGAAGTGCAGCTGTCGCAACTGCTTTCCGTAAAAACCGGCGGATGCGCGGAAAACTGCGGCTACTGTTCGCAATCGGCGCATTTTGATACCGGCCTGAAAGCCGGCAAGCTGATGGCGGTTGAAAAGGTGCTCTCCGAAGCGCGGGCCGCGAAAGAGGGCGGGGCGCAGCGTTTCTGCATGGGCGCCGCCTGGCGCGATCTGAAGGACCGTGACGTGCCGGCGCTGGCCGCCATGATCGGCGGGGTCAAGGCGATGGGACTGGAAACCTGCGCGACGCTCGGCATGATTACGCCCGATCAGGCGCAGGCGCTGAAAGACGCCGGCCTCGACTACTACAACCACAACCTCGATACCTCGCCGGAATATTACGACAGCGTCGTCACCACCCGCACCTATCAGGAACGGCTGGACACGCTGCAAGCCGTCTCCGATGTCGGCATGAAGACCTGCTGTGGCGGCATTATGGGCATGGGCGAGGTGCGCGCCGATCGGGTGTCGTTCCTGCATCAGTTGGCCACCCTGCCCCATCACCCGGATCTGATCCCGATCAATAATCTGGTCGTCATTTCCGGCACGCCGCTTGGTGATAAGGTCGGCGCTGACGGCGGCATTTCCGGCATCGAATTTGTCCGCACCATTGCCGTGGCACGCATCCTCTGTCCGAAATCGATGGTGCGCCTTTCGGCCGGCCGCAATGAAATGAGCGAAGAGTTACAGGCGCTGTGTTTTATGGCCGGCGCCAACTCGATCTTTATCGGCGACACCCTCCTGACCACGCCCAATCCGCAACCCGGCACCGACGCCCATCTGTTGCGCGAACTGGGACTGAGGCCGATGGCGAACACGTTGTCATAGAAAATTGACGTTCTGCGTGCTATGCTAACGGCATGAAAAAGAAAAGAAAAGAACGGCTCCCAACACCTCCGCCGCCGAAATCGTCCGCCAGCTCCGCCAGATCTATGATGAAGCCGTGGCCGCGCTCCAGACTGATCTGCAAGCCTATCTCGCCACCCGCCAGAAACCCTCGCGCCCGCTGCGCGATGCCGGGCGCTACTGCTATCCCAAGCTGGCCATCGTCTGGAAAGGCGTGCTGGATGACGAGGACGAGGCCTTGGTGCTCGCCAACCGCCACCCGGAGGTCAATCGCGCCTATGCCCGCTTTTCGCGCCCCGGCACCTATTCCTCCTCGATCACGCGGCCTGATATTTTCGGCGACTATATCGAGGAACAACTCGATCTGCTGATCCGTGACTATGGCGCCGAATGCACCGTATCGCTGTCCGACCAGGAAATCCCCTATCCGTATGTGCTCGATGGCGCCGGGCTTGACCTCAACAGCGTCTCGGCCATAGACCTCTCCCGTCATTTCCCGGCCACCGAACTGGCCCTGATCGGCAATGAAGTGGCCGATGGTATTTCGTTTATCGATGCCGAAGGCCATCATCCCCTGGTGTTATTCGATGGCCTGCGCAGCGATTTTTCCATTGCGCGCCTGAAGCATTATACCGGCACCCCGGCCGAACATACCCAGGGCTATATCCTGCTGACCAATTATAACCGCTATGTCGATGTCTTCGTCGCCTACGCGCTGGAACAGCTCAAAAAGCCGGATAGTCCGTACACCGCGTTGTCCTGCTGCGGCAACTTCACTATCACGAAGGATACGCCCGATCCGGAGGCCCTGATCGCTAGCTCCCCGTGGCGCAAGCACCAGATGCCGGCCTATCACCTGATGGCGCACGGCCGGCAGGGCATTTCGCTGGTCAATATCGGCGTCGGCCCGTCCAATGCCAAGAACATCACCGACCACCTCGCCGTCATGCGACCCCACGCCTGGCTGATGATCGGCCATTGCGGCGGCCTGCGCGCTTCGCAAAGCATCGGCGACTATGTGCTGGCCCACGCTTACCTGCGCGATGACCATGTGATGGACGACGTGCTGCCGATCGAGATTCCCATTCCACCGATCGCCGAAGTGCAGCAGGCCTTCCATCAGGCGGCGGTGCGCGTCACCGGCCAGGATGGCGAAGAGCTGAAAAAGCGCCTGCGCACCGGCACGGTCGTCACCACCGATGATCGCAACTGGGAACTGAAATATTCGCTTTCCGCCCGCCGGTTTTCGCAGTCGCGTGCCATCGCCATCGATATGGAGTCGGCGACCCTGGCAGCGCAGGGTTATCGCTTCCGCGTCCCTTACGGCACGCTCCTGTGCGTCTCCGACAAGCCGCTGCATGGTGAACTGAAACTGCCGGGCCAGGCCAATCATTTCTATGAACGCGCCATCGCCGAACATATCCGGATCGGCATTGAGACGGTCGGCATATTGCGCGACTTCGGCCCGAAGCTTCACAGCCGCAAGCTCAGGGCCTTCGACGAGCCGCCGTTCCGCTAATACAAAAGGAGCGGGTTGCTGTTAAGGCAAACCGCTCCAGTCAGATCAATGGACCTCCATCCATAGGATATAACCGGTGCGGGCGGGCGTCATCTGACGCGGGCTTGTCGACAGGGGCTACATCCTGATATCATTGTGAGCCTTTTGGCCCTCACTATCGAATCAAGTTGCTGTGAATGTTGCCGTTTTCGGCCATCTCTCTCGCTATTGCTGCGCAAAAAAAACTGCCTTACGAGGCGGTGGGCACACGGCTGGAAGGCTGGCTGGACCACGCCTTTGCGGCCGGCTTCCTGTCCGATGGCGGCGCACGCGGCCGGTATAGCTACCTGCTGGCGCAACCCATCGCGGAATCGCATCTCGCCTATGACGATCCGCGCGAAACGGCTGATTTTCTGCGCGAAGCGACCGCCCCCATCACGGCCGATCACCACCGGAGTGATCTGCCGCCCTTTTCCGGCGGACTGGTCGGCATGGCCGCGTTCGAGCTGGGCCTGCGGCTGGAGGGCATGAAGCGCCGACCCTTCCGCATCGAAGGCCGCCAGCCGTGGCCTGAACTGGTCATGCTGTGCTATCCGGCGGTTCTGGCCTTTGATCATCACGAGCGCACCCTGACCGCTATCGGACGCGGCGCCACACTGGCCGAGGCTGAAGCCTCACGCGACGCCCTGGCGGCGCTTTATGCCGCAACCCCCGTTACCGATCCGCAAGATAGACCATTTACCGAAAGACCGCTCGACCTTGAAACACCGGATGAGGTCCACGAGGACAAGGTGGCGGCGCTGGTGCGGCAGATCCACGCCGGCGACCTGTTCCAGGCCAATCTGGCGCGCGGCTGGAGCGGTCGGCTGCAACCAGGCGCCAGCCCCGGCCGGTTGATAGCGGCGCTGCATAACCGCGGGCCGGCGCCTTTCGGCGGCTTCCTGACCCTCGGCGATCGGGCGGTCCTGTCCAACAGTCCGGAACGCTTCATCTCTTTGGATGCTCAGGGCCACCTGGAAACCCGCCCGATCAAGGGCACCCGGCCACGCGGCCGGACACCGGACGAGGACAGCGCCCAGGCCGCCGAGCTTTCCGCCAGCGCGAAAGACCGCGCCGAAAACCTGATGATCGTCGACCTGATGCGCCATGATCTTTCCAAGGTGGCGGAGGTCGGCAGTGTTAGGGTCACGGCGCTGAATGCACTGGAATCCTATCCCAATGTCCACCATCTCGTCTCGACCGTCACGGCACAACTCCGGGCCGGCAAGACCTCTGCCGATGTGCTCACCGCCACCTTCCCGCCCGGCTCGATCTCCGGTGCGCCCAAGGTGCAGGCCATGAAGGTGATCTGTGAAATGGAAGCGGCGCGCGGCCCCTATTGCGGGTCGCTGTTCTTCATCGATGCCGGCGGCGCCATGGACTCAAACGTACTGATCCGCACCCTGGCGCTGGAAAAAGATGAGGCCGGCTGGCATTTTCGCGCGGCGGCTGGCGGCGGCATCGTGGCCGACAGCGACCCGATAGCCGAGCGCTTGGAGACCGAAACCAAGCTATCCCTGATCAGATCGGTTTTGGAGGGTTAGGGGCACAACGGGCAGGTGACTTCCGAGCCATTGCGCGGATGGTGCATGAAGGTGTCCTTGAAGACGGTGCCCGTCTTGAAGAAATTGCCGATGGGTGAATCGTAATCATATTCCACCTCGGTCAGGATCAGGCTTTCGCCGACCGCAATCTGATCGGTCGTAATATCCGTGATCGCCTTGTCACTGTCCGTGTGCTTGGTCCAGTTGGAAGGCTCGCTCCAGTCCACCGTCGCCTTTTTTCGTGCTTTGCATCGTCACCGATGTCAGGCGGATTCTCAGAGAGGTGCCGCTTGTCGGGAAAGGATCCAGCATATTGGCGCCGATCGCCCACAGATCGGTGATATTGGTCGGCGTCAGTGTCTGCGACTGCGCCGCCAGGTCGCCCACCGTGGCGGCCAGATGCGAGACGCGGCGCGCAGCCATCATGCCGAGCGTCAGTTCGGCCATGCCGAGATAAAGCAAGATCAGAACCGGGGCGACCAGTGCGAATTCAATGGCGGAGACGCCACGTCCATCGCCGGCAAAACGTTTGCCAAAGGCTTTCAGCGTGACGAGGCGGTTGAGGCGGCGCAGGGAGATCATGTTAAAACGGCTCGTTTCTGAAAACGGCTTTGGCGGTGACAACCGCATCGTTATTGCCCAGCTTGGACAGGGCGCCATCGAGCAGGGGCGTAATCAGCGGCCACTCGTAATAGACGCGCACCATCTGGATTCTGGAGCCCGGACCGATATTGAAGTTGAAGCTGGATGCCTTGAACTTGCCATCCTCGATCGGCGGGGGCGCATTCGACAGGTCGGCGAAACTGCTGTAGGTCTGGACATCGACCTGAAGGCTGCTGATGCAGTTGCCGCCGAGCCAGCCCATCTTGTCGCAGATCTTCTGCTTGAACTGCTCAACACTGGTATTGGCATTGGTGGTCAGGCCGGTGCGAATATCCCGCGACGCCCTGTCCGTGGCGTTATCGAGCGTGACCGATACCAGGAAGATCAGCGCCAGTTCGGCGCAGGCGCAAATCAGGAAGATCAATGGACCGGCCACAAGGGCGAATTCCACCGCGGTGGAACCGCGCGTGTCTTTCAGGCCCCCAATGGCCCGATGAAGGTCCGCAAGCCTGGCTCGCATGATGGTTTTCGCGCCCCTGTTGTCAAAGTCGCGGCCAGATTACAGGGTCTCGGTCAATAGTCCGTTAAAACCGGTTTACAATTGTCACTGGGGATGGACACAGGGCTTAAGGCGTAACACCCGCTGCCACGGGCGTGCCGAGCGCGACCGGCGAACTGGCGCCGGCATTGCTGCTGCCGCCTTCTTCCGAGGTGCAGATCGTCGAGCAGACCATCAAGGAGGGGGTCAGGCCCTTGTAAACGGTGATGGCCCCCTTTTGCGAGGCGGTGACCACCACCTCGCCATCGAACAGCGGACGGCCCATCTGGTCGGTAATGATGACGCTGGAATTACCGAAGCCCTTGCCGACAATATATACCGTGCGGGAATCGACGACATTGACATCGGCGATATCCGGATTGGCGACAATGACCGAGCCCGCCGCGCCATTCAGCGATATGCGCGCCGAATGGTTTTTCTCAACCACCAGGCGCTGGGCAGCGGAAGCACTCGAAGCGATGCCTGAAGAAATGAAAGCGGCGGCGAGCACAAAGGCCATCACGCCAGTCGATTTGATATTCATGTGTTTCATTATCCAAATGGCTCGTGTTTCGCAGGTCGCCGAAACCGTTTCGGTCCTTTGAGTGTCTTTATAAGGATCATGCGTAAGGTCCGCGTTAGGAAACAGGCTAAATAAGATTTGTTTAAATTTGCTAAACGCAATATTAACGCGAAAAAATACGCATTAATACAATGATAAATATCGTTAAATCAAATTAAGGTTAATTCATTTTAATAGTAACTACAGATTAACTATAGAATAATTTTATTTTCATTTGATTGTTTACTTCACTTTAATCATGGCTTGCTAATTTGATCTCGTGTTCGGGGGCAAATGAGCCGTTTACTCGGTACCCGATACGAAAATGGTTCACTTGCTTTAAAATTATCCAGGAGAAATCACATGACCAAGTTCTTCAATCGCTTTGCCAAGGACGAATCCGGCGCCACCGCCATCGAGTATGGCCTGATCGCCGCTCTGATCGCCGTCGCCCTGATCACCGTTCTGGGTGCTGTTGGCTCCAACCTCGGCCTGACCTTCACGAAGATCCAGACGGCCGTTACGCCGGCGGCCTAAGCCTAAAAGCTTAGTCCTGACGGACTGAAAGTATTCGGGCCGCAGACGAAACACTGTCTGCGGCCCGTTCTTTTTGGCCCCTATACTTGCAGGTGCAGGCAGATGTTCAAGCAATTCCTGGCGGATGAAAGTGGTGCAACAGCAATCGAATACGGCCTGATCGCCGGCCTGATCTTTGTTGCCATCGTCACGGCCATACATCACTATACCGAGGCCACGGGGGTCATGTATAACAAGATCGGGACCGCCGTCGGCGGCGCGACAAACCCCGGCTGATAAGCACTGCTTAACCCGGAGCTGCTACTTACACACGGCCACTCATCCCGTTCGAGGTATTGTCCGTGTCGATAACTATACTGCTGGCCTGTCTGTATCCGATCGCGCTGTTCTGGGCCGCAGTGTCTGACCTCACCACCATGACCATTCCCAACCGCCTGACCCTTGGCCTGGCGGTTCTTTTCGTGCCGGTCGGCCTGCTGGCCCATCTCAGCCTCGCCGGCTGGGGCATCCATCTCGGCCTCGGCCTCGCCGGACTGGTGCTCGGCATGACGCTTTTCGCCCTGCGTTTCATGGGTGGCGGCGACGCCAAGCTGATCGCGGCCGCTTCTTTGTGGCTTGGCCTTCATGGCTTTGTGGCCCTGCTTCTCTATACAGCGATCTTCGGCGGAGTCCTGACCCTGGGCCTGCTGGCCCTGCGCCAGTTCTTCTCGCTTTATGCTCCCAAACTGCCGCACTGGCTCGGCCAGCATCTGGAGCCGAAGGGTGGTATTCCCTATGGCATCGCCATCTGCGTCGGCGGCATCGCCGCCCTGTGGCAGAGCGATTTCATGAGCGGCCTGCTGCCCCTGCCGGCGCTCTAGGTTTGCGGCACCGGATGCCAAAATCCGGAAATCTCCATGAATCTAAAGAATTATGCGTCCGCATACTTTCTTTAGGTGAACGTTAACTAACCTTAAGCGAAGATTCCTTAAGTTCAATTTCGCAGATGATTTGGCCCGCATGACGCGGATTGCCGGATTTTCTCAGAGTCAGATTTTCTCAGGGGATATGGGGTCAATGAAGACGTCACGCTACGCCGTTATCGGTCTCGCGGCCATCGCGGCGCTGATCCTGGCCTTTCTGGTGCGCGGCATGATGGCCGGCAGCGGATCGCACAAGGCCGAAGCCTCCGTCCAGGCGCCGCCGGCGCAACCGACCGTCCGTGTGCTTGTCGCCGCCCGCGATCTGCCCGCCGGTGCCCGTATCACCGAAGCCGATCTCAATTGGCAGGACTGGCCGGTCAATACCCTCAATCCCGCCTACATTGTCGATGGCGGCGCGCCCGCCGCCGCGGCTCCGGCCGCCGGCAGCGAAGACGCAACGGCAAAGAAGGGCGACCCTAAGGATGGCCCCGTCGCCGTCAAGAAGCCCGCCAGCGAGCTGGTCCAGGCGGTCGCCGACAAGGTGGCCCCGTCTCCCACCAAGGAAGCCTATGTCGGCGGCGTGACGCGCGAAGCCATTCTCGCTAATGAACCGATCATCGACGCCAAGATCGTCCGCGCCGACGAAGGCGGCTACATGGCCGTCATGCTCAGCCCCGGTATGCGCGCCCTGGCCGTACCGGTGAGCGTCGATAATACCGCCGGCGGCTTCATCCTGCCCGGCGACCGTGTCGATATCCTCGTCACCCACCAGACGCCGCGCACGACAGGCGGCGGCACGATCGATTCGGTCCAGCCGGTCCTGCGCAATATCCGCGTGCTGGCCATCGATCAGCAAGTCAATGTCGAAGAAGGCAAGCAGAGCGTTATCGGCGCTACTGCCACGCTCGAAGTATCGCCCTCTGACGGTCAGGTCGTTACCCTGGCCAAGGCATCCGGCACCCTGTCCCTGATGCTGCGTTCCTATGCCGATGCGGCCGGTCCGTCCGGCGCGGTGGCCGCTGCGCCCACCGGCGCCGGCGACAAATCGGTGCGCGTCTTCCGACCCGACCAGACCACAGAGGTAATGGTGTCACGATGATTTCTCTCACCCGTCCCCTTGCCACAAAAGCGGGCCTGAGCGCCGCGGTTCTGGTGTGTTTCCTTGGCGCGGCATCCGTTTCAGCGGAGCCGCGCACCTACGCATCCGCCGGCGGCCTTCAGGTCCATACGCAAACCGCGTCGGTCAAGACTCAGGTTCTGAACCTGTCCAAGGGCCGGTCGGCGGTCATCGACCTGCCGGTCGATGCCAGCGATGTCTTCGTCTCCAATCCCGCCGTCGCCGATGCCGTGCTGCGCACACCGCGCCGCATCTTCGTGCTGGGCGTGGCCAATGGCCAGTCCGACGCCATCTTCTTCGACGGCATGGGCCGCCAGATCCTCAACCTGTCGATCATCGTCGATGCCCCGACTGACGGCCTGGCCGATGCCGTCCAGCGCCTCTTCCCCGGCACCCATGTCGAGGTCCAGAGCGTCAATGGCCATGTCGTCTTGTCCGGTATCGCGCACGATGCCGGCGAATCCGACCAGATCGGCCGTCTGGCCGCCAGCTTCGCCGGCTCTCCCGATAATGTGCTCAACCTGATGACCATCGCCGGCAAGGACCAGGTGACGCTCAAGGTGCGCATTGTCGAGGTCAACCGTTCGTCGATCAAGCAACTGGGGCTGTCCAGTTCCATCACCTATAATGACGGCACCAAATCCTATTCGTTTGGCCGTCCCAATACCTACGGCGCCAATGGCAGCTATCAGGGTGGCAAGGGCCTTTGTTATGGCCAGGCCAAGACCGCGACCTTTGACGGCTCCACGACCACCACAACCACGAACGGCGGCACGACCACCACGGTTACCAATGCCGGCAAGCTGGCCAACGGCACCAGCAGCGATGCCTGCCTTGAAGCGTTTGAACATGCCGGCCTGGCCCGCACCCTGGCTGAACCCAACCTGACGGCGGTTTCCGGCGAGTCGGCCAAGTTCCTCGGCCGGCGGCGAATTCCCGGTGCCGACCGGCGAAGACGACCAGGGCCGGGTCACAATCGAGTTCAAGCCCTTTGGCGTCGGCCTCGGCTTCACGCCGGTCGTGCTTTCGGGCGGCCGCATCTCGCTCAAGATGTCGACCGAGGTCTCTGAACTGACCAATACTGGCGCCTTTACCGTGACAGGCGGCGTCACAATCCCGGCGCTCAGCGTCCGCCGCGCCGAAACCACGGTCGAGATGCAGTCCGGCTCATCGCTGATGATCGCCGGCCTGTTGCAGTCGAAATTCAAGGAAAGCCTCGATTCCCTGCCGGGCATGACCTCCCTGCCGGTCCTGGGCTCGCTGTTCCGCTCGCGTGACTTCCTCAATGACGAGACCGAAATGGTCGTGCTGGTCACGCCCTATATCGTCGACCCCACCAATCCCGACGCCATGCAGACCCCGGCCGACAACCTCCAGGCCGCCGGCGACATGAGCGCCACCTTCATGGGCACGCTCAACAAGATCATCAAACCGGCCGCCGCCGCTTCCGGACAGGCCGCCGCCGAGCCTTATCAGGCGCCCGTCGGCTACGTGATTGAATAGGACACAGGCATGACACATCTTTTACGTCCTTTGGCCTTAACCACCGCCCTGCTCACGGCTCTTTCCCTGGCCGGCTGCGCCACCGATTCCGGCACGGCGGGCAGCATGGCCCTGACGGCGCCGACGCCCACCGAGCAATATCCGCTCCAGGCCCAGACGATGACAAAAACCATCAACCTGCGCATCAACCCGAACAGCCTGTCGGGCAACCAGCGCACGGCGCTCGACCAGATCGCCCAAAAGGCAGGCTGGACCTCCGGCGCGCCGGTAAACGTCGAAATCATCACCAGCGGCGATCCGGCCGCCATCGCCGCGGGCCGCACGGTCGGCGACTATCTGGTAGATCACGATGTCGCCGCAACCAGCCTGTCGCAACTGAGCCAGGCCGGTCAGCCCGCCGATATCGTCACGGTCAATATCGTCGATTACCGCGCCCGCACCTATGCCTGCGGCCAGACCTGGGAAAACCTGGCGGCCACGCGCAACAATACGCCTTACCAGAACTTCGGCTGCGCCGTCTCTTCCAACCTGGCGGCCCAGATCGCCGATCCGCGCGACCTGCAGACACCGAGGGCCGCCACATCGGCGGACATGGGACGCCGTTCCGTGGTGTTCGACAAATACCGCAAGGGCGATGTCACGTCTTCGGCGAAGGATGACAACGCCACGGGCGCCATTTCCAACGCGATCAAGTAGAGCAAGGCAGATCATGGCAAACCCCGCCAAACATAATGACCCCTTCGACAGTCTTGATGACCTGGACGATGAGTTCGTCGACTACAAGGCCGGGCTTGATGCCGAGGACGACTATGCCGTGGACAGCTACGCGGCGCCGTATGCGGCGGAAACCCCGGCGCGCGATCCGTTTGCCGACGCGTTCGACGACGAGCCGGAAGCGCTCCCCGCCGACTTGCAGCGGCAGGCATTCGCGGCCCCGGCCTCCGGATCGGCTGCCCCTTTGAGCCTGCGCGAACCGGCCGGCCTGCATTTCGGTCATGATGACGAGGATATCGGCGCGATTTCCATTCCGCGCATCGCCATCCACTTCTTCCCGGATAATGAAGCCTCGGTCGCGGCCTGTGACGCGGCCGCGCTCGACCGCCGCATGACACGCGCCCAGTCTCTGGTCCGGCGCGGCGGCATGGCCGAGGCGATCGAAACCTACCGCAACGAGCCCACCCCCTCGCTGATCTTCGTCGAAAGCGCCGCGCGCGGCCGCGACCTGCTCGATCAGCTTGGTCAGCTTGCCGAGGTGTGCGACGCCAATACCAAGGTGGTGGTCATCGGTGCGCACAACGACATTTCCCTTTACCGCGAACTGATCCGCCAGGGCGTCAGCGATTACCTGGTAGCACCGGTCCAGCCGATGCAACTGATCAAGTCGATCGCCACCCTGTTCAACGATCCGGAAACGCCCTTCGTCGGCCGCACCATCGCCTTTGTCGGCGCGCGCGGCGGCGCTGGTTCTTCCTCCATCGCCCACAATTTCGCCTACAACCTCAGCGAACAGATGCAGTCGAACACGGTCATCGTCGATTACGACCTGCCGTTCGGCACCGCCGGCCTCGATTTCAATCAGGATCCGCTGCAGGGCATGGCCGAGGCGCTGAACGAACCGGATCGCCTCGATTCCGTGCTGCTCGACCGGATGCTGGCCAAATGCACCGACCGCCTGTCGCTGTTCTCGGCGCCGGCCGCCCTCGACCAGGATTATACCGCCGACCAAGACGCGTATGATGAGGTGACGCGCAAGGTGCGCTCGGCTGCGCCCTATATCGTCATGGACCTGCCGCACCTGTGGTCGCCGTGGCTGAAGGCGAACCTGATCGCCGCCGACGAGGTTGTCATCGTGGCCACGCCGGACCTCGGCGAGCTTGCGCAACGCCAAGAACATCATCGACCTGCTCAAGCATTCGCGCCCCAATGACTCCGCGCCGAAACTGGTGCTGAACCAGACCGAGATGCCGGGCCGTCCGGAAATTCCGGTCAAGGATTTCACCGCCGCGCTCGGCATCGAGCCCTGCGCCCTGATCCCCTTCGACGCCAAGCTGTTCGGCCAGGCCTCGAACAACGGCCAGATGCTGAGCGAGGTCGCGCCCGCCGGCAAGGTGGCCGATGCCATGGCGCAACTGACGGCCCGCATCACTGGCCGCAATCCGGAACCGAAAGCCAAGAAATCGTCCTCCTTCCTCGGGCAATCTGTTTAAGAAGTGAGGTTCTGAACGTGTTTGGTAAACGTCCGACCGAAGGGGCTCAAGGGGCTGGCACGCGCGCCCTCGCGGATGCGGCCAGATCCGGCCCATCGCCGCTGGAGATCTGCGCGCCCAGGCCCTGAGTGCGGCCCCGCCGCCCGCCTCGGCCCGGTCGGATATCGCCACACGTCCGCAAACCCTCGACGCCAAAACACCTGCCCAGAACACGGGCGCGCCGCGCGCCGCCCTGCCCGAACTCAGTCAGGAAAAACGTGTTGGCGCCGATAGTGGCGCCGCGGCGGCCGCCAAGCCGAAGCTCGCCCCCAACAAACTGAGCAAGGGCCTGGAGCAGATGCACCAGGCGCAGGCGGTTACCGAAATCGTCCGTGAGCAGTCGGACTATTACCACGCCACGAAGACGGCGATCTTCAACGCCCTGCTCAATACCATTGACTTAAGCCAGCTCGCCTCGCTCGATCACAAGGCAGCCTCCGAGGAAATCCGCGATATCGTCGCCGAACTGGTGGCGATCAAGAATGTGTCGATGTCTGTGGCCGAGCAGGACAATCTTGTCCAGGACATCATCAATGACGTTCTGGGCTACGGCCCGCTGGAGCCGCTTCTGGCGCGCGACGATATCGCCGATATCATGGTCAATGGCGCCACGCGCGTCTTTATCGAAGTCGGCGGCAAGGTGCAGCTCACCAATGTGCGCTTCCGCGACAACCAGCAACTGATGAACATCTGCCAGCGCATCGTCAGCCAGGTCGGTCGTCGCGTCGATGAAAGTTCGCCGGTGTGTGACGCCCGCCTGCCTGATGGTTCCCGCGTCAACGTCATCGCGCCGCCGCTGGCGCTCGATGGCCCGACGCTGACCATCCGGAAGTTTAAGAAGGACAAGCTGACCATGCGCAACCTGGTGGAGTTTGCCTCCATCAGCCCGGAAGGGGCGCGCGTGCTCGGCGTGATCGGCGCCTCGCGCTGCAACGTCCTGATCTCCGGCGGTACGGGCTCCGGCAAGACCACCCTGCTCAATACCCTGACCGCCTTCATCGATCCGACCGAACGCGTCATCACCTGCGAAGACGCCGCCGAACTCCAGCTCCAGCAGCCGCATGTGGTGCGTCTGGAAACGCGCCCGCCCAATCTCGAAGGCCAGGGCACGATCACCATGCGTGACCTGGTCAAAAACTGTCTGCGTATGCGCCCCGAACGCATCATCGTCGGCGAAGTCCGCGGCCCGGAAGCCTTCGACCTGCTCCAGGCCATGAATACCGGCCACGACGGCTCGATGGGCACGCTGCACGCCAACTCCCCGCGCGAAGCCGTGTCGCGTCTTGAATCCATGATCACCATGGGCGGCTACGGCCTGCCCTCGCGCACCATCCGCGAGATGATCGTCGGCTCGATCGATGTCATCGTCCGTGCCGCCCGCCTGCGCGACGGTTCGCGCCGCATCACCCATATCACCGAGGTGCTGGGTCTGGAAGGCGATGTCATCGTTACCCAGGACCTGTTCGTCTACGAAATCGAGGGCGAGGACAAGCAAGGCAAGATCATTGGCCGCCACCGCTCCACCGGCATCGGCCGCCCGCGCTTCTGGGACCGCGCCAAATATTACGGCCTTGAGCGCGAACTGGCCGAAGCTTTGGATGCGAGTGAATAATCCATGCTCATGACCATCCTGATCGCCTTTCTGGGCTTCGTCATCATCGCCAGCCTCGGCTTCGCCTTCACCGGCGGGGGCGGGGGTTCGGCGGCCCTGACCAAACGCACCCAGACCATCGGTCTCGGCAGCAATACCCGTACCAAGCAGCGCCAGAAGGCCCAGGCCAAGACGCCCGAAGAGCGCCGCCGGCAGATCACCGAGCAGCTTAAGGAAGCCGACAAGCGCGAGCGCAAGGCGCGCCTGACCCTGCGCGCGCGGATGCTGCACGCCGGCGTCACCCCGGATATCACCAAGTTCTGGCTTTACAGCGGCATCCTCGGCGCCGTGGTGTTTGTCATTCCGCTGCTGGCCCTGGGGCACATGCCCTTCCTGGTGCGCCTGCTGATCGCCTGCGGCGCCGCCTTCGCCGCCTGCTATGGTCTGCCGCGCTGGGTGCTCGGCATGATGGCGGCGCGGCGCATCAAGAAATTCACCGAAGAATTTCCCAACGCCATGGATATCATCACCCGCGGCATCAAGTCCGGCCTGCCGGTCAATGACGGCCTGAAACTGGTGGCCAAGGAATGCAGCGCGCCGCTCGGACCGGAATTCCAGCGCCTGGTCGAAAATGTCGGCGTCGGCATGTCGCTTGACGGCGCGCTTGAAAAGATGAGCGAGCATATTCCCGCACCGGAACTGCGCTTCTTCACCATCGTTATCGCCATCCAGGCCAAGACGGGTGGTAACCTGTCCGAAGCGCTCGGCAACCTGTCGGCCGTGCTGCGCGCCCGCAAGATGATGCGTGAAAAGATCAAGGCGCTCTCCTCCGAAGCCATTGCCTCAGCCTCTATCATCGGCGTGCTGCCGCCGGGCGTCGGCATCATGATTTCGATCGTGCGTCCGGAATATATCGCGCCGATGTTTACCGATACCCGCGGGCAACTGATGCTGCTGGGCGGCGCGACCTGGATGTTCATGGGCATCATGATGATGCGCAAGATGATCAACTTCAAATTCTAGGGCGGGCAAGCACATGACCGATTTCGCCGCCTTTATCATGACGCCGGGCAACCTGGTCTTCGGTTTCGTCGCCGTCCTCGCCTTTTTCAGCCTGCTGACGCTCGGCCAGAGCCTGACCTCGGGCGACCAGCTCGACAAGCGCATGAAGTCCGTGGCTACCCGCCGCGACGAACTGCGTCGCCTCTCGCGCCAGACCGTGAAGGAAGGCTCCAGCCTGCGCCATACCGATACCAGTCCGTATCGTGCGCTGGTTGAGAAGCTGAACCTCAAGACCCTGCTGGAAGACCCGAAGGTGGTCGATAACCTGGCCACGGCCGGTTTTCGCGGTCCCAAGCCGGTTTCGACCTTTTACTTCTTCCGCTTCGCCATGCCGTTCGTTCTGGGCGCCATCGCCGCCTTCGAAATGTTCGTGATCGATATCGGTCACTATCCGGTACAGATCAAGCTGCTGATCACGGTCGGCGCCTTCGTCATCGGCTATTACGCGCCGAATATCTACATCAAGAACCTGGCCACCAAGCGCCGGACCTCGATCATGCAGGCGTTTCCCGATCTGCTCGACCTGCTGCTGATTTCCGTCGAGGCCGGCATGTCGATCGAAACCGCCCTGCAAAAGGTCGCCGCCGAAATGGGGCCGTCCTCCATCGAACTGGCCGAGGAACTGTCCCTGCTGGTGGCTGAGCTCTCCTACCTGCCGGAACGCCGGATGGCGTATGAGGGGCTGTCCAAACGCACCAACCACCCCGGCATCAAGGCCGTCTGCACCGCCATGGTCCAGGCTGAAAAATACGGCACCCCGCTTGGCACCGCCCTGCGCGTCATGGCCAAGGAAAACCGCGAACTGCGCCTTTCAGCAGCCGAGAAAAAAGCAGCGGCCCTGCCGGCCCAGCTTACCGTGCCGATGATCGTCTTCTTCCTGCCGGTACTGTTCCTGGTCATTCTGGGCCCTGTCGTCCTGCGCATCACTGACATGCAGAAGAAGGATCACGCCGCGCCGATGATCGGCGACCGCCCGGCGGCTGAGCAGAAGAAGTAAGACGTGGGGCCACAGGCCCCACACCCCGCAAGCTATTTGAGTTTGGATGAATTATATAACCAAATAAAAAGGGCCCCCTAAAGAGGCCCTTTTTATTTGGTATTAAGCCTGCCCATACGCGAATAACTTATGGGTGCAGGGGCTGTGCCCCTGTGTCTTTCATCTTACTGGCAGGCCAGGCATTCTTCATAGTCCGTCTTCGGCGTGTCCATCTTTTCGACGGCTTCCTTGGTGTCGCTGCCGGCGTGCGAGGCGCGCTGGACCGACTTGGAGCGCAGATAATAGAGCGACTTGACGCCCTGCTCCCACGCCGTCCAGTGCAGCATGTGCAGATCCCACTTGTCGACATCGCCCGGCAGGAAGATATTCAGCGACTGCGACTGGCAGATTTCCGGCGTGCGGTCGGCAGCCAGTTCGACCACCCAGCGCTGGTCGATTTCGAAGGCAGTCTTGAAGACGTCCTTTTCATCCGGCGACAACTCATCCAGATGCGACACAGATCCTTCGTGCTCGACGATCGAATTCCACACGTCCGTGGTATTCAGTCCCTTTTCTTCCAGCAGCTTCACCAGATACGGATTCTTGACGGCGAAGGAACCGGACAACGTCTTGTGGGTATAGATATTGGCCGGGATCGGCTCGATACCGGCCGAGGTGCCGCCGCAGATGATCGAGATCGAGGCGGTGGGGGCGATGGCCAGCTTGTGCGAGAATCGCTCCATGACGCCGCGTTCCTCGGCGTCCATGCAGGCGCCGCGCTCTTCGGCCAGCTTGACCGACGCCTTGTCGGCTTCGCGGCGCAGGTGTTTGAACAGGCGCATGTTCCACGACTTGGCCATGGCCGATTCAAAGGCCACGCCCCGGCTTTGCAGGAAGGAATGGAAGCCCATCAGGCCGAGGCCGACCGAGCGTTCGCGCATGGCGGAATAGACGGCGTTATCCATCGATGACGGCGCGCACTGGATGAAGTCTTCCAGCACGTTGTCGAGGAAGCGCATGATGTCTTCGACAAAGCCCGGCTGGTCGCGCCATTCCAGGAAGGTCTCGGCATTGACCGACGACAGGCAGCAGACGGCGGTGCGGTCGCGGCCCTTGTGGTCGATGCCGGTATGCAGCATGATTTCCGAGCACAGGTTTGATTGGCGGACCTTCAGCCCCAGTTCACGCTGGTGCGCCGGCATGGCGCGGTTCACGGTATCGGAGAAGATCAGGTAGGGCTCGCCCGTCTGCAGGCGGATTTCCAGGATCTTCTGCCACAGCGAACGGGCATCTATAAAGCGGACGATTTCGTTGTTCTTGGGTGAGCGCAGGCCGAACTGGGCGCCGTCACGCACGGCTTCCATGAATTCATCTGTGATGCCGATGCCGTGGTGCAGGTTCAGCGATTTGCGGTTGAAATCGCCCGATGCCTTGCGGATTTCGAGGAATTCCTCGATTTCCGGGTGGAAGACGTCGATATAGACGGCGGCCGATCCACGGCGCAGGGAACCTTGGCTGATGGCCAGGGTCAGCGAATCCATGACGCGGATGAAGGGGATGATGCCGGAGGTCTGGCCGGCGCCCTTGACCTTTTCACCGATGGAGCGGACGCCGCCCCAATAGGTGCCGATGCCGCCGCCGTTCGAAGCGAGGGCGACGTTTTCGTTCCAGACCGAAACGATGCCTTCGAGGTTATCCGGCACGGCGTTGAGGAAGCAGGAGATCGGCAGGCCGCGCTTGGCGCCCCCGTTGGAGAGCACCGGCGTGGCGGGCATGAACCACAGACGCGAAATATAGTCATAGATGCGCTGGGCGTGGTCGGCATCATCGGCATAGGTGGTGGCGACGCGGGCGAACATGTCCTGATAGGTTTCGCCCGGCATCAGGTAGCGATCATCGAGCGTGGTCTTGCCGAAGTCGGTCAGCAGGGCGTCGCGCGACGGATCGGTGACAACCTTGGTGACCAGCTTGAACTCGGCGCGCTCCTTCGGGCGGACAGCCATGTTAACCTTACCGGCGGCCACTGTTTCACGCTTGACTGCTTCGTTCGCTGACATTGTCACTCTACCCTTGAAATCTCGAAATCGCTCCGGACCCGGAGCTACCCATATGGGAGACGTTAACAACTATATCTAGTGTCTGCGTCGGCCCGCCCGTCTATATAAGGGGCCATAGGCCAGAGTTTTCGTCAAGGATCAAGTCGATGTTTTGGCGAACTTTTTCGTTAATGAAGGGTTAAATTTCGGCTTTTTCCATACCGCTCAAGGGCTTGCGAAGGCTTAACACTTTTTTCGCCTCAATCACGATTCCTGTGTAAGAATCGTGGCGGGCGTTTCGGAGAGATAGCGGTCAAGTTTATTGTGCCGGTCGACGAGCACGACATTGGGGATAATCGGCTCATTCGTCAGTTCGAACCCCATGATGATGATCTGTTCCGACTCATTGATCAGGTGCGCCGCTGCCCCGTTCATGGCGATGACGCCGGAATCGCGCTCTCCACGGATGACATAGGTCTCCAGCCGGTGACCGGAGGTATTGGACACCACCAGCACGCGCTCCCCTTCCCACAGACCGGCTGCCTCCATCAGGGCTTCATCTATGGTGATGGAGCCGATATAGGCGAGGTTGGCTTCGGTGACATAGGCGTTGTGGATCTTGGAACGCAGGACGTGACGCATGGTAAACACTCGGCAGTGACAGGACTGCCGCGCTTATGCGCGCCCCGAACCCAATGGGTCAAGGCCCTCGGGGTCGGGGCGCGTATAATCATCGTCAGTGCATACGCGTCATTTCAGCCGGGGAATCGGCAATGCCGTATTCGGCGATCAGGGTCTGCTCGGCAAAGGTGGGGACGCCTTCCGCCTTAAGTTCTTCCTTGCGCGCCGCCATTTCGGCGCCCAGGGCGTTATAATCGATATCCAGCTTGCGCGCCTGCGGGAACATCTCGCCTTCCTCTTCCTTCACATGGTGCAGGACGTTTTCGGACAGGACAGTGAACTTGGCTTCCCAGTGATCGTCGGAGGCCTTCATGGTGCCCAGTTCGGCGATCAGCAGCTTGGCGACATGATGTTCCTCATCGGCTTCATCCATCAGGCTGGTCGCCTCTGCCTTGCCGATGGCCTTGTTCAGCGCCTTGCGCACGGCCGGATAGAAGAGTTCCTCCTCGATCTGGGTGTGAATCTTCAACTCGGTCATGGCCTGGGTGGCGAGTTTCGCCTTTTCGCGTTTGGTCTCGGCCTCTTTGAATTGATCGAACAGGTCCTTGACCGCGCGGTGATCGGCTTTCAGCAGGGTAATGGCGTCGGTTGTGCTCATGGTGTCTGGCTCCCAATATATGGTGAAGTCCGGACCCTACGCCTTCATGAATTGGAAAGCGGTGGGGCATATGAACGCCGATTATAATTTTCCGGTGCGGACTATTCGCCCCACAGATCGGTGACATCGCCCTTGCGGTTGAGCATGTGGATCGCGCGCTTGATCACGGTCAGCACATTCTCGATCCGCGCCTCGTTTTCATAGGTCAGGGCGGCGCGGTGCATCCCGTCGAGGGCAAAGCGGGCCAGGTCGCGGCTGGCCTGGAAGCGGGCATCATTGCCGGCCATGATGAAGCCCGGCGTGGCGCGGCCCATGGCGGCGTTATCGAAGGCTTCCTGGGCCGGCTTGATGGCCTTGGCAACATCGGCATCCTGCCGACCGGCGCGCTCCAGCGCCAGGAAGGCGGCAAAGGGCACGGAATCGAGCAGGCGCCAATAGGCGTCGATGGCGCCATCTAGCGCGTCCTGTCCGGGTTTCAGCTTCTTGGCCTCGGCTTCGAACGCGGCTTCGCGCGCGGCATGGATATGCCAGGCAGCCGCTTCGACCAGGTCTTCGCGCGTCGGGAAATGATAGAGCATGGCGCCGCGCGTCAGGCCGCAGGCTTCTGCGATGGCGGCATTGCCGGCGCGGTCATAACCCAGCTCGGCAAAGAGACGCATGGCCGTTTCCAGAATCTGAATGCGCGTGCGACGCGATTTCGGCGTGTCCTTGGCGCCGCCATCCTTATCCCGCATCTGCGTAGTCTTTAATCGCTCTGCCATTGGTTCCTGTTTCGCCCCACGGATACACCATTTTCATTAGACGGCGCCCGGAGGGTTCCTGACTTTAAAAATAAAGGATTTTGGCCTTTACGCAAGCGGCAAACGACCAAACATCTTATTGTTCCCTTACAAATGGCGATTTGTGCATTGCAGCATCAAAAAGGCCATGAAAATTATCCATCGCGGCCTGAGATAATGTCGCGCCCGGCTTTGGTCTTGCCAAACGGCGAGACAACCGGCATTGAAGGCTGAACATCAGAAACGCCCTGAGGACTGACGAATTGCGTATCTTGCTGGCAACCGATGCATGGGAACCCCAGGTCAATGGCGTGGTGACCACGCTACGCCGCACCATCGAGGAGTGCGAAAAGCTCGGCCACGAATTCCACATCATCGACTATAACCAGTTCAAGACCGTATCCTGGCCGGACTATCCGGAGGTCAAGCTGGCGCTCGGCTGTTACGAAGAGGTGCGCGAAATCATCCTGGATTATGAGCCGGACGCCATCCATATCGCCACCGAGGGCTTTGTCGGCATGGCGGCGCGGCGCGTCTGCCAGGAATTCAAGCTGCCCTTCACCACCAGCTATCACACCAAATTCCCGGAATATGTCTCGGCTCGCCTGCCGATTCCCTTGAGCGTCGGCTACGCCTTCATGCGCTGGTTCCACAAGCCTTCCGGCCGGGTGATGGTGGCGACGCCGACCCTGCAAAAAGACCTGGAATCGCGCGGCTTCACCAATATCTCGCCGTGGACGCGCGGCGTCGATACGGTCACTTTCCGTCCGAACCTGGAACCGATCTTCGGCGATTTGCCGCGCCCGATCATGACCTATATCGGGCGCGTGGCGGTGGAAAAGAATATCGAAGCCTTCCTGAAGCTCGATCTGCCCGGCACCAAGGTCATCGTCGGCAAGGGCCCGCAACTGGAGGAACTGAAGGCGAAATATCCCGAGGTGGTCTTTACCGGTCCGCGTTTCGGCGAAGACCTGGCGCGCTCCTATGCCGACTCGGATGTCTTCGTCTTTCCGTCTCTGACCGATACGTTCGGCCTGGTAATCACCGAAGCCATGGCCGCCGGCACGCCGGTGGCGGCCTTTCCGGCGCACGGTCCGATCGACCTCATTCCCGGCTCCGGCGCCGGTGCGATCAATGACGACCTCAAGATAGCGATCGAGGAAGCGCTTCAGATCGATCGCAAGGCGGTGCGCGCCTATGCCGAGAAATTCTCATGGCCGGAATGCGCCGCGGAATTTATCCGCAATCTCGAACCCTATCCGGAGCCAGCCAAGACCAAGCTTTGGACGAAGCTGCGCCAGTTGCCGCGTAAAATTCGCCGTAAGAAAACAAAAGCTGCCTGATTAAGGGCTGGTTCGCTTTAGATTGTTAGAAAATTTATCTGACACGGTATTCCCAAATCAGGCGTGAGCGCACGCGTTAAGGCTGGTGAAGCTGTGCGTACCGATTAAAGTGGCGGCGGCATAACCATCCCCGATATCCCCGAATGTGATCAATCCAAATGGCAGCCTGATGATTCCAAAAGCAAGTAATTTTGGGGTTTGCGATCACAACATGCTTCCCAGGTGCCGATTTCGCAGTCCTCGCTATCAAATAGAAAGAGCTGTAGTCCAAAAGCAAGTTCATCAGCTTTGAACCTACCTGCGCTTGCTACCCCGGCGGCTACCGGCTGAAATGCAATAGGGTTCCGAAGCTCGGAATCCTTATAAAATATGGCGCACCCAAGAGGATTCGAACCTCTGACCTTTGCCTTCGGAGGGCAACGCTCTATCCAGCTGAGCTATGGGTGCCTTTTAGCCGGTCCAAGCTACCTAAGCGAAACCGCCCGCGCACTCAACCGCAAAAATGCGATTATCCGGATTTGTGGCGAGAACTCGCGCGGCGAACCAGTTCCGGTGCCACGATAATGCCCTGCCCGGCCGTCTCGTCTTCGCCTTCCAGCGTCGCCACCAGCATTTCCAGGCCGCGACGCCCCAGGTCAAAGACCCCGACGCGCAGGGTGGTCAGCGGCGGCGAGGTGAAGCGGGCGATGGGGATATCATCGAAACCAACCACGGCGATATCTTCCGGCACGTTCACGCCCGCCTCGCGCAGGGCCAGCAGGCAGCCCACCGCCATCATGTCATTGGCCGCGAAGATGCCGTCCGGGCGCGCATCAAGCGCCAGAAAAGCCTTGGCGCCGCGATAACCGGATTCCTCGGTGAAATCGCCCTCGAACACGGGCGGCGGTTCACCATCGAAAACCGACAGGAAACCGCGCCGGCGCTCCTCGGCCTCGAAATTGCGTGACGGACCGGAAATCAGGGCCGGCCGGCGGCAGCCCTGTTCGCGCAGGTGACGGGCCGCCGTGACGCCGCCGCCGAAATTATCGACGCTGATGCCACCGCGTCCGGCGCCAATTTGGCTGGCGATGGTCACCACGGGCAGGTTGAGCGGTAGCACGGAAGCCAGGTCGTGTGACTCGACGAAAGGCGACATGACCAGCAGTCCATCGACCCGGCCGCCCATGGCGCGCATGATGCTGAGTGCTTCATCCGGATTGCCGTGCGAGCCGGAAACCAGCAGGTGCAGGCCGCGCGCCCGCGCCGCCACATCGATGCCGCGTATGATTTCGGCGAAGAACTCGCCATAGATATCGGGCAGCAGCACGCCGATGGTATTGGTGCGCGACATGACCAGCGACCGCGCCCCGCCATGCGGCACATAGCGCAGGCGCTTGGCAATCTCCAGCACGCGCTGTTTCACATCGTCGGCGACATTATCGAGGCCATTGATGGCGCGGGAGGCCGAGGCGATGGACACATTGGCTTCGCGCGCGATATCTTTCAGCGTAGCCCCGGCCATGATGTCTCCTTCATTCCAAAATGTAAGAGGTTAAGAACCGGCTGTAAAGCTAGAAGGGAAACGCTGTCACGCCCTTGATCCATTCATCGATGACCAGCGCCTTGACCGCCGGCGGGGCGGCGCGTTCACGGCAATTGGGCCGTTCGCACAGCCGGCACATTGGTCCGGTCTGGACGGCATTTGGCTGGGCCAGGTCGAGCCCACGCGCATAGATCAGCTTCTCGGCATATTTCAGCTCGCAACCCAGGCCGATCGCCTGTTCGGCATAGGCGCCATCGGCATAGGCGCGCAGGGAGCGGTCGAGCGTGCGCGACAGGGTGAAATAGCGCTGGCCATCGGGCGTTTCGATCACCTGGGTGATAATGCGGCCCGGCGTCTGGAAAGCCTGGTGGATATTCCAGCGTGGGCAGGCGCCGCCATATCGGGAAAACGGGAAATGTCCGGCGGCGAAGCGTTTGGAGACATTGCCGGCGGAATCGATGCGCATCAGGAAGAAGGGCACCCCGCGGCTGCCGGGGCGGGAGAGCGTGGTCAGGCGCTGGGCGGCCTGCTCGTAAGACACCTCGAACGGGGCACGCAGAAGCTCGATATCATAGGCATTGCCTTCGGCCTCGCTGAGGAAGCGGCCATAGGGCATCAGCGTGGCGGCGGTCAGGGCATTGAGCAGGGCGATCTTGTAGAGTCGTGCCGTCGCCAGGTCGGGCGCTTTTGCCTTTTCGGTCAGGGTATTGATCTCGGCGCCATATTCACTGAGCGCCAACTGGTAGAAGATGGCGAAGCGCCGCGACGAGGGGCCAAGCGTTTCGGAAATCATCAGGCGGCGGCGGTGCGGATCGAACCGGCGCTGATAGATCATCATCACCTGGGCCGGCATCAGGCGGATATCGATGCCATACTGGTCTTTCAGCCGTGCCTGCGCCGCCTCTTCAAGTGTATGCGGATCGCCGCCGAGCGTGGCGAAAAGCTGTTCGCCCAGCTCATCCAGTTCGGGGAAGAAGTTGTGATGACCCTGAATCTGATCGCGCACCCAGTCGGTGGGCGATTGCTCGGTCTCTTCCGGCCCCGCCGCAAGGGCATCGCGTTTGCGGCGCTCGGTATAGGCGCGATAGAGTCGCGTCACCGCCTCGGCCGCCATGGGGGACGAGGCCACCAGTTCTGAAATTTCCCGGCGCGGCAGGTGCAGATCCTTGAACAAAGGATCAGCGAAAATCTCGACCAGATCGGCCTCGCCGGCGGGCTCCGAGGTCATCGGTAAAGGTGCGCAAGTCGAGATCATAGGTCGCCGCCAGCTTGAGCAGCACCTGCGCCGTCACCGGCCGCTGGTTGCGCTCCAGATGGTTGAGATAGGAGGCCGAAACGCCGAGATCAGCCGCCATCTGTGTCTGGGTCAGGCTGAGGTCATAGCGCAGCCGCTTCAGCCGCCCGCCCAGGAAGAGTTTGCGATCAAGATCGGTCATTGAGAGAGTTATCTTTCAAACTCCGATGTGAACCTAGCTTGGGAAAGTGTTTCTGAGAATGGGTTTTCACCAGTCCCCCTGTACATGCTGTTTTTCTTTAGCATGACCCAAGGAATATATTTCTGAATGATGCCTTTTGTTATTGGCTCATCGGTGGTCTCAACTTCGACGGACACAAGTTTAACATTAGGCCCGAAACTGGCTTCGAGGTGCTCCGGATCGACCTGTTGAACGGTATATCCGTCGTTTATGTCGCGGAACTTTACCATCAGCGGCATTTGATCAACCTGAAGCGTCCAATGTTTCGGAAGGGCGGCGTTGGTTGCGTGCAATGGGTCTGAACTTGCAGCGCCCAAAACCGACCGAGGCATTTCAGTGATACTTCTTGCACCTGGCATATCGAAGATCAGGAAAAGAAGGCCTTTACCTTTGATGTCAACGACCACCGCTTCGCCGCGCACTGAACACTTGTCGAGGTCGTTCATGAGGTGAGTTGAAGGCGTACAAAGATATTCCTGAACGCTGCTGCCAGAATACCGGACGCCATTGCTTTCGACCGTCGCCGTCATCCGAACTCTGGGGTAGCTCCTGCTTTCGCAACCGCCCAAAAGGCCAATCGAGATCACCGCACATAGTGCAATGGGCAAAGCCCCGGCTCGTATCCTCATACCGCCCCAGCCCGCTTGAAACCGCCTGTGTTTATTCAGCGACATTCGATCCCCATTCCCGCGCGCACAGCTCCGCCGTGCGAAGCATTTGCATAATTGGCTACAGATTGAGTCATGTTGAATAGCACAACCCAACACACCACTGCTCCAAATTGTCATAAATTTACAAATGATGCAATGTCACAATTCTCCAAATGACGCCATTTACATGGCTGCGCATCTATCTTTCCCAATAATATAAGCGCTTTATATCTCCACACACACAGGCGGCGCATCGCCGGAAAGGAGACACATTATGACACAAAAGCTCAAATCCACACCGATCACCAACCCCTGGGATATGGCGACCGTGTATGCCGCCTCCTTCGGGCTCTTCGCGCCCGGCACCCTGATGGCCGCCCGCCGCCTCACCATTTCCACGCCTGCCCAACCTCCCCAACAAGGATAAGCGATCATGACAATGTCTAAGACCACGTTCCAGGATTTAGTCCCCGCCGCGCCCAAGGGCCGTTTCGACGGCATAAAACGTAACTACACGCCCGAAGACGTCCTCTCCTTGCGCGGCTCCTTCCCCATCCAGCACACCCTGGCTGAACGGGGTGCCAACCGCCTGTGGGAATTGCTGCACACCGAGCCCTTCATCAATAGCCTCGGCGCCATGACCGGCAATCAGGCCATGCAGATGGTTCGCGCCGGCCTGAAGGCCATCTATCTTTCCGGCTGGCAGGTCGCGGCTGATTCAAATACCGCGTCTTCCATGTATCCGGACCAGTCGCTCTACCCGGCCAATGCCGCGCCGGAACTGTGCCGTCGCATCAACCGCACCCTGCAACGCGCCGACCAGATCGAACATAGTGAAGGTGCGGCAAAGCGTGACTGGTTCGCGCCGATCGTCGCCGATGCCGAGGCCGGTTTCGGCGGACCGCTCAATGCCTTCGAGATCATGAAAGCCTTTATCGAGGCGGGTGCCGCCGGTGTCCATTTTGAGGACCAGTTGGCGTCTGAGAAGAAGTGCGGCCACCTGGGCGGCAAGGTGCTGATCCCGACCCAGGCGCATGAGCGCACCCTGACCGCCGCCCGCCTGGCCGCCGATGTCATGGGTACGCCCACCCTGACGGTTGCCCGTACCGATGCGGAATCGGCGCAACTGATCACCTCGGATGTCGATGAGCGCGACCATCCGTTCATCGAGCGCGATAACCGCACGGTCGAAGGTTTCTATCGCCTGAAGCCCGGCACCGGCCTCGATCACTGCATCGCCCGCGGCCTGGCCTATGCCGATTATGCCGACCTGTTGTGGTGGGAAACCTCGCACCCCGATCTCGACGATGCGCGCAGGTTCGCCGAAGCCGTCCACAAGGTCCATCCGGGCAAGCTGCTGGCCTATAACTGCTCGCCCTCGTTCAACTGGAAGGCCAAACTGGATGACGCTACCATCGCCAAATTCCAGCGTGAACTCGGCGCCATGGGTTACAAATTCCAGTTCGTCACCCTGGCCGGCTTCCATAGCCTGAACAACGGCATGTTCGAGCTGGCCGACGGCTACCGCGATCGCGGCATGGCGGCCTATTCCGAACTGCAACAGCGTGAATTCGCCAACGAAGCCGCCGGCTACACCGCCACCCGCCATCAGCGCGAAGTCGGCACCGGCTATTTCGACAAGGTCGCGGAGACGATCAGCAATGGACAATCCTCCACCACGGCCATGAAGGCCTCAACCGAGACGGCGCAGTTTGTCGCCGCCGCAGAATAGGAGAGTGAATTATGGAAACAAGCAATCGTGACTCGATCATCGCCTACTGCCTGGCGCCGCTGAACCTGGATTCTAACAGCGAAGCCGCGCGCGAAACCATGCGCCGCCTCGATCATGCGCTCAAGACCTTCCAGTCGCAGGCGGGCCGCCCGGTCGCGGTGGACTTCTCGAAGATGCCGTCGCTGGTCATCAACGAGGCCGCCCACGGTTACGAATAAACCCCGGCATAAACAAAAATCATAAGCGCCGGCATAAGCGCCCTCTTCGCTACCCCCCGCGAAGAGGGCGCGATTTTGTGCCCTGCTCTTTTCCTGAAGCGGATTGCGTGTCATGTTGCGGCCAGGAAACGCATCGGCGGCCATAAAGAGGGCGACACCCCGCGCCGCACCATTGACCAGGAAAGACAAACCCAGATGAAAACGCGCCGTGCTCTGCTCTCTAATGTTACCGCTATCATATTGGCCCTGACCCTGCCGGTTACCGCTCAGGCTGCCGCGCCCGCAACGACCACCGTGAGCGATGGCGCCGGCGCCTACAAGACCGGCCAATATCATAACCTGTTCGTTGAACGGCTGGGCCACAGCGAGGCCGAAACGCAGCAGAAGATCGAGCAGACCTTCCAGCAGCTATTCCATGGCGACGGCCAGGAGCAGCGCGTCTATTTCGAGACCGGCGCCAATGCCGACGGGCCGCTGGCCTATATCACCGACTGGGCCAATAACGATGCGCGCTCCGAAGGCATGAGCTACGGCATGATGATCGCCGTACAATTGGATAAGAAGCGCGAGTTCGACGCTCTGTGGAACTGGTCGAAAACCTATATGCTGACCACCGATCCGGAAAATCCGTCCTATGGCTATTTCGCGTGGTCGATGGGCACGGATGGCTCGGCTCGCGCGGTCGGCGCCGCACCGGATGGCGAGGAATATTATGCCATGGCGCTCTATTTCGCGGCGCATCGCTGGGGCAATGGCCAGGGCATCTATAATTACCAGGCCGAGGCCGATAAGATCCTGAGCGGGATGCGTCATCATCCGGTCAAAACCGCCACCACGCCCTTCCGCATCCACCCAGGTGACGCGCCGTTTATCGAGCCAGACGTGCCCTGGCCCAGCCCGAATAACCGCCGAGCCGAGGCCGAGGCGCTGAAAGCGGGCAAGCCGTGGCCGCCCTATCGGCCAATGCGCGCCCCGCGTTCGGTGACGGTCGGCCCGATGGTCGATGAAGCTCACACCATGATCCGCTTCGTACCGGAAACCAGCATCCCCGGCACCGACGCCTCCTATCACCTGCCGGCTTTCTATGAATTGTGGGCGCGCTGGGGACCGGTGGAGGATCGCGCCTTCTGGGCCAGGGCCGCCGATGTCAGCCGTAATTTCTTTGAAACCGTCGCCAATCCGAAAACCGGCCTGGCGCCCGACCGCAGCACCTTCGACGGCCAGCCCGCTATGGGCTGGGATGGCAAGCCGAGCCAGTTTGCCTATGATAGCTGGCGCACGGCCAGCAACTGGTCGGTCGATTATAGCTGGTGGGGCAAGGATGCGCGGGCGAAGACCCGCAGCGACCGTATTCAGGGCTTCCTTTACGGCCAGGGCATTCATACCTTCCCCGATCGCTATTCGCTGGACGGTCAGCCGATGTCCGACCGCCATTCCACCGGCATGGTGGCGGCCACCGCCGTCGGCAGCCTGGCGGCAACTCAGGGCGAGGTATCCGACGCTTTCCTGAAGGAACTGTGGAGCACGCCGGTGCCGGCGGGCGAGCAGCGCTATTTCGACGGGATGCTGTACCTGATGAGCCTGATGCACCTGAGCGGGGAGTTCCGCATTATCGATGCTCCGGCAGGGAAGTAATAGCAGCTTCGAAACCATCCTTATGCCTCCCCACCTTTGGTGGGGAGGGGGACCGCGCCGAAGGCGTGGTGGTGGGGTGGCTTGCTAGCCCTCATCCGTATGGAAGGCCGTCTTTGCCTTCGTATCGGCAGTGAAGATATAGACCAGCAAGGAAACGGCGATACAGGCGGTAACATACCAGAAGAAACTCTCTTCCGCGCCCGCCTGTTTCAGCCACAGCGCCACATATTCCGCCGAGCCGCCGAAGACCGACACGGCCAGAGCATAGGGCAGGGCGACGCCCAGCGCGCGGACATGCGCGGGAAACAGTTCGGCCTTCACCACAGCATTGATCGAGGTGTAGCCGCTGACGATGATCAGTGCCGCCATCACCAGTCCGAAGGCCGGCCAAAATCCTTGCACATGGCTAAGCGCTGTCATGATCGGCACGGTGAAGATCACACCCAGCACGCCGAAGCCGATCAGCAACGGCCGACGCCCGATGCGGTCGGACAGAGCGCCGAAAAGCGGCTGGGCCAGCATGTAGAGGAAAAGAGTCAGGGCCGACAGACTGGTCGCCTCGGTCTTGCTCCAGCCAGCGGTATTGACCAGGAATTTCTGCATGTAGGTGGTGTATGTATAGAAGGCGACCGTGCCGCCCATGGTCAGACCAACCACTTGCAGCGCCTGCCACGGATGCTCGCGTAACAAGGTCAGCGTGCGATTGCCGGTGAATTTGCGGCCTTCTTCAAATGAGGTCGTCTCGCTGATATGGCGGCGAATAAACAAGGCGGCGAGCGCCAGCAGGGCGCCGATGCCAAACGGAATCCGCCAGCCCCAGGCCTCAAGCTGTTCATGGGTCAGCAGCCACTTTTGCAGCAGGATCAACACGCCCAAAGCGATCAATTGCCCCATAATCAGGGTGACATACTGGAAGCTTGACCAGAAACCGCGATGGGTCTTGCCGGCCATCTCCGACAGATAGGTGGCGCTGGCGCCATATTCGCCGCCGACACTCAGGCCCTGTAACAGTCGCGCCAGCAACAACAGAGCCGGTGCGGCAATGCCGATGGTCGTGTAGCCCGGCGTTATGGCGATGATCAGCGACCCGGCGCACATCAACAGGATCGAAACCGTCAGCCCGGACTTGCGGCCATAGCGGTCGGCATACCAGCCGAGCAGCCAGCCGCCGATCGGGCGCATAAAGAAGCCGACCGCGAAGATAGCCGCCGTATTGAGCAGTTGCGCCGTCGGGCTGGCATTGGGAAAGAAGGCCGGTGAGAAATAGAGAGCAAAGGCCGAATAGGCGTACCAGTCGTACCACTCGACCAGATTGCCGATCGATCCGCCGAGGATGGAACCCAGTTTATTGCTCTCTTTCATGCATCAAAGGTTTCACAGTTCAATTGACGAAACAAGGCGGTTTGTTTTAAGGATCGGCAACGGTTTTTCCGCAAGGTTATTAAGCATCATGAGCGACATTATCCCGCCCCCGAAGTCATCTATGTCGACAGCCACAAGGTCGCCTGCAACGGTGGCGGCGGCGCGCTGGGCCACCCCCTGACCTATTACGAACTGGGCGAGGACGGCACAGCCGAATGCGGTTACTGCGACCGCAAGTTCGTGCATAAGGATCACGCGCATGACTATGTTGATCCGGCGCCGCGTCCGGAAGGCGAGCACTAAACCGTGCGTTTTCTGCATACCATGGTGCGGGTCCATGATCTGGATGCCGCGCTGACATTCTGGTGCGAAGGCTTAGGTCTTATCGAGACCCGCCGCATGGAATCGGAAAAGGGCCGCTTTACCCTGATCTATCTGGCGGCGCCGCTCGATGAGGACCATGCGCGGTCCTTCAAGGCGCCCGAACTCGAACTGACCTGGAACTGGCCCGATGCGGACGGGAACGCCGAGGTCTATACCGGCGGCCGTAATTTCGGCCATGTCGCCTATGAGGTCGATGACATCTACGCCGCCTGCCAGCGCTTTGTTGATATGGGCGTGGTGATCAACCGTCCGCCGCGCGACGGCCACATGGCCTTTGTTCGCTCGCCGGATGGTATTTCCGTGGAACTGCTGCAAAAGAATGGTTCGCTGGCACCGGCGGAACCCTGGGCTTCAATGCCTAATACCGGAAGCTGGTAATCAGCTAAAAGCGTAAGGCGTCTCAACACACAGCACATGGGTCGAGGCCAGACGCACCAGATGCGTTACGGCGAAGTCATGGTCGATCTCGCCGTTTTCTGCCAGGGTTAGTGTATCTGCCAGGCGTTGGTTCATGCCGGGACCATTCAGGTGGCAGAGGTCCAGCCGGCAAAGGAGCCCCAGATCAGAAACGGCCTCACGCAGAGTAATATGCTGCTGCAGGAAGCCTTCGAGAATGCCGCTGGCCTGGATGTGCAGGCGGTTCTGGTCGGTCTCTTTCATCATGGACATGGGGGTACTCCGAATTTACTGGGGGCGGGCTGCAAGTTTATCTCGCGCTAGCACAACGGATTTCATATTGCACTGCGGCATAACGGTCGCACCGACATAACTGGTTTCAGAATGTAAATCCTGCCGTTACCTGTCGCTTTGATTTGGCAGGATTGACGGATCGTCCTATGAAGACAGCCGAACACATCCTGCGCAGAAAATCCTAAATGTCAGATACCGAAAAACAGAAGCGCCTCGTCCTGATCGATGGCTCCGGCTATATCTTCCGCGCCTATCACGGCCTGCCGCCCCTGACGCGCAAGTCGGATGGCCTGCCGGTCGGCGCGGTCGCCGGCTTCTGCAACATGCTGTTCAAGCTGATCAAGGAGCACCGCGGCGATGACGCGCCCTCGCACCTGGCGGTTATTTTCGATGCCGGCTCCAAGACCTTCCGCAACGAAATCTACGACCAGTACAAGGCCCACCGCCCGCCGGCGCCGGAAGACCTGATCCCGCAGTTCCCGCTGATCCGCGAGGCCACCCGTGCTTTTGGATTACCCGCCATCGAGATGGAGAATTTCGAGGCCGACGACCTGATCTGCACCTATACGCACCTGGCCAAGAAGGAGGGCTTCAAGGTCACCATTATCTCATCGGATAAAGACCTGATGCAGTTGGTCGATGACGATGTCAGCCTGATGGACCCGGTCAAGGGCACGATCGTCGGCCGCGAAGGCGTGATCGAGAAGTTCGGCGTGCCGCCGGAATTGGTGGTTGATGCCCGGGCCCTGATCGGCGACTCGGCCGATAATGTGCCCGGCGCGCCCGGCATCGGCGTCAAGACCGCCGCGCAACTGCTGCTCGAATACGGTAATCTTGATGCCGTTTTGGCTCGCGCCTCCGAGATCAAGCAGGAAAAACGCCGCCAGACCCTGATCGACTTCAAAGAGCAGATCCTGATGTCGCGCGAACTGGTCACCCTGCGCTGCGACTCGCCCACCCCAGTCGATATCGATACCTTCATCCTGAAAGAGCCAGAACAGGACGTTTTGCTCACCTTCCTCGGCCTGATGGAGTTCAACTCCCTGGCCAAGCGTGTTGGCGGCAATGCCTTAAGCCTGCTGCAAGCCTCTTCGGCACTCGATAAGTTGCCCACCGCGCCGATCCTGCGCCCGCTCTATGGCGCGCCGAAAAAAGGCCCGGCCGAAGCCGTCATCCAGCCGGTCCACCGCGAGACCTATGAGTGCATCCAGACCCTGGAAGCGCTGGAGAAGTGGATCGCCTGCGCCTATGAAGCGCAGGTCATCGCCATCGATACCGAAACCGACGACCTGTCGGCCTCGCGCTCCGGTTTGGTGGGTATCTCCCTGGCGGTAGGCGTCAATCAGGCGTGCTATATTCCGCTGGCGCACACCTCAAATGAGGGTTTCGATTTTGGTGATGGCGGCGGAATCGAGCAGATCGATTTCCAGACGGCTATCGCCGCGCTGAAGCCCTTGTTCGAAGACCCGACCATCCTCAAGGTCGGCCAGAACATCAAGTACGATCTGTCGGTCCTGCACCGCCACGGCATTGATGTTGCGCCTTATGATGACACCATGCTGATCTCCTATGTGCTCGAAGGCGGGCAGCACGGCCACGGCATGGACGAGCTGTCCGAACTGCACCTCGGCCACACGCCAATCCCGTTCAAGCAGGTGGCCGGCAGCGGCAAGTCGGCTAAGTCATTTAAATATGTCGGTCTGAAAGAAGCCACCGAATACGCCGCCGAAGACGCCGATGTGACGCTTCGCCTGTGGCATATCCTGAAACCGCGCCTGCAACGCGAGGGCCTCGTCACCGTCTACGAGACCCTGGAACGGCAAATGCCCGCCGTTCTCTCCGAAATGGAGCTGGCCGGCATCCGCATCGATCCGGCCATATTGCAAAGCCTGTCGCATGATTTCGGCACGCGGATGAACGCCATCGAGCAGGAGGCGCAGGCCCTGGTCGGTCGGCCGTTCAATATGAACAGCCCGCAGCAGCTCGGCCAGATTTTTTACGACGAAATGCAGCTTCCCGGCGGCAAGCGCACGGCCTCCGGCCAATGGGCCACTGACGTCAAGGTGCTGGAGGAGATCGCCGAGGGTAAGCCGGGACTGGAAGCGGGTCAACCGCTGGCAAAGATGCTGCTCGATTACCGCCAGATGGCCAAGCTCAAAGGCACCTATACCGACGCCCTCACCGGCTATGCCGACAAGAACACCCAGCGCATCCATACCAGTTTCCACCTGGCGGCGACGCCGACCGGGCGCCTGTCGTCCAACGAGCCCAATCTGCAGAATATCCCGATCCGCACCGCCGAGGGTCGCAAGATCCGTCAGGCCTTCATCGCCAAGCCGGGCCACAAGCTGATCAGCGCCGACTATTCGCAGATCGAACTGCGCATCCTGGCCCATATCGGCGATATACCGCAATTGAAGGAAGCCTTCCTGCGCGGTGACGATATCCACGCCATGACCGCCTCCGAAATGTTCAATGTGCCGATGGAAGAGATGACCTCCGAAATCCGCCGCCGCGCCAAGGCGATCAATTTCGGCATCATCTACGGCATTTCGGCCTTCGGCCTGTCCAACCAGCTCGGCATCGAACGCGGCGAGGCCGGCCGCTACATCGAAACCTATTTCGACCGCTTCCCCGGCATCAAGGGCTATATGGACGCCACCAAGGCCTTCGTGACCGCCAACGGATTCGTCATGACCCTGATGGGCCGCAAGATCCATATTCCGGAAATCAATGGCAAGGGCGCGCTGAAAGCCTTTGCCGAACGCGCCGCCATCAATGCCCCGATCCAGGGCACGGCCGCCGATGTCATCCGCCGCGCCATGATGCGGATGCCGCAGGCACTGCTTGAGGCCGGCTTCACCACGAAGATGCTGCTCCAGGTCCACGACGAACTCATTTTCGAGGCGCCCGATGCGGAGGTGGACGACGTGATCCCGCTGATCAAACGCATCATGTCGGACGCCACCCTGCCGGCGCTGGAAATGAGCGTGCCGCTGGTGGTCGAAGCCCATGCCGCGCCCAACTGGGACGAGGCGCATTAAGATTTTTGTCATAAAGTGTAATGATTCCAGATACATCTCCAGCGTTTATAATTAATACCTTCTTTACTATATCTGCGTTATTTGGACAGGAATCGAAGCGGGCTGCGTATCAGGGCCGAGACCGATCCGACGCAGAACGCAGGCTGCCGGATACGATAGTGTTTGTGTATGTGCGGCCCTGGGGAAACGCTATGCTGAAGAATATGACGATCCGGGTGCGCGTGATCGCCGCCTTCGCCCTGGTGCTCTGCGCCGCTGTCGCCCTCGGGCTCTTTGCCATCCAGCGCCTAAGCGCGGTCAATGCATCCGCGAAAGATGTCGGCACCAACTGGCTGCCCGCTGCCAACTATCTCGGTGACCTGTCGCAGGATTTTGAAACCTATCGCTCCCGCCAGGGCCAGGCCCTGCTGCTGACCGGCGAGGCGCGCGAAAAGATGCTGGCGCGGATGCAGGGCTCGCGCGACGCGCTCGAAAAGGACTACGTCAACTATAACACCACAGTCGCTACACCGGACGAACGGGTATTGGCGGACGCCATTCATACCCAGCTCACCGCCTATTACGAGGCCAGCAAACCCCTGGAAGCGGCCACCGCCGCCAATGACGTGGCCGGCGCCACCACCATCTACCTGACCGACATGCAGGCCGGGACGGACGAGTTGCGTAAGGCCATTCGTAATGACCGCGCCTATCAACTCAAGGAAGGACACAAAGCTGCCGATAAGGGCATCAAGCTCGGCAGCGCAGCCATGACCCTGATCATGATGGCGCTGGCGGCTACCGCCGCCATCTGTTTCGGTATCGGTTTCATGATGATCCGCACCATTTCCCTGCCGATCACCCGCATGTCCGGCGTGATGCAGAAACTGGCCGATGGCGATACCCAGGTCACCATTCCCAGTGTCGGTGAACGCAATGAAATTGGCGACATGGCCGGCACGGTCGAGGTCTTCCGCGACAACATGATCCGCAACCTGGCCCTGGAAGAAGAAACCCGTCAGGCGCGTGAAGACGCCGAAATCCAGCGCAAGAAAACCATGTACGAACTGGCCGACCAGTTTGAAAGCGCCGTCGGCGGCGTGGTCGAGGCGGTGTCTTCCGCCGCCACCGAAATGCAGGCCACGGCTTCGCAACTGACCTCTTCCGCTCAGGAATCCGCCGCTCAGGCCACGTCCGTTTCCGCCGCCGCCGAAGAAGCCGGGACCAATGTCACGTCGGTCGCCGGGTCGGCCGAGGAACTGGGCGCTTCGGTGCAGGAAATTGGCCGCCGTGTTGAGCATTCCTCCATCAAGGCGCGCGAAGCCGTGCGCGAGGCGGATTCCACCGCCGCCATCGTGCAGGAACTTTCCGAAGCCGCCGCCCGTATCAATGGCATTGTCGACATGATTACCGGCATTGCCGCCCAGACCAACCTGCTGGCGCTCAACGCCACCATTGAATCGGCGCGCGCCGGTGAGGCCGGCAAGGGCTTCGCGGTCGTCGCCGCCGAGGTCAAGCAACTGGCCCAGCAGACCGGCAAGGCGACCTCCGAGATCAGTCAGCATATCGGCAGCATCCAGTCCACCACGCGCCGCGCCGTGGAGGCTATCGAGAGCATTACCGGCACGATCCGCGACATCAACGACTCGTCCTCGACCATTGCCGCCGCCGTCGAGCAGCAGGGCGCCGCCACCAGCGAGATCGTCCAGGCGGTCAATCAGGCGTCGCTCGGCACGCAGGAGGTGACCTCCAATATCACCGGCGTGGCCCGCATGGCCGAAGAAACCGGCGCCGGCGCCTCACAGGTGCTAAGTGCCTCTGGCGAACTGGCGCACCAGGCAGAAAACCTGCGCACCCAGATCAACAACTTCCTGGCGCATATCCGGGCGGCGTAAGCCCCAACGACAGAGTCTAAAGGCGCGGCGGTTGCATATCGCCGCGCCTTTTTCTATTCTGCGGCATGACCGTCAAAACCCTCGATCACGTCAATATCCAGACCCGCGACATGGCCGTCACCATTGCCTTTTACGGCGAGTTGCTGGGGCTGGTGGCGAAGACTGCGCCACGCCGCAAGCCGGAGGAACGCCAGTGGCTTTATGCCGGCGAACGCGCCGTCATTCACCTCAATCTCTTCGGTACGGATAATACTTACGAACGCGAGGTCATCCCCGGCGGCCCCACTGGCGCCATCCACCATGTCGCCTTCGAATGCGACGATCTGGATGGCATGGTGTCACGGCTTGAAGCGCGCGGCCTGCGTTATGAACGCGCCGAACTGCCGGAAATCGGCCTGACACAACTGTTCGTGGTCGATCCAAACAATGTGTTGCTGGAGCTCAATTTCCGCAACATCCTCTGACGCGCAATTTATCCAGAAAGTGCGTCACACTTTACTGGATTGCGCTTATGCCGCCAGAACGCCTGCCGCCTGCATCATCGGTTTGAGCGTGGCCAATATCTGCGGCTGCGCCGAAAGACGGGAGCGCAGGGCGGGATCGCGCATCATCTTCATCACTTCCGCCTTGGCCTGCTCGCTTAAGGGCCCGAACGGCGCCGATTGCCCGGCGGCGAAGCTCAGCAGCATCGAAAACTTCTGCATGGGGGAAGCGCCGCCGCGCTGGATATGGGCCAGCAGTTTCACATCGGTGGCGATCTGATTACCGATCAGGCCCAGCCGGCGGGTGACCTCTTCGCCATCCTGGTCGATCAGGGCCGCGGCCGCCACACGGCCCTGCATCTGCGCCAGGGCCAGCAGGCGCTGCGCGGCCGACTGCTGGCTTTCGCGCATATGGCGCTCGAACTTGTCGGCGCCGACGATCTGCGACAGCCAGCGCGCCGCCTGGCGCTTGTTGGCGGCGCCGACCATGTTTTCGCACAGCCAGATCAGGCGGTCGGCCTCCTCGGCCGGCGTTTCGGCGGTTTCCAGCAGGCTGGTGATGAAATCGGCCGAGACCAGCTTGCGGGAGCGGTCGGCAAAGGCTTCGGTGATATCGTCGCGCTGGCTTTCATCGCGGCCGGCGGCAGTCATGCACAGGGCCAGGACGCGCAGAATCTCGATCTCGCCCATCGGGTCATTCGGGCGCAGACGGCGCGGGCTCTTCAGTTCCTGCATCAGGCGCTTGGAAATATGATAGCTCAGATGCGGCAGACGGTTATTCAGGATCAGGTCGTGGTAGCCCCCCAGAACACCACTAAGCGGCGGGGTCAGGCGCGCCACGCGGGCATCGGCGCGGGCGATCAGGTCCACCTCGCGGCCGGCGGCCAGGCGCGTCATGATCATCATGGCGCCGCCAAGGTCCATCTCTTCGCCCAGCACATCGTTCAGGCTGCCGCGCGCGGCAAACAGCTCCACCACCGGAATTTCGATCAGTTGCAGCGCCCATTCGCGTTCCGGATGCGTATCGAGCCAGGCATTGATCAGGCCGGCATAGATCAGCAGGGTTTCCAGCTTCGCCGATGGCCGGCGCTGCCCCTTCAGGGTGGCCGCCAGCGCGCCGCCGAAGACATAGGCGCGTTCCGGATGGTCATGCAGCCGGTCGATCAATTCCAGGCCGTTTTCCGGCGTCAGTTCCGGAAACAGGCCCTTGCGGCCATCCTGGATCAGGCGGGTGCAGGCTTTGTCGAACAGGCTTGACCAGCGCCGCATCAACTCATGCAGGGCCTGGCCGGTGTCATGGCTTTCCGGCACGGATAGTTTCTGCACCACATGCAGCAGTTCGCTGCCGGAGGCTTCCAGCCGCTCCGCCAGGTCAGGCCGGTGCAGCAGTTCAAACGCCGTCACGCCCTGCAGCTTCAGCCAGTCTTCCAGCAGGCGGGAAATCTTCTCACGGGCAAGCGCACTGTAAAGGTCCTGCGGGCTGGTGCAGACCGTATCGGTGGTGGGCGCCAGTTTCGGCTTTTTCGCCGCCACCGCCACGCCCTTGTCCAGCACGGTCACGCTGCTGTATTCGCCGCTTTCCGGATCGAGCATTTCCTTGGTGACGCGAACGGCGGCGCGGCCGCTTTTCAGCATCTCATCCGCGGCCTGAATAACCTGGTCACGCGTTTCCGACGCCATTTCCAGCACCCACGACGATTGCGGCGTGCGGCGCGAAAAAAGTTCGTAATGCACCGGATGGTGGCTCATGGGGTCCCTGAAGCAGCGATTTAGTGATTGATCTGCATGGAATTATTACACCCCCGACGTTAAATTATGATTTAGGCCGCATTTGCGGGGCTTAAGGCCAGAAAACGCCGTGATCAGGCCCTGAAAAAGACCGCAGCCATGCGTTTAGTGCCTCATGAGGAACTGCCAATGGTGGTTTTACATGCCAAAGTTCAATTGAACTTTGGCGATATGCGTTTATTTAAGAGACAGCTTATTCAATTCCGGAGATCACATGGCCAAGATTACTTTGGTGGACGACGACGAGAACATTGTCACCAGCGTGTCGCTCGCGCTGGAAAGCGGCGGCCACACCGTCCAGGCCTATTATGACGGCGCGGCGGGTCTGGCCGCGCTCGAAAAGGATCCGCCCGACCTCGCCATTCTCGACGTCAAGATGCCGCGCATGGACGGCATGGAAGTGCTACGCCGCCTTCGCAATACCTCCAACCTGCCGGTCATCATCCTGACCTCGAAGGACGATGAGATCGACGAGGTGCTGGGCTTCAATCTCGGCGCCGACGACTACATGCACAAACCCTTTTCGCAGCGCCTGCTGCTGGAGCGCGTCAAGGCGGTGCTGCGCCGCGCCGGTATCGTCGAACAGGGCGAGGCCCCGGAAGTCGCCGAGGCGCTCAATGCCAAGTCGCTCAAGCGCGGCAAGCTGGTGATGGACGCCGCCCGTCATGAATGCACCTGGACGGCAAGCCTGTGCGCCTGACCGTAACCGAATTCCTTCTGCTGCACGCCCTGGCCCAGCGCCCCGGCTTCGTCAAGAGCCGCGACAACCTGATGGATGCCGCCTATGACGATCAGGTATATGTCGATGACCGCACCATCGACAGCCACGTCAAGCGGATGCGCAAGAAGTTCCGCCAGGTCGACCCGACCTTCGATTCGATCGAAACCCTCTACGGCGTCGGTTATCGCTATAGAGAGATTTAAAAGCGCATGGCGAAGCCCTGGCTAAAACGGCTTCCTTTCGGTCAGTCCCGGTTGGGACGACTGATCTTCGGGCTGAATGTGCTGGGGCTGATCATCATCGTCATCGGCGCCCTGGTGCTGAGTGATTTTCGCGGCGGCCTGATCAATGCCCAGAGCGATTCCCTGCTGTCTCAGGCCCAGTTGATGGGCGAGGTGATTGCCGAGGTCGCTACCGAAGGCGTGCCGGAGCCGCATCTCGAAGCCGAAAATGCCGCCATCGTGCTGGGCCGGTTCATTCCCTCCGGCCAGCGCGCGCGCCTCTTCGATGACAAGGGCAACCTGATCTCCGATTCCTATGCGGTTTCCGACATGATCGACGTGTCGCAGCTTCCGCCGCGCGCGCCGGCCCAATGACCCGCTGCCGGAGGATAAGTCCGCCAAGCGTCAGGCCCGTCGGGCGCTGGCCGAGCAGCAACTGCATGGCGAGGTGATGATGGCTTTGTCTGGTGCGCCGCCCACCGCCGTGGTCCGCCGTAACGAACGCGGCGTAAAGGTGGTGTCGGTCTCCGTGCCCCTGCGCCACGTCAAGGAGGTGCTGGGCGTGCTGACCATCGAGCGCGGCGATGTCGACAAGATCGTGGCGGCACAGCGCTGGTCCATGCTGCCGTTCATTCTCGTCGCCTTCGGCGTCACCATGCTGTCGTCTCTGCTGCTCAACTGGCTGGTCAGCCGGCCGATCCACCGGCTGTCGGCGGCGGCGGACAATGTCCGTCTGGCGCGCACCCGCGCCATTTCCCTGCCCGACCTCGAATCGCGCAAGGACGAAATCGGCACCCTGGCGCGCTCGCTCGAAAGCATGACCGATACCCTGTGGCGGCGCATGGAGGAAATCGACCGTTTCGCCGCCGATGTCTCTCACGAGATCAAGAACCCGCTGACCTCCATCCGCTCGGCGCTGGAAACCCTGCCGCTGGTGAAGAACGACGAGGCTAGGGACAGGCTGATGGCGGTCATCAACCAGGATGTACGCCGCGCCGACCGCCTGATCACCGACATTTCCAACGCCTCTCGCCTCGATGCCGAACTGTCGCGCGACACGCCGAGAAAGGTCGAGGTCGGCACCCTGCTGGAAGATATCATCTCGCTCTACCAGCAGAGTCATATCGCCGGCCAGGTCACGGTCAGCTTTAAGCGTTCCCTGTCGCCGGCCGCCTCGCTGGTCAATGGCCGCGAAGGCCCGCTCGGTCAGGTCTTCCGCAATATTATCGACAATGCCCGTTCCTTCTCCCCGGAAGGCGGCGAGGTCCGCGTCACGCTCGCCCACAGTAATGCCGATCCGCTGCGGCCGATGAGCATTGTCTTCGAGGACGACGGCCCCGGCATTCCGGAGGACAATCTGGAGACCATCTTCCAGCGCTTCTATACCTCGCGTCCCAAGGGCACGAGCTTTGGCAAGAATTCCGGCCTCGGCCTGTCGATCTCGCGCCAGATCATCGAGGCGCACAACGGAAAAATCTGGGCGGAAAACCGCAAAGACGACACCGGCCATATCGTCGGCGCCCGTTTCTCGATCCTGCTGCCGAGCGCGAATTGAGCATTTACCAGCCGTCTTAAGAGCCTTAAGGCTTTGTCCCTTGCGAAGTCATATCTATTACGGGAATCGATGCGGTCGTACACGCTTTCGGATCAGCGGCAGCGACTCTCCGTGCCGCCTTGGCGAGAAGCGCATCCCTTGCATCCCAATTGCCAAGATCGAATGTGGTATCCGAAAGCGCCTGTCCCTTTCGAATCAATTTTACACTCAGGCGCCCCCCTCCGTTATCGCCGCCTTGATCGCGGACCAATCTTCATTTGGGAAAACGATATCCATTGCGGGCTGCGTCTCATCGTCACTCCCGAAATCGCGCCCATATTTTAGCTGTTCACACTTAAACACGACGCTTTCGGTGGGCAGATCAAGGATTACCTGTGTATCGTCCGGTTGTGTTGGCGGCGGGATACGGAATCTAATATATCCGCCACTAGGGACTCTACCCATTTCCGCCAAGGTCGAATTTGCAAATTTCAAAGTGAGCCGAGGACTCATCGGTGCCGGCGCAGGTCGCCAGACGATTTGCGGCTTGTTGCCTTCTGGCCACCAGGCTGGGGCGAGAGTCTCATCGGTAAGAACCTCGACCGTGCCGCCGGTGTCAGAATGCTCTATGACATGGCAACGAAGAGGGCCCCCGAAAGCCACACCAGAAGAGAACACGACCGGCGTAAACACCAGCGTGACGAATGATCAAGCTCCTTGCCTCATTGCTCTCTCCCAGATGTATATGTGTAAAACAACAGCTTGCACGTCAGTAATAGCAATACGACTAAACAAGTAGGTGCAAAATGGCTACAGATGGCGGCTGGCATCCATACGGTCATGTATTATGCGCATGATATCAATGCCGGCAGCCGTTTTGCGAAAGTAAATGGCGTGGCGTTCCACATTGCGGCGTCGATACCCAATCCGGATATGGTCGCAGGCGGGCGCCCTGTCTGGCGCCTCGGCCAGTTTCTCAAAAGTGGCGATTAGTTTGTCCGTATAGCGGTCGGCCTGATCGATCCCCCACACCGTGACGGTCGTTCGCCAAATCTGTTCCATGTCGCGCTCTGCCGTGGGTGCAAGGCGGTATTCAGCCATGTGTTGATCGCATCCGACGCTTAAAGGCTTCCGGGTCGAAACGCTGTGGCTCTCCGCTGTTTTCGGCCTCTATGAGTGCCGCCCGGATGCGCTCTGTCTCTGCCATTCGCTCCTGTTCACGCCGAATGAGGTCGCGGATTATCTCGCTGTCGTTGGTATAGTGGCCGCTTTCGATCTGGGATTTAACCCACGCGTCTTGCTGATCGGTTATGGTGATGGTCTTGCGCACAGTCGCCATAAATGCTCCTTCACAAAGCATCATACTATTGGTGCGATTTTACACATTATCCGTCAGTTGCCAATCTCCTTTATCCATTGAGGCCAAATCGAGGTCAGAGCCATTTCCTTACCTCCTCCGCTAGAAACGGCTTTCACCGTCCGCCATCCGTGCCTAAATACCGGCATGAGCAAGATGATCATTCACGCCACCTCTTTAAGCCTGCATATCGGCCAAGAATGGCGTGGCGTATTGATCATGGGGCCTTCCGGCAGCGGCAAGAGCGACCTGGCCCTGCGCCTGATCCAGGCGGCCGGGCATACCGGTTGTGCGCTGGTGAGCGATGATTACAGCCTTCTGTGGACCTCCGGCGGGCAGCTTTATGCCGGCGCGCCCGAAACCATAGAGGGCCGTATGGAAATCCGCGGGCTGGGCATCATGGCGGCGGAAACGCGCAAGCTGACGCGCATCCACCTGGCGGTTCTGGCACAATCCGACCCCATCGAACGCCTCCCCGAAAACGAAATCACGCCCATTCTGGGACAGGCGGTCCCGACCATCCGCCTCAACCCGCGCGAGGCATCAAGCGTCAGCAAACTCCTTCACCGCTTGAAAGTAGCTTAAAAATACTTACCTAAAGGTCAGCTCTCGGACTCATTCACACCCTGTAAATGTGACCTCTGGCATATTTGGCACACCGGCCTATTGCGGCGCAAAATTTGCTGGAGACTCCTAAATCTCATTTTGCAGTGCGATGAAATCGGGACTAGTATGATGGGCTACCCCGCTTAACGGTGTCGGGCCCAAGGCGTTAGTAAGGAAGTTGCTTTAATGATCGGACTGGTCATCGTTACTCACGGCAAGCTGGCTGACGAGTTCGTATCGGCGATGGAACACGTGGTCGGGCCCCAGACCCAGGTGGCCGCCATCTGTATCGGGCCTGAAGACGATGTCGCCCAGCGCCGCAAGGATATCCTTGACGCCACCTTTGCAAACGATTCCGGTGACGGCGTCATCCTCCTGACCGACATGTTCGGCGGCACCCCCTCCAATCTCGCCATTTCGGTGATGGAACAGACCAAGGCCGAGGTCATTGCCGGCCTGAACCTGCCGATGCTGATCAAGCTGGCGTCTTTACGCAAAAACGAAGACCTGGGCGCCTGCGTCTGCCACGCCCAGGAAGCCGGCCGCAAATACGTCACCGTCGCTTCCTACGTGCTTTCCGGCGATAACTGATCCCTTTTCCCTCTGGACTAAAACCCCGAACGCCCGCATTCTCCGGCGCGAGAAGCCTTGCCCGAGGGAGGGCACTTGATGAGCGAGACTGAGCCCGGCGTGCGTACTGAGGTCGAAATCTGTAACATGAAGGGCCTGCACGCGCGGGCCTCCGCCAAGTTCGTCAAGCTGGCCTCGGCGTTTGACGCCCAGACCTATGTCATCAAGGACGATACCCGCGTCGACGCCCAGTCGATCATGGGCCTCCTGATGCTGGGCGCCGGCATTGGCACCGTTATCGGCATCGAGGCCGAAGGACCGCAGGCCGAAGAGGCCGTGGCCGCCCTGGCCGAGTTGGTCAGCAACCGCTTCGATGAGGACGCATGAGAGTCGCGGTCAAGCTCTGCCTTGCGTTACTGACGGCTTCGGCCATTTGTGCATCGGGCCTGGTCCAGGCCGAAGGTACGCCTTACGACGAAAACGCACCCGCGCCGAAACCTGTGGTCAAGCGCAAAAAAGCCGCCGCTAAACCGGCGCCGGTCCTGACGACGCCGGCGGCCCCTATCCCTTATGCCGCCGCCAAACTCAGCCCCGATATGGCGAAGGCCCTGACCCCGGAGCCACCGGCCGCGCTAGCCCCCTTGCCGCCGCCGGTCGCCATAACGCCCGCGCCCATCACCATGCAGCCGATTGCCGATCCCCCACCACCTGCCCCGGTTGCGGTACCGTCGTCACGCTCCTTGCCGGAAACAGACCAGATCAGCCTGAAATGCGAAACCCAGGTGACCGAAGGCAAGCGTTTCATCTCGCAGGGTGTCTTCTATATTGACCTCTTCCCGTCGCCGGTCTTCCCGGATGAACACGCTGATTTCAAGTTCCTGCGTGTCGATCCGGCGCACCCGTCCTTGATCCGCCAGTCGATCTGCCTGGATACCTTGTGCCCGGCCAATGTCACCGGCTCGACCTATTATCTCGTCAACCGCATAACGAAGCACGGCTCGGCCCTGCGTATCACGCTCGATCGCTCCAACGGTGCGTTTTACGCCGAGGAGATCGATAACAAACGTATCGGCAAGGACGGGCATCGCGGTGAAACGGGTTATTGCACGCCGCAAAAGTTGCCGAATGCGCTTTTCTAAACCCGCACGACCCTGACCGCCATCCACGGCTGGTCGGGCAGGGCGATGACCGGCCGTGCCGGGTCGTGGAAGGAATAACCATCCTTCTTCTGCATGGTGAAAACGCCCTCGACAGGCGTCACTGTCATGTTCCAGGTATCGATCAAATCGACACGGAATTGCTCCCCGCCGGCCAGTTCCTGCTTCGGCAGGTCGAGCGGCCAATCTGACGGCGTCTCACTGCCGAAATAGCGCAGGTAGTACTGTCCGGCCTGGCCGCCGATATGGCGGTCCCACCACTTATCGACCGGATCGATGCCCGGCTTCGGCCCCGTGTCCATCACCGTTTTCAGGAAGGCCAGCCGCGGCGCGCTGGTGCCGAGCAGTCGCCCACCGATGCCGCTCCAGCCGCCATCCGGGCTGAGATTCGTGTCGGTCAGCACCTCGCCGTGCCCGACATAGGTGCCGGCGATCAGACCATGCCAGAAGCGCGACACCATCTCCTCGCCGGTCAGATTGCCCCAGCGCAGATCGGACTTGCCTTCGTAACAGATCTCATCGAAGACCACCGGCTTTTCCCAGACGCTGCGATAGATTTCGGCGCGGGTATCATCCTTGACCGACATGCCGTTCTGGATGCTGGAATGGGTCACCCACGGCCGGCGGTTATCAAAAAACGCCTTGCAGTTATGGATCGAGCGCAGGCGCTGGTGCGGATCGCTGTCGGCGACGAACTGGCCAATGTGGTCCCAGTCAGCCGGTGATTTTGCCTTCACCAGGTCAAACTCATTGGCCATCGACCACCAGACATTGCGGTAAGCGCTTAAGCTGGCAATGACATAGCGTAGATAGCGCTCATCATCGGCGCGGGCCATTTCGGCGTAACCATGCACCTTGTCATAGGGGTGATAGAGGATGATATCGGCTTCTATGCCAAGCGCCTGAAGCTTCGCCACGCGGTCCTCGAAGCGGTGGAAAAAAGCCGGATTGAAACGCGCCGCACCCCAGTCCCTGGGGCCGGTGCCGGTATAGATATAAGGCTCGATCGGCTCGGCTTTCACATTGGCGTAGACGCACATGCGCAACTTGTTGAACGGCGACGCCTTTAGCGTTTGCAAGGTCAGCGCGCATTGCGCGTCCGATTGCTGCGCCCAGGCATAGGCCGTGGTGCCGATCTGGCGGAAGGGCGTGCCATCGGCATAGGCGAAGTGATAGCCATCCGCCGTGACGCGCACCGGGCCATGATTGTTGCCACTGGCCGGCCGCGCCGTAAAGCCGCCGGTGCGGCCGTCGAGCGCCATGGTGTTACTCGTGGTCTGCCATTGCCAGACGCCCTCAATATCCGGGCTGAAGCGGATTTTGTAGACGCCGTCGCCATCATAAAACCCCGGCACGGTAACAATCTGCGCGCCGTTACTGAATTCCGCCGCGAGCGTGACATCGACAAATGGATTGCCGGTTTTCGGACCATCCAAGGTAATTTCAAACAAGCCCCAGCGCTCGATATCAGCCGCCTGTGCGTTGGCTATACCCGCCATAGACAATGCGCCACCCAGCACCATGACACCGCGCCGCGTCAGTTTCGACATGACAACCTCCCATTATATTTGTCAGTCATCATACGATTATAATGGTCGCAAAGGCAAGCTGTATGGGGGGCTTATGTCTTTCTTATGTTGCGGGCGCCCTCAAGCGTCGAAAATTTAGGCACACGCCGCCTATAGTGAGCACAGACATTAACCCATTGATTTCAGGAGATATTCATGAATAACGATCGAATGCAAGGCAGTTGGGAACAGGTCAAGGGCAACGTCCAGAAGATGTGGGGCAAGCTGACCAATGACGATCTCGATGTGATCGAAGGCGATCGCAAGCTGCTGGCCGGCAAGATTCAGGAACGCTACGGCATTGCGAAGGACGAGGCCGACAAGCAGATCGACGAGTGGAATCGGACGCACTAATCGCGTTTTAAAAATTTGAGATTGTCGCTTCTTTCCCGCCGGATGGTTGCGACGATACGGGCGGAAAGGCGTTTCCTCAGATGCGTCTTTCCGCTCTAATTTTTTTGGCCGCTACCTTTCAATCTGGTCGTAGCCGGATGATACGCCAAGGCCAAAAAGCTAATATGGGGATGAGTGATGCGCAGATGATGGCTCCCCGGTACTAGGCATATCAGCGCTAATTCGCCGGGATTGTCCAGAAGGAGAACCAGAACCGGCCGGGCATGGGACGGTGGTGCGTCACGACGCTTGAAGGCCGGCCCTGATCCGAGGGGAATTGAAGGGCCCAGGCACGGCGCCGGCATAAACCCGCCACACACCGTACCTGAGCCTTGAATCCGCCGGGTGTCCCGAAATCGAGTCTTCGGCGGCTGGGATCAGCTTAGGGAGCTAAGGGTAAGGATGCTGTTCCGGGCGCGTGGTCACGGCGTAAGAAATGAGTCAGTATGAGCGTGTGATAAGATACCCCACCACCACATCTAGCGCTGACGCGCGTCGTGCGGTCCCCCTCCCCGACAAGCGGGGAGGTACTATTCATTGTTCCTCCCCGCTTGTCGGGGAGGGGGACCATGAGCAAAGCGAAATGGTGGTGGGGTATCTTGCTTCCTGATTCAATAAATTGATCTACGGCGCAGCTTCACGGTTCATCCTTCGGGCGGCGGCGAGGGTATCCAGGCTGTGATTGAGTACCGCCTGCCAGCTTGCCAGGGCTTCATGCTCAGTGGCGGGTTCGGCGGTCGTTACCCAGGCCGGCTTGGTCGGCAGATCGTCTCGGGTCTCCGTATTGACGGCAACGAGCACCTTGCCCACCGCCAGCAGGGTCTTGGCGGCGCGTTCGGCCTCGGCATAGGTCTGGGGCGGTTCCAGCGCTTCGACGGCGCGCAACAGCGCCTCGGCTTGGTCTCGAAGACGCTGCTGCTGGTTGCGACGGAGCGCCTGTCTTTGTTCAGGCGTGGCGATGGGAGTTGTGTGCGTTTCCATGAGGACAAGCATGGAACGGGAATTAAGAGCGGGGATTATTTCTCCTCCCCTGCTTTAGCGGGGGAGGTGGCGGGCGAAGTCCCGCCGGAGGGGGCCACTTTATTTTTCCGCTCGCTCTTTCGCCAATAACTAAATACCAAGCGCCACTTCATCGGGATCAGCCATAACGTCGCTCGCCGCAATCCTGTACGTCGTTATATCTTGCTCCAAAAGCCACGCATCGCGCCGCTCGTCACGTTCAGGATGATCCGCAATGGTGTGGATCAGCCCATCGACCTCGATCGCCAGCCTTGCCTTGGCACAATAGAAATCCAGCACATAGGGGCCGATGGGATACTGGCGGCGAAAGCTGATGCCGGTATCGCGCACTCTTAGGCGCGCCCAGATCCGTGCTTCCGGCGGTGTCATGTCGCACCGCAGTTTCCGCGCAAAAGCAATCTTGGATTTATCCCGAACCCTCATGACCAAAACCTACCACCCTTCTCCTCCCTTGCAAGCCCTTGGGCGAAGCGGGGGAGGTGTCAGCGTCGAAGCCCAAAGGGCTGGTGTCGCTGACGGAGGGGGCCACTGCACAAGACAAATGCCGCGATTTCAAATTAAGAACAGAGGCCCCCTCCGGCGGGACTACGCCCGCCACCTCCCCCGCTACGCTACGCTTGCAAGGGAGGAGGGTACACCGCTCAACGACATTCATACCAATGGACCGGTGCATTTCCATCTGTAGAATAACACCACCCTTTATCATTAAGTTGCTCACCGTAGCCGACTTGCTGACCGCATGCCCGATCCCGGTCTATGTCTTTACCTGTTCTGCATATAGCTCGCTGTTCCTCAAATTTTTTAGAAATTGATTCCACCTCTGACCAGTTGGCAGCTTTGTGTATAGTCTGCGCTTGAGTCTCAGAAATACTTTTAGAAGTAATAATGTTCTGACTTTTATCTATCTTTTTAATTACAGTCGGAGCGACAGTATTGGGTGCGCTCTTATCTGCCTCATCGTTACGCCAAAGAGCCAAAGCGCCTTTCCGAGCATCATCAACCACTTGCCCAGCAACCAACTCAGGAGCGTTTTCAATTCTTTCTACAAGGCGACCTTGATATGTAAGATTGATGACACGGCAAGGCTCTTTACACGTAAATCCAAACCGAGGGTCTTCATCATTTTCGAATGTGTAGTTATCACCCTCTCTACCAATATAACGGATAGCCAATATATTATTTGTCACCCTGCCTAAAGCGCGCTCGTTTTCCGTTAACTCCACACTGTACATATATACCTTGCCGTCATTTTGCAGATAATTATGTGTAATCGGGACTGCAGACGCCCCATTTAGACTCTGATCTGGGAAATTTTTACTGTTATTTTCCTGTGAGCAGGCGCAAAGTATCACAATTAAGCTGCTAATTAGGCTAATGTTTTTTACAAGCTGGTTGTTCAAATTAAGCTCCCCTCTTTAAGCAAAACCAGAGCCTAACAATCTTTTTCTCAACAAAAAAGCCCCCGTTTCCGGGGGCTTTTCTTTTAGGCGTTTACACCATTCTTTGTCGCTTCCGACCGTTTCTTGAGAAGCTGGTCGAACGCCCCCCAGACGCCCTCTTCGCCGGTCCACTGCCCCTTGGTGGCGGCTTTGGAATATTCGGTGGCGCGGGCCTCGAAGAAGTTGGCGTGCTCGACGCCCGACAGCAAAACCTGCAACCACGGCAGCGGGTTTTCCTTACCGGCATTGAAGACTTCCGGCAGTTCGAGCTGGCGCAGGCGCCAGTCGGCGATATAGCGGATATAGGCCTTGATATCTTCCGGGGTCATGCCCTGGACCGGGCCCATTTCAAACGCCAGGTCGATGAACTTGTCTTCCATGTTCACCACGGTCTTGCAGCAATCGATGATGTCATCGGCCACCGACTTGGTGACGGCCTTCGTCTCGCGGTTGAAGGTATGGTAGAGCTTGATGATGCCTTCGCAGTGCAGCGACTCGTCACGCACCGACCACGAAACGATCTGGCCCATGCCCTTCATCTTGTTGAAGCGCGGGAAGTTCATCAGCATGGCGAAGGAAGCGAAAAGCTGGAGCCCTTCGGTGAAGCCGCCGAACATGGCAAGCGTCCGGCAAACATCGGCTTCGGTATCGACGCCGAACGTGCCCATATAGTCGTGCTTGTCGCGCATGGCCTGGTAATCCATGAACGCGCCGAACTCGCTTTCGGGCATACCGATGGTTTCGAGCAGCAGGGCGTAGGCGGCGATATGGACGGTTTCCATATTGGCGAAGGCCGACATCATCATCTTGATTTCGGTCGGCTTGAAGACGCGCGAATAGCGTTCCAGATAATTATCCTGAACCTCGATATCCGACTGGGTGAAGAAGCGGAAGATCTGGGTCAGCAGGTTGCGCTCTGAGTCATTGAGCTTGGTGGCCCAATCCTTACAGTCCTCACCCAATGGCACTTCTTCCGGAATCCAGTGGACCTGCTGCTGTTTGCGCCAGAATTCAAAGGCCCAGGGGTAGCGGAACGGCTTGTAGGAATGGCTCGGGGTCAGGAGACCGGCGGATGAATTGGCCAGAAGAAGTGAACTGCTCATAGAAAACCCCGAATCGATACTAAAGCGCAAATGTCATGGCTATATCACCACATTTCGTGGTTAAGGCCAGGTTAACATCTACATATGGTATGTGGTTTTTGGGGATAATTTTTTCAATCCCGACACGAAGCGGTCAGATGACGCTTCGCGGATCACGTTAGCACAGGGCTTTACGGCGTGCAGCGGCAAAAGTTAATGGGTTACAATTGGTGATGGGGATAAGGAAGTAAGAAACCCCACCACCGCATCTAGCCGCTTCGCGTCGTCGTGCGGTCCCCTCCCCCGACAAGCGGGGAGGATCAAGAATATCTGTACCTCCCCACTTGTTGGGGAGGGGGACCATTGCGCAGCAATGGTGGTGGGGTTTCTTACTTAGCTTCCCGACGCCCTGACCGAATCCCAAGACCGCGTCGGTGCGGTGGTTGAAGCCGGTGCCGCCTTCGCCGCCACCGCCTGTTGCAGCCACGCCAGGGCGGCATCCGCCTGTTGCGGCGGCAGGTCGCGGCGCAGCAGGCTTTCGGCTTCCGGTATCTTGCCTTCGAGGCCCAGCACCAGGGCCAGGTTCTGGCGGATCTGCACGGTGACGCCCGGTTGCGCCACAGCGGTGCGCAAGAGCGGCTCAGCGCCGGCAAAGTCGCCGCGGGTAACCTTGGCCATGGCCATATTGGTCAGGACGGCGGGATTGTTGGGTGAAAGTGCCAGGGCCTGGTTCCACGCCGTTTGCGCCTCGTCCGGACGCTTGGTCTGGTCATAGGCGACGCCCAGCAGGGAGTAAGCCTGCCAGTCCTTCGGCTTCAGCTCGATAACATGCTGCAGCGGATCGATGGCGAAGAAGGCGTTGTTGTCGGCGATATGGGCGCGGGCGGCGGCCAGCAGGATATCGGTATTATCGGGCGCGAACAGCAGGACGCGGTGGGCGATATCGGCGGCTTCGGGATAGCGGCCGAGCGCGCGCAGGGCGTTGGAAAGGTAAAGCCCCATCTTCGCATCGGTCGGGTTATGCTCGAACTGGTCGTTGAAGAAGACCGATTGTTGCAGCGGATCGGCGCGCAGGGCGGCCTCGATTTCGGCCTTGCGGGCGGGCTTGAAGGCGGCCGGTTTCGGTGTGGCGGTTGCGGAAGCGGACGGCGCGGCGTCTTTTTTGGCGTCATCCTTGCCGAACAGGCCCGCAGAGGCGGGACTGGCCGTGAAACAAGCCAAAAGAGCGGCGGAAACAAGCAGGCGGCGCAGCATGGCGAACCCCGATTAACGAACAGAATTAAGCTTTCGGTGACCGCTGTGAAGATATAGTTAAAGCTCTTAACAATCGTTAACGGTAGTGAACTGATGCCCAAGCCGATCAAAGCCCCGAAAGCCGCCGCCGAGAACACGCTGATTGCCCTTTTCGAGGAAGAGGCCGCCTCGGCGATTGCCGCGCTGACCCCGGCACAGGCGAAGTTCCTGACGCTGAAAGGCTTCACCGGCAAGGCGGGCAGCCTGATCGTCCTGCCGGAAGAGAGCGGCTGCTGCGCTTGGTTTGGCCTGGGTGCCCGCAAAAACTATACGTCGATGACCTTCCGCGCCTTGCCATCGCAATTGCCCAAGGGATTATGGGCCCTGCAATATGACGCGGAACTGGACGCCCGCGCCATCCATGTCGCCTGGGGATTGGGCGCCTACAGCTTCACGCGCTATAAATCGAGCAGTACGGTGAGTGAGGTCCGGCTCGATGACAGCGCGCTCGACGAGGCGACGAAAACGGCGGTGGCGCGCGAGGTGAAGGCGCATAATCTGGTGCGCGATCTCGTCAATACCCCGACCAACGACATGGGGCCAGCGGATATCGAGGCCGAGGCGCACCGCATCGCCGGGGCACATGGCGCCGCGATCCAGGTGACGGTTGGCGATGACCTGCTGAAGGAAAACTATCCCGCCGTTCATGCGGTCGGCCGCGCCGCCGGGCCGAACAATCAGCCGCGCTTTATCGAGATCACCCGGCAGCCGAAGGGCGTGCCGGGCCCGCTCCCGGTGGTGGCCCTGGTGGGCAAGGGCGTGGCCTTCGATACCGGCGGCCTGAATATAAAGGGCGGCGCCGGCATGGGCCTGATGAAGAAGGACATGGGTGGCGCGGCTCATGCGCTTGCCCTGGCCGACTGGGTCATGGCCAGCCAGTTGCCGGTGGCGTTGTCGGTCCTGATCCCGGCGGTGGAAAATTCGATTTCGGGCGATGCCTTCCGGCCCGGCGATATTCTCGCCTCGCGCGCTGGCTTATCCATCGAGATCGGCAATACCGATGCCGAGGGCCGGCTGATCCTGGCTGACGCCCTGACCCGTGCGGGCGAACTGGAACCGGCGCTCACCGTCGATTTCGCCACCCTGACCGGGGCGGCGCGCGTGGCCCTGGGACCGGAGGTCATTCCCTTCTATACCGATGATGAAGACGTGGCCCGCCAGCTGGAGGTGGCCTCGATCGCCCAGAATGATCCCCTGTGGCGGATGCCGCTGTGGAAGGGTTATAATGATGCGCTGGAATCCGACATCGCTGATATCCGCAATGATCCGGCCGGCTGGGCGCAAGGCGGCTCGGTGACGGCGGCGCTTTTCCTGCAAAGATTTGCGCCGAAATCGGGTGCCTGGGTGCATTTCGACATCTATGCCTGGAACCCGCGCGGCAAGGCCGGATCACCGGTCGGGGCCGAGGCGCAGGCGATCCGGGCGGTTTATCAGTTGCTGACGTCTTATTGAAGTCAACCCTGTTAAGACCTGCTTCAGCTTTCATAAATCTCCTGTTGACCTTGGCCGTTAAGGCGATCTTTGCATCCGTATCGTAGAGTGACCATATAAGGCGCAGAGTACGTGCGCCACGGTGATAGTGACCTGTAGAAGGTAGACGGCTTTATGACGCAGATGAGTGATGATCCTTTCGACAAGCGCACCACGCCCTTCAAGGATGGCGTGACCGACCAGGCGCATGAGGGCCTGATCCGCGCCAAGACCTTTGTCGCCGGCGAGATCCTGAGCTGTTACGATGCTTCGGCCCCGATCCTGTCGCAGCCGGAACACGGCGCGGAACAGTGGGATCAGTTGCTGATGGGCGAACGCTTCAAGGTCATCGAGCGCAAGCATGATTATTTCTGGGGACAGGCTCTGCGCGACGGTTATGTCGGCTATGTGCCGGTCTCGGCTTTCAAGCGCGACTGGTATTTGCCGACGCACTATGTCTCGACCTTGCGCACCTATGTCTTTGCTGGTCCGAACCTGAAATCCTCGACGCTGACCGCCCTCAGCCACAATGCGCTGGTTTCAGTGACGCGCTATGAGAACGGCTTTGCCTATATCAACGAAATGGGCTGGGTGTTCGCCAATCACCTGTCGACCTTCGAGACCTTCGCGCCGGATTTCGTCAGCGTGGCCGAAAGCTATATCAACGCACCCTATCAATGGGGCGGCCGCGAAAGCCTGGGCCTGGATTGCTCCGGCCTGCTGCAACAGGCGCTCTATGCCTCAGGCTATGGCTGCCCGCGCGATTCCGACATGCAGATGAAGTTGGGTCTGCCATTGGATATCGGGCCTGACCTGCGCGGCCTGGTGCGTGGCGACCTGGTGTTCTGGAAGGGCCATGTCGCCATCATGATCGATGATGTGAATATCATCCACGCCAATGCCCACCATATGAAGGTGGCTATCGAGCCTCTGGCCGATGCCGTTAATCGCATTGACTCGTGCGGTTCGGGCATGCCGCTGGCGTTCCGGAGGCTGTAAGCTTTTCTCCTCCCTTGATTTATCGGGGGAGGTGTCGAGCAAGCTCAGCGCGTCGAGACGGAGGGGGCCACTTCTCCGTCCGTTTAGCCCCCTCCGTCGCGGACTACGCCGCGCCACCTCCCCCGCTTCGCAGGGGAGGAGAAGAAATGAAAAACCCCCGCCGGAGTGATCCGGCGGGGGTTTGTTTTGCGTTTGCGTTTGCCTACTTGGAAGCCGCTTCCGCAGCCGCCGGAGCGGCGGCCGGAGTCCCGGCAGGCGGGGCCGCCGCAGCAGCCGGATTCGGCGCCGGTACGGCATAACCGGTCGAACCCTGGCTATGCAGATAGGCGATCAGGTTGATGCGGTCTTCCGGCTTCTTGACGCCGACAAAGGTCATCTTGGTGCCCTTGACCACTTTCGACGGCGCGCCGAGGAAGGCGTAGATGGCGTCCCACGACCAGTTCGGGACTTCCTTGGCATGTTCTTTCATGGCGTCGGAATAGTCCATGCCGGGGTGAGAGGCGACGGGCCGGCCGACCACGCCCCACAGGTTCGGACCGATCGCGTTCGGGCCGCCATTGGCGTTATTGTGGCAGGAGGTACACTTGGTCTGGAAGGTCTTTTCGCCGGCGGCGATATCGGCGGTCGGGATCACCGTGCCCCAGTCGGGCGGCGTATCTACGGCGGCGGCAGCCCCGCCTTCGCCACCGGTATCGGCGACCTCGATATGATAGCCGGCCTTTTCAGGCGCTTCACGATGATAGATGGCTTCCGCGCCGAGCTTGACGCCCATGATTACCAGACCGGTCGCCAGGACCGCACCGAGAATTTTGTTTACCTGAAGGTCGCCGCTCATGTCGCCAAGTTACCCTGTTGATTCATTAGTGCCCGGAGCTTAGGCCACCCGTGACGTGTGTCAATATGTGGCGAAAGCAAGGCTTATTGATCTACTTGCGTTTGGCTCTCTGACACGCTACCGGCATTTTCGCAAGCTTACTTTTAGCCCCGCGGGTCTAAATTAGAGCCATGCGTGGCATTTCGTCGCACTTGGGATAAAAGGTAATTATGAACACGCAAACCATTCGCAAGATCGCCTATCAGGGCGAGCCGGGGGCTTTCAGCCATCAGGCCATCAAGCGCTGGTTTGGCGAATTTACCCCGACGCCTTACCCCACCTTCGAAGCCGCCTTTGCCGCTGTGCGTGATGGTGAATGCGAACTGGGCATGATTCCGGTCGAGAACTCGGTGGCCGGTCGCGTCACCGATGTCCACCACCTTCTGCCCAATTCGGGCCTGAAGATCATCGGCGAGCGCTTCCTGCCGATCGAGATGATCCTGATGGGCGTGCCGGAAACGAAGCTGGAAAATATCAAGGTGGCCGCCTCGCACACCATGGCCCTGCTGCAATGCCGCAAGGCGCTGCGCGAACTGAACATCACCGCCGAGGTCTTTCATGATACCGCCGGTGCGGCGCGGGCGCTTTCGGAAACGCGCGAACTGGACCGTGGTGTCATCGCGCCGGAACCGGCCGCCGAGCTCTATGGCCTGAAGATCCTGCGGCGCCATATGGAAGATGCGCAAAATAACACGACGCGCTTCCTGATCCTGACGACCGAAGACCGCGTGGTCGAGCCCGCGCCCGGCATCGACTGCATGACCAGCTTTATCTTCCGCGTGAAGAATATCCCGGCCTCGCTTTACAAGGCGCTGGGCGGTTTCGCTACCAATGGCGTCAACATGACCAAGCTGGAGAGCTATATCGAAAACGGCGTCTTCGCCTCGACCGTCTTCTACTGCGATGTCGAGGGGCGCCCGACCGAAGGCGGGCTGAAACAGGCGCTGGAAGAGCTGAACTTCTTCGCCGTCGATGTCGAGATTCTGGGCACCTATCCGCTTGATCCATTCCGTAACTCGGAGGGCCAGAGATGAGTGATCGCATCACGGCCCTCGAGGAACTGACCGCGCATCAGGCCAAGACCATCGACGAGCTATCCGAACAGGTGACCGAACAGTGGAAGGTGATCGACCGGATGAAACGGATGCTGGAACGCCTGGGCGAACGGCTGGAAACCATGGAATCCGGCACCGGTGAAGTGCCGGTGACCAAGCCGCCGCACTACTAAATCTCCTCCCCTGTAGCGAAGCGTACGGGGAGGTGGCGCGGCGTAGTCCGCGACGGAGGGGGCTTTCTTTCGACCGGGGAATGCCCCCTCCGTCAGCGACACCGGCTCTTCGAGCCTCGCGCTGCCACCTCCCCCGCGTTGCAGGGGAGGAGAAAGGTGGTCTCGTCGATCTGCATCCCCAGCAGTGAACGACCATTCAGGATGCCGTGTTAAGTGCGTCCTGATCACTTTCAGGGCCAGACGGCTCTGGACGCCGTTCCTTGCGGCGTTCAGGGCCTTCGTATTTCGCGTCCGTCCGTCGGCGACGTTCCGGTCCGAAGAAGCTGTTCAGCTTAACAAACGGACGCGGATGATCGACGATGGACACGACCTTGCGGTACAGCTCATTGGCCGTGACCGGCTTGCAGCAGAATTCCGTCACCCCGGCGTCGCGCGCATCCACCACATGCGATCGCTCGGAATGCGCGGTCAGCATGATGATCGGCACAAACCGATTGGCGCTGTCCGACGACTTGCGCACCAGATTCACAAACTCGATGCCGTTCAGCACCTCCATCTGGTAATCGACAATAACGATATCGATGGCGTCGTGTTTCAGGCGGTGGAAGGCTTCCGTCGCATCGCGCGCTTCAAATATATGCACCGCGCCAAAGCCGCGCAGAATGGTCTTCACGATATTCGTCATATGGCCGTTGTCTTCGACGACCAGAAACCTGACGCGTTCCAGGCTGGCTGGTTTCATGCTCCGCACCCGATTGATGCTGTCAATTAGGAGGCCAGTCTAGCCGAACAGGGTTACCGGAAATTTTACATAGTCCTTAAAAACAACTTTTATTTCTTGCCGCTGACCTCGGCATAGACCGCATCAAACGTATCCGGAACGATCGGGCCGGCGATCTTGTCGGTAATGGTGCCGTCGGGGCTGACGATATAGGTTTCCGGCACGCCGGTAATGCCGAGCGCCAAAGCCATCTTGCCGTCCGGATCGGTCAGGGTTTTCGCGTAAGGATTATCGTGCTGGGCCAGGAAATTCAGCGTGTTCTGCGGCTCGTCCTTCCAGGCGATGCCGATGATGGTTACACCCCTGGCCTTCAGCGCCATAAGCTGCGGATTTTCGGCGATGCACGGCGCGCACCACGAGGCGAAGACGTTAACCAGTACCGGCTTGTCATGACCCGCCACCAGTGCTTTCAATGAGGCCGGCGTGCCATCCTGCAGGTCGTTGATCACCACTTCCGGCACCGACTTGCCGACCATTTCGCGCGGTTCCAGCCGTTCCTTCTTGTGGAAATTATAGTAGCCCAGCACGGTGAGCAAACCGACAAACAGCACCAGCGGGGCAAAATAAACTAATCTTTTTCATTTTGGGCGTTTCATTTGGTTTCGACCGCCGCCTGCAAGGCTTCCAGCACCTTGCGGCGTTTGGCCTGCGCACGCAAGGAGACCATGATCAACGCGCCCAAAGCCACGGCCGTGGCGCCATAGCAGCCCCAGACGAAGACGACATATTTGCCCATATCGAGGTCCATGTGCATCTCTCTAATTGAAGCTCAAACGGGCGCGCAAAGCCCGATACTTTCGGGCCAGGATTTCGCTGTCGATCCGCACCAGGAACAGCCAGGCGAACAGGGCATGATAGGCGGCCACCATGACAAACAGAGGCCACAGCATGTCCGGCGCCACGGTCGGGCCGCCCTTGACGAAAATGGAATCTCCCTGGTGCAGGCTGTTCCACCACTGCACGGAAAAATGCACGATCGGCAGATTGACCAGCCCGACCAGGGCCAGAATGGCGGTCGATCTGGCGGCGCGCACCTCGTCCTCGGTCGAGGCATGGAGGGCGATATAGCCGATGTAAAACAGGAACAGGATCAGTTCGGAGGTCATGCGGCCATCCCATTGCCACGGCGTGCCCCACATCGGCATCCCCCACAGGGCGCCGGTCAAAAGGGCCAGGCCGGTAAAGACCGCCCCGATCGGCGCCATCGCCTTGGCGGCCGCGTCGGCCAGCGCATGGCGGAAGATCAGGCCGAAGAAGCTGGCGATCCCCATGGCGGCATAGACGGTCAGGCCCATCCAGGCCGCCGGCACATGGACATACATGATCCGCACCGTATCGCCCTGCTGGTAATCCTCCGGCGAGGCGAAACAGAGATAAAGCCCCCAGACGAACAGCGCCGCCGTCAGGCCCGCCAGCCACGGCCGCAGGGGCCGCGTGACGCGCGTGAAGCGTTCCGGATTGGCGAGAAAATTGATCATGCACCGGACATACGGGGTTTGGCGATCTTCGGCAAGAGGCGGCAAATGTGGCTTTTTCGCGTTAACCTTCTGATTGCAGTTGTTTGCTAAACTCGTCTGAATCGCTGGGAGCGTATGACATGCAGTTCGGGTATTTTCTTCTCGCCCTGATCTTCGGCCTGACCTTCGCCGTCTATTATTTCGACGTGCGCAAGGACTGCCGCTGGATCTCGTGGCTGGCCGCCATTGTCATGACCGGCTTCTGCATCGCCATTGACCGGCTGGTGGAAAATGCGATCCTGGCTCACCTGATCATCCAGTTGTCGATCCTGCTGATGCTGGGCTTGAGCATTCCGGCGCGCTACTGGTTCGGCCACGCTAATGCCCGTCGCGCCACCTACCGCGAGCATCATATCAAGGCCACGCGCTATCTGCCTTGGTGATTAGCTGAGCGCGCTTCTTAAGGCGGCACCCATGGCAATGGGACCAAGCGCTAAAGCAAACAGGGCATAGGCTGCCAGAAAGGCCAGCGCCTGCCAGGGTGATGCGCTTGTCTGCATGGCCTGCATCAGGCCGGCGCCGAAGATCACCGGCGGCACATAAAACGGCAAAACCAGCAATGCCATCAGCACACCGCCCTTGCGCGAGCCGAGCGCCAGGGACGCGCCGATCCCGCCGATCAGGGCAAAGCTGAGTGACCCCAGAAACGCCGAAACCAGCCCCATCAGGGTCAACGATACCGGTGCGCCGAGGATGATCATAACGACAGGCGTCATCACTGACAGAATCACGCCGGTGCCGAGCCATTGGCTGAGGCATTTCAGCAGGGCGATCAGTTCGAGCGGCAGGGGACCGAGCCGGAGCACATCGAATACGCCATCCTCGTAATCGCGCTCGAATAGGCGCTCCAGCGACAGCAGGCTGGAAAGCGCCAGGCACAGCCAGGTCAGGCCAGCGGCGATACGCGACAGGATGGCCTGGTCGGGGCCGAGGCTTAAGGGGATCATCGCCATCAGGGTCAGGTAGAAACCGATGGCCAGCAAGGGACCGCCGCCGCGGGTCAGCGACAGGCCGAGATCGCGGCGGATAAGAGCGATGGCGGGGCGGATCATCCTTCTCCTCCCCTGCGCAGCGGGGGAGGTGGCAGCGCCCAGTTCTTTCGGGCGAAGCCCGAAGGGCTGGTGTCGCTGACGGAGGGGGCATCAAGAGTGGTAAGTGGCCCCCTCCGTCTCGACGCGCTACGCTTGCTCGACACCTCCCCCGCTATCGCAGGGGAGAAGAATGTGGTTCCATTCTCAAACACTCGCGGCCTCGCGTTCCTTAGCCTTCGGGCGTTCAAGCTTGAGGGTGCGCGTCTCGAATGGCAGCGGATCATGCACGGCCGCGATGATTATCCCGCCTTCCGATAGATGCTTCTGCATAAGCCCGGCGATCAGCGCCCGATGGCCGACATCGAGCGGCGCCATCGGCTCATCGAGCAGCCACAGCGGCCGCTTGACCATCAGCAGGCGCGCGAACGACAACCGGCGCTTTTGCCCTGCCGAGAGATAACGCGTCTCCAGATCCATAAGACTCAGAAGGTTCAGTTGTTCGATGCCCGATACCTCGCCACCCAGAAAGTCCGCCTGGAATTTCAGCTCCTGCGCCACCGTCCGCGACGGGCTCAAAGCCTCCTGGTGGCCGAGGAAATGGATCATGCTGCCATGCCAGATTTCCGGCTCAACCTGCACATCATTCTCATACGCAGAAATCGTGCCCACATGGGGTATAAAAAAGCCTGCCAGGGTGCGCAAAAGAGTCGTTTTTCCGACGCCATTTTCGCCTGTCAGGCTAATGATTTCGCCGCCGCACATCTCAAAATTCAGATTATGAATCAAAAGGTTGTAGCCTTTTTTCAGGCTCAGACCTTCCACTTTCAAACTCACACCCATAAAATAACCCTTTTCGCACCAAGGCTTAGTATGGTTCTGGCATAGACGAAAACAAATAAGAAGTTTAGAAGGCAGATTACCCGCCTTCAAGGTATTGCAGCGCAATGTCCGGACCCTGTGCGTCCCTCATTTACGCGCGTTCTTGAATTCACGGTTGCCAATCGTGGCGGCTGGGCGGGCTAACCTGAAAAGGACACTGCGTAAATGTCTTCTGTTGACTCCTTCAAGTCAAAAGCCGAACTCAAGGTCGGCGACAAAACCTACACCTATTACGATCTGAAAGCCGCTGAAGCCAATGGCCTCGAAGGCGCCTCCCAGCTCCCCGCCTCGCTGAAGGTGCTGCTGGAAAACCTGCTGCGCAACGAAGACGGCGATACGGTCAAGGCTGACGACATCCGCGCCATGGCCGCCTGGGTGAAAAACAAAGGCGCTGTCGAGCACGAAATCTCCTTCCGCCCGGCCCGCGTGCTGATGCAGGATTTCACCGGCGTTCCGGCCGTCGTCGACCTGGCTGCCATGCGTGACGCCATGGTCAAGCTCGGCGCCGATCCGGCGAAGATCAACCCGCTGAACCCGGTCGACCTCGTCATCGACCACTCGGTCATGGTCGACTATTTCGGCCACGGCGACTCGTTCACCCGCAACGTTGACCGTGAATATGAGCGCAATATCGAGCGCTATAACTTCCTGCGCTGGGGTTCCTCGGCCTTCAACAACTTCCGCGTCGTGCCTCCCGGCACCGGCATCTGCCACCAGGTCAACCTCGAATACCTGGCCCAGACCGTCTGGACCAATGTGGCGGACGGCGGTGAAGTCGCGTACCCGGATACCGTGGTCGGCACCGACTCGCACACCACCATGATCAACGGTCTGTCGGTCCTCGGCTGGGGCGTCGGCGGCATCGAAGCCGAAGCCGCCATGCTCGGCCAGCCGATCCCCATGCTGATCCCCGAAGTTATCGGCTTCAAGCTGACCGGCAAGCTGCCCGAAGGCGCCACCGCCACCGACCTGGTGCTGACCGTCACGCAGATGCTGCGCAAGAAGGGCGTCGTCGGCAAGTTCGTCGAATATTACGGCGACGGCCTCGTCAACCTGACCCTGGAAGACCAGGCGACCATCGCCAACATGGCCCCCGAATATGGCGCCACCTGCGGTTTCTTCCCGGTGTCGCAGCCGACCATCAACTATCTGGCTGAAACCGGCCGTACGCCTGAGCGCGTCGCCCTCGTCGAAGCCTACGCCAAGGCGCAAGGCCTGTGGCTTGATCCGTCGGTCGAGCCGGTCTTCACCGATACCCTCGAACTGGCCCTCGATTCCGTCCTGCCCTCGCTGGCCGGCCCGAAGCGCCCGCAGGACCGCGTCCTGCTCTCCGACGCCGCCTCCGCCTTCACCTCGGCCCTGCAGGGCGAATTCGGCAAGGCCGGTGACGAAGCCAAACGCGTCCAGGTCGAAGGTTCCGACTTCACCGTCGGTCATGGCGACGTGGTGATCGCCGCCATCACCTCCTGCACCAACACCTCGAACCCCTCGGTCCTGATCGCCGCCGGCCTCGTGGCCCGCAAGGCGCGCGCCCTGGGCCTGAAGGTCAAGCCGTGGGTCAAGACCTCGCTGGCCCCCGGTTCGCAGGTCGTCACCGACTACCTCAACTCGGCCGGCCTGACCGAAGATCTCGACGCCCTGGGTTTCAACCTCGTCGGTTATGGCTGCACCACCTGTATCGGTAACTCGGGCCCGCTGCCGGAAGCCATTTCGGCCGCCGTCAATTCGGGTGACCTGGTCGCCGCCTCGGTGCTTTCGGGCAACCGCAACTTCGAAGGCCGCGTCAACCCCGACGTCCGCGCCAACTACCTCGGCCTCGCCGCCGCTGGTCGTGGCCTACGCCCTGGCCGGCTCGCTCAACATTAACCTGACCACCGACGTGATCGGCACCGGTTCGGACGGCCAGGACGTGTATCTGAAGGACATATGGCCGACGACGCAGGAAGTCACCGACCTGCAACGCAAGCACGTCACCAACGCCATGTTCTCCAACCGCTATTCCGACGTCTTCAAGGGCGACAAGCACTGGCAGGCCATTCCGGTCGCCGGCGGCCAGACCTACGGCTGGGATGCATCCTCGACCTATGTCGCCAATCCGCCCTATTTCGACGGCATGACCATGACGCCGGACAAGGTGACCGACATCGTGGAGGCCCGCGTGCTCGGCGTCTTCGGTGACTCGATCACCACCGACCACATCTCGCCCGCCGGTTCCTTCAAGGCCGCGTCTCCCGCCGGCAAGTACCTGATCGATCGCGGCGTCCCCGTCTCGGAATTCAACGGTTACGGCGCCCGCCGCGGCAACCACGAAGTCATGATGCGCGGCACCTTCGCCAATATCCGCATCCGCAACAAGATGACCCCGGAAATCGAAGGCGGCGTCACCAAGCACTTCCCGTCGGGCGATGTCATGCCGATCTATGACGCCGCCATGCGTTACCAGTCGGAAGGCCGCAACCTGGTCGTTTTCGCCGGCAAGGAATACGGCACCGGCTCCTCGCGTGACTGGGCCGCAAAGGGCACCAAGCTGCTCGGCGTCCGCGCTGTTATCGCCGAGTCGTTCGAGCGTATCCACCGCTCCAACCTGGTCGGCATGGGCGTCCTCCCCTTGCAGTTCAAGGTCGACGGCTGGGCCAAGCTCGGCCTGACCGGAGAGGAAATCGTCACCATCCGTGGTCTGGAAAACGTGCAGCCGCGTCAGGAACTGATCGTCGAGCTGTTCCGCGCTTCCGATGGCAAGGTGGCCCGCTTCCCGGTTCGCTGCCGCATCGATACGCCGACCGAGCTGGAATACTACAAGAACGGCGGCGTCATGCCATACGTCCTGCGTAACCTGGCCCGTGGCACCATCTCGGCCGAAGCCGCTGAATAGTTTCTGCGACAATTTATAAAGAAAAAGGCCCTTCGGTTCTGCCGAAGGGCCTTTTTTCTTTTGCAGGATCGTAACGACCCTGCACCCGTAACTCAACGGCGCCGAACCGCGCTCTGGCCGTACTGGAACGGCTTGTCCGGTGGAGCCTTCGAGCGAGGACGGGGTTTCTTACTTTTAAGGCCGCAAAACCTGACATAGTAAACCGCTATTAACCCTTTCCGTGGCATTTGGTCAGGCTGAGTTTCCCGTTTAAAGCCGCGATACATTATCCATGTCCAGCCTCACCATGACCGTTTGGAACGCCGTCGAAACCCACATGCGCGCCATGTGGCAATCGCCGCTGATGGCCCGTCTGCGCGGCGCGTTCACGGCCTTGGCCGGCTTTTCCTTCTTTATCGCACTGGCCACCTATCATGCCGAAGACCCCAGCCTGAACACCGCCGGTCATGGCGATATCCATAATGCCCTCGGTTCCTTCGGTGCCATGATCGCCGATATCGGCAGTCAGTCGATCGGCCTGGCGGCCTGGCCCGCCGCCGCGCTAATGATTTATTTCGGCCTGCTGCGCACCTTCCATCCCGATCCTGACCAGACGCGCCTGAAACTGCGCATACATGCTCTGTGGGCCACATTGTTTGTTCTGGCCTTGAGCGCCGCCATCGCCCCGATCATGACCTCGGACGATCCGGTCCTGAAGCAGAGCTTCGGCGGTTTCTGGGGCTCCGGTATCCACAATGTGCTGAAATCGGTCTTCGATTTCATGCACCTGCCGGGCAGCAATATCATCGCCAGCCTGATCTATGCCGGTCTGGCGCTTCTGGGCTTCAACAAGGCCCTGAGCCTGAACATGGGGCATTACCTGCACCTTTCCGGCGTGATTGGTGGCCTGACCCATAAGGCCGTGGCGGCCATGGGCCTTGGCCGCGCCGCCACCGGCGCCGGCGAGGCTGTGGTTGCCAAGGTCAGGCGCGCGCCGAAAGTGAAGGTCGCCGTCGATGAGGAGACCTTCGATCCGCCGGTGGAAGAGGTCGCCGCGCCCGCCTTCGCGCCGCGCATTTCGCCCAATACCGCCCGCACCGGCGCCCTGCCGCCGCTCGATGATGAGATGAGTCCCTACGAAGACCCGGACTTTCTCGATACCATGGAAACGCCAGTTTCGGACATAAAGCCGATCAAGCCATCGCCGCGCGCCGAAGCCGAAAAGCAGCCGGTCTTTGACTTCCTGCGGCCCAGCAACTTCCGTCTGCCGGAACTCAGCATCCTCGCCAAGCCCAAGGCGCGCAACCACAGCTTCGATGAAGATAGTTTGCGCCAGAATGCCCGGATGCTGGAAAGCGTGCTGGCCGAGTTCGGCGTGCGTGGCGTTATCGACCAGATCCGCCCCGGCCCGGTCGTCACCCTCTATGAACTGGCTCCGGCCGCCGGCGTCAAGGGCGCGCGCGTCGTGGCCCTGGCTGACGATATCGCCCGCAACATGTCCGCCCGCTCCTGCCGCGTCTCGATCGTCCAGGGCCGCAACGCCATCGGTATCGAACTGCCCAACCAGGTGCGCGAAACCGTCTATCTGCGCGACATGCTGGCCTCGGCCGAATTTGAGAAGGCGGGTCACAGCCTGCCGATGGTGCTGGGTGAGAATATCGGCGGCGATCCTTACGTCACCGACCTCGCCAAGATGCCCCACCTTCTGATCGCCGGCACCACGGGTTCGGGTAAATCGGTCGGCGTCAACGCCATGATCCTGTCGATCCTCTATCGTCTCGATCCGGAACAGTGCAAGTTCATAATGATCGACCCGAAGATGCTGGAACTCAGCGTCTATGACGGCATTCCGCACCTGCTGGCCCCGGTCGTCACCGATCCGAAAAAGGCCGTGGTGGCGCTGAAATGGACCGTCAAGGAGATGGAAGACCGCTATCGCCGCATGTCCAAGGTCGGCGTGCGGAACATCAGCAATTTCAACGAACGCGCCCGCGCCACCGCCGCCGAGGGCAAGAACTTCGTCCGCAAGGTCCAGACCGGTTTCGACGAGACCGGCCAGCCGATCTATGAGTTCGATGAAATGGTGCCGGAGCCCATGCCCTATATCGTCGTCATCATCGACGAGGTGGCCGACCTGATGATGGTGGCCGGCAAGGATATCGAAGGCGCCGTGCAGCGTCTGGCCCAGATGGCCCGCGCCGCCGGCATCCACCTGATCATGGCCACCCAGCGCCCGTCGGTCGATGTCATCACCGGCACGATCAAGGCCAACTTCCCGACCCGGATTTCCTTCCGGGTCACCTCCAAGATCGACTCCCGCACCATCCTCGGCGAACAGGGCGCCGAACAGCTCCTCGGCCAGGGCGACATGCTTTATATGGCCGGCGGCGGGCGTATCACCCGCCTGCACGGCCCGTTCGTTTCCGACGAGGAAGTCGAGGCCGTGGCGCAATTCCTGCGCGATCAGGGCGCGCCGCAATATCTTGAAGACGTTACCTATGGCGGCGATGAAGAGGGCGGCTCCGAAGGCGGCGCGGGCGAAGGCGGTGGCTCCGGCGACGACCTCTATGACAAGGCCGTCTATTTCGTCACCTTCGATCGCAAGGCCTCGACCTCCTATATCCAGCGCAAGCTCCAGATCGGCTATAACCGCGCCGCCTCGCTGATGGAAAAGATGGAACAGGAAGGCGTGGTCGGCCCCGCCAACCATGTCGGCAAACGCGATATCCTCGTCGGCCCGCCTCCCGGCCACTAGCAGGGTGCGAAGAACTTCCGGCTCCTTTACCCCATCTGATCTTTTCAAAGATTGATGCGCGAGACGCAATGCTGTAGTGGTATCATACCATTCAATGGGGGGATAAGATGTTTAAAAAGTTCTTAGTCGCTGCAACTGTATTGGCGAGCCTGACCGCTTTTTCACCTGCCTACGCAGGCCCATACACCGACGATCTCAGTAAATGCCTTATCAAATCTGCAAGCCCTTCAGATCAGAAAGACCTTGTTCGCTGGATTTTTGCGGCCATTGCCCTGCATCCGGATATCCGATCAATGGCTAATATTAGTGTTGAAGAACGTGCCGCTATTAACAAAAGCGCTGCCACGCTAATGGTACGTTTGCTCGCAACGGATTGCCGAGCCGAAAGTGTGGCGGCAATCAAGTATGAGGGCGACGTATCGATACAGACGAGCTTTAGTCTGCTCGGTCAGATCGCGGCAAAAGGCATCTTTTCGGACCCGGAAGTGGCTGCGGGAATGGCCGGCTTAACCGCCAATGTCGATGCGGATAAATTGAACGCACTATACAAGGAAGCCGGCGTTAGCCCAAAATAGAGGCTGCGCACCTACGGTTTGAAGGCTTGCCTCAAGCCTTCAGGCTTACCCGCCCTGAAACCAACCCCTCCGATCGCGCCTTGATCGTCACTGGCTCATTGCCCTTCACCTGCACAATCGCCTGAGCCAAGCCATTGAATGCCTTGCGGTATAGCGCCTTGTCCGGTTCGTGGCTGGTCGGGTTGCCATTGCCAACGCCGATCACTTCCGCAGGCCCTTCGACATCGAAAAAGACCAGGTTATCTGCTTTCGGCACGGTGACGCCCGCCTTGTCGAACACCTCCGCCTTCAGCACAACAATGTCTTCGATCCGGTCAAAGGTCAGAACAACCTTCGCTGCTGCCCCTGCCGTTACGCGTTCGGCCTTCATGGCGACCTTGCCGCCGCGATAGCCGTAGGCCGTGATCTTTCCCGGCGTAAAGGGCACGGTCCATTCGAGGTGATAGTCCTTGACCACATCCTTGCGGCCGACTGACTTGCCGTTGACGAACAGTTCGACCATCTCGCAATTGGAATGGACCCAGACAGAAACATCCTTTCCCGGCTCCCAGTTCCAGTGCGGGAAGAGGTGCAGTACCGGCTTATCGGACCACCACGCCTGATAGTACCAGAAATTGTCCTTCGGGAAGCCGCACAGGTCCATGATGCCGAAATGCGAGGTGACCGATGGCCACCAGTTGAAAGGCGTCGGCTCCCCGCGATAATCAAAGCCGGTCCACACAAAGCCGCCGAGCAGGTTCGGCGTCTTATTATAGAGCGGCCACCAGTTTTCCGCCGTGTGGCCCCATTTCGGTGCGGTGACATCATAGGCCGGGACATAGAGCTTGGTGTCTGAGCGCTCATATTCGCCGCGCGTACAAAGCGTTGAAGCTGTTTCCGTGCCGACCACAGGCAGGTTCGGGTATTTTTCCCGCACCGGCCCCAGGCGGGTGACGTAATAATTCACGCCCAGCACATCGAGTGACTCGGTGATGCCGAAGCCCTGACCGTTATTCATCGCCGCCGTGATGGGACGCGTCGGGTCCAGCCGCTTGGCCAGGCGGCGCATGTCGTGGGCGATCTTTGCCCCGCGTTCCGTGCCCTGCTGTGGCTCCTCATTACCGATCGACCACAGGATGATGGAGGGGTGATTGCGCCCGCGCCGGATCAGGGTTTCCAGCTCATCCATGCCTTCCGGCGCCGAAGTCATCAGCCGGTTTTCATCGATGACCATGATCCCCAGCCGGTCGCAGGCATCAAGCACCTCAGGCGTTGCCGGATTGTGCGACGAGCGATAGGCATTCGAGCCCATGGCCTTCAGCTGTTGCAGACGCCAGACATGCAGGCCGTCGGGAATGGCCGAACCGACGCCGGCGTGATCCTGGTGATTATTGGTGCCCTTGATCTTCATCGCTTCGCCATTGAGGAAGAAGCCGTCGACCCTGAACACCACCTCACGGATACCGAAGGTGCTGGCGAATAGATCCACCACCGCGCCGTTTTCCATAATCTCGGTGCGCACGCTGTACAGATGCGGGTCTTTCAGTCCCCATAACCGCGGCGCGGCCAGTTGGGCGGTCTGGTTCGTTGTTGTCTCGGCCTGCGCCGCCAGTTCGACCGGTGTTCCCAGCCGCGCCACCGCCTTGCCGTCGGCATCGCTGATTGTGGAAACAAGCGTCACCGTTTTCGCCGTATCGGTGCCATTGACAATCCGCGTTTCAATATCGACCGCGCCGGAAATATCCGATTTGATATAGGTGCCCCACTGCGGCACGTAGGTCCGCGCCGTCTTGACCAGCCAGACGTGGCGATAGATGCCGGCGCCTTCATAGAACCAGCCCTCGCCATAGGAGGCATCGACCCGCACGAGCAGGATATTCGGCTTGTCGTCGGTATTGATGAAGTTGCTGATATCGACCTCGAAGGGCGTGTAGCCGCTCTCGTGGCGGTTCAGGATATAGCCATTGAGGATAACGAGGGAATCGCGGAACACGCCGTCGAATTCCAGGGTCAGGCGCTTTTGCTCATCGCCCTTTTCCAGCTTGAGCACCTTGCGATACCAGCCGATACTGGTTTCGGGAAACTTGCGCCCGACGGGCTTGTAGCCATGCGCCGCCGCTTCATCCTCTTCATATTCCCGGCGCTTATCGGGTGCCGGCAGTGTATAGGTGTCGTTATTCACGAATGGCCGTTCCACCGCCCAGTCGTGCGGCAGGCTGACCTGACGCCAGGTGCTGTCGTCATAATCCGGCTCGGCGGCCGTGACGCCGGAAAGGCCCTGTTTGGCATGGGTATACTGATAGGCGCCAAAATTGAAATCGCGCGTCACATCCGAAGCATGGCCGAAGGCGAAACGCCAGCCGTCATCAAAGCGGATACGCTGACGGGGCGTCAGGTCGGCAGGTGCAGGGAGAATGCCGGCCAAGGTCGGTTGCGCCGTCACTTCAGTACCCAGTCCAACACCCAAAATGGCCGCGCCTTGCAGCAGATGACGACGATGCACTTCGACCATGACTTCAATCCTTCAGAAAACCATTGCCATTAAAGCCGGTTTTTGCCTCTGCACAAGCATAAAGTATACGATTTTGCCTAACGACCGCATTCACGCCGGGTTCAGCGCATCCTGTTTAAGGTCGTAAAAATGACGCCTTGAGATGTTTCCTGAAGGCATTGGATTTTTACGAATTTTGCCTTTATGGGTAGACCATGACCGATTTTACCAAACGTACTCTCTTGCTGGGCCTTGCCGCCGCGCTCGTCACCACACCCGCCATTACACCGGCCTTGGCCCAAGGCAGCAAGAACCAGTTCAGCGGCCTGATTTCGCCGCCCAGTTTCAATGCCGCTGACAAGGCGCGAATCCAGAAGGCGACGGATTATCTGCAAGCCTTGGGCACGGCTCACGGCCGCTTTGAGCAGACCGATTATCGCGGACGCAAAAGCACGGGTAACTGGTATCTGGCCCGCCCTGGCAAGATGCGCTTTGAATATGACGCCCCCACTTCGCTGCTGATCGTTTCCAACGGCAAGACGGTCAGCATGTGGGATCCGCGTCTGCAATCCTTCGATCAGTATCCGCTGTCCGAAACGCCGCTGTCGCTGTTCCTCGCCCGTCAAATCCGCTTCGATCAGGGCGTGATCGTGACCGCCGTCAGTTCTAATGCGCAAGGCTTTACGCTGAAGGCGCGCGACCGCCGCAAATCGGTGGAAGGCTCGGTGGTGCTGGGCTTCGACCAGGCGCCGAACGGCGCACTGGCCCTGCGCGAATGGACGATTACCGATGCGCAAAACCGCGCCACGAACCTGAAACTGACCAGTTTCACCCGCGATTCGGCGCAAAAGGCTGATTTATTTGTGTTAAATAAGCCGCAGAAGAAAAAATAACGCCTTTTTCACTTTTTCCCTTGTGAATTTTTGGCGAGAGTGTTATTTTGAACACATGGAGATGGAACGGCGGATTATCTCCCGACCTGGACTTCCAGGTGTGCGTTTTCCCTTTTTTCTCTTCGTGTTATGTGCCAAATCTTTAAACCGATCCGTCAGCGCGGATCGGTTTTTTTGTGTTTTTTCCGCTCAGGCACCGCGGGGCTCCTCGCCCGTGCGAAGCCCTACCGCTTCGCTGTTTGAGGGCAGACCTCGGTCGGTCCCTGGCCTTGCCAATGCCTGACGACATTGGAAACAGTAGAGAGTTTGTCCGTTTATGCGCCTTAGTCTTGTCTCGTGGAACGTCAATTCCGTTCGCCTGCGCCTGCCCCAGATCGAACAGTTCCTGAGAGATACCGATGTCGACATCCTGTGTATGCAGGAAATCAAGTGTCAGGAACACGAGTTCCCGCGCGAGGCTTTCGAGGCGCTGGGTTACAGCCATATTCACATCGCCGGGCAAAAGGGCTGGCATGGTGTGGCGCTGGTGTCGAAAATCCCGTTCGAGGCCCTGCCGGCGCCGGCCTTCTGCCGCCGTGGCGAGGCCCGCGCCCAGGGTATCCGCATAGACGGCACCGATATCTGGAATTTTTATATTCCGGCCGGTGGTGATTTCCCCGACCGCGAGGGCAATGACAAGTTCGATCACAAGCTGACCTTCTATGAACGCCTGATCGAGGATCTGGAGCGGCGTGGCACGGATAAGCCCCTGCTGATCTGTGGCGATCTCAATATCGCACCGGGCGAATTCGATGTCTGGAGCCACCGCCAGATGCTGCGCGTGGTCAGCCATACGCCGGTCGAGATCGAGACTTTTGGCAATCTGATGCGGGCGGGTGCGTTTCACGACCCCTTCCGTGTCGCCTATCCCGATCCGCAGAAAATATTTACCTGGTGGAGCTATCGTGCGGCGGACTTCCGCAAGAGCAATCGCGGCCTGCGCCTCGATCACATCCTGCTCAATCCGGGACTGATGGCGAAGGTCGGGGGCGATATCACCGCCAAAATCCACGACACCGTGCGCGAATGGGAGCGGCCCTCCGATCACGCCCCGATCCAGACCATTTTCGAGCTATGAGATGTCCGATTTAGTTGAAAGCCGCCTGCCTGAAGCCATCCTCGCCAAGGCCGACTTCCGCCATAACGAATATGCCTGGCGCATTGCCGACCTGCCGGAAGTGATCGAAGCGGCGCGTGCCATGGGCCTGCGCAATATCGGCGGCCAACTGCAAATCCGCACACCGGATGCCATCGGCGAATGTGACTGGGTACAGGTCGATGCCTGCCAGTTGATTCCGCCGATCCTGCCCTGGGACGCCCAGGTCGAAATGGCCGCCAATGTCGCCATGCAAGACCTGCAATTGCTCAAGGCGGAATTTAATTTCGTCAGGGAGATCAAAGAGGCGTTTCCGGAGCCGGTGGCGCGCTTTGTCGAGTCCGGCGGCACGCTCGAAGACGCCATCTGGTTCGTCTGGTATGTCGATGCGGAAGAGACGGCCTAAAAGGCCGGAAACTCCAGCTTAGTAACGTCATAACCTAGTTCCCCGGCCTTGGCGACCATGACGGCGCGGGCTTCGACTGTCGGCACGGTGCGGCTGTAGATCCACAGGTTCTTCATCTTCGGGTCAGCGCTGATAAACCAGCTATGGTCCGGCGATTCATACAAAACCCAGTAATTCCACGTGATGAAGAGGGGATAGTGGGCTTCCAGTTTGGCATTGGCGCCGCCGGCATCTGTCAGCACGCCGCGCGCCCTGATCGTCTTCAGTTTGCCGGTCGGCGTATCCTTGTGGCAGCCATCTTCCACCGCGATCTCGTTCGGTTTGGCGCCGGGGCTGTAGGTCGTGTAGCCCGCCACGCAGCCATTGGTCAGCCACATGGGCCGGCGGGCGATCTCCAGCCAGGTGCCGCTGTAGTGGCTTAAGGGGATGGTCGCGGTTTTGGGCGCCTGGGCATCGGAAGGCAGGGAGGCACAGGCGGACAGCAGCAGAGCGCTGATGGCGCTGGCAATGACGAGTTTCAGAAACATGCGCAAATCCTTTGTTGGCCACTAACAGAGGATACGCTGGCGGACGAAGCTGGATCACACACGCGAAAAAGCCGACGTTTCGCAACGCCGGCTTAACTTATGGGGTGAAGGGGTCCGAGACCCTTGCCTGCTAAAACTGCAATCTGTAACCGCCGGCATCCGTCATCAACAAACGGGCATTGGCGGGATCGGGTTCGATCTTCTGGCGCAGACGATAGACGTGGGTTTCCAGCGTGTGGGTAGTGACGCCGGCATTGTAACCCCAGACCTCGGTCAATAGCTCCTCGCGGGTGATCGGCTTGCCGCCGGCGCGATAGAGATACTTCAGGATATTGGTTTCCTTTTCCGTCAGGCGCGTCTTCTTCTGCGTCTGATCGACCAGCACCTTCAGCGCCGGCTTGAACTCATACGGCCCGATGCGGAAGGTGGCGTCCTCGCTGGTCTCGTGTGAGCGGACTTGCGCCCGGATACGCGCCAGCAGCACGGCAAAGCGAAACGGCTTGGTGACATAGTCATTGGCGCCGGCATCGAGCCCGAGGATGGTATCGGAATCCGAGGTCTGGCCGGTCAGCATGATGACCGGCGTGGTCAGCCCGCCCTTGCGCAGCAGGCGGCAGGCTTCACGGCCGTCCATGTCGGGCAGATCGACATCGAGCAGGATCAGGTCGGCATTGACACTTTTGCCCAGCTTGAGGCCCTCGGTGCCGTTTGACGCCTGAATGACCTTGAATTCTTCATGAAGTTCGAGCTGTTCCGCCAGGGCTTCGCGCAGTTCATCATCGTCATCGACGATCAGCAGGGTTTTTTGTTGCACCATGATCCTGTACTTTAAGTCTTGTCGTTATCAGATTAAGCCGCGATGACAAATAAATGATCAATAAGTTTAGTGCCGCCGCCGCTGGCCAATTCCACATCAACGAACATAGTGTGCGTTGCGCTATTGGGAAAGGGGGCGTTCGCCCCGCGGGCGATAAAGAGAGGGGGATGGCGCCTCTCCGCTGGGAATCTGGCCGATTCGTTCTGTTTTTTACCGTCCGGACCGCCTGGCGCCGCCCGAAACCGCTTTGGAATTGGTGCCTTTGTCGCCGGATGACGGCTGGTGCGACGAGCCGTCCTCGGCATTTTATAACCGTCATGTGAAGCTGCCCTTTCAGCCGAGCCATGAAAAGCTGTGGCGGGATGACCACGTCTATGATGTGATCGTGGTACTGGGGCATAATGATGACCCGCCGGTTTCCGGCATGGGGTCGGCTATATTCATGCACCTGGCGCGGGAAGATTATTCCGGCACCGAGGGCTGCGTGGCCGTGGCTCTGCCGGACATGCTGGACTTTCTGCGCACGGCCGGGCCCGGTGATGCCGTTGAGATTTGTGACTGAACTAATGCGGCGTGGGGTCCGTGGGTCCGGACTCATATTATTTTGCCCACCAGTTGACGATGGCTGCGATGGTTATGGTTGCGATGAAGGTTTCAATCTTTCGGTCGTACCGCATGGCCACTCGCCTCCAATCTTTGAAGCGGCAGAACATGCGCTCGATTACGTTACGTTGCTTGTAGACACGTTTGTCATAGGCGAACTGGATGCGGCGATGACGCATAGGCGGGATGACCGCCTTTGTCCCACGCTCCGCCAGCCATTCACGCAGGGCGTTGGCGTCATATCCCTTGTCCGCCACCAACTCACCTGTCGGTGCCAGAGAACCTATGCACTGCTGAGCGACGGCGACATCGGGAATATTCCCAGGCGTTACGACGAGCGTCCAGGGTCTGCCATATGCGTCGCATAGAGCGTGGATCTTGCTCTGGCGTCCGATCTGGGTACGGCCGATACCATTGGCCAAAGCCCCCTTTTGCACCGCCGGCTGAGCGGTGGGCTCGCACCAGAGTCGCGTCGAGGAACAATCGGTCAGGCAAGGCTTCCTGACCGGCCAGGGCATGGAAAATTGCCTCCCACACGCCCTGATCGGCCCAGCGCACGAAGCGATTGTAAAGCGTCTTCTTCGGGCCATAGGCTGGCGGACAATCACTCCAGCGGCCACCCGATTTCAAAGCATGAACAATCCCGGATAAAACCCGCCGGTCGTCCACACGCGGCTTTCCAGGACGTCCTTTGGGTAGCAAAGGCTCGATCCGCGCCCACTGCTCATCAGAAAACCAAAACAAATCAGACATGATCCACCTCCTGGCAAAGAAAGTGAATCACATCCGCAGGCTCAAAGGAATCCCAAATATGAGTCCGGACCCGCAGGCCCCAAACCCTGTCTGTTGTGGGTATGCTATTGTGAAGATCGCCGCCGGGAGACTGTCCAAACCCCGATCCCTTAGAGATCGTTTCTGGGCTCAGTCCCCGGCAGCTTCACACCAAACCTGAACAGTTGCCAGGGGGCGGTCGCCACCGACCCCGTATTGACAAGGACAGGCCCCATGACCTTGCACCAATTTCCCATTGGCGTCGATGTTTCCAAAGCGACACTCGACATCTTCGACAGTCAAACTTCGCGTTACTTTCAGATCGATAACCACACTGATGCCATCACAGCCTGGCTGGATGGCCTCGACACCCAACGTCTTGTCGTGTTCGAAGCTACAAGCCGTGTTGACCAGACCCTGCACACAGAACTGGAGCGGCGTCAGGGTGCCTTTGTCCGCGTAAACCCCAGAGACGCCAGAGACTTTGCTAAAGCCTCAGGCCGACGCGCCAAGACAGACCGCGTTGATGCAGCCATGCTGGCCCATATGGCGCAGGCCCTAAAGCCGGCACCGTCACAACCTCGCTCGACCGAACGGGTTAGGCTCAGCCTGTATCTCAGCAGGCGCCGGCAGATGGTCGAAATGCGCAAGCAGGAACGTACCCGTAGACATCAGTTCTGCAATGATCCCTGGATATGCCAAAGCCTCGACCACATGCTCAGCATCCTTGATCAGCAAATCCGCAGCATTGAAGCCGTAATCCGCGAACTGATCGAGGCCAACTCTGACTTCCGCAAAGCCTCTGTCTGCCTGCAAAGTGCGCCAGGCATCGGACCGGTTACCGCAGCAACCCTGATCGCGGATTTGCCTGAGCTCGGACACAGAAACCGAAAACAGATCGCAAGCCTGACCGGACTGGCCCCTCATCCAAGGGATAGCGGAACATTCAGGGGAAAAAGAACCATCTGGGGCGGAAGGCGCCACATCCGCCACCTCCTCTTCGCCGCTGCCGTAACCGCAAGCCGATCAAAAGCCGACGTAAAAGACCGCTATCAGGCCCTCACAAGCAGAGGAAAACAAAAGAAGTGCCCCCTCATTGCCATTGCGAGGTGGATGATCACAGCACTCAACGCTATGATCGCTAAAAACTCAAACTGGCACACAAAAGAAATGGCGCAGATCACCTGATCCGCGCCACACTCAAACACAGTTGCCCATTAGATTAGTGCGCGAAACCGAACCACCACACCAGTCCGCCCACGCCGACCACGACTCGCCACAGGGCGAAGAAGCCGTAACCGCGCTTCTGCACGAAGCTGATAAACGGCTTGATCACCAGCAGCGCCGACAGGAAGGCGACCAGAAAACCGATGGCGATAGTGCTGTACTGATCGGAAGTCAGATCCTTGTGGCTGTCGGCGAATTCGACCACGAAGGCGCCCAGCATGGTCGGGATGGCAAGGAAGAAGGAAAATTCGGCCCCGGCCGTCTTGTCCACTTTCGCCACCATGGCGCCGATCAGGGTCGAGCCTGAACGCGACATGCCGGGAATGATGGCCAGGCACTGGAACAGGCCGATCAGCAGCGAGGTCTTGATATCGAGCTTCGCCGAATCATGATGCACTGGCTTTGGTGCGTATTTATCGACAGCCCACAGCGCCACGCCGCCGACGATCAGGGCGCCGCAGATCAGCGGCACATTGTCAAACAGCGCACCCAGGATGCCCGATTTCTTGACAATGACGCCGATCACCACCGCCGGAAAGAAGGCCACAAGAACGCTGATGGCGAACCGGCGCGAATCCGCCGAGGTCGGCAGGGTAATCACGGCCTTCCAAAGCCGCGCGAAATAGAGCACGACCACGGCCAAAATCGCGCCCAACTGGATCATGACGGTGAAATTGCCGCCCGGATCATTGAACGCCATCAGCTTTTCGGCGATCAGCAGGTGCGCCGTGGAAGAAACAGGTAAGAATTCCGTGAGCCCTTCGATCAGACCCAGCAGCGCCGCGAGTAAATAGTGCATGGAAACCCCTATATGATCGGGAAATTCTTAGAGCACTTTAAACGCCAAGTGAATCGAAATTATCCCTCAACCGGTTCGGTGGCTTCCGGATGGATGCCGATATAGCGCAGGCGCGCCTTCGGCGAAGCGCCGGTCTGCATCTGCTCGATGGCGTGGGCCAGCCAGCCGGCGCTGCGGCCGAGGCCGTAAAGCGTCATCGGGGCTTCGCGCGGCAGGTCGAGATGGCGGCCGATCAGGGCCAGTGGCGAGCGACATGCCGACGCTCTGGCCGGTCAGGTCTTCACCGACTCGCAGGATCATTTTCAGGTCTTCGCCCATGTGCGGTGCGGCCTCGATCAGGTTGCGAGCGCGCAGGGTTTCCGAAGGCGAGGGTTCTTTTTCGAAGCCTGGCAGTTCGTGGCCTTTTTCGAGCAGCGCCTTGGCCAGGGCCAGCGGATTGCCGTGGCGCCGCACCTGGGTGACATAGGATTCTGCCCGCGAAATACGACCGCCCAGTTTCGGACTGGTCAGGGTGGCGAAACCGGCGATCAGCGGAATGGCGAGCGGTCCCATGGTGGCGGCGGCGACACGCACGGCCAAGGTAGCTTCATCGAGGCTGGTATCGGCCGAAAGAACGAGCGCGCGGCGCAGCAGGTCAACGTCCTTCAGGTCATAGACCTTCCAGGCACGCGCCAGGCGCTGGTGGAAGAACAGGCGTGGGCCGCCATTGGTCACCGAGTCGAACATCTCGTTCAGCAGGCTGGCCGCCTCGGTGCCGAGGTCGCGTTCAGCCTTGATCTCGGCCAGGGCGTCTTCTTCCGGGCGGCGGCTGAGCATGGAGAGCACGCGCGTGCGCGGACCGCCGGGAAAGTTGACATCCGGGCGCGGCTTGAGCGGACCGAACGGATTGGGGCTGTCGCTGCGCCACAGAAGCGCCGCCACGTTTTCAAAATTTTCCGTTTCGGCAAGCGTGACCAGGTCGCGGCCACGGACATAGTGATGGCCGTGCAGGGTAATGGCGACTTCGGTATCAATGGCCGCTTCGCCACGCGTGATGGTGCCGCCGGAAAGGCTGGTGGCGGCATGGTGGCGCGGCGCGCCGTGATCGGCTCTGGAGTCTCTGGATATCCGGCCAGGTGCGCGGCGTGACAGGCGCTCGACATCATCGAGCGCATAGAGGCTGAGGCGCGGATGCGTGGGGTCGCTCTTGGCGGCGATGCGCTGGCGGCTGACATAGGCATAGAGGGTTTGCGGCTTGACCTCGAGGCGCTTGAGGGCCTCGGTGCGGCTGATCCAGACTCGTGACATGTCTACCTGCTCAAAAAACGAAACAAAAACCACGGCAAATATCAAGATTGATTATTGCGAGGTTTACACCCTTTGCGCCAAAGTCAAAGGTGGATTTACGATTTGTTAACATGTTTTTTCATCGTAACGCCACCGGCCAGCCTCCAACGGCTTCCGGGCCAAATCAGGGCGGGAAGCGGGCGATCGTGCGGCTTTGCAGAGCGACGGTGAAGTGCTAACAGATTTCAATGACTTCCAAACCGCCTCACGCCAAAGGCCCCGGCCTGCACAATTTGTCACCGGACAGCCTGGTGCGGCTGGCCACCACCCTGTCGGTCGTCACGGCCTGCGTCATGGTGGCGATGAAGGGGGTGACGCTTTACCTGTCGGGTTCGCAGTCCATCCTGGCCTCCCTGGCCGATTCCGGACTCGACCTGCTGGCCTCTCTGATCACCTTCGGCGCGGTGCGTTATGCCAAGGTGCCGCCGGACAAGGAACACCCCTTCGGCCACGGCAAGGCCGAAGCCTTCAGCGCCCTCTTCCAGGCAGGGCTTGTCTTTGCTTCGGGCGCGCTGGTCATGCAGTCGTGCATCCATAATCTGCAAAATCCGCAGCCGATCGCACGGTCCGGCCTGGCGATCGGCGTGCTGATCCTGTCTCTGGCCCTCACCCTGGGGCTGGTCTTCGTGCAGAACCTGGCCCTGAAAAGCAGCCAGTCGGTGGCGGTCTCGGCTGACCGGATGCACTATGTCACCGACCTGGTCAGTAACGGCGTGGCCCTGGCGGGCGTGGTGCTGGCCACCTTGGGCCTGGGCTTCATGGATGCGGTGGCCGGTTTCCTGATGGCGGCGTGGTTCATCTGGGGCGCGGTCAATGTGCTGAAGGAGGCCGCCGACCACCTGATGGACAAGGCGCTGGGCGATGGCGAGGTGGCGCGCATCGCCGGCCTGATCGCCGATGACGAGCGCGTGCTGGGCGTCCACCAGTTGCGCACACGGCTGACCGGACCCTATATCCAGATCCAGGCCCATGTCGAAATGGCGCCGACCCTGTCGCTGGATGCGGCGCACCAGATCATCATCGCGGCCGAAAAACGCCTGCTCGATATCTTTCCCAATGCCGATATCCTGATCCATCCCGATCCGAAAGGCCGGGCAGAGGCCCATGCCGGCGTTTTCAGTGAAGAACACGACGCGGACACCTGACTGGGCTTTGACTTACGGGGGGCGAATAAGGCATAGAGAAGCCATGACCGCCTGTTCGCGCCAGCTTTACCATTTCGCCTTCGACCCGCATTCGCGCATGGTCCGCCTGGCGCTGGGCGAAAAGAAGCTCGCCTTCGAGGAGGTCCCGGTACGCTACTGGGAGCCGGACGATACGATCCTGCGCCTGAATCCCTCCGGCCTGCTGCCGATCCTGGTGGAAATGCCGGAGCCCGACTCCGGCGGACAAACCCATCGTATCTGCGAGGACCGCGCCATCATGGAGCACCTCGAAGAAGCCTATCCGGATATCCGTCTGTGGCCGAAGAACGTCAACGAACGCGCCGAGGCGCGCCGCCTGGTGGGCTGGTTTGAGCGCAAGTTCGATTTCGAGGTCAATGCCCTGCTGCTGCACGAAAAGATGGAAAAGCGGCTGATGGGCGGCGGCGTGCCCGATATACCTGCCATGAAGGCCGGCCGCGACGCGCTGAAAGACCATCTGCGTTATTTTGAAAGCCTGCTGGCCGTGCGCAACTGGCTGGCCGGGCACACCATCTCCTATGCCGATTTCGCCTGTGCCGGACAGTTGTCGATTCTCGACTACCTCGATGAAGTGAACTGGTCGCGCTACCCGCACCTCAAGACCTGGTACATGGTGATCAAGTCGCGTCCCTGTTTCCGTCCGCTGCTCAATGACAAGCTGCCCGGCGTGGCGCCCTCGGCCCACTATAAAGAACTCGACTTCTGATCATGGACGATCTGGCCGCCTCCATCCGGCAGCAGGCGCATGTTTTGGGATTCAGCGCGGCACGTTTCGCGGCCTTACCCGATGTCTGGGCGGCGTCCGAGCGGCTTCAGGCGTTTGTCGAGGCCGGCTTTCACGGCGAGATGACCTGGATGGAAGAAACGCTGGAACGCCGCAGGCACCCGCGCAACATGTGGAGCGACGCGCAGTCGGCCCTGGTGCTGGGTTATAATTACGGCCCCGACAGCGATCCGCTGGCTTTGCTGGATCAGACCGACACGGCCAATATCAGCGTCTATGCGCGCGGCGACGATTATCACGAGCTGATCAAGAAGAAGCTCAAACAACTGGCGGGCTGGATCGTCGGCCAGACAGGCTGCGAGCTGAAGGTCTTTGTCGATACGGCGCCGTTGATGGAAAAGCCGCTGGCGGCGCTGGCGGGCCTGGGCTGGCAGGGCAAGCACACCAATCTGGTGTCGCGCGAATTTGGTTCTTGGCTGTTCCTTGGCGTCATTCTTCTGGATCGGGTGATTGCCGAGGATGCGCCGGAACCCGACCATTGCGGCTCGTGCCGTGCCTGTCTGGACATTTGCCCGACCAATGCGTTTGAAGGCCCTTATCGGCTGGATGCCCGCAAGTGCCTGTCCTATCTCACCATCGAATATCGCGGGCCGTGGCCTGAAATATACCGCCGCGCCATAGGCAACCGCATCTATGGCTGCGATGATTGTTTGGCCGTCTGTCCTTGGAACAAGTTCGCCAGCGCGACGCATGATATCAAGCTTCAGACGCGGGAGGGTTTCGAGGGTTTGAAACTGGCCGATCTGGCGGGGCTCGATGATCCGTCTTTCCGGGCGCTGTTTTCCAAATCGCCGGTCAAGCGGATCGGCCGCGAGTCCTTCCTGCGCAATGTGCATTATGCGCTGGGCAATCACTTCCGTGTGTCTCGCCATCCGGAGACGGCCGCGCTATTGGAACGCAGCCTTGATGAGGAAAATCCGGTGGTGCGCGGTGCCGCGGTCTGGGCCTTGAAGCAGGGGCTTGAGCCGGAAGCGTTTGCGCGCCTGCGGGTGCAAAAAGCCGCCGGCGAAGCCGATGCGGATGTTCTGAAGGAATGGGAGGGCGGCCATGCCCAGTGACACGCCGAAATTCACCCTCATTACCCTCAGTTACCACAGCGAAGCCTCTATTGAGCGTTGCCTGAAGGCTTTGACGGCGCTGGGCCGCACGGTTGAAATCATCCATGCCGACAATGGCTCGGAAGCCATGGATTTCGACGCCCTGCAAGCGCAGTTTCCTTCGGTCGTCTTCATGCCGTTCGGTGAGAACCTGGGCTATGCGGCGGGCAATAACCGGGCGGCGAAGGCGGCGCGCGGACAATGGCTCGGCTTTATCAATCCGGATGCCTTCGTAGCCGATGACTGGCTGAAGGCGATGAAGCAGGCCGTTGACGATTACCCGACCATCGGCCTGTTTACCTCCCTGCAATTTCAGGCGGACGACACCTCGCGGCTGGACGGCGCCGGCGACGCCCTGACCTTTTTCGGCTTCCCCTATCGCTCCGGCCTGGGGCAGGTTCTGCCGCCGAATCTGAAACCCGCGCATGTCTTTTCGCCCTGCGGCGCGGCCTTCATCATCCGGCGCGACCTGTTCGAATATCTGGGTGGTTTCGATGAAAATTTCTTTTGCTATTGCGAAGACGTCGATCTCGGTTTTCGCGCCAGTCTGATCGGCGAAAGCTGCGTCTTCGTGCCCTCGGCACGCGTCGATCATATCGGTTCGGCCAGCACCGGGGTGCGCTCTGATTTCGCGCTTTTTCACGGCTATCGCAACCGCCTCTGGATGTATGTCAGAAACATGCCCCTGGCCCTGCTGCTGCCGACCCTGCCGCTGCATATTGGTCTTACGGTTATCATGGCCCTGGTCGATACCCTAAAAGGCAAGGGGGCGTGGTCTGGCGGGGTATTTTCGCTGCGCTGATAGGCATGGGACCAATCCTGAAACAGCGAAAGTCAATTCAGGACGGGCGGCAAATAAGCGCTTTACGGCTGGCCAAAAGCTTGACATGGAGTCCGCTCAAAATTCTTTCCCGCACCATGGACCACCGGAGCCGACCATGACCCTTGATGCCCTGAAAACCCAGGCCGCCGCCGACGCCCACCTCAAAATCGTTGACCAGTTCGCGGCCGATCCGGATCGGTTGTCGCGCATGAGCCTCAATGTCGCCGGGCTCTTCATCGATGTGTCGAAGCAGAGCTGGTCGAAGGCCGGTTTCGAGGCCACCATCGCTGCCGTGGCGCAATCCGGCATCACCGAGGCGCGCGAGAAGATGTGGACGGGCAAGGAAATCAATGTTTCCGAAGGCCGCGCCGTGCTGCACGTCGCCCTGCGCGATTCCGACGCGGAAAACCTGCGACTGCGCGGGCCGGAGATCACGTCCGACGTCAAGACCGCCCGTGACGCCATGAAAGCCTATGCCGATGGCATCCGCTCAGGCGCCATCACCGGCGCTACCGGTAAGCCTTTCAAGACCATCATCCATATCGGCATCGGCGGTTCCGACCTCGGCCCGCGTCTCGTCTGGCACGGCCTGGTGCCGCTCAACCCGCAAATCGATATCCGCTTTGTCGCCAATGTCGACGGTTCCGAACTGGCCCTGGCCACCGCCGGCCTCGATCCGGCCGAAACCCTGGTCATCGCCGTTTCCAAGACCTTCACCACCCAGGAAACCCTGGCCAACTTCCTGGCCGCGCGCGACTGGCTGATCAAGGGACTGGGTGAGGAAGCCTCCAAGAAGCACCTCGCCGCCGTCTCCGCCGCACCTGATAAAACCGGCGCCTACGGCATCCCGGCCGATCGCGTCTTCGGCTTCAAGGACTGGGTCGGCGGCCGTTATTCGCTGTGGTCGGCCGTTTCGCTGTCGGTCATCATCGCCGCCGGATACGACGTCTATGAGCGCCTGCTCAAGGGCGCGCATGAGATGGACCAGCACTTCCTGACCGCGCCGCTGGAAAAGAATGCCCCCGTCCTGCTGGCCGCCGCCCAACTCTATAACCGCATTGGCCTCGGCCGCCCGTCTCGCGCCGTCATCCCCTATGTTCACCGTCTGCGCCGCCTCGCCGCCTTCCTGCAGCAACTGGAGATGGAATCGAACGGCAAACGCACCTCGCCGACCGGTGAACTGCTCGATACGCAGACCTGCCCGGTGGTCTTCGGCGATGAAGGCACCAACGCCCAGCACGCCTTCTTCCAGATGTTGCACCAGTCGGAAGACATCGTGCCGCTGGAGCTGATTGCTGCGCAGCATAATGCCGAGGCGTCGACCGACATGCAGCAGAAGCTGCTGTCTAACGTCATCGCGCAAGGCGAGGCCTTCATGGTCGGCAAGTCGCTGGAAACTTCGGAAGCCGAATGCCGCAAGCTTGGCTTTGATGACGCCAAGACCGCCCAGATCGCGCCGCAAAAGGTCTGCCCCGGCAACAAGCCGTCAACCACGGTGTTGCTCAACGAACTGACGCCGGAAACGCTGGGCGCCCTGCTGGCCATGTACGAGCACAAGACCTTTGTTGAAGGCATCGTCATGGGGCTGAACAGCTTCGATCAGTGGGGCGTTGAACTCGGCAAGACCCTCGGTGTCAATGTGCTGAAGGACATCACCGGCAGTGAAATCGCCGCGCATGATCCGAGCACCACGGCGTTGATCAAGCGTATTAAAGGGTAAGACGCAGGGTGCTTGCACCCTGCACCCATAACAGGACAGGTATGGGCTTAAGGTTGAAATGCCGACAGGATGGCCTTTTGATGAGTTATAAGGTCACCGTCAGCCAGTGGCCATGATATCAACCAATCACGATAACTCAAAGCGTGGAATGCCACGGCCGCGCCATCAACAGCTTTGGCAAATCTGGCGATTTCTGATCTGTGCTGGACGTGAGCCGCAGCTTCGATCATCTTGCCATCGCGCTGCGCTGGCTCGGCGAAAAAGATAGACAAGGGCGGGCTTCAGACCCTTTCGACGCCCATCCGTGACCAGCCCGAATGCGTGTTTAACCAACTGGGCCGCGTCCAGATAATCAAAGCGCTGGCTTCCGCTGCGCAGATCATCCCGCATGGTTTCAAATGGTGCCATCTCATCCCCCCAGACGGGTCGATCATAGGCATCAGAAAGAGACACCACCTTCTTGTCGCGGAAGGGTTCAAACCGCTTGGATTCGATGCCAATCAGATGCGTTTTCGTCACAACGGCCGCGTCGAGCCAGGGATGACGACCCCCAGACCACGGGAAGCGTGCGCAATATTCGATATCGACTTCCAGAGCGGGAAAGCCGGCTTGCAGTTCGCCAAAAGGTGGCCGTTGCGCCGGGCGGCCATGGAACCAGCCAAAGCAGTTGACAGCCAGAGCGGCGGAACTTTCGGGACTGGCCAGTTTGCCGCTGGCGATCTCATTGCCGCCCGCCGCTTCCAGCCGGGCGCTGACATATTCGACAGGTACGTCCGGCAGAAAATCCATTTACTTCCCCTGCACACCCAGCAACTGAATGCGGAAGATCAGGGTCGAATTGGGCGGGATCTCGCCCATGTCGCGCTCGCCATAGCCTTGGCTGGGTGGTGTATAGAGCGTCACTTCGTCGCCGACATGCAGCAGCGGGATAACCTCCTGCCAGGCCGGCACCAGGCGGGAGAGCGGGAAATCGGCCGGCTGATTGCGGGCATAGGACGAGTCGAAGACATGGCCATTGAGCAGCTTGCCTTCGTAATTGATCTTAACCGTGTCGTTGATTGTCGGCTGCGGGCCGGGATTAGGGCTGCGCGAAACGATCTTGTACATCACGCCCGAAGGCAGCTTGATGATGCCCGGTTGCTTGGCGATATCGGCCAGATAGGCCTCGCCGTCCTTCAGGTTCTGCGCCGCGGCGGCATCGGCCGACGCCTGCATGGCTTCAAGCTGGGCCGCAGTATCCTGCGACGGACCGCACGCCGTCAAGGCAAGGATGCCAGCCAGGGCAGCGATGGAGACGAGGCGCATTACTGGTTGATCCCCAGCAGTTGCACGCGGAAGATCAGGGTCGAATTGGGCGGGATTTCGCCCAGGTCGCGCTCGCCATAGGCTGAGGTTGGCGGCGTGTAGAGGACGATCTCGTCGCCGACATGCATCAGCGGAATGACCTGCTGCCACGCCGGGATCAGGCGACCGAGCGGGAAATTGGCCGGCTCATTCCGTTGATACGAGGAATCAAAAACCGAACCATCCAGCAGCTTGCCTTCGTAATTGATGGTGACGTTATCGGCCACAGTCGGCTGTGCGCCGGGATTGGGCGAGCGCGAGATGATCTTATACATCACGCCGGAGGGGAGCACTGAAACGCCCGGCACCTTGGCGGTCTGGGTCAGAAATTCCTGACCTTTTTGCAAGTTCTGTTCGGAAACGGTTTGGGCGTTTGTCTTGTCCATGGCTTGTCCACATGCGGTAAGAATGAAAGCGAGAGCGAAAATGGTGGCTTTTTTAGTCCATCCGTAGCGCATATCCGGTGCTCCTGAGGGCTTCTGAAATTTCAAAGGCATGACGCGGGCCTTGCGTCTCCACCATGATGTCGAACTCCGCCCCCTTGGCGGGGACATCGAGCACCAGGCGGTTATGCGCCACATCGACGATATTCCCGCCTTTTTGCGAGATGACATCGGCCATGCGCGATAACATGCCGGGGCGATCGTCGCCTAAGATTCGATAGGTGACAAGGCGTTTTTCGCGGACCAGTTCGCGCTGGAGCACCGAGGCCAGAAGGCGCAGGTCGATATTGCCGCCGCAGAGGATCAGGCCGACATTCAGGCCCTCGAAGCGCTCCGGGTAGCGCATCACGGCAGCCAGGCCGGCGGCGCCGGCGCCTTCGGTGACGGTCTTTTCGATATTAGCGAGCGCCGCGATGGCGTGCTCGAAATCGGCCTCATCGATGATCAGCACGTCGTCGACCAGCGGATTGGCGAGGGTGAAGCTGATGTTTCCCACCTCCTTCACCGCGATACCCTCGGCAATCGTGGCGCCGCCCATCGGGATTGGCATCCCCCGCCGGCGGGCGGTGAAGGAGGGGAACATGGCGGCTTCGACGCCGATGATCTTGATCCACGGCTTCATTGCCTTGGCGGCGATGGCGGCACCAGCGATCAGACCGCCGCCACCGATCGGCACCAGAATGACATCCAGTTCCGGCACGTCTTCCAGCATTTCCATGACCAGGGTGCCCTGGCCGGTCAGAACCTGTTCGTCATTGAACGGATGGACATACACGCCGCCTTTTTCAGCGCACAGTTTCTGCGCGATGACCGAGGCCTCATCATAGCTGTGGCCTTCGATCACCACCTCGGCACCATAGCCGCGCGTCTTTTCCACCTTCACGAAGGGCGTGCCGATCGGCATGACTATGGTGGCGGGGATGCCGAGGCGCTGGGCGTGCCAGGCCACCCCTTGCGCGTGATTGCCGGCGGAGGCGGCGAAGACACCGCGATGGCGTTCATCCGCGCTTAGTTGCAGCAGCTTGTTGAGCGCGCCGCGTTCCTTGAAGGCCGAGGTATATTGCTGGTTTTCCGCCTTCAGCCAGAGCTTCGTCTTCGTGGCGGCGCTGAGGCGCTGGGAAAAGGCGCACGGCGTGCGCACGACATGGCCCTTTATGCGTTCGGCAGCGGCTTCGATATCTGAAAAGGTCACGGTCATGATGGCGCTCCCTTATCAGAGGGGACGGGGCATGGCTTTGAAAAAATGGGAGAGGGCGCAAAAAAGTCAAATGGTTTCAAATACAACTAAAATAATCGATTCAATTATTACGTTGGCCAAATTGACCAAATTTGCGGGCAAAATCCGGATATTCTTCTTATATAATTCGTTATCATCTGTCATTAATAACAAATATTGAATCCGGGTTGGCCAAAATGACCGAAAAAATGCAAAACTTCTTTTCGCCGGCTTCTCACGGCTTCGTTCGTATCGCCTGTGTAACACCGAGGGTGCATATCGCCGATCCGCAGGCTAATCTGGCGGAACATCTATCTCTGGCCAAACGCGCGGATGACGCCGGCGCCGATCTGGTTGTTTTTCCGGAATTATCGCTTTCAGCTTACGCCATCGATGATTTGTTTACGCAGGAGCTCTTGCTTAAAAGCTGCGAAGATGCCCTCGAAACCCTTATTGTCGAGACGGAGAACATAAGATCGGTGCTTGTGGTAGGCGTTCCGCTTATCATCAACGGTGCCGTTTATAATTGCGCAGCCGTTGTACATCGCGGCCATTGCATAGGCATAGCGCCCAAAACATACCTTCCAAATTATCGTGAATATTATGAAAAGCGGTACTTTGCGTCCGGCTCCCAGTTAATGGGCGAGACTCCTATGCTGAAGGATTCCAAAGGAAGGGGGTATGCAATCTTTGTTGACTCCAACGTACCCGTTTTCAGGGCCTATGGTTTTGAAGCTTTCAGCTTTGGTGTGGAAATTTGTGAGGACGTTTGGTCACCTGTTACGCCTTCAACCCGTCTAGCTCTGAACGGGGCGACAATAATTGTAAATCTATCCGCATCACCAGTCGTAATAGGGAAATCCCGCTCCAGAAAACGGCTTTGCGCAGCTACTTCAGAGCGTTTGATGTGCGCCTATGCATACAGTGCTGCGGGCCCCGGAGAATCCACCACAGACCTCGCTTGGGATGGTCAGTCTCTGATCTATGAACTGGGCGATCTGCTGGCAGAAGGTGAACGCTTTATGTCGGACAGCATCACATTTGCCGATGTTGACGTACATCGTATTGTGCAAGACAGGCTACGAAATGGCACTTTTAATGATGCTCGCGTTTTTTCCAAAGCCAGCCAGGATATGTTCCGGACCTTTTCCTACACACCCCACACCTTGACTGACTTCCATCGCCAGGTGCCGCGCTTCCCCTACGTGCCGACGGATCCGGAGCGGCTGGATGAAGACTGCTACGAAGCCTTCAATATTCAGGTCCACGGCCTGATGCAGCGGCTTGCCACCAGTCACACACAGAATGTCGTTATCGGTATTTCCGGCGGTCTGGATTCGACCCACGCCCTGATCGTGGCCTGCAAGGCATTTGATCGGTTGGGTCTGCCGCGCGCCAATATCCACGGCTATACCATGCCGGGCTTCGGCACCTCGACCGGTTCGCGCAATGACGCCATGAAGCTGATGAAAGCACTGGGAATTTCCGCCGAAGTGCTGGATATTCGCCCGGCGGCCAAACGGATGCTGATGGATATCGGCCATCCGTTCTCACGCGGTGAGCGCGTTTACGATGTCAATTTCGAGAACGTCCAGGCCGGCTTGCGCACGGATTTTCTCTTCCGGCTGGCTGGCGAAAAGAAGGGTTTTGTCGTCGGCACGGGTGATCTCAGCGAACTGGCGCTCGGCTGGTGCACCTATGGCGTCGGCGACCATATGAGCCATTACAATGTCAATTGCGGCGCGCCGAAAACCCTGATCCAGCACCTGATCCGCTGGGCGGCGAAAAAGGAGTTTGACGCGAAAACCGGGCGTATCCTGCAATCGGTGCTGGAGCGCGAAATCTCGCCCGAATTGGTGCCGATCGAGGCGGGTGTCATCCAGAAGACCGAGGACAAGGTCGGGCCTTATGAGCTTCAGGATTTCAATCTCTATTACATTACGCGCTATGGCCTCAAGCCGTCCAAGGTGGCCTTCCTGGCATGGCAGGCGTGGAAAGACAAATATACGCTTCCGGAAATCCGGAAATGGCTGGAGCTGTTCCTGTTCCGCTTCTTCACGATCTCGCAGTTCAAGCGCTCAGCCGTGCCGAATGGACCAAAGCTGATCTCCGGCGGCGCTCTCTCTCCGCGCGGCGACTGGCGTGCGCCGAGTGATGGTAATGCGAAAATCTGGCTGGACGAATTGAAAGCGAATGTGCCTGATATGTAGCTTGTCATGAAATTTCATGATAAGATGCAGTCAGGAGATAGCCATGACCGAACATCAGCCCCGTGAGAAATTCGCCACCCAGATGGACAGCGCCCTGCTGGCCGAACTGCGCGCACTGGCCAAGGCCGAAGGGCGTCAGTTGCAGTCTCTGGTCGAGGAGGCTGTCGGCAAGCTGCTTGAAACACGACAGGAAGCAAGAGCTGAACCCGATTTCGAGATGCTCATGAAGCGCAATCATGATCGCTACGCCGGTGTTTTTGAAAAACTGGCCAAGTAGGTGACGCGCTATCTAACTGTTCGGGAAGTTCTCAGGCTGCATGACGATCAACTGCTGCGTCATGGCGGCGGATCAGGTGTGCGTGATCCTGGACAGCTTGAGTCCGCCCTGTTTCGGCCGCAGACAGGTTATTATGCCAATCTGATCGCGGAAGCGACGGCCTTATGGGAAAGCCTGTCGCAAAATCATCCGTTTATTGATGGTAATAAACGAACAGCCTTGTCTTCGATGTTGATGTTTCTGAACCTCAACGGTCTGGATATCGTTCTGTCTGAGGACGATCTTTGGGCATTCATGTCAGGTCTTTACGACACGCACAGTTTCCGCTTTGAAGTCCTGGAGCCTTGGTTGCGGACACATGCGGTTCCGCTGGCGCTCTGACTATTTCAGTCTGGTCGCCATGCCGTTAAAGCTGCACGCCAGCCCGTGATAGACGGTGCAGATGCCGCTTTCGGAGACCGTCAGCTTGTCGCCGTCTTTTTTGATATCGATAGTGCAGGTGGTCTTGTCATCCGGCTTTAAAGTCAGGCTGAGCTCGGCAGGAGATATGTCCTTGGCCGGTTCGCCGCCAGCCAGGCCGATATCGCCGGTGCAGCCGTCCGCCGTCGCTGTCACCAGCACCACCTTGTGCGCATTGGGCGTGCCGCTGATACGCACCATCAGGTCGCCTTCGTACTTGCCGGGCCAGTGATCCTCCACCGGCGGCGGTGCGGCAATGGAGGCCGGCGCGGCTTCTTCCGGCGCCGGTTTGGAACAGGCGGTCAGCATCAGCAGAGCAAGGGCGGCACAGGGGATGCGCATTCTCTACTCCTTGAGCTTTTCGGCCAGCAATCGCGCTTCGGCGGCGCGGCTGGAACCAGCGCGCCAGATGACGACAATATCGCGGAAGGCATGGTCCGAGGCAAGGGGGCGCACACAGACCTCGTCGGCTTTCACCATGCCGGAGTCCACCGCCATGGCCGGCAACAGAGAAACGCCCAGGCCGGAGCCAACCATCTGCACCAGCGTATTCAGAGACGTGGCCGCGAAGCCGCCGCCGTGGTTGGCGGCGTAGGTCGACAGCGATTCCGACGTGCCGGTGGGCGAAGTCCAGGAACAGGCGGCCAAGGCATGATCGCGCAGGCAGTGGCCATCTTCCAGAAGGATCAGTTCCTCGTTTTTCAGGTCTTCCGGGGCGATATGCGAGGCGTTAGACAGTCGGTGGCCGAAGGGCGTGGCGGCCACGATCTCGTCCTTGCAGATAAAAGCGTGATCCAGACCGGCCAGATCATAGGGCAGGGCGATGACGGCGGCATCGAGCGCGCCGGATTTCAGCGAGGCGATCAGGCGCGCCGTCTGGTCCTCACGCAGGAAGAGGCGGAGGTCGGGGAAATCCGTGCGCAGTTTCCGCAAGGCCTTGGGCAACAGGAAGGGGGCAACCGTGGGGATGACACCCAGCCGAAAACGACCAGTCAGGGGACGATTGGCGCCGCGCGCCGCCTCCACCAGGTCTTCGGCGCGCGCCAGGATATCTTCAGAGCGCTTGAGTGTTTCTTCCCCGACGGCCGTCAGGATCACCTGCCCGCGCGACCGATCGACCACGCGGACGCCCAGGATTTTTTCCAGTTCGGCGATACCGGAGGACAGCGCCGGCTGCGACACGAAGGCCGCTTCCGCCGCGCCGCCGAAGCTCTTATGTTCGGCCAGCAGCTTGAGGTATTGCAATTGTCTGAGAGTTGGGAGCATGATTTCTAGATAAGATTTGTTTATTGAATTGTCAAAATTCATAATCACATTCTATGCACACTGAGGTTCCCTAATGTCCATTGATACCCTGCAAAGCCTGATCCCCGCCTATGCCAAGGATCTGTCGTCCAACCTGACCAACCTGCTGGGCGAAACCGTCCTGAATGAGCAGCAGAAATGGGGGACGTTCCTCTCCTGCGCCCATGCCATCGGCGTGCCGGCGGTGGTGCAAAATATCGAAGCCGCCGCCAGTGAGGTCATGACGCCGGAAGCCGTCACCGCTGCCAAGGCCGCGGCCGCCATAATGGGGCTGAACAATGTCTATTTCCGCGCCCTGCACCTGATGCAGAACAAGGAATATGAAAAGATGCGCGCCGGCCTGCGCATGAATATCCTGACCAATCCCGGCGTCGATAAGGTGGATTTCGAGCTGTGGTCGCTGGCGGTTTCGGCCGTCAATGCCTGCGGCCTGTGCATGGACAGCCACGAAAAGGTTCTGCGCAATCATGGCGTCAGCGCGGTTCAGATACAGGCGGCCCTGCGTATCGCCTCGACCGTTAATGCCATTTCGGCGGTTGTCCGCGCCGAAGCGGCCTTGCAGGGCTAATTGTCCGCACACGTCTTTATAAAAAAATCTATCCAAAAATAAAATAAAACAAATTTGCTCTATTGATTGTTTTGAGCGATTGTCCCCGCGTACCGCTTAACCCGGTTCCACTCTTACTCAAGGAAATACCCCATGGCTCTCATTAACACCGCCATCAAGCCGTTCAAGGCGACCGCTTACAAGGCAGGCAAGTTCGTCGATATCTCCGACGCCGACACCAAGGGCAAGTGGTCCATCTTCTTCTTCTATCCGGCCGATTTCACCTTCGTCTGCCCGACAGAGCTGGAAGACCTGGCCGGCATCTATCCCGAACTGCAAAAGATGAATGTTGAAGTGTTCTCGGTCTCGACCGATACCCACTTCTCGCACAAGGCCTGGCACGACACCTCGCCCGCCATCAGCAAGATCAACTACTACATGGTCGGTGACCAGTCCGGCACCATCACCAACAATTTCGACGTGATGCGTCCGGGCGTCGGCCTGGCCGATCGCGGCACCTTCCTGGTCGATCCGGACGGCATCATCCAGTTCATGGAAATCACCTCGGAAGGCGTTGGCCGTAACGCCACCGAACTGCTCCGCAAGGTCAAGGCCGCGCAATATGTCGCTTCGCACCCCGGCGAAGTCTGCCCGGCCAAGTGGGAAGAAGGCGAAAAGACACTCGCCCCTTCGCTCGACCTCGTCGGCAAGATTTAAGACCTTTCTCCTCCCCTGTAGCGAAGCGTACGGGGGAGGTGGCAGCGCGAAGCCCGAAGGGCTGGTGTCGCTGACGGAGGGGGCGACACTATTACAAAGTGGCCCCCTCCGTCTCGACGCGCTTCGCCTGACGGCTACGCTTGCTCGCCACCTCCCTCACAACGAAGTTGCCGCTTCGCTAAGGAGGAGAATATTTCAGCCTCATTCTCCATATGCGTACTCTGCGGAGTGCGAATATGGACGATGATTTCCCCTATTTTCTAACGGAGTATCACCATGCTTGACGCAGGGATGAAGACGCAACTGAAGGCGTATCTGGAAAACCTCCGGATGCCGATCGAACTGGTTGCCACGGTCGATGACAGCGCGAAGTCACGCGAGATGCTCGACCTGCTGAACGACATCGTCGAAGCCTCGGATAAGGTCTCGCTGAAGACCGATGGCTGCGATGCCCGCGTGCCCTCCTTCGCTATCGTTCGCCCCGGTTCCGATATCAGCGTCACGTTTGCTGGCCTGCCGATGGGCCACGAATTCACCTCTCTGGTTCTGGCCCTGCTGCAGGTTGGCGGCCACCCGCCGCGCGTCGAAGCCGACGTTATCGAGCAGGTCAAGGCGCTGGATATCGATGGCGAGTTGAAGTTCGAAACCTATTTCTCGCTGACCTGCCAAAACTGCCCGGACGTGGTGCAGGCGCTGAACCTGATGAGCGTGCTCAACCCCAAGATCAAGCATGTCGCCATCGATGGCGCTCTGTTCAAGGATGAGGTCGAAAAGCGCCAGGTCATGGCCGTGCCGACTATACTGGTCAATGGCCAGCCGTTCGGTCAGGGCCGCATGGGCCTGGAGCAGATCCTGGCCAAGATCGATACCGGCGCTCAGGCGCGCGAAGCTGCCAAGATCGACGCCAAGTCGGAATTCGACGTACTGGTCGTTGGCGGCGGCCCGGCGGGTGCGGCGGCCGCCATCTATGCGGCGCGCAAGGGTATTCGTACAGGTGTAGTGGCCGAGCGTTTCGGCGGCCAGGTGCTCGATACCATGGCGATCGAGAACTTCATCTCGGTCTCGCACACCGAAGGTCCGAAGCTGGCCACGGCGCTGGAGCAGCACGTCAAGGAATATGACGTCGATATCATGAACCTGCAAAAGGCCACGAAGCTGATTCCGGCCTCCGAACCCGGTGGCCTGGCCGAGGTGCAGCTCGAAAGCGGCGCCGCTTTGCGCGCCCGCACCGTGGTCATCTCGACCGGCGCCCGCTGGCGCCAGATGGGCGTCCCCGGCGAGGACCAGTACCGCAACAAGGGCGTGGCCTACTGCCCGCACTGTGATGGCCCGCTGTTCAAGGGCAAGCGCACAGCGGTGATCGGCGGCGGCAATTCCGGCGTCGAGGCGGCTATCGACCTGGCCGGCATCGTGGCCCATGTCACCCTGCTGGAATTCGCCCCGGAACTGCGTGCCGATGCTGTTCTGCAACGCAAGCTTTACAGCCTGCCGAACGTGACGGTCATTACCGAAGCCCAGACCACGGAAGTGCTGGGCGATGGCGATAAGGTGACGGGCCTGGTCTATAAGGACCGCATCCACGATACCCAACACACCATCGAACTGGAAGGCATCTTCGTCCAGATCGGCCTGCTGCCCAATACCGAATGGCTGAAGGGCACGATCAACCTCTCCCCGCGTGGCGAGATCGAGATCAATGATCGCGGCGAAACCTCGGCCCACGGTATCTTCGCTGCCGGTGACGCGACCACCGTGCCTTACAAGCAGATCGTCATCGCCATGGGCGAAGGCTCCAAGGCGGCGCTGTCGGCCTTCGATCACCTGATCCGGACGTCCGTGCCGGTGGATATCGCGGCAGAGTAGGTTAAGGCAAGGGGTCACTGACCCCTTGACCCCCGAAACTGGTCAGTGGATAGTCATTTGAACTACAGAAAAACCGGGCCCAAGGGGGGCCGGTTTTTCTGTAGTTCAGCGGTTAATCACTTGTCCCGTTATGAGGTCCAGGAGGCTGCGCCTCCTGGCCTTACGCTACCTTCACGGCGCTAACCGCCGCGAACGTCAAGGGTGCGCCCCAGAAAGCTTCGATCAGCGCCGACTGGGTGCGCGGTTCGCCGGTGGTCAGGAAGGTGCGCTGGCCGGTATCGCCTATGGTATATTCCGGATGGCGCTCGATATAATCGGCCAGGGCCTTGGAAACTGGCGCCGGCTGATGAATCAGTGGCGTGCCGGCGGGCAGATGTTCGCGGAAGAGATCGGCCACCAGCTCATAGTGGGTGCAGCCAAGGATGGCGCGGTCGGGATAGCGGCCGATGCGGATGCGCAAAGACTCGACATGGCCCTTGATCTTGGCGGAGAGATCTTCGCGCGCGGCGCCCTGCTCGATCATGTCGGCCAGGCCGGAACAGGCTTCGGTGAAGACGGCGATATCCTGCCGGCGCTTGTCGATTTCGATTTCATAGACGCGCGAGCGGGCGGTGGCGACGGTCGAAAACACGCCGATGACATCCAGCTTTTCGATCTTCTCGCCGCGGCGTTCGGCCTCGTGTTCCCACGGCAGGCCGGTGGCGGCTTCAATGGTCGGCACGATGATGCCGAGTACATTGACCGGACGCTTATAGGTTTTGCGGAACTGGGCCAGCCAGGTCGATTGCAGGCGGCGCAGGGCCACGGCCGAGGCGGTATTGCAGGCTAGGACCACCAGAGACGCGCCGGCCTCGAACAGGGTTTCGCAGCCGGCCCTGGTCAGTTCGACGATCTCCTCGCCGGAGCGGTCGCCATAGGGAGCGTGTTTCTGATCAGCGAGATAGACGAAATCGGCTTGGGGCAGGCGGTCGACCAGCGCGCGATGGATGCTCAAACCGCCGATGCCCGAATCAAAAACGCCGATCGCCATGTAGTGATTTCCTGTGTTACGAAAACTTAATTTGGCCGCGTTTGTTGCGGTCTATAGGTTCATCAGTTACGACTTTTGCCCTATCTCGTAAATAGAATTGGTCTCGTAAACAGGGCTTTTTCTCTTGACCCCTTAAGGGAGTTCACCTTGCCTTCACCCCAAATGAACCGCCGCACCGCCCTGGGCCTGATGGCCGGCACCAGCACCGCCGCCTTCGTCACTCCAACTTTCGCGCAAAGCACCGGAGGAATAGCCATCGCCACCGCCTATCTGACTCAAGCCTGGACCGGCCCCTATGGCGGCGTGCCGGCTTTCGACAAGGTGAAGATCGCCGATTTCGAGCCGGCGACTCTTACCGCCATGGACGCCATGCGCGCAGAGATCAGGGCGATTACGGATAATCCCGCCCAGCCGACTTTCCAGAACGTCATCGAAGCCTATGAGACCTCGGGTGCCGCCTATGATCGTGTCGGTGCGGTCTATAATGTCTGGGACTCAAATCTCTCGACCGGCGGCTTCCCCGATATCTCCGCCAAACTGTCGCCAATCAAGGCGGCGTTCGGTGACGAGATCATGCAGAATGCCGATCTCTTCAAGCGCATCGAGGTGGTCTATAACCAGCGCGACACCCTGAAGCTCAATCCGCAGCAGGACCGCCTGTTGTGGAAGAAGTACAACAACTTCGTCCGCGCCGGCGCCAAGCTTTCCGAAGCGCAAAAGAAGGAAGTGGCCGACATAAACCAGCAACTGGCCACCCTGTTCAATCGCTTCTCGAATAACCTGAAGCACGATGAGGCGCAGGCCACCTTTATCACCAAGGATGATCTCGACGGCCTGCCGGAGCCCTTCATCGCCGCCTTGGCCTCCAAGGCCAAGGAACTGGGCAAGCCGGATATGTATGCCGTGCAAAACACGCGCTCGGCCATGGAGCCCTTCACCACCTATTCGACGCGCCGTGACCTGCGCGAAAAGGTGTGGCGCGCCTATATCATGCGCAGCGACAATAACGACCAGTGGGACAACAAGCAGATTGGCGCCCAGATCCTCAAGCTGCGGGCGAAGCGCGCCAAGCTCTATGGCTACCCGACCCATGCCCACTGGCGCCTGGAAGTCGCCATGGCCAAGACGCCGGAAAACGCCATGAACCTGATGGAAGCGGTCTGGGGCCCGGCGGTCAATCGCGTCCATGAAGAAGTGGCCGACATGCAGAAGATCGCCGATGCCGAGGGTGCGAACATTACCATCGCGCCGTGGGATTATCGCTTCTACGCCGAGAAGGTGAAGAAGGCGAAATACGATCTCGATGAGTCGGAGGTGAAGCCCTATCTGCAACTGGACAAGATTCAGGCGGCCATGTTCTGGGCCGCCAACACAATGTACGGCTTCGAGTTCATCCAGGTGACCGATGTGCCGGTCTTCCATCCGGACGTGACGACCTACAAGGTGATGCGCGCCGGCAAGCAGGTTGGCGTGTGGTATTACGACCCCTATGCCCGCGAAGGCAAGTCTTCCGGCGCCTGGGAGACCGAGTACCAGGGCCAATCCTATATGCTGGACCACATCTGCATCTGCTCGAACAACTGCAACTTCATCAAGGCCGAACCGGGCAAGCCGATCCTGATTTCGTGGGATGACGCCGAAACCATGTTCCATGAGTTCGGCCACGCCATCCACGCCCTGTCGTCGAATGCCTATTATCCATCACAGGGCGGCACCAATACGGCGACGGACTTTGTCGAATTCCCGTCGCAGCTTAACGAGCACTGGCTGCCCCTGCCGGTGGTGCTGAACCAGTTCGCCATCCATTATGAAACCGGCAAGCCGATGCCGGCGGAACTACAGGAAAAGCTGGTGAAGTCGTCGAAGTTCAACCAGGGCTTCGCCACGGTCGAATATCTGGCCTGCGCGCTGATCGACATGAAGTATCACCTGGCCGGTGAGGTCGATATCGACATCGATGCCTTCGAGAAGACCGAACTGGCCAGGCTGAACATGCCGAAGGAAATCGTCATGCGCCACCGTCCGACGCAGTTCGCGCACATCTTCGCCGATGACGGCTATTCGGCGGGGTACTACTCGTACCTGTGGTCGGATGCCCTGGTGGCGGATGCCTATGAGAAGTTCATGAAAGAAGGTGGGCCTTTCGAGGGTCCGACCGCCAAGCACTACTTCGAGACCATCCTCAGCGTGGGTGATACCATTCCGCAGGATGTCGCCTATCGCAACTTCCTCGGCCGCGATGTGCAGCGCGATGCGCTGATGCGTCTGCGCGGCTTCGCCTAAAAGGAAAGGACCGTGGCCACTGGCCTCGGTCCGTTCTCCATTTATCGCGTTTTTTTCGGGCGAATGACCTTGGGGGTCTTCAGGCGGCGGCGGTTGATATGGTCATCGACCCTTTCAACCACCTGGCCTGTCGGGTCCGGCTTTTCGCCCTTGAAGTAGAATTTCTGCCAGGCTTCCTTGACCGCGTCGGGGTCGCGGCGGACGAGGCTGTCATTAAATTCCTGACGGGTCTTTGCCCAGGCATCGAACTGCTTTTTGAGATCGGGATCACTCTCCAGCGACTTGATTACCGGCTGGATGTCATCCTGGCCCTTATGCTGCACCACTTGAATGAAACAGAACGGCTCGCCCTTCTTGAAGGTTACCATGCCGGGACGGGTCATCAGCCAGTTCATGGTGAAGGGGAAGGGCAGCCAGTCGGTTTCCACCAGGCCGGTGAGCGGCGCGATGCCGTCCTTGACCTGGTTGGGCGCGCCGGACGCCTGCACGGCATAGCCCGGCGGGGTGCGGAACAGGAAACCGGTATGGAAGGTCACCACGCCGTGGGTGAAGTGCGATGAGACCAGGTGTTCGAGATTATAGTTCGGATCGGCGTCGCAGGTGATGGTCAGGTCGTTCTTGCCGATGCCGCCGTTCCAGATGATCGTGAGGTCGGTGGGACAAAGGATTTCCCAGCCGGTGGTGTTGGCCATGGTGAGCGGCAGGCAGCGATAGGGGAAGCGGGACTGAAAACTGTCCATCCATTCCCGCTCCGGCCGGCCGGGCACGATTTCCGGCGGATAGGTGGTCATGACAAAGCACTCAAGTTCCATCTGGCAGTTCCATCGTCAAAAAGATTGCGCTAAAGGCGGATCATGACCGATCCGCTCTACACGCCTGAAAAACTGCTCGAAGCCTTAAATGATTTGGGCCTGAAAACAAGCACCCTGACCCACGAAGCCGTCTTTCGCGTGGGCGAAGGTGACGACATAAAGTCGCAGTTGCCGGGCGCGCATACCAAGAATCTGTTCCTGAAGGATGACAAGGGCCAGCTCTGGCTGATCTCGGCCGAGCAATCGACGCAGATTCCGCTGAAGACCCTGCCGAAGGTGATCGGTTCCGGGCGGCTCAGCTTCGGCTCCGAGGCGCGGCTTTATGACGCATTGGGTGTGCGGCCGGGATCGGTGACGGCGCTTGGCCTGATCAATGATCCGGAACACAAGGTGCGGTTTATCCTCGACAAGGCTCTGGCCGATGCGGAGATTGTCAATTTCCACCCTCTGACCAATACGGCCACGACTTCGCTCAGTCAGGCTGATTTCCGAGCGTTTATCGCGTCTCTGGGCCGTGAACTGGTAATCGTCGATTTCAGCACACTCACTTGATTCCATTGATGCGCACGCCCACTTGAGATAAGCGAATAGACAGAGGTACCCCATGGCCAGCAACGACCCGAATATCATCGACGGTTCCGAAAACACCTTCATGGCCGACGTCATCGAAGAATCGATGAAGCGCCCGGTCATCGTCGATTTCTGGGCGACGTGGTGCGGTCCGTGCCGCCAGCTCGGCCCGGCGCTGGAAAAGGTCATCGGCGAACAGAAGGGCAAGGTGAAGCTGGTCAAGATCGACGTCGATCAGAACCAGGCCATCGCCGCCCAGATGCGCGTTCAGTCGATCCCCACTGTCTATGCGTTTTTCGGCGGCAAGCCGGTCGATGGCTTCATGGGCGCCAAGTCTGAAACCGAACTGCGCGCCTTTATCGATAAGCTCGGCGCCGGCCGGGCCGGCCCGACGATCGAGGAAACCCTGGCCCTGGCGGCGCAATCGGTGGCCGATGGTGATATGCCGAGCGCCATGGAAGCCTATGCTTTCATCCTGGAGCAAGACCCGGAAAATCCGAAGGCCATTGCCGGCATGGCGCGCATCTATCTCAAGCTCCAGCAACCGGATCACGCCAAGGCCGTGCTTGACCAGGCCTATGCCGACAGCACTGACCCGGAAATCCTCTCCTTGCGAGCCGCGCTCGAACTGGCCGAGGGCGCGCCGACGGATATCGCCGGCCTGCGTGCCAAAATTTCCTCCAATGACCGTGATTTCGATGCCTGGTATGATCTCGGCCGCGCTCTGGCCGGTCAGGGCGAAATGGCGGAAGCCATTCAGTCCCTGCTGGAAATCGTCAAATACGATCCGGAATGGAACGGCCAGGCGGCCCGCACCTATCTCTTCAAGATTTTCACCGCGCTCGGTTCAGCCTCCGAACTGACCAAGGCCGGCCGCCGCCGCCTGTCATCGCTTCTTTTCAGCTAGGGATCCCTATGTCCGATATCGAAACCTACGCCAAGAATGAGTTAGAAGTAGACCCCCGCCTGCTGGAAGCCCTGGTCTGTCCGGTGACACGCCGGCCATTGACCTATGATAAGCTAGCGCAGGAACTGATCAGCCCAACCGTCGGCCTCGCCTTCCCAATCCGTTCCGGTGTACCGATCATGCTGGTCGATCAGGCGCGCAAGTTCGATCCGGTCAAAGCCTGAGGCGGTTTTTCCCGGCTTTTAGCGGATAGCTTCTGCCTTTCCACACAAATTCGCCGGGCAGACCTGACGGCATTTCGATCTCGGCTTTTAGGCCGGTTTCCGTTTGTGTGTAGTTGAGAACTACCCGTCCGGCGGCTGTCTGCACCGTCGCGGACAAATCCTTCAGCTTGCCAAGATGCGGTGCGATCCGCACACGCGCAAATCCCGGCGCCGCCGATTGCACGCCGGCGACAATGGCCAGCAGGTCGGCGGTGGGATGCGCGCTCCAGGCGTGGCTGTCCGATCGGTCTTCCAGTTTCGCCTCCGGCCAGGTCGAGAAGTGCAACGGCAGCAGGTCGCGCCAGGTTTGCAGCAGGTCAAGATAGCGATCGCTCAGGCCGGCATGTTCATAGGCCCGCACCAGATACCACGAAAAATAATAGCTGACCGGGATCAGCACTTCCGGCGGCTCGATACCATGCGTGGTGATACGGGCCAGGATATCCCCCTGCTGGTCCTTCGGCGCGGCATCGTAAAGCACGGCCAGTGCATTCGTCTGTTGCGAAAACAGGGTCTTCGACGGGTCGTCGGCAAACAGGCGACGGTTTGAATCCCAGCAGTTGTCCTGAATGCCGGCGCGCACCATTTCCGCCTGCGCCCGGTCGGTTGCGCCAATTCCGGCATCACCTAACGCCTCCTCCAGATCGGCGGCCTGTTGCAGGGCGCCGAGATAGATCAGCGAAGTCAGACAGGATTCCCCATTGCTGTCAAAACTTGGGAAGGCGTCGCGGTCTTTACCGACCCAATCGACAAAGTTCCAGGTCGGGTTTTTACCAAGCAGGCCATCGGCGTGCAGATAAGGCCGGAACCACGCCAGCACCTCGCGGGCGCGCGGCAGGTTGCGCGAAATGACCGCCGTATTCGGCTGGTTCATCCAGTAATCGTGCATCATGCCAAGCCAAAGTAATGAAAACGGCGCGATCGGATTATGGCCCCGGCTCGGATAGGCGCCCTCGGTCAGGCCGCCTTCGGTATTCGACCAGCCGAAAGCGTCGATGGCGTTGACCGCCAGCCGCTTGTCCCCGGAGACAGCATAGGAGATCAGCATCTGGATGCGGGTGTCGCCGACATACTGCAACTGCTCCCAATAGGCCGAGTCCATATAGGTTTCGTGGGCGTCGAGCCGTGCCGTGCGCCAGCCGATATCCCATATCTCATTGAGCGCCGGATCGCTGGAGTGGAACCGGCCAATGGCCTCAAACGGATAGTGGGTTTCATGGATTTCCAGGCTTTCGAGCGTCAGCGGCTGACCTTTCGTCTCGATGTCCAGTTGCAGGAAGCGCCAGACCCGCCAGTGCAGCGGTTCGAAGCTGACCGGCTCCCCACTGGCAACAAAGGTGTCAGTCAGGCCGCGAATAGTGCGATCGTCGACCACGTCGCGCACGCCTTTTTCTGCCGGCCTTGTCATAAAGCGCTTCAGCGTAGGTCGCCCTGATCATTGCATCCTTGCCGCCGGAAACCCGAAGCCGCGGATAGGCCGCCACCATGTTGTCGCGGCGGATCAGAAGGGTGACATGGCAGTGGGCCGGAATGACCTGCGGCGCATCGGGGAAAGAGCCTTCGCCGCGCACCAGCCGGCCATTATCGGTCAATCTATAGGTCATTTGCGGCAGGGGATCGGGCGTCAGGTTCCGGCGCGAAGATACCGTCGCTGCTTGCCAGCCGGTTTCGTTTGGCGGGCATCAATGATTTCAGGCGCACCAGCGACATAATAGCCCAGCCAGTCCGGCGTATCGATCTGCGCCATGCCGGATGTAGCCTTATGGCCGCTGTCTGGCGCAACCTGCCAGTCGGGACCGCTATCCAGGCCCGAATAAGCGCTGTCTTCGGCCCTGAGATAAAAACCGGTTCCCGCCGATTGCTGCGATAGCGGTCCGGTTTGCTTCTTGAGGTCGTCCTCACCCGGAAGAACGAAATTCCACACCGTGGCATTGATGGCGTTCGAGCCTGCCTTCAGCCAGGGCGCTATATCTATGCGGGCATATCGCCAGTGCGCCAGATCGCTGGTGGCCGGACCGGAAGCCACGCGCTGTCCGTCGACATACAGCAAAAAGCGGTTGTCGGCACTGACATCGACCCACATATGCGCCGGTGTCTTTTCGAGCGTGATATGCTTGCGGAAATGCAGAACTACTGGGGCGGCGGATACGCCCGGCGAAGTGATCCATTTTGCCTCTTGCGCCGAAGCCGACGTAGCCAACCCAAGTAGAAACAGGATCAGCCAGAGCGGCCTCACACCAACTCTCCCCGCAGCAGTTTCGGCAGATCGCCCGTCGCCGCGCCGGCGTCTTCCATGACGAACTTCCGTAAAGCCGGCACGCGATTGAACAGGCCGATGCCGACGCCGCGGACCGCGCGCAGAAATGGATTGCCATTGGAAAACAGCCGCACAAACCCGTCCATCACCACTGATGTGGTGACATTATCGAAGCGCCGCCACTTGGCATAACGCTCCAGCACCAGGTCGGTGCCGATATCCTCGCCCAGGCGCGCCGCCTCGATCAGCACTTCCGCCAGGGCGGCCACATCCTTGAGGCCGAGATTCAAGCCCTGGCCGGCGATCGGATGGATGCCGTGGGCGGAATCACCCAGCAGGGCCATCCGGCCCTTGTGCATCTCCTCGGCCGGGCCCAGGCCCAGCGGATAGATGAATTTCTCGCCCACCACCGTGAGTTCGCCAAGAAATTCGCCGAAGCGCCCGATCAGGTGATCGTAAAACAACTGGTCATCGACCTGCATCAGGGCTTTCGCTTTCGCATGAGTCTCCGACCAGACGATGCAGGCGCGATTGTCATTCAGCGGCAGGATGGCGAAGGGGCCCGTGGGCAGGAAGTGCTCATAGGCGACGTGATTGTGCGAATGTTCCATCTGCACGGTGCAGACCACGGCGCTCTGGTCGTAGGCCCAGTTTATATATTTGATGCCCGCCTTTTCGCGTAAGGTGGACTTGCGGCCTTCCGCCGAGACGATCAGCGGCGCGCGCAGGGTTTCCCCCGTATCCAGATCGACCTCGGCGAAGGAACCGTCCTCACGATTACCGATCACGGAGGCCGGGCTGATGAGGCGGATGCCCTGGTTGATGATCTCTTCATAGAGCGCCTTGCGCACCTGTCGGTTCTCGACCATGTAGCCCAGGGGCTCATCGCCGGTGCGATCGGAAATTTCCTCCGAGGCGAAGTGCAGGAAAAACGGCAGGGGCTTAGGCGCCGAAGCCCCCGGCAGATGGCCATCCGTCACGAAGATTTCGTCCATGCGACAGGCGTGTTTTTCCAGCACATCGCCGACGCCAAGCGCCTTCCACTGTCGGAAACAGGCATAGGCGATGGCAGAGGCGCGACCATCGAACGAGACATCAAGCATGTCATCGAAGGGTTGTCGCTCGACCAGGGCCACGTCCAGCCCGCCGGATTTCAGGGCCAGGGCCAGGGTCATGCCGGCCATGCCGGCGCCAACGATTACGACATCATATGTTTTCATAATCGCATCATAGCCTTGCCGGCCAAAAGCGCAATGCGGTGAGGTGCCGCGGTTTGTTGCTTTCCGCACGGGCGCGCCGTAAGAACGGGATCATGAAAAACCGCCTGCCGCTTATCATCACCATTGCCGGACTGGCCGCGGCCCTTTATGCCGTGATCCTGAACCTCGTCACGGCTGTGCCGGCTGCCGCACAATCCTTCGTGGTGCAGAGCCTGATCTTTGCCGTCGTGGCCATCGTCTGCGGCATCTATATTCTGCGCCGGGGCGGCGGCTGGCGGTTTCTGGCCATCGCCATGATCGGCCCCGCCGTATTTGTCATTGCGGATGCCGGAATGCGTCTCGCACTTTATCTGCGTCAGGGTGTATAGTCAGCGCCTGATCCCGAGGAAAAGCCGCCATGACCCAGCCTGCCGCACCGATCAAATTCTATTCCATGCACCTTTCGGGGAATGCCCATCGGGTGTTGCTGACCCTGCGGGCGCTCGACCTGCCGTTTGAGCTGATCGAGGTCAATCTGCGCGCCAAGGAGCAGAAGTCGGAAGCCTTCCTGCAGATGAACCCCTTCGGCCAGGTGCCGGTGATCGATGATAACGGCACGGTCATCTGGGATTCCATCGGCATCATGACCTATCTGGCGCTCCGTTACGATGACGGTCGGTTGCTGCCGCGCGATCCGGCGCAATTCGGGCAGATCATGGCCTGGCTGGGCAAGACCTCCGGCCCGATTGCCTACGGCATGGCCACGGCGCGGCGCATCAACCTCTTCAATGCCCCGGCGGATATCGATTCCGCCCACGCCATTGCCCATGATTTCCTGCATGTGATGAACGAACACCTGGAAGGCCGCGCCTGGCTGGTGGGCGGCACCGTCACCCTCGCTGATCTCGCCTGCTATGCCTATGTCGCCCACGCGCCCGAAGGCGGGGTGGACCTGAAGGGCTTCGGCAATGTCAGCGGCTGGCTGGCCCAGGTCGAGGCCCTGCCCTTCTTCGCCGCCATGCCGAAAGCCAAGGTCGGTCTCTGGGCGGAATAAAATCCAGATTTCAATGAAATCTGGCAAGGGCAAGCGCCCGCCCGAGCCAATGCGAGGAGCCCCGCGGCGCCTGAGCTGCAAATACGCAAAAAAAAAAGCGCCGCTACGAGGGGGAAAACGTAGCAGCGCCAGGATAATCTCGGGGAAGAAGAAATGTCTGCCGGCCGGGGGACTACTGGATTCCGGGGGCTGGGGGGCTGTTCAGGGGGGAACCCGAGCAAGTCACCTCGACCGACAGGTACATAATCGGTGCGGAAGCGGGCCGTGGAAGGGCCAAAATAAGGTCATATCGCGTCCTTTTCATAACTTTCCCATAAAGACGACCCTATTTATTTACTTGCGCGATTCAGCCGCATCAGGCGTAATCAGGTCGGATTTTCCTGCGGAGTCTTGGGCTTATGAGTATTCAGGATTTGAGCGGCGCTTTCAACGCCTCGCAGCCCCTTAAAGGGCCGGTCTTCTTCGAGCGCCGGGAACTGGAACTGATCCTGCGGCTTTACGGACAGCATGTCGCCTCCGGCGAATGGCGCGATTACGCCATAGATCAGCTTACCGACGCCGTGGCCTTCAATATCTTCCGCCGTTCCAGTGAAGCGCCGCTTTACCGCATCGAAAAGCGACCCTCCCTTGCCCGCAAACAGGGCGCGTTCGCGGCCTTCAACCAAGCGGGACTGATCCTCAAGCGCGGCCGCGAACTGGGCCCCGTTCTGGCCGTGCTGGATAAACGCAGGTTCGACGTTCTTTAAAAGTAAACCCCTCCGGAATGGCTTCCGGAGGGGTTTTCAGTTCAGATGTATCAGCTTTTAACGACGGCCGCCGAACAGGTTCAGCAGGCTGAGGAACAGGTTGATAAAGCTGACATAGAGGCCGATGGCGCCGATATAGGTCAGGGCCGCCCGGTGATTGGCCGAAAGCTGACCTGCCGAATAGTACAGCGACTTCAGCGACTGGGTCTGATAGGCAATCAGGGCCGAGAACAGAACCACGCCGATACCCGACATCGCCATCATCATGATGCCGCTCTTGAGGATAAAGGCATTGACCAGACCGGCGATAATCAGGCCCAGGACCGAGGCCGAGAAGAATCCGCCCCAGCCCGACATGTTGACCTTGGTGGTGTAGCCGATCAGGCTGACGACGCCAAAAGTGGCCGCGGTCACAAAGAAGATGGTGGCGATCGAGATGCCTGTATAGAGCAGGAAGATCGACGACAGAGACACGCCCATGATGGCGACGAACACCCAGTAGAAGGCACCCGAAACCGCCGCGTTCAGGCCGTTCATGAAGCGGCCGGAAATGAAGCTCAGCACCAGCGGCGCGAAGGCGAAGATCCAGCCCAGAGGCGTATAACCGGTGACGCGGCCGTCAGCAGTGAAATTGTAGAGAAGCTGGATCAGGAAAGGCGAATTGGCCACGGCCCAAGCCATGCCGCCGGTGACCACGAGGCCCAGCGCCATTTTCTGATAGATGCCCAGCAGGAAGTTGCGCAGGCCCATATCCTTGGCCTGTTCTTCCACTGTGGGCATGGCAATATAGCGAGTGTCCATGTCGTTCATAGGTTTGAAACCCCTGTTAAATGTCTGATGCCGCTGGCGTGGTATTGCCAAGGCATTCTGGTGATAATATGGGACTGTGGCGCTTTCCTGACAAGAGGCATTCTCTCACCCGCAGGGACTTTGATATTCTAAGTCATTTAGGCAAATCCGCATGAAATATTCCCCCCTCGGACGCACGGGCCTTGAAGTCTCCCGCGTCTGTCTCGGCACCATGATGTACGGCAGCCAGGTGTCGCAGACCGATGCCTGGGCGCAGATGGATTATGCGCTGACACGCGGCATCAATTTCTTCGATACGGCTGAAGCCTATGCCATTCCGCCGCGCCCGGAAACCCAAGGTGCCACCGAACGGATTATCGGCGAATGGTTCAGGGCGCGTGGCAACCGCAAGAATATCATTCTGGCCACCAAGGCCGCCGGCCGCGCCGATTTCATGACCTGGATCCGGAACGGCCCACGCCACACCCGCGATCATCTCGATGCGGCCATCGAAGGCTCGCTCGATCGTCTGCAAACCGATTATATCGACCTTTACCAGTTGCATTGGCCCGATCGTCGCTATGCCGGTTTCGGCTTCCATCACTATACCGACTACGACGCCGATTATGAGAGTTTTCACGCCATCCTGGAAACGCTCGATCGCCATGTAAAGGCCGGTCGCGTCCGTCATATCGGCGTGTCGAACGAGAGCCCCTACGGCGTTATGAAGTTCCTGGCAGAATCGGAAAAGCACGGCCTGCCGCGCATCGCCTCGATCCAGAACGCCTACTCGCTCGTCTCGCGCGCCTTCGATTATGGTCTGGCGGAAGTGGCCTTGCGCGAAGATGTCGGCCTGCTGGCCTATTCGTCGCTGGCGCAAGGCTACCTGACCGGCAAGTACCGCAATGGCGCCCTGCCGGAAGGCGCGCGCAAGACGCTCTATCAGCGCCTCAATCGCTATGAAGGCCCCGGCGGCATCGAAATGATCGACAAATATGTCGATCTGGCCGCCGAACTGGGCCTGAAGCCGGAGCAACTGGCGCTGAAATTCGTCGATCAGCGGCCGTTCGTCACCTCGACCATCATCGGTGCCAGTTCGATGGAACAGTTGATCAGTGATATCGACGCCTTCGGCCTGGAATGGACGCCGGAGATTGACAAGGCCGTCATGGCCCTGCACCTCAGCCATCCCAGTCCCTGCCCGTAGGAGGCTCCTATGCTGCGCTCCGCCCTTTTCATTCCCTGCGCCAATCCGAAGGCCATGGCCAAGGCGGCGACGCTGGCCTGTGACGCGCTGTTTTTCGATCTGGAAGACGCGGTGGGCGACTCTGAGCGCGACGGGGCTTTGGTGAGTCTGGCGGCGACGTTGGCGGGTACATTCGTGGCTAAAACGGTTCTGCTGCGCATCCATCCGCAATATCTGGGCGGCATCCACAAGGCGCTGGCGGGCCTGCGGATCGACGGGCTGGTGGTGCCGAAGGTGAGCGGCGCGGCCGATATTACCGGTGTGGCGCATGTCTGGCCGGATATGCCGCTGTGGGCCATGATCGAGACGGCGCAAGGCGTGGTCAATCTGGCGGAAATCGCGGCGGCGGGCGTGAGGGGCCTGATCGCCGGCCCAAACGACCTGCGCAAGGATCTGCGTACCCGGTCGATGGAGGGCCGCGCTGATATCCTGTTCGCCCTGTCGCAGATCGTGCTTTATGGCCGGGCCAATGGTCTGGCTTTACTCGATGGCGTCTATAATGCCTTCAAGGATGAATCGGGCTTTGCGGCCGAATGCGCTCAGGGGCGCAGCCTTGGCTTTGACGGCAAGACCCTGATCCATCCGGCGCAGATTGGGCCTTGCGAGGCGGCTTTTTCGCCTTCGGAAGCGGAAGTGGAATGGGCTAAAGCGGTTGTCTCCGCCTTTGAAGGCCACTATGCCGGCGTGGTGTCGGTGAATGGCGAAATGGTCGAACGCCTGCATCTGGAGCAGGCGCGGTCTATTCTGGAGCTTTAATCGCTGGAACCCGAAAAATTCAGTTCCTGGCCGATACTCAAAAGCCGACCTGCCTGACTGAACTCAAGGTAAGTATAACAGTCCAATATGCAGCGCGTACTGCGCATAATTGGTGTGCTGTAGATAATATGTTTGTCATCCCTGACCAAACGGTCGAGCTTGATCCCATATTTCGTCTGAAAAGTGGATATGACCTCGTTTTCACTTTGTGAAACGGTAATTCCATAAGGATATTGGCTGATCATTTTAACAACGATGATGCGCTTACGATGAAGCAGGCCATCCTCGACCGTATATTCGATATTACCGACCTGATAGGTGCAGCTTTCAACAGTCCCGGATATACGCTCGCAGTCGCCCAGTATCTTTGCGGCCGACGGTACGTGTGTAATTTTTAGTCCAAGAATGCCCGGGCCAAAATCATCGATTACCGGCTGAGCCTCAGCCCATGCCCCGGATTGAGCTGCCGCTCCGGCCGCCAGAATCATGGCCGCAATAATGGATTTCATGATGCGTTTCCCCCGTGCCTTTAACAGGAGAATAGCCTGTTTGGCCTTTCAGCTCAAGAAAGCTTAAACCCCCGCTTTAAGCAGGTGATAGGTGATCGCGTCGTAAAGCGCATTGTAGGATGCATCGATCACATTATGGCTGACGCCCAGCGTGTTCCAGGTGCGGCCGTGGTCGTCGCGGCTTTCGATCATGACGCGGGTCAGCGCCGCGGTAGCGTCCGAAGGCGTAAGGATGCGCACCTTGTAGTCGTTCAGGTGCATGGTATTGAGCTGCGGATAATGCGGCGTCAGGGCCTTGCGCAGGGCGGCATCGAGTGCATTGACCGGACCATTGCCCTCGGCCACGCTCATCACCTGCTCGCCTTTGACCACCAGCTTCACGGTTGCCTCGGCCACATCGAAGGCGCGGCCTTTTGCATCGAGGCGGTATTCGTTGAGCGCGCGATAGCTTTGCAGTTCGTAATAGCGCGGCAATTGCCCCAGGCGTTCGCGCGCCATCAGTTCGAAACTGGCGCTGGCGTCCTCATAGGCATAGCCCAGCGCCTCGCGCTCCTTCACCGCCTTAACCAGTTCGCCGATATGGTCGTCATCATCGGCCACCGTAATGCCCATCTGATGCAGGCGGTTAACGATATTGGCGCGGCCGGCCTTGTCCGACACCAGGATCAGGCGCGAATTGCCAACCAGAGCTGGGTCGATATGCTCATAGGAGCGGCTGTCCTTGTTCATGGCGCTGACGTGCAGCCCGCCCTTGTGAGCGAAGGCGGATGAGCCGACATAGGCCGCATGGCGGTTAGGCGCACGGTTCAGGCGGTCATCGACCAGGCGCGACAGCTCGCCGATATGGGTGAGCTGCTCGGCAGAAAGGCCGGTGTCGTAGCCCATCTTGAGCATCAGGGTCGGGATGATGGCGATCAGGTTGGCATTACCGCAGCGCTCGCCGATGCCATTGATGCAGCCCTGCACCTGGCGCACGCCGGCTTCGACCGCGGCCAGCGAATTGGCCACGGCCTGCTCGGTGTCGTTATGGCAGTGGATGCCGAGATTGGCGTCCGGCAGAGCAGCCTTCACGGCGCTGACGATGCGATAGACTTCGGACGGCATGGAGCCGCCATTGGTATCGCACAGCACCAGCCAGTTGGCCCCGCCTTCATGGGCCGCCTTCAGCGCCTCGATGGCGTAGGTTGGATTGGCCTTGTAGCCATCAAAGAAGTGCTCAGCATCAAACACGGCCTCGCGGCCATTGGCGCGGATATGAGCCAGGCTGTCGCGGATCATGCGCAGGTTCTCAGCCGTGCTTACCTTGAGCGCCGTCTCGACCTGCCAGTCCCAGGTCTTGCCGACCAGGCAGACGGTCGGCGTATTGACCGCCAGCAGATCCTGCAAACCGGGATCATTAGAGGCCGAGCGGCCGGCGCGGCGGGTCATGCCGAAAGCGGAAATCTTCGCCGTCTTCGTCTTCGGCAGGGCGCCGAAAAAGGCGTCATCGGTCGGATTGGCGCCGGGCCAGCCGCCTTCGATATAGTCAATGCCGAACGCGTCGAGAGCGCTGGCAATCGCCTGCTTGTCCGCGACAGAAAAAATCGATTCCCTGGGCCTGCGCACCGTCACGCAGCGTGGAGTCATAAAGATAGATACGTTCAGCCATGGCCCATCTACAGAATGGGGATAAGTGCGGTCAATCGAATTAATCTGCTCGGTTCAGATAGTCTTCGGAGCGCATTTCTTCCAGCCGCGAGACCGTGCGCTCGAATTCGAAGGCGCCATCCCCTACCGGATAGAGCAGAGACGGCTCGGCATCGGCCAGGATGACCGTCTTGGTGCCGGCCTCATAGAGCGCGTCGATCAGGGTGACGAAGCGCTTGGCCTCATTGCGGTTGGACGGCGACAAAATCGGCACGCCCTCGATGAAGACCGTTGTGAAGCGTTCGGCGATAGCGAGATAATCGGCCGGGCCGTTATTGGCCGCGCACAGTTCTGAGAAGGTGGCGCGCAACATCGGGCCGGCGGCGCGGGCGAAATGCAGCTTGCGCTCATTGACGGTTAGAACCGTATCCATCTCGGTCATCAAATGCTTCATGTCCGCCCACAAGGTATTGAAGGCGGCGATGGCGTGCGGTTCGGTGGAAGGCGAAAACCACGTCTTGGCGCCGCGCAGACGATCAAGCCGGAAATCCTTGGGGCCGGAGACTTGAACGAGCGTGGTGCGGTCCTTGATCATGGCGATAAAGGGCAGGATGTGCTCGCGGTTCAGTCCGTCCTTGTAGAGGTCGTCCGGCGGTCGGTTGGAGGTCGCCACCAGAATCACCTTACGCGCAAACAGCGCCTCGAACAGGCGCCCCAGGATCATGGCGTCGGCGATGTCCGTCACCTGCAATTCATCGAAGCACAGGAGCTGCGACTGGCTGGCGATCAACCGGGCCACTGGCGCGATCGGGTCGTCACCCTTATGCGTGCCGAAATTGATCTTGCGGGTCTTCGCGTCGCTCTCGCGCCACAGGCGGATGTTGTGATGCACCTCGGCCATGAAGGCATGGAAGTGGACGCGACGCTTCGGGATCTTGTGAACATTGTTGTAGAACAGGTCCATCATCATGGACTTGCCGCGGCCCGGCGGTCCCCAGAGATAGAGACCGCAGACGCGCGGCTGAATACCGAGCAGGCGCCGCCACAGGGCGCGGCTCTGGCGTATGCGGCGCTCTAACACGACCAGTGCCTCGATGGCCGCTTTCTGAGCGGCATCGGGAACAATCTCGCCCGATTTCAGCAGGCGTTTGTATTCACTACGGATATTGGCCATTCGATCTGTTCACGCGATGACCTTTGCGGCCACCCACCAGTTTATTGCGATCGGTTATAAACGATCCGGCTCAATATGGCGTTAAAAAAATGCTGCATGTGCGTTAAGTGAAAAGTCGTTCAAATTGTTCAAGCGTACCAAAACGAAAATCACCAGTACTTTTGCAGAAATCAAACAGCCAGTCCTGCAAATTGACGCCGTTTCCCTTGGCCAGGCTATAAATCCCATTGCCATAAACGTTTCGCTCTGGATCGACATAAGGTTCTTGAGAAAATACAGCACTAAGTGCCGAACCATCGCCGGCAAAGAAAAGCCAGTCACCTTCCGCGATTTCAAGTCCGGGACATCGCTTGACCGCAGCTTCTATAGAGTCAAACACTTCGATAAAGTTCCAAGATATGTTCACAGCGATTACGCGCGTATTCATGATAACGCCTGTAGTTTAAGTGAAATTTGCTTTGCGACCTGGATGCCATGCGCCGCCGAGGTGGTTACGCACGGGTGCCAGTAATCGGTGACTTCGCCACAGGCATAGATGCCCGGCAGGCTGGTTTCACCGCAGCGATCGACGCGGACATAGCCATTGTCGAGATCGAGCATCAGCTCCTCCGGCACCACCGCCTCAAAACCGAACATGACGCCCCAATAATCATAAGCCTGATCATTGGCTACCAGGGTGTCAGTAAAATAGTCCAGATGCCCGATAACCACCGGTACATCCGGGATCATATCCTGCAACAGCTTTTGCGCGCGAGGCATATTCCGCGAAAAGATCGTCACCTGGCCGCCGCGGTCACGGACAAAGCGCGCCTGGTCGAAAGCATTATCCCCGCCACCGAAAATGGCCACGCGTTTACCTTTGACGTCCAAGGCTTCCATCTGCACGCCAGGACCAATGATGATCCTGTCCGAGGCTATAAAGCCGCCGTCGCGGGGCTTCGAACCGGTGGCGATGACCAGATACGGTGCGGTGAAAACACCCTCGCTAGTCATCACTTCACGACCACCAACAGAAACCACCGGGCAATTCAGCCGCACATCGACACCCACCGCTTTCGCATGATCCGCCAGCGAAGCCGCCACCTGCTGGCCGGTTTTGCCCTGCACCCCCGGTATCCACAAATTTTCATACGGGCTGCGCGTCTGCAAACCGCCCAGTTGCGCCGAGGCTTCCAGCAGGATGCATTCGACCCCCAGCTTCTTCAGCCAGATGGCGCAACTGATCCCGGCGGGGCCGCCGCCTATAATGATGGCATCCATCTTGCGTAACTCATATTCAGATAACACGTAATGTGTATATTTGTAACAGGTCGTGATTCGCGTAAACCGCACGGCCTGTATCAGGGAAGAGGGAAAGACCTTGAAATTATTATGCGTAGAAGACAATGCCACCCAGCGCAAAATGGTCGATCTGATGCTGGCGGCCACGGGGATAGATGTTGATTTCGCCGCGGACGGCCAGGAAGCCCTGGAAGCCTACCAGACCACGGAATATGACGCCGTCCTGATGGACATGGAAATGCCGGGGATGTCGGGCTTGCAGGCGACGCGCGAAATTCGTCTGATGGAAGATGGCTTTCATCTTGGCTACACGCCGATCCTGTTTCTGAGCGCCAACGAAAGTGCCGAACGGATCGATATGGGGTATCAGGTCGGGGGCGACGGTCACCTGAACAAACCCTTCACTTCAGGGGCTCTGATAAGCGCCCTGGATAGCGTCATGCGCGCCGTCAAGCGCCGCAGCCTGACGGAGATGAAGCAGGCGCTTTAGTATCGCCAGAAACCGCTGCGGGTAAAATCCGCGCGTGTGGATAATTAAGCCTTGTCATATGGCTTAAAAAGGATCATTTGCGCTGCTCGTATATTTAACAGGAGCAATCTTATGGGTTATCGGGTCGCCGTAGTCGGCGCCACCGGCGCTGTGGGTCGTGAAATGATGACGATCCTCGAAGAAGTGAACTTCCCCGTCTCGGATATTTACGCGGTCGCTTCGCGTAAATCGGTCGGCGTCGAGGTCTCCTTCGGCACAAAAACCCTGAAATGCATCGATCTCGAAACCTTCGACTTCACCAAGGTAGACATCGTTCTGATGAGCGCCGGCGGCGATGTCTCCAAAGCCTGGTCGGAGAAGATCGGCAAGGCCGGCCCCATCGTCATCGACAATTCCTCGGCCTGGCGCATGGACCCGGACGTGCCGCTGATCATTCCGGAAGTGAATCCGGATGCCGTCTGGGACTGCAAGAAGAAGCACATCATCGCCAACCCCAACTGCTCGACCATCCAGATGCTGGTGGTGCTGAAGCCGCTGCATGACGCCGCCACCATCAAGCGCGTCGTCGTCTCGACCTATCAGTCGGTGGCCGGCGCCGGCAAGGCGGGCATGGACGAGCTGTGGGACCAGACCAAGGCCATCTACGGCATGGGCGACAAGACCCCGAAAAAGTTCACCAAGCAGATCGCCTTCAACGTCATTCCGCACATCGACGTCTTCATGGAAGACGGCTACACCAAGGAAGAGTGGAAGATGATCGTGGAGACCCACAAGATCCTCGACCCGACCATCGATGTCGTCCCCACCGCCGTGCGCGTGCCGGTCTTTGTCGGCCATTCGGAATCGATCAATATCGAGTTCGAAAACCCGATGGACGAGCAGCTGGCCCGTGAAATCCTGCGTGAAGCCCCCGGCGTCGCCGTGGTCGATAAGCGCGAGGCCGGCGGTTACATCACCCCGATCGAGGTGGTGGGCGAGTTCGATACCTATGTCTCGCGCATCCGCAATGACCCGACCGTACCCTATGGCATTTCGCTGTGGTGCGCGTCGGACAACCTGCGCAAGGGCGCGGCACTCAATGCCGTGCAGATCGCGCAGCTTCTCGACGAACGCGGTGTCATTGAGGCCCGGGCCGACGCTTAAATCTCACAGATCGTGATGTTTTAAAGCCGGTGGAGCCTGAAGGTTCCATCGGCTTTTTCTTTCTGGATACAACCATGTCTTCCCTGACCTCCCGGTTCACCTCGCCCGTTGCCCTGGCCATAGTATGCTACCTGATCTGGGGCCTGGTGCCCCTGTTCTACCTCCCTATCCATGCTTTCGGCGGCGCGGCGCTGGAAATCATCGCCCACCGCTCGGTGTGGGCCGTGCTCTGCGCCGGCGCGCTGGTCTGGGCGACGAAACAATGGCCGGAGGTCTTCCGCGCCTTCATGACCCCGCAACTGCGCTGGATGCTGCTCCTGACCTCGGCTTTGGTCGCTACCAACTGGGGCGTCTATGTCTGGGCCGTGACCAATGGCCATACCATCGAATCCTCGCTGGGCTATTACCTCAATCCGCTGCTGAACATGGCGGCCGGGGCCGTTCTGTTCCGTGAACGGCTCGATAACTGGGGCAAGGGCGCCATTGCGCTGGCGGCAGTGGGCGTCATCGTCCAGACCCTCGCCATCGGCCATGTACCGTGGATTGCCCTGATCCTGGCCATAAGCTTTGGCGCCTACGGCATCCTGCGCAAGCAACTGGCCATCAATGCCCTGGCCGGGCTGTTCGTCGAATGTGCCTATATGTTCGTGCCGGCGATCGTTTATCTGATCTGGTTTGAAACGACGGGCCAGGGGCACTTCTTCGCCTTCGATCACGCCTTCTGGTTCATGATGACCGGCCCGATCACCGTCCTGCCGCTGACCCTGTTTTCCTATGTGGCGCGGCGATTGCCGCTGTCGACCATGGGCTTTATCCAGTTCATTTCGCCGACCAGCACCCTGATCATCGGCTTGTTCCAGGGCGAACCATTCACGCTACTGCGCGGGATCAGCTTCGCCTTTATCTGGGCGGGTGCGATGGTCTTTGCCTTTGGGGCGTGGCGGCGGCTTAAGGCGATCAAGGTGGTGCCAGTGGCTTAGCTAGTTAAGCTTTAGGCTTTCGGGTGTACAATCATTGCCATCTATTAGAACGGTCGCGGTACTATCTCCCCATAGCCATATTGAAACGTAGGGATCGCAAATACGCATTTCAGCAATGCCGATTTTTGTAAATTTTACAATGATTTCCATCTTGCTCTCTGGCGAAATAGTAAACTCTTCTGCCCAAGGTTCGACAATGACAATTATTGGTTCTGAATTGTCATTACGAACAATATATTTGCATGTCGGCGGTATCTGCGGCTCCGACAGGATATAGACACTGAAAGGCTTATCTCGGCATATAGGCTGAGAATTATTTTTGCTTAGAAGCTTTTTTAGCCAGTTTATAGACATTGATACAGCGCATTGATCAGCCCGACCGGACGCGGATCGCCGATCAGATAGGCCGACTGCTTGTTCATCACATAACCGACGCTCAGGCGCTTTTCTGGATCTGCCATGGCGCAGGAACCACCCCAACCGCTATGGCCGAGCGCACGTTCATTGGGGCCGTAAATCCGGATGCCGGTATTGCGCAGCAAACCTGCGGCCCATGACAGCTTGAACGGCAACACCCGATCCTGACCGTAAACACGCTCGCGGGTCAGTTGTCCAAGCGTACCCAGCGACAGCAGCTTTTGACCATTCAGCACACCGCCATTAGCGACAATGCCCATGAACTGCGCCAGAGACAGCGCCGTCGAATGGGTATTGGCCGAGGGGATTTCCATGCGCCGCCAGTCGGCCGAGCCCTTGCCGGCGGGCGACGAACCGCGATCGAGAAAAGCCGCCTGTTTGATTGCATCAAGCGTGCCCAGATCCGGCGCCGAGGTCGGCTTTTGCATCACCGAAATGCGCGCGGCATAGTCGTCCGGCGTGCCGATCATCAGATCAAGGCCGAATTTTGAGGCGATATCCTCGCGCAGAGCCGTGCCCATGGACCGGCCATCGACGCGGCGAAAAATCTCGCCCAGCAGATAGCCGCCGGCGATCGGGTGATAGCCGGAGCCCTGGCCCGGCGTCCACAGCGGCGCCTGTTCGCACAACGCCTTCAGCGTGGCCGGCACATCGAACCAGATGGTTGGATCCTGCGGCGGCGAAAAGCCCGGCAACCCGCCCTGGTGCGAAATCAGTTGGCCTACCGTGATGCGCGACTTGCCGTTCTGGCCGAATTCCGGCCAGTAATGGGCCACCGCCGTCTCGTAATCGAGCTTGCCCGCATCGACCAGCCGCGCGATCATCACGGCCATCACCGCCTTGCCGGTTGAAAACACCGGCGTCAGCGTTGTGTCATTAAAAGGCACGGTGCCTTCGCGGTCGGCATTACCGCCCCAGATATCCAGCACCGTCTCGCCGTCGATCACGACCGAGAACCGTGCGCCGCGCTCCTTGCCCTCGGCGAAGTTGGCGGCGAAGGCGTCCTTTACGGCGGCGAATTTTGGCGGGCAAATACCGCCAATTTCTGGAGTGTTATCGGTCATGTGGAGGCACCCTTGGCTGTTTATCGTGTGTATCGCCCTGTCCGCGCCGTGACAAGGTGGCTTCAGGGCGGCTTCAGGCTTCCAGCGCCTCATGCAGCCATTTCGCATAGTCTGCACTGGCCCAGACCACCGGCGTGGCGAGGATTTCCGGCACCTCGTAGCTGTGATGCGCCTTGACCAGGGCCTCCAGCATCGGCAGGCGGTCGCTCAGAGTCTTGGCCGTCAGCATGATTTCATTGGCCGTATCGATCTCGCCCTTCCACCGGTAGGTCGAGCGCACCTCGAAGCTTTGCACACAGGCGGCCAGGTGCGCGGTGACCAGCAGGCCGGTCAGGCTTTGCGCTTCGGCCTCGCTGGCGCAGGCGATGGAAACGGTGACAATATCGCTCAAGTATTGGTCCTTCCGCGGAATCCCTTATCGCATTTTTATAATCGTCTGGCCTAGAGAGAAGGCAGGGGGTTTGGCACGACGGAGTAAAGCTTATGAGCATTTTCAGCCAAATCAAGGACTTCATCTTCCACAAACATGGCGATCAGATCGTCCCGGCGCCCCGGCAGCCGATACCCGCCGAAGAGTCGATCCATACATCCGAAGCCATCGCACCGGCCACAACCATGGCCGATCCACTGCCGGCGCCGGTCATGGAGCAGGTTGATGTGGCGGCCATTCTCGACCAGGAAAACGCCAGACGCGAGCCGAAGCTCAACTGGCGCATGTCGATTGTCGATCTGCTGAAACTGGTCGGGCTTGAATCGGACCTGGGCGTGCGTCAGGCGCTGGCGGCCGAACTGGGCTTTACCGGCGATATCCGCCATTCGGGCGCCATGAATGTGTGGCTGCACAAGCAGGTGATGCAGAAGCTGGCCGAAAACGGCGGCAAGGTTCCGGCGGAACTGAAGAACTGATCGGGGATTTTGGAGCGGGTGAAGGGAATCGAACCCTCGTATTCAGCTTGGGAAGCTGCTGCTCTACCATTGAGCTACACCCGCGACCGCAAGGTGCTAGTGCCATAACAGGGGCGACAGCGTCAACAACATCAATAAAAAAGTCCGGCATGGGGAACCATGCCGGACTTTCTTTGGGGTTAACTTGTCCAGCCGCCGCCCAGGGCGCGGATCAGCCCGACCGTGGACTGATATTGCGCCGCCCTGACCCTCAGCGCCTGTCGCCGGATGGCCAGCAGTTGCCGCTGGGCATCGAGCACTTCAAGCTGGGACGATGAGCCATTGGTATAACGCGATTGTGACATGTTAAGCGCCCGTGTGGCGGCGGAAACCGCCTGATCCTGTGCCGTCTGCTGTTGCTTCAGGTAGGTCAGGTCCGACAACTGGTCCTCGACATCGGAAAAGGCGACCAGTGCACTTTGCTGGTAATCGGCAAAGGCGGCATCGAGGCCCCCTTTCGCGTAATCGATACCGGCATTTCGGCGACCGCCATCGAAGATGGCTTGAGCCAGTATGCCGGTCAGAGACCAGTTTTTCGCCGTATCCTCGAACAGATTGCCGAGATCACCGGAAGCGTAGCCGCCGGAGGCGGTCAGGCTGAGGCTAGGGAACCAGGCGGCTTTGGCGATGCCGACGCGCTTTTGCGCCGCCAGCAATGAGGCGTAAGATGCGGTGACATCTGGGCGGCGTTGCAACACATCTGCGGGGATGCCGGCCGGGATAACCGGCACGGCGCCGGCCCAAGGCTCGCTCGACCAGGGCGACAACCGCCACATCAAAGTCGCTGGCCGGCTCACCCAACAGGACGGCCAGGGCATGAGCCAGTTGCGCGCGTTGCTGGTCGAGCGCCGATCCTTGCGCTTCCGTGGAAGCGACTTCGGCCTGCATCCGCGCCACGTCGATTTCGGCGACATCGCCTTCCTCGAAGCGGCGTTGGGTAACGTCGAGGCTGCCGCGATAGGCGGCCAGCGTATCGCGGACGATGGCGCGGTCTTCATCAAGCGCACGCAGGGCGAAATAGCTTTCGGCGACGCGCGACTGGATCAGAAGCTGGGTGTCCTTCAGCAGGGCCTCGCTGGTCTGCGCATCCAGTTTCGCGGCGGAAGCCGCCTTGGAAAGCCGCCCTGACAGATCGACCTCATAGCTGAGATCGAGGCTCAGACCGTGCGCCGAGGCCGGCTTCTGCGAACCGGGACTGAGCGTGGCGGTATTGGCGCCGGTGGTGGCCTGATAGCCGATGCCTGCCTGCGGCCACAGATCCGCCTTTGACGAGCGGATCAGGGCCTGGGCCTGCTCCAGATGTGCCGCGGCCAGCTTGATGGTGTTGTTGCGGGTCATGGCGCGGGCGGTCAAGTCGTTGAGCACCGCGTCATCGAAGACCAGCCACCATGCCGTGCCCTGTGAGGGCGCGGGCGTGGTATCGGCCGTTTTACCGGCAAAGGCGGCAGGTGTCTCGAAGGATGCCTTTTCAAGCGGGGCGGTGGCGCAGCCGGACAGGAGGAGAGCGGCCAGGCTGAGGATCATAAAGCGGGGCATATTGGCCTCCTTAATCGATATATTGAACATGCGGGGCCTCTTCGGGTTCGCCTTCACCTTCCAGCGTCGAGGTGTGCGACTTCAGTGGACGATTGCCGGAAAGGGCACGCAGCAGGACGTAGAAGAAGGGCGTCATGAACAGGCCGATAGCGGTGGCGCCGATCATGCCGGAGAAGACGGCCAGCCCCATGGCGCGGCGCATTTCAGAGCCGGCACCTTGTGAGATGACGAGCGGCAGGACGCCCATGATGAAGGCGATCGAGGTCATCAGGATCGGGCGCAGGCGCAGGCGGCTGGCACGAATAGCGGCCTCCAGCGGACTTAAGCCGGTCAGTTCGAGTTCGCGGGCGAATTCGACGATCAAGATGGCGTTTTTCGCTGACAGCCCCACAAGGACGAACAGGCCGATCTGGGTGAAGATGTTGTTATCGCCGTGCATCAGGAAGACCCCGATCATGGCCGACATCAGCCCCATCGGCACGATCAGGATGATCGACAGCGGCAGGACGACGCTTTCATACTGGGCAGCCAGCACGAGGAAGACGAGCAGGATGACCAGGCCGAAGACGAGGTTCGAGGAATCACCAGCCAGGATCTGCTGGTAGGTCAGTTCGGTCCATTCGTAGTCGATACCAGCGGGCAGGGTTTCAGCGGCGATGCGCTTGATGGCGTCCTGCGCCTGGCCGGAGGAATAGCCGGGGGCCGGGCCGCCGGAGATATCGGCGGAGAGGTAGCCGTTATAGCGGCTGGCGGTGACCGGACCGGAGACCGGATCAACCTTCAGCACTGCGGCCAGAGGCACCATTTCGCCGGTCTTCGAGCGGACTTTTAGCGAGCCGATGTCCTCGGCGCGGGCGCGATAGGGTGCGTCGGCCTGGACCCGGACGCTGTAGGTGCGACCGAAACGGTTGAAGTCGTTGACATATTGCGAGCCGAGATAGATCTGCATGGTCGAGAAGATATCGCTGACCGAGACGCCCAACTGGCGGGCGCGGGTGCGGTCGATATCGGCGAAGAGCTGCGGCGTGTTGATATTGTAGCCAGAGAACACGCCAGCCAGCTCCTTGGTTTGCGAAGCCTTGGCGATGAACGCCTTGGTGGCTTCGTCAAGCTTCTGGTAGCCAAGGCCGGCGCGGTCTTCGAGCTGGAGCTTGAAGCCGCCGGTGGTCCCTAAGCCGAGCAGAGGCGGCGGCGGGAACATGACCGAATAGCCTTCCTGAATGCCGGCCAGCTTGCCATTGAGCTGCATGGCGATGGCACCGGCGGAAAGCGCCGCCCCTTTACGTTCGCCGAAGGGCTTCAGCGGCATGAAGACAACCGCTTCATTGGAGGCGATGGTGAAGCCGTTGATCGACAGGCCGGGGAAGGCCAGGGCGTGGGAGACGCCCGGTTGCTGCATGGCGATCTCGGAGACCTTGCGGGCCACGGCTTCGGTGCGGTCAAGCGTGGCGCCATCGGGCAGCTTGACCATGCCGACGAGATACGCCTTGTCCTGCTGCGGAATGAAGCCGCCGGGCACCACCTCGAAGAGGACGAAGGCCGGGGCCGCCAGCGCGCCATAGACGCCGAGCATCAGACCCTTGCGGCCGGCGATCTTGCCGACGCTCTTGCCGTAGGATTCCGAGGACTTCTTGAAGGTGCGGTTGAAAGCGCCGAAGAAGCCGCCCAGCCAGCGGTCCATGAAGCGGGTCAGACCGTCCTTGGGCGCATTGTGGCCCTTGAGCAGCAGGGCAGCCAGGGCGGGCGAAAGCGTCAGGGAGTTGATCGCCGAGATCACCGTCGAGATGGCGATGGTCAGCGAGAACTGGCGGTAGAACTGGCCGGAAAGGCCGGTGATGAAGGCCAGCGGCACGAAGACGGCGACCAGAACGAGGGCGATGGCGATGATCGGGCCGGAGACTTCGCGCATGGCCTGATAGGTGGCGTCGCGCGGGCTCTTGCCGGCTTCGATATTGCGTTCGACGTTTTCGACGACGACGATGGCGTCATCGACCACGATACCGATGGCGAGCACCAGGCCGAACAGGGTGAGGGCATTGATGGTGAAGCCGAAGACGTGCATCACCGCGAAGGTGCCGATGACCGAGACAGGCACGGCCAGAAGCGGGATTAGCGACGCGCGCCAGGTTTGCAGGAACAGGATGACGACGATGACGACGAGCGCGATGGCTTCCAGCAGGGTGTGGATGACCGAGTCGATCGATTCATGGACGTATTCGGAGGTGTCGTAGGCGATCTCATAGGAGACACCTTCCGGCATGGCCTTCTTCAACTCTTCCATCGTCTCGTGGACGTCCTTGGAGAGCTGGAGCGAGTTGGCGCCGGCGGTCTCGAAGATGGGGATGCCGACGGCGTTCTTGTTATCGAGCAGGGAGCGCAGGGCATAGTCGGCCGCGCCCATTTCGACGCGGGCGATATCGCCCAGGCGGGTGACGGCGCCATCCGGGCCGGTCTTGACGATGATGTTGCGGAAGTCTTCCTCGGTCGAGAGGCGCCCTTGCGCATTGACCGACAGTTGCAGGGTCAGGTCGGGGATGCCGGGCGAGCCGCCGATGACGCCGGCCGCGGCCTGGACGTTTTCGGAGCGGATGGCATCGGCGACATCGGACGGCGACAGGCCGCGTTCGGCGACCTTCTGCGGATCGAGCCAGACGCGCATGGCGTATTCGCCGCCGCCGAACATCTGGATCGGGCCGACGCCCTTGATGGCCTGGAGGCGATCCTTGACGTGCAGCAGGGCGTAGTTGCGCAGGTAGTTTACGTCATAGCGGCCATTGGGCGAGGTCAGGTGAACGACCAGCGGCAGGGAGGATTGCGATTTCTGCGTGGTGATACCAAGTGCGCGGACGTCGGCCGGCAGGCGGGCTTCGGCCTGGGAGACGCGGTTCTGCACCATCTGTTGCGCCAGGTCGGCATTGGTGCCGAGCTTGAAGGTGACGGTCAGGGTCATCTGGCCGTCTGCGGTCGCTTGCGAGGACATATAGAGCATATTTTCGACGCCGTTGACCGACTCTTCAATGGGCGAAGCGACGGTTTCGGCGATGACGGCGGGCGAGGCGCCGGGATACATGGCGTGCACCACCACCTGCGGCGGCACCACTTCCGGATATTCGGAAACGGGCAGGACGCGCAAGCTAAGCATGCCCGCCACGAGGAACAGCAGGGACAGCACGCCGGCGAAAATCGGCCTGTCGATAAAGAATTTGGATAGGTTCATGAGGGGCCCCTTTGGGCGAGATTTGAAGCAAGAAACCCCACCACCATCGGCTTCGCCGATGGTCCCCTCCCCACCAGAGGTGGGGAGGTATAAGAAGGGGGTGGTTTCCCTTGTACCTCCCCTGCTATGCCGGGGAGGGGGACCGCGCCCGCAGGGCGTGGTGGTGGGGTTTCTTACTTATCGAAGAGAAAAAATCAGGCTTCCGGCTTGGCTTTGGCGTCCATGGCGGCGACGGTTTCGGACACGACCGAACCGGGGCCGACATGCTGGATGCCGCTGACGATAATGCGTTCGCCGTCCTTCAAACCTGAGGTGACGATGCGCAGGCCGTTGGCCGTGCCGCCGAGGGTCACTTCACGATAGGCGACCTTGTGATCGGCGCCGACCACATAGACAAAGCGCTTGCTCTGGTCAGTGCCGACCGCCAGTTCCGAAACCAGCAGGGCCGGCTTTTCCTGCGCCGCGCCCATATGGACACGGACGAACTGGCCGGGGATCAACTTGCCTTCGGGGTTCTGGAAGACAGCGCGGGCGCGCAGGGTGCCGCTGGTGCCATCAAACTGGTTGTCGATCAGTTGCAGGTGGCCGGAGATCGGCTCACCACCATCAGCTTCCACCGTCACGGGAATGGTTTCCAGCGAGGTCGAGCCCAGATCGGCGAGCGTATTGTGGATGACCTCTTCGTCCGCATCGAAGCTGGCATAGATCGGGCTGACCGAGACCAGGGTCGTCAGCATGGCGGCCTGCGGGCCGGAACCGACCAGGTTGCCGACCGTCACCTCGATACGGCCGACCCGTCCGGAAACCGGGGCGCGGACCCGGGTATAGCTGAGGTTCAGATTGGCCGATTGCAGCGAGGCGCGGGCGGCATCGAGATTGGCCTGCGCCGCCTTCAGATCGTTGGTGCGGCTTTCCAGTTCGGATTGCGCGATGGCGTGATCGGCCCACAGGCGCTGGGCGCGGGCCTGTTCGGAGGTGGCCAGGGTCAGGCGGGCGGAAGCGGCGGAAACCTCGGCTTGCGCTCTGGCGGCTTCTGCCTGGAAGGGGGCGGGATCGATGGTGACCAGCAGGTCGCCGGCTTTTACGAGTGCGCCTTCACGGAAGTGGATGGCCTTGATGGCGCCGGCGACGCGCGGGCGGATTTCAACACGATCGACCGCTTCGAGGTGACCGGAAAAGTCGGTCCACTGGGCGACGTTTTGCAGGGACACGACGGAAACAGTAACGGGCGTAGGCGCGCTGGCGGCGGGCTGGTTGGCGGCCTGGGTGCTCAGAGCGGTGCCGATGCCGACGGCGGCCAGGACGGTCAGCGACACGGCGCCGGCAACGAGCAGCTTGCGGTAACGCTCAAGCTTCAGGGAGGAAACAACGGGATCGAACATGACGATATCCTTTGGGGAGTAAAGGAATGGGAGGAGGAACGCATACGGTTGGGCAAAAAATCGGGCTGGCGTTTTTCGGTCGCTTCGGCTAATTTAATGCGGCGTCGCAGTTAAATAGTCCCGCCCCGTCATTTTGTAAACATATTTTTATGCGACATCGCAAATAAATATGTTACTGTCCCTGCAAGCGACCATTTGCCCCAGCGTTTTGGGCTTTGCGCGACAGGGAAAAATGCTTAGACTGACAGTCTGCCAGAAACTGGCAACTGCCAGATTCTGGTAAGGAGTGTTGTGTCTTGGATGACCTGAAGACGATAGACCTGCCTGACGTGACCTGCGGCGGGCAGGCGGTCGATCCGCAAGCCTGTGCCTGTGAAGCGCCGCGCAAGCGCGGTCGTCCGCGTGCCTTCGATCCGGATGCCGTACTGGAAACGGTGCTGGAAATGTTCTGGATGCGCGGCTTCGCCAATACGTCGCTCGACGATATCTCCGCCGCCACCGGCGTCAGCCGGCCTTCGCTGGCGGCCACCTTCGGCGACAAGGAGGCCCTTTATCTCAAGGCGATGGAACGCTACCGCAACGGTATATCCGCCAAGCTCGACACGGTGCTGCAATGCACCGGCAGGGACGGCAGCCTGCGGGATATCATCAATCGCTATTTTGATGTGATGATCTCGTCCTATACCGGCGAGACGGAAGCCAACGAAACCGAAGAATGCCTGGGCTGCGCCTTCATGTGTACGGCGCTGAACGAAGCCCCGCGGCATGAATCGATCATGAGCGTGCTCCAAGGCACGATTGAGGAATTCGATGCCCGCTTCGAGCGCTTCTTCACCAAAGCGCAGGAAATGGGCCATATCGGTTCCAACCAGGACCCGAAGGTGATGTCGCAGATGATCACGTCGCTGACTTCCAGCCTGGCCGTGCGCGCCCGCGCCGGCGCCAGCCGTGAGGAACTGAAAAAGATTGTCGACGCCACCACGAGCTTTCTGTTTCCGTAAGTTCTCTCCTCCCCATCTTGATGGGGAGAGGGGCCGCGAAGCGGTGGAGGGGGCGCCCCTCCGTCATCTCGCTAAAGGCTCGATGCCACCTCCCCATTTAAGAAATGGGGAGGAGAGATTACCCCTCAGCCCACTGGCGCATGAGGTTGTGGTAATGCGCAGTCAGGCCGAGCACCTCAGCGCTGTCCCCCAGTTGCGCGCGCAGTTTCCGGATAGTCATGTCGAGATCGAACAGCATCTGGCGCTGCGTGCCATCGCGCACCAGGCTTTGCAGCCAGAAGAACGAACAGACCCGCGCGCCGCGCGTCACCGGCGTCACCTGATGCAGGCTGGTGGAGGGGTAAAGGATCAGGTCGCCGGCCAGCAGCCTGACCTCGTGCGTGCCGTAGGTATCGACCACCTCCAGTTCGCCGCCGTCATAGTCCTCCGGATCGCACAGGAACAGCGTGCAGGAAAGATCGGTGCGCAGCCAGCCATCACCCGTTGGCAAGGGCCGCATGGCGCCATCGACATGCAGGCCATAGGTCTCACCACCCTCATAGCGATTAAAAAGCGGTGGCACGAAGCGCAGCGGCAGGGCGGCGGCGAAGAACAGGTCGTTGGCTTTCACGGCATCGAGCACGATCTGGCCCAGTTCGCGCGACAGGGCGCCGTGTTCGGAAAGCTGGCGGTTGTTCTTCACCCGCGCGCCCTGCGCGCCCACGGTCGTCTTGCCATCCAGCCAGTCGGCGGCATCAAGCCGGGCGCGTATCTCACGCACCTGATCGCGGGTCAGAACATTGGGAACATGCAGCATCAAGTGGCAATCTCCGGAAAGCCGGAAGCCCCGGCGCTATCCGCCGGGGCTTGTAGGTAAAATCAAATCTGACGGTCAGAAGCTGACATTGGCCGTCAGGCGGAAGGTTTGCGGTGTGCCCGGCGTGTAGCGGTAGCCGGACTTGTTGATCGCCGCCACATATTGTTTGTCCAGCAGGTTATAGGCATTGAGCTGAAGCTGGACGCGCGGCGTGAGCTGGTAGCTCGCCACGCCGTCAAAGGCGACATAGCCCTTGACGAAGGCCGGGGTGCCGACGGCGCCATCCCTGCCACGTTTCATTTCGCCATTGTAGCGGGCACCGCCGCCGATGGTGAAGCGCTTGCCGGCATAGGTCGTCCACAGGGTGAAGGCATCGGTCGGGCTGTAGGCCAGGTTGGCCGAACCGTCGGCGGTGACGGCGGCTACGTTCTTCACCTCAGTATCCATGACGGTATAGCCGGCGCTGATATTCCAGTGCGGATTGATCTGGCCGACAATGCCCAGTTCGATGCCGGAAACGCTCTTTTCGCCGGCATGGTAGAAGGTGCCGTCGGTGTCGGTGGCGATCGTGTCGGAATATTGCGTGCGGTAGAGGGCGCCGGTCAGGGAGAGGCGTTTGTGCAACAGATCCCATTTGGTGCCGATTTCCGAGGTTTCGGCCTTTTGCGGGTCGACATTCGGATTGTTGGCATTGGCGGAATCATCGGCGGCCAGGGTGAAGCTGGACCCGCCCGGCGGCTGCTGGGTGATGGCGTAGGAGGCGTAAATGCTGCCATTGGCGGCGGGCTTGTAGACCAGGCCGAACTTGCCGGTCAGCAGATCATCCTCGGCCTTATACGCCGTGACTGTGCCATCGACGGCGACGCTTTTATAATCGGTCTTATAGTGGTCCAGACGCAGGCCGGCGCTGACTTGCCAGGCTTCACTGAACCGGATCGTGTCATTGACATAGAGGCCGATCGTATCGGTCTGGCCATCGCTGTAGGCGCCGCTGTGTCTGCGCGTATAGCCGCTGACATCCGATTGCGGATCATAGACGCTGACCGCCGGATAGGCGCCGGCGGTAGTGCTGTCGAAGGCCAGACTTTTCTGTTCTTCGCTGATCAGCTCCAGGCCGGTACTGAGGCTGTGTTCCAGGCCGCCGGCGCGGAAATGCGCCTGCAGGTTGGTCTGGTTGGTCAGCATGGTATTGCGAACATCCTTGTTGTTGACAAGGCGCGTCAGGGTCCAGGTAGACGGATCGGCCGGATCGGGCGTCAGCAGGGGGCGCGTGCTGGTGGCCGCCTGGCCCATGATCGCGCTGAGCTGGTAATCCTGATCGGTCTGGCTCCAGCGCGTCAGGTTGCTGAAATGCAGGCCGTTATTGAAATCGTGCTCGATGCTGAACGTAACAACATCGGTCTGGATATCGTCGAAATCATCCTTCGTGCCATAGAAGTTTTTCGGATTGACTGGCGCGGCCGTATTCAGAAAATCGCGGTCATCCGGAGCGGAATAGCCCGGCAGGCCGATAGTTGAGACGCCGCCGTCGGGCGTGTTGTCCTGATCGACATGCATATAGTTGAGGAAATAGCGGGTCGAGGTGCCGAGGCCGAAGCCCAGCGAGGCGGCGGCGCCCCAGCGTTTGTTCTTGATGGCGTCGCGGCCGGCAATACCGGCATCCTGGGCCATCAGGTTGAGACGCAGGGCGCTGGTTCCTGCCAGCTTCCAGTTTGCATCGGCCATGGCGCGGCTGAAATCACCGCCGCCGGCGGAAACCGAAGCATTGGCGAAGTCATGGGGAGCGGCGCGCTTGGTGTAGAGATTGATGGCGCCGGTGGCCGAACCGCGGCCGACATCGGTGCCGGCCGCGCCCTTCAGGACTTCGACGGATTCGATATTGAAAACATCACGAGAAACCGAGGCGACATCGCGCACGCCATCGACAAAGATGCTGCCGGAAGCGTCCGATCCGCGCATATAGACGGCGTCGCCGGTAGAGGTGCTGCCGTTTTCACCAAGATAGAAGGTGCCGACACCCGCCGAATTGCGCAGGGCCTCGGTGAGGGTAGTGGCGCCCTGTTCGCGGATGATTTCCTTGCCGATGACCTGAACGGTTTGCGGGGTATCGAGCAGGTCGGCGGTGGCCTTCTTGCTGGATGAATGGTCCTCTTTATATGGGCCGCGGCGCTCGCCCCTGACCGTTACATGCGTAGAGTCGCGGGCCGCGTCGGCGGCATCGGCCATGGCTGCGGAAGGCAGGGCGAGGGCTGTCAGGGCCAGGGCGTAGGGATTTACCGCATGTTTGCGGCTGCGAATGGAGGACATGTTTCTTCTCTCAGATTAGGCTGGGGGAGACAGCGTTGCACATTTGTTATTGAGAACCATTCTTAATTGCAAGCTGAATCTTGCGAATAATTTGCATTATTGCCTTTTGACCGCCGTATTACCGGTCAAATTGCCGCAGGTTTTTGCGTTTCATGTGCAATCGCTTGACCTGCGGGGGGTATAAATGATAATCATTCGCATCGTACGAGTGAACCCTGATGAAATTGACCGACCTGCCCGCCTTTGCCCTTGCCCATGTGACCGGCGTTATCGATACACATGACGGCGACCTGATCAGTAATCGCCTGCGCGAACTGGGCTTTGTCGATGGCGAGGAGATCCGGGTGGTCGGGCGTGGCCCGATCGGCGCCGATCCGCTGTTGATTCAGATCGGCTTCACGCGGTTTGCCCTGCGGCGTTCGGAAGCTTCCCGCGTTTTGGTCGAAAAGGCCGCCTGAATGGACGCTCTCACGATTGCGCTTGTCGGGAACCCCAATTGCGGGAAGACGGCCCTGTTCAACCAGCTTACCGGCGCCCGCCAGAAGGTGGCCAACTATGCCGGCGTCACGGTCGAGCGCAAGGAAGGCCATTTCATTGCGCCGTCCGGCCGCAAGGTGCAGGTGCTCGACCTGCCGGGCACATACAGCTTGGAGGCCATGGGGCCGGACGAAATCATCACCCGTGATATCTGCTTAGGGAGACGTCCGGGTGAGACCATGCCGGACCTGATCGTCTGCGTGGCCGACGCCACCAATCTGCGCCTGCACCTGCGCTTCGTGCTGGAGGTCAAGCGCCTCGGCCGGCCGATGATTCTGGCGCTCAACATGATGGACGCGGCGCGCGCGCGCGGCATCCGGATCGATACCGCCAAACTCGAAGCCGGGCTGGGCGTCAAGGTGATCGAAACCATCGCGGTCAAGGCCGAGGGCACTGGCGCCCTTGTGGCGCACCTCGACGCCAATGTTGCGCCGCATGTGCCGGACGTGACCGAAAGCGGAGACCTGCACAAGGACGTGCGCCGCATTCTCGATGCCTCGGTGGTCATGCCGCAGCGTACCTCGCTGATCGATGACCGGCTGGATGGCATCCTGCTCAATCCGTTTCTGGGTATTCCGATTCTGATCGCCATCATGTTTGTAGTCTTCCAGGCGGTCTTCACCTGGGCGACGCCGGCCATGGATTTCATCGAGGCCAGCATGGCGTGGCTGGGGAGCGTCGTCACCGAGACCCTGCCGAATGGCCTGCTGAAAAGCTTTATCGCCGATGCCCTGATCGGTGGCCTGGGCTCGGTCATCGTCTTCCTGCCGCAGATCATCATCCTGTTCTTCTTTATCCTGATCCTGGAAGAATCGGGCTACCTGCCGCGCGCAGCTTTTCTGCTCGATAACCTGATGTCGAAGGCCGGCCTGACCGGGCGCTCCTTCATTCCGCTGCTCTCCAGCCATGCCTGCGCCATTCCCGGCATCATGGCCACGCGCTCGATCCACGATATCCGCGACCGCATCACCACCATCATGATCGCGCCGCTGATGACCTGCTCGGCGCGTATCCCCGTTTATACCCTGCTTATCGCCGCCTTCGTGCCGGAACAGCAGGTGTTCGGCTTCATCAGCTTCCGTGGCCTGATCCTGTTTGGCATGTATATCATCGGCATTGTCGGCGGGCTGACCGTCTCGCTGGTCATGTCGGTTTTCCGCCGTGACAAGAGCGAGCACCCGCTGATCATGGAATTGCCATCCTACCGGATGCCGCACGCCAAGAATTTGCTGATCGGCCTGGGCGAACGCGCCATGATCTTCATGCGCCGCATCACCGGCATCATCTTCACGGTCAATACCCTGCTGTGGGTGACCACCACCTTCCCTGGCAAGCCCGAAGGCGCCACCGGCCCGGCGATCGACTATTCTCTGGCCGGCATGATCGGCCATGTGATTGCGCCGGTTTTCGCGCCCATCGGTTTCAACTGGCAGATCTGCGTGGCGCTGATCCCCGGACTGGCGGCGCGCGAAGTGGCGGTATCGGCGCTGGGCACGGTCTATGCCGTTTCCGGCAGCGATGACGCCGTGGCGACGCAACTGGGCTCGCTGATCTCATCACAATGGACGCTGGCCACCGCCTTGTCCCTGATGGCCTGGTATGTCTTCGCACCGCAGTGTCTTTCCACACTGGCCGTCATCCGCCGCGAAACCAATTCGTGGAAGATGGTCGGTGTCACGGCGGGCTATCTGTTCACCCTCGCCTACATCTTCGCCTTCCTGACCTATCAGATCGTATCGAGGCTCTCATGATATACGCAGTCATCCAGGCCGTGATCATTACGACGATTGTCGCCTTCTGCGCCGTGCAGATGCTGCGCAAACTGATGCCGAAGCTGAGCCATGACCTGCAGGTTAAGGGCGCTCAAGCTCTAAGTCGCGCCGGTTTGCCGGGCATCGCGCCAAAGCTTGAGCCGGTCGCGGCAAAGGACAGTGGTTGTGGCTCAGGCTGCGGCAGTTGCAAGGGCTGCGCGTTGTCGGAACTAAAGCGGTAGGCTTTGATCCTCCTTCGTCGCACAGCGTAAGGGGAGGTATCGCTGGAGGGGGTAAACTGTGGAATGCCCCTCCGTCAGCGACACCGGCTCTTTGAGCCTCGCGCTGCCACCTCCTCCGCTTCGCAGGGGAGGATCAAGATTTATCATTCTGCCGGGCAACTGGCGCCGGGTTTGGTTTCGGTAAGACGAATATCGGAAATCGACAGGTCAAGCATACCAGCCGTCTCGATGCGCGCCACGGTCGGCGTGGCAGAGAGATCCTGCGCCTTGAAACAGGACAGAGGCACGGCGAGCTTGGCATAGCCGGTGGATGCATTTTTCAGCCATCCGGTGACCGGCACGGACGCAGACCCGACGCCCAGGCGCACCTCAGCCGAGGGCGCCGCATTGACGCGCAGGGTGAGCGCAATCATCATGGCGCCATTGGCTTCGCGGGCGATATCGGACGACGTGTCGGCGCCGACTTCCAGCGCCGCCTTGCCCTTGCCGTTCCAGGTGGCCCTAACCGCGCCATCCGTTTCCGGCGTGACGGTCAGTGCTGCCGTGCCGTAGAGCGTCGCCTGTGTGTCGACATAGTCCATGCGGTGCCTGTCGTCATCGGCAAGAGTCAGGTGATAGCCGTTCCAGAAAGTGCCCTTGCTGAAATAGACGTTTTTCTCGCCATATTTGGTGGTGTCAGCCACTTCAGGCAATTGCGGCGTCTCGGCCGGTGCAGCGTAACTCAGGCCATAGCCATAGGCGAACTGCGGATCGTAAGCCTTGTCCCCGACATTGAGCGGCGTCTGGTCGGGACGCTTCGGCCATGAGAAACTGAGCTTGCCGGTGAAATCCGACTTGCCGGTCAGGACATCGGCGATGCCTTCGCCTTCAGATCCCGGCAGCCAGGCGGCGACAAAGGCATCAGCGGCATTGATCTGCGGATTGACGTACAGCGCCCGGCCGGACAGCATCACCGCAACAACGGGAATGCCTTGTGCCTTTAGCTTTTTTAACAATTCCAGAGAGTCGGAATTATCATGGTGCAGGGCCACATCCGACTGGTCGCCCATGAATTCGGCATAGGGCGTTTCGCCGAAAACAATGATGGCGACGTCCGGCTTTTGCGGGGTGGTGCCGTCCGGGCTGTAAAGCGCCTGGCCACCGGCGGCCTCGATCTGGGCTTTCAATCCCTCATAGATCGAAGTGGCGCCGGGGAAATCGGCATTGGTGTTGTCGGCCCCCTGCCAGCTTAGCGTCCAGCCGCCCGATTGCATGGCGATATTGTCGGCGCCATCGCCGGCAATCAGGACGCGCGCGCCGGCTTTCAGCGGCAGGACGCCATTATTCTTCAGCAGCACCAGCGATTTAGCCACGGCCTCGCGGGCAATGGCGCGGTGTTCCGGCGTGCCGATCGGCTTAAAGGTGTCCGGACGGTTCGCCGGCGAGGGTTGCTCGAACGCCTTCATGCGGAACTTCACGCGCAATATCCGGCGCACGGCATCATCCAGCCGCGCTTTCGGGATTGTCCCGTCATTCACCTGCCTGACCAGATTGGCGTAGAGCAGTTTCCAGTCCTGTGGCTGGTTGAAGATATCCAGCCCGGCATTGAAAGCGGCGGGGCAGTCTGAATTGGTGCAGCCGGGAATCTGTCCGTGGGCCAGCCAATCGCCCATGATGAAGCCGTCAAAGCCCATCCGGCCTTTCAGCACATCGGTCAGCAGGGCCTTGTTGGCGTGCATCTTGGTGCCATGCCACGAATTGTAGGAGGCCATGACCGATTGCGTGCCGGCATTGATGGCGTCGGCATAGGCGGCGCCATGCAGGCGCGCGAGGTCGGCCTCGGAGACGGTGGAGTTGCCTTGGTCGCGGCCGCCATCGGTCGAGCCATCGCCGAGGAAATGCTTGGCGGTGGCAATGACATGGTGGTCGTCAAGGAAGGTCGCGCCGGAGCCTTCGATGCCGGAAACCATGGCGGCGGCATATTTTCTGGTGATCGCTGGATCTTCGGAATAGCTCTCATAGGTGCGGCCCCAGCGGTCATCGCGCGCCACGGCGATGGTGGGAGCAAATGACCAGTCCATGCCGGTGGAGCGCACCTCGGCGGCGGTGGCCTCACCGATGCGGCGGATCAGATCGGGATCGTGCGCCGCGCCGAGGCCGATATTGTGCGGGAACAGCGTGGCGCCATAGACATTGTTATGGCCGTGTACGGCGTCCGAGGCCCATATCAGTGGGATGGTAACTTTCTGACCGGGTACTACGGATGCCTGATAATAGGGTTCGATCAGGTCGACCCAGTCCTTGACCGTGGCGTGCTTGTTGCCGTTCGGCACGGCGCCACCGCCGTTCTCGATCGAGCCGATATGATATTGTGTCACTTCTTCCGGCTTGATCGACTTCCATTCCGGCTGGATGACCTGGCCGACCTTTTCCTCGACCGTCATCTGCGCCAGCATCTCGGTGATGCGCTTTTCGATCACCGGGTCGAGGCCGATGGGCGATTTGGCGACCGGCCATGTCTTCGGATGGACCGTTGCGGGCTTCTCGGCGGCATGGACGTTGGAAGACAGCAACAGGGCAGCCACGGACGCGGCGGCCCGCAACAGGGGACGATGGGACATGGGGCGCTTCTTCTCTGATATATTTATTGTGCCCCTATGGATCACGATGACAGCGCTGTCGTCAAGCCCTATTGACACCGGTGACGAGACATCCCTATTCAGGTTCACATATAAAAAGAACAGAGAGGATACCGGATGCAAACCATACTGAATTTGGGCGAGGCCGAAGCCCGGCTGGCCATCGATGCCTGCGTCGCCGAACTGAAAAGGCGCGGCAAGGCCGGCGTGGTCGCGGTCGGTGACAGTCATGGCGAACTGCTGGCCCTATGGCGCACCGATGGCTGCGCCCTGCCGCCGATCGTTATCGCGCAGAACAAGGTCTATACCGCCGCCCGCGTGCGCGGCCCGTCCGGCGATCTCGGCCGCAATGCCCAGGCCGATGGCTCCGATGTCCATTATCATGGCGACAGCCGCTATGTCGGCTGGGATGGCGGCGCGCCGGTTATGTATCAGGAGCAATGCCTCGGTGCGGTGGCGGTCAGCGGCCTGTCCGGCGTCGAGGATCTGGAAATCGCCCAGATCGGCATCGACGCCATTCTGGCCAGCCTTTAGCCGCCCGCTTTTTTTAGCACGCCGTCCAGCTTGTTGAAGCTGCCGCTCCAGCCCACGCCGCTGCCGAGCTTGATATGGGCATCGCGCATGGTGGCCATGGTGAAGGTCTGGCGCACGGTAACGCGCGTGCCGTTGCCTTCGTCGGCGAAGGTGATCAGGGTGCGGATCGGATCGGCATTATAGTCTTCCGGCCGGCCGCCGGCCTCTATGAAGCCGGCCTTGACCGCTTCGTGCCAGCCTTCGGAATGGCGGCTGGCATCCATGATCATGACCAGGCTTTCGTTTGGCACGATTTCGCCGAAATGGCCGCCGATCGGATAGTCTTCGCCTTCGGGGCTGTGCATGACGAGCGACATTTCGCCGCCTTCGCGCACATCGATATCGACGGTGGCGGTGAAGCCTGCCGGTCCCCACCATTCGGCCAGCATGACGGGATCGACCCAGGCCATGAAGACCAGCGGGCGCGGCGCAGCGAAAAAGCGCGACAGGACGATATCGTTCGCCTCGGTGGCGACATCTGTTTGATAACTCATGCGGAAATCTCCATCGGAAAAGATAGCAGGGTGTGCAGGCGGTCGAAACTTGACCACCAGCCGTCACCGTGGCCTTCAGCTTCATGCGCCGACAGGAAGGGTTGTTGAGTGAGCGTCACGAGAGTCTGGCTCCCGCGATCCTCGAAAGTTATGACGACGGTATTGGTTTCGCCGCGTTCGCCGGCCGCTTCCCAGACAAAGGTGAAGACCAGTTTTTCGAGCGGCACGACCTCGATGAAGACACCGTTCTGCCACAGGGCGTCGCCGGTCTCGACCGAGGTCAGGCAATTGCGCCACCGGCCACCCGGCCGCACATCCATGTCGAGATGCGTGGCCGGATAGTGCGCCGGTCCCCACCATTGCGACAGCAGGGCCGGATTGGTCCAGGCTTCATAGACGAGGGCCCGCGGCGCATCGAACAGACGCTCGATCCTGAGATCACTGTCGGTGTGGGCGATATTGCGGCAGGCCCGGTCCATCAGGCCGCCGCCTCGACATTGATCATCCACGGCGTGCCGAAACGATCCGTCACCATGCCGAACTGCAAGGCCCAGAAGGTTGGCTGCAGTTCCATCTTCACCTCACCGCCATCGGCAAAGGCGGCATAGATGCGCTTTGCATCGTCTTCAGTATCGGGGTTGATCGTCACCATGAAGCCGGCGGGCCTGGCCTGCATATGCAGGGGGGCATCCGAACCCGCGAGTGTGTTGCTGCCGACCTGAAGCGTGGCGTGCATGATCTTGTCCTGCCAGTCAGCGCCGACCATGTCCTTCATCGGACTGTCGCCGTGGGTCTGCATGAAGGTGATCTCGCCGCCGAGGGTTTCGGCGTAGAATTTGAAGGCTTCGGCGCAGGTGCCGGGGAAGTTGAGATAGGGGGTGATTTTCATGGCAGCCTCTCCTTATGCTTCTGCTTTTGGGAAATGATGTAGGCCAACGCCATGTCGATCAGCTTTTCGGTGCCGGTCTTGCGATCTTCCGGCGTCGGGTAGCCATCGAAATGGACGACCTGTTCGGTCAGTTTGAGGTGCGTGCCCTGGCCGTTCGGGGTGAACTCGATGGTGGCGAGCGAACAGGACAGCCGCTTGTCGTTATGGTGCATGTCGTAGCTGTAGACGATGCGCTGGTCGGGTACGATGTCGCGGTATTCGCAGGTGAAATCGCTGACCGTGCCGCTTTGCCAGCGGCCTTTCAGCCGTTCGGTGCCGCCTTCGCGGAAATCGAGATGGCGCTCGATCAGTTCCCATTTATCGGCAGGCGCGGTGAACCACTGCGCCTTGGCGTCGGCATTGGCCCAGGCGAAGAAAACCAGGTTGGGCGGTGCGTCGATATCGCGTTCAATGGTGAAGGTGTCATGGTGGCTGGAGCGTTCGGTCATCTTACTTCTCCTGTGTCTTTAAGGCGGGACCGGTCATTTCGGTCTCGATGGTGAAATCAACCTCGTCCCCCACGCCCATGGTCGTGCCCGGCGCCGGGATGCCGTAACCCATGCCGAACTGGGAGCGCATGAGCGTGCCCTTTGCCGAGAAGCCGATGCGGGCATTGGGGTCATAGCCCGCCATTCCGGGATAGCCGCCATTGAAGGTGACGGCCAGGGTCACCGGATGCGTGACGCCATGCAGGGTCAGGTCGCCGGTGACATTGGCGGTATTGGCGCCTGTCATGGCGATCTGTGTCGAGGTGAAGGTGATCTTCGGGAAGGCCGCGGCATCGAAGAAGCTCTTGCCCATCAGTTCGTCATGGAAGCCTTTGGGCGGGTTGTTGAGGTCCAGCGATTGCGGATCGATGGCCACGGTCAGGGCCGCGGATTCCGGGTGCGCCGGGTCGAGTTTCAGGCGGGCGTCGATACCGGTAAAGCGCGCGGTGAAATACGAAAAACTCATGTGGCTGACGCTGAAGGTCAGGGAGGTGTGCGCCGGGTCGGTCTTGTAATCGCCAGCCGGAATATTGGCCACCGATGGCGTGGCAGATGCCGGGGCCGCTTCGGGTTTCTGTTCGGCCTTTTGGGGCGGCGTGCAGGCCAGATTCAGGGCGCAGAGGCTCAAGACCGCGCACGTAGTGAGCAGGCGTTTCATGATAGTCTCCTTAATTTTAATGGGCCTTAAGCGGCTTCCTGTTCGCTCAGGCGTTTCAGGTTTTCCAGCCCGCGTTCGAAGTCCTTGCCGATCAGGTCGTCCATGTTCATGAGGGTGCCCATCAGCTTGGACATGAAAGGCGAGGGACCGAACATGGCCCAGGTTAATACCGTGCCTTCGCCAGACGGTTGCAGCAGGAACTCGGCGCTGTTGGTGGCGGGAATAGGTTTGATAAAGTCGAGATTGATCAGCAGGCGGTGCGCCGGCGCAGCTTCTCGAATGGTCATGCGGCCCTTGCCGGCTTTTCCATTACCGTCCCAGTCATAAACGGCGCCAACGCCAGAGGTTTCGCCGCTATAGGCGCGCTTGAGGCTGGGATCGAGCTGCTCCCAGGGCGACCACTCCTTCCATTTGCGAAAGTCGGCGATATGGCCGTAGACAATCCCGGCCGGCGCCTTGATCGTTATCGAGCGCTGCATCCGGAAATTGTTCGGCTTGCTGATGACGACGAACAGGAAGGTGAACAGGGCCGCCAGGACCAGAATGACGATGAGCATTATCATTTCGCATTTACCGGAACTGTGTTGAGGTAGACATCAAGTTTGTCCATCATGTCCCTGGTGCCGCCGATCCGGTCTTCGAGATGATCGACGCCATCGATGAACAGAATCTGTTCAACAAGTTTAAGGTGAGAGCCTGACCCCTTGGCGGAAAACTCCAGCACCTGCTGCGATACGGTGAACAGACGGCCATCCATCGTCATATTGTACTGATGGATGATGCGCTCATCCGGCAGAATATCGAGATAGAGCCCGTCATTGGTCATCCAAGGCGCGTCGGGATTGGGGCGGCCGCGCCAGTGCTCCCAGCCGCCCACCTCGAAATCCATCGTATGTCGGGTGACCTCCCAGCTGCCCTCCCCGCCGTACCAGGCCCGCTTGGCCTCCAGGCTGGTGAAGGCCCAGAAGAGTAGTGACACGGAATGATCGTAATCGCGTTCGAGCGTAAAAGTTTCGGGCTTGGCGACCCGGATGGATCCGGGCGCCATCATTTCTGTATCCTCGCCAGATAGGCCTCGAGTTGCATGTAGGTACCGCCAAAGCCCATCTGCATGGAGGCATGACCGGCCTTGAAGACGGCGCGCTCTTCCGGCGTGGCGTTGATCGGGAAAGAGCGGCTTTCATAGATCGTCTTACCGTCTTTTTCCGTCAGGGTCTGAATGGCCAGCACCTCCAGCGGCCATAAGGGCGCCATCGGATGGCGTACCGGATCGCCGGCCTCATTGCAGAAGGACACGACATAGGCGATCTTGTCTGGCGCGCTGATTTCGCGGAACACCCACTTGCCCCACATGGTCACGCCCGTCGGCATCTGCATTCCGTAAAGGAAGGTGCCGCCAACCTTTAGATCAAGCGATTTGACGATCAGCTTCATGCCGACAGGGCCGAACCAGTTGGCGAGATGCTCAGCCTTTGTCACCACATCCCACAACAAGGCCTTGGAGGCATCGAAGGTGCGGGTGATCTTGAAGACTTCATCTTCGGCGGCGGGGGCTTCCAGGGTCATTATGGCTTCCTCAGAGAGTTTGCAGGTGGGCTTCAAGCCGGTCGAAATTCTGTTCGTTGGCGGCTTCAAGAAAGGGGGCGAGACCAGGATCCTGGCCGGGGGCAAAGTTCATGATCCAGGTCAGGTCGGTGGTGTCATCATCCACGGCATCGAAGCTCATGGTCATGATGAAATCGTGCATCGGTTCGATATGCTGCATGACGATCCGCTCGGGCGAGACTTCGAGGAATTCCTTGATATTGTCGAACTCGCGGTCGTTTTCGTTGACCATGGTGAACAGCCATCGCCCGCCCACGCGCAGATCGAAGGTATCGATGCGGTTTGTGAAGCCCTCCGGGCCCCACCACAGCTTGACCTGCTCCGGGTCGGCGAAGGCGCCATAGACCTTCCCATGCGGGAAAGGCAGCTGGCGGCGGTTGAGCACCTTGTAGGCCGGGGTATCGGTTGTCTCAGTCATGCTTCACTCCCCTGGCTTGCAAGGTTTTCAGATAGGCGGCCAACCGGTCGAGACGCGCTTCCCAGAGCTGCTTGTAGTATTGCCACCACATACCGGTCTCCATCAAAGATCAATAATTAGTTCGTTGGTCCGTCGGGCTTCAAGGTCTTGAGATAGGCGTCGAGACGATCGAAACGGGCTTCCCACATCTTGCGGTATTCGCCGATCCAGGCATCGACCTCCTTCAGCGGTTCCGGCTCCAGCTTGCAGGGCCGCCACTGTGCTTCGCGGCCGCGTGAGATCAGTCCGGCCTTTTCCAGCACCTTCAGATGCTTGGAGACCGCCGGCAGGCTCATATCGAACGGTTCGGCCAGTTCGCTGACCGAGGTTTCGCCCAGCGACAGACGCGCCAGTATGGCGCGGCGCGTCGGATCGGCCAGGGCGTTCAGGGTTTGCGACAGGCGGTCTTGGGACATGGGTACTCTACTCAATTTAACCGATTTGTTAAATAACTTATTGGTTAAATAAATGACAGAGTCAAGAGACTTTTTTTGCAAGTCATTTTAAGCTTTGTTTTTCAGGAGATTTTTCCGGTTTTCAGCCCACTCGTCCCGCGTCTGGCCCCAGATGTCGACGGCCATATCGGCGAAGGGATCGGGCAGATTGGTATAGCTCATCAGGTATGAGCCCAGGCTTTTGGCCACGCCGACCGAGCCGGCATTGGCGGGGGCGATGGTATGGATCGCCTTTTCCCAACCCAGGATATCGAACGCGAAATCCATGGTGGCGATGGCGGCTTCCTTTGCGTATCCCTTGCCCCAGTGGGGCGAGCGCAGGCCCCAGCCGACTTCGCGGTCCGGCCAGCCATGCGGATGGATAGGGCCGATCCGTCCGATCCATTCACCGGACGCTTTTTCGATCACCGAGAACATGGAAAAGCCATCGAGCGCCCAGGCGCCGGCCATCGACCGCATATTGCGCCAGACCACGGGCGGCGACACCACGCCGCCCAGATGCGTCATGGTCGCTTCATCGGCATGAAAGGCGCAGAAACCGTCAAAATCGGCGTCAGCCGGCGGGCGCAGGATCAGACGGTCGGTCTCAAGCGTCGGACCGAGCGGAGAGTCATAAGGCAGGGTCAAATCAGCGGTCCTCGATATCCAGGGTGCGGCCGGTGCGGCGGTCTATATAGACATAGCGGGTTACCGTCGAGGCCCCGCCGCCCCAGGCGCTTAAGCCGGCCAGGAAACCGAGATCGTACCAGCGGCCGATATTGGGATAGGCATACATCCGGATGGTATCGGAAAACAGGCTGATGACGAAGGAGATCGGCGCCAGCAGGCCATCGATAATACCGCGCACCAGGGCGGGATCATGTGGTCCGCCCATGGGCCGGGTGGCGCAGGCGGTCAGCAGGCACAGGCCGGTGATAGCGGCAATCGTCAGGATGGCTTTCTTCATGGCTTTATCTCCTCGCAAACGACCATGCCGGCGCCGGGTACGGTCCACATGACCTCGTCGCCCTTGTTCCAGAATTCGTAAGGTCCGTCCGGCAGATCGGCGGCATAGCGCGCACCGGAGGCGCTCAGGCCTTGGGTAAGGACAGCATCCTTGTCGGCCCACTTGACATAGACCATCGAGCTTGTGCCATTGATAAAGGTCGAGGTCATGTCGCCGGCGGGGCAATGCCATCCTATTGGCCCGATGCTGACGGCGGTATCGTTGCGCGCCACCGGGTAACCGGCGCGCAGGTCGCTGATCCGGCCGGCATAGGCGTTGAGCAGGCAGGTTTCGCTGCTGGTCAAGGTAGCGCAGGCATTGCGCTTGTTCAGCCAGCCGCCCTGCAGGCGTTGCAGGGCCACGCGATCGACATCCGGCGCTTTGTTAATCAGGCCATAGAGGCGCGCGACCTCGACATCGAGCTGCGCCAGACGGGCATTGCCGCAGACCATGATTTCCGCCTTGAGGGTGGCCTTCTTGCAATTGAAGCTGGGGGTGGCCGTGGCCGCCTGGGCCAGGGGCGCTATGGCGGCGCTGGCCTGTTCGGACGCGGCCGCGGCGCTGCTCTGCGCTTCGGCCTTCTGGCTGGGGGCGAAAGCGGTCATCAGGGTGGTGACAGCCAGGATGGGAATGACGGATTTGAACATGCGAAACTCCTCAGATATCGGAGCCTAGCATATCCGCAAATAAAAAAGCCGCCCGTTTTCACGAGCGGCTTTTAATCAGTATTCGTAAGCCTTAAGCCAGCGACGGATCGATCGTCTTACAAGCGGCGATGAGCCCCTGGACGCTTTCGACTGACTTGGCGAACATCGCTTTTTCTTCGTCATCGGTCGAGAACTCGATGATGCGTTCGGCGCCGTCCTTGCCGATCACGGCCGGAACCCCAACGTACAGGCCGCGCAGGCCGTATTCACCGTTCAGATACACGGCGCACGGCAGGACGCGCTTCTTGTCGAGCAGGTAGGACTTAGCCATGGCGATGGCCGATTCCGCCGGGGCGTAGAAGGCCGAGCCGGTCTTCAGCAGGGCAACGATTTCGCCGCCACCGCCACGGGTGCGCTTCACGATGGCGTCCAGTTCTTCCTGGGTGAAGAAGCCTTGCGCGACGCATTCCGGCAGGGGCAGGCCACCGATCGTGGAGTGGCGCACCATCGGCACCATGTCGTCGCCGTGACCGCCGAGGGTCCAGGCGTGGATGTCTTCGACCGACACGCCGGTCTTTTCCGCCAGGAAGTAGGCGAAACGGCCCGAGTCGAGCACGCCGGCCATGCCGATGACCTTCTTGTGCGGCAGGCCCGAAAATTCGCGCAGCGCCCAGACCATGGCGTCCAGCGGGTTGGTGATGCAGATCACGAAGGCGTTCGGCGCATATTGCTTGATGCCTTCGCCAACGGCCTTCATGACCTTCAGATTGATGCCCAGCAGGTCATCGCGGCTCATGCCCGGCTTGCGCGGTACACCGGCGGTGACGATGCAGACATCGGCATCGGCGATGGCCGAATAGTCATTGGCGCCCTTCAGGGCCACGTCCTTGCCGAAAACGGCGGTGGCTTCGGCGATATCAAGCGCCTTGCCTTGCGGCGTGCCTTCCATGATGTCGAACAGGACGACATCGCCCAGTTCTTCACGGGCGGCGATGTGGGCCAGCGTGCCCCCGATCATACCCGAACCAATCAGAGCAATCTTTGCGCGTGCCATGGGAACTCCCTTTGAAAATGCCGCAGGTCAAAATCTGCTGGCGTCCTAATCCTTAACGACGCGGTGCGCAAGGGTTTGCTGCACAGCACCTAAAAAAGTGAGGTGTGTGTAGCCTAAGGGCATTTAGATGAGATTAATTCCCCATCCGGACCTGAGACATGGTGACCGGCGTCTTTATGCCCTTGGGATCGAGCATATAGCCGCGCCACAGGGCGTCGCCGCCTTGGGTCAGGTGCAGGAGCGTGGGTGAGCGCGCGCCGCCGGCATAGTAGGTGACTTCCATGTCGCGGCCAGTCATGTTGATATCCGACACAAAGCCTGAGCTATTCATGCCGAAACCCGCCAGCATGGAACGCCACGCGCCTTCGATCCGGCCGCTGACGGCGTTTTCGCTGCGCAGTTCCAGGCCTAGCAGTTTCTGGCCATCGGCGCCGGCCACCACCCACGAGCCTTCCATATTGCCGATCTGGCTTTCCTTTGACCGCAGGGCCGACAGCAGGCCGGAATCATAGCTCAGTTCGCGCGAATCTTTCGGGCCTTCGTAGTTGCGGCGATAGGCATCGACACTGACAGCCGCGCTTGACATCGAGGTCTGCGGCGTTGGGGCCGGGGGTGTTGCGTTCGCTACGGCCGGCGCCTGTGGGGTCAGGGCCTGCTCCACCGTGGCCGCGGCGGGCTGTGTATCCGGCAGGAGATCGTCCTGGGCGGCGCTCGGCGTCATCAGGGCGGCGGAAAGGATCAGGGCAGAAATCACTAGGCTGTACTCTCTTACTGCGGCAATGTCGGAAGGGGGAAGCTGTGCGCGGCCCAGGACGAGCTAATCAGGCGCAACTTAAGAAGTTATTCATCTCATAAGCAAACCATAAAAATTTGTCGAAGCTGGGGCGAAAAGGGAATCACATCGTCGTGAAGCCTGTTCATGCGGATGCGAAGCGTTCGCGTAAGTGATCTGCAAAAAACGGCTTTTCGTATTCAAAGCTTGATTGACACAGCGCTTTCAGGGTCTAAAAGACCGGCAAGTGTAACGTTTCCGGCTACGGCTATTCTGCCGTCCCGTACAAGACATTGGTTAAGGCCACATCATATGTCTCAGACTCCTCCCAATACGCCACATAGGCCCCTCTCCCCCCATTTGCAGGTCTGGCGCTGGCATATCACCATGTTCAGCTCGATCATGCACCGCGTTACCGGCTCGGCTTCGGTGGCCGGCGCGGTCCTGGTCGCCGCCTGGCTGGTCGCCCTCGCCATGGGGCGCGAACACTATACTTGCTTCCTGACGCTGGCCTCGTCGCCGCTCGGCCTTCTGGTCTGGTTCGGCCTGTCGCTGGCCGGCTTCGTCCACCTGACCGGCGGCCTGCGCCACCTGATCTGGGATACCGGCGCCGGCTTCGAGCCGAAGACAGCCGACCAGATCGCCCTGTGGACCATGATCCTCGGCGTCGTTCTCACCCTCGTCTTCTGGGCGGTCCTGTTCTCCACCGGCAAGGTGACCCTGTAATGACCACCGATCGTAATGTCGGCGCCAAGAGCGTCAAGTCCTGGAAACAATCGGCCCATCACGGCGCCGGCGAATGGCTGGCCGAACGCGGCACCTCGCTGGTCCTGATCCCGCTGACCCTGTGGGCGGCCTATGCGGCCTTCACGGTTGCCGGCGGCGGCTTCGATGCGGCCGCGGCCTTTGCCCGCGTGCCCCTCAATGCCGGTCTGATCGGCCTGACCATGCTGATCTCGGTGTGGCACATGTATATGGGCATCAAAGTCATCATCGATGACTACCTGCAAGGCGGCCTGCGCGGCTTCACAATGTTCCTCAATATTCTCCTGAGTGCGGCTCTCCTGATTGCCACCGGCTACGCGCTCTTCGTTCTGCACCAGGGGGCTTAACTCATGGCCAAACCGTATAACATCATCAATCACGACTATGACGTGGTCGTGGTCGGCGCCGGTGGGTCGGGGCTTCGTGCCGCGCTTGGCGCCGGTCAGGCCGGTCTGAAAACCGCCTGTATCACCAAGGTCTTCCCGACCCGCTCCCATACCGTGGCCGCCCAGGGTGGCGTCGCCGCGAGCTTAGGCAATATGGGCGAGGACAAGTGGGAATGGCACATGTACGACACCGTCAAGGGGTCGGACTGGCTGGGTGACCAGGATGCCATCGAATATCTCGTGCGCAACGCGCCCAAGGCCGTCTACGAACTCGAACATTGGGGCGTGCCCTTCTCGCGCACCGAAGAAGGCAAGATCTATCAGCGTCCATTCGGCGGCATGACCCGCAATTATGGCGAAGGCCCGGTGCAGCGCACCTGCGCCGCCGCCGACCGCACCGGTCACGCCATGCTGCATACGCTTTACGGCCAGTCGGTGCGCAACAATGTCGAATTCTTCATCGAGCATTTCGCCCTCGACCTGATCATGGATGACGGTGTGTGCCGTGGTGTGACCACCTGGCAGCTCGACAATGGCGACATCCACGTCTTCCGCGCCCACCTCGTCATCCTGGCGACCGGTGGCTATGGCCGCGCCTACTTCTCGGCCACCTCCGCCCACACCTGCACCGGTGACGGCAACGCTATGGTGCTGCGCGCCGGCCTGCCGCTCCAAGACATGGAATTCGTGCAGTTCCACCCGACCGGCATCTACGGTTCGGGCTGCCTCATCACCGAAGGCGCGCGCGGCGAAGGCGGCTACCTGACCAACTCGGCCGGCGAGCGCTTCATGGAACGCTATGCGCCTTCAGCGAAAGATCTGGCCTCGCGTGACGTCGTGTCGCGCTCGATGACCATGGAAATCCGCGAAGGTCGCGGCGTCGGTCCGAAGAAGGACCACATCTTCCTTCACCTCGATCACCTGCCGCCGGAAATCCTGCACAAGCGCCTGCCGGGCATCTCGGAATCGGCCAAGATTTTCGCCGGCGTCGATGTGACCAAGGAACCGATCCCGGTCATCCCGACCGTCCACTACAATATGGGCGGCATCCCGACCAATTATCACGGCGAAGTCCTGACCCTGAAGGACGGCAATCCCGATACGGTTGTTCCGGGCCTGATGGCTGTAGGCGAAGCGGCCTGCGTGTCGGTGCATGGCGCCAACCGCCTCGGTTCCAACTCGCTGATCGACCTCGTGGTCTTCGGCCGCGCCGCCGGCCTGCGCGCCAAGGAACTGGTGCAGCCGGGCGTCGCGCACAAGGATATCGGCAAGACCCAGGTCGACAAGCACCTGGCTCGCCTGGACACCTTCCGCAACGCGTCCGGTGCCACACCGACCGCGAAACTGCGCCTCTCCATGCAGGAAGCCATGCAGAAGGACGCCGCCGTCTTCCGCACTGGCGACACCCTCAAGGAAGGCGTTGCCCGCCTGGCCGAAATCCACGCCGCCTCGAAGGATATCGGCATCAAGGATCGCGGCCTGATCTGGAATACCGACCTGGTCGAGGCGCTGGAATATGACAACCTGATCAATCAGGCGGTCGTGACGGTCAATTCGGCCGTCAACCGTGAGGAAAGCCGCGGCGCTCACGCCCGCGAGGACTTCCCGAACCGCGACGACGAAAAGTGGATGAAGCACACCCTGATGTGGATCGACACCGATACCGGCCAGGTCAAGACCGACTATCGTCCGGTCCATACCTACACCATGACCAACGACATCGCCTACATTCAGCCGAAAGCACGGGTTTACTGATATGGTTGAGCTTACCCTCCCCCGCGACTCGAAAATCAAGCCGGGCAAGCGTTACAAGGCCGCGAAGAAGACCAAAACGACGCGCACCTACAAGATCTACCGCTTCGATCCGGATGCCGGCGAGAACCCGCGTTGGGACACCTATGAGGTGGATTCGGCCGATCACGGCCCGATGCTGCTCGACTCGCTGATCTACATCAAGAACAACATCGACTCGACCCCGGCTTTCCGCCGCTCATGCCGCGAAGGCATCTGCGGCTCCTGCGCCATGAATATCGGCGGCCGCAACACCCTGGCCTGCACCAAGGGCCATGATGAGTTCTCCGGCGATATCACCATCGCCCCGCTGCCGCATATGCCGGTCGTGAAAGACCTGATTCCCGACCTGTCGGGCTTCTACAACCAGTACGCCTCGATCGAGCCGTGGCTGGAATCGAAGACCCCGGACCCGGAAAAGGAACGTCTGCAAACCCCGGCCAACCGCGACAAGCTCGACGGCCTCTATGAGTGCATTCTCTGCGCCTGTTGCTCGACCTCGTGCCCCAGCTACTGGTGGAACCAGGACAAGTACTTAGGGCCGGCGGCCCTGCTGCAGGCCTATCGCTGGATCGCTGACTCGCGCGACGAAAACACCAAGGCCCGCCTGGAGTCGCTCGAAGATCCGTTCAAGCTCTATCGCTGCCACACCATCATGAACTGCGCGCAGGTCTGTCCGAAGGGGCTCAACCCGGCCAAGGCGATCGCCGAAATCAAGAAGATGATGCCCGCGAAGGGATAAAACTCATGGGGGAAACGATCTTTCCCCCATGTACCCCTTTGCGATGTGGAAAAAATTTTCTCGGGGCGGCCCGTCGAAAATTTTTGCATTTTGCTTTTAAGAGCCGAAGCCTGGCTTCGGCTCTATTTATTTGAAGTGACTATCATGGCCAAGATCACCTATATCGAACACGACGGCAAAGAACACATCATCGAGGTCAAGCCGGGCCAGAGCGTCATGGAAGGCGCGGTCAAGAACAACATCCCCGGCATCGATGCCGATTGCGGCGGCGCCTGCGCCTGCGCCACCTGCCACGTCTATGTCGATCCGGAATGGGCCGACAAGACCGGCACTGCCTCGGTGATGGAAGAATCGATGCTCGATTTCGCCAATGACCTGCAGCCGACCTCGCGCCTGTCGTGCCAGATCATCGTATCAGATGCGCTTGATGGTCTGGTCGTGCGGATGCCAGAAAACCAACACTAGATTGAATAAAAGTCCAATTATTTGAACCGAAGTCCAGCCTTATGCGGCGGCCGACAAAATCTTAGAGCGAGTAAAATAATCGAACCCTCATATTCGACGTGAGCGGCTGTCTTGCTCGCAGAGCCATTTTCACTCAGCAAAACGCCGATTTCAGTGCGAACCGACATCACTACATTTAAGGCCTGAGCCTCAGAACCCCAGGCAAAGCCGGAGCATCGAGGCGCCGACGCACAACCCGACGACCAGCAGCGGCGGGGTGTGCCATTTTTCGAGAAGCAGAAAGCCCGCAACCGCGATGGCGACATCGCCCGGTCCGAAGACCGCGGATGTCCAGACCGGATTGTAAAGCGCCGCGCCGAGGATGCCGACCACTGCGGCATTGACCCCCGCCAAGGCCGCGCGCGCCGGGAGATTATGCCCCAGCCGGGACCAGAACGGATAGACGGCCACCACCAGCAAGACACCTGGCAGGAACAGCATGACCAGCGCGAGCGCCGCTATCAGCGCGGGGTTCCAGGGTGTGGCCACCGTCCCCCCAGATAGGCAGCGAAAGTAAAGAGCGGCCCCGGCATGGCCTGCGCTGCGCCATAACCGGCCAGGAAGGCGTCATCACCGATCCACCCCGCCGGCACCAGCGCATCCCGCAGCAGGGGCAGCACCACATGCCCGCCGCCGAAAACAAGTGTGCCGCTTTTGAAGAAGATATTGGCCAGCGCCCACAGCGTATGTCCCGGATAGAGAGCGGCCGCCAGAGACAGTCCGGCCAGAATGCCAATGAAAACCGCACCGGCGGCGATACCGATGCGCCGGCGCATGGGCGGATGCGCCACACCGGCAGACATGTCAGGAATGTTACGGCACAGCCGCAGTCCCAGGAGACCACCGCCGGCAATGGCCAGAAGCTGCGTTGCCGGTGATACCACCAGCAGGATAGCCAGAAAGGCGGCCAGGGCGATGGCCGCGCGCCGCCGATCCGGGCAGAGCCTGCCGGCCATGCTCCAGACCGCCTGGGCAACGACGGCCACGGCGACCAGTTTCAGGCCATGGATCGCACTCAGGGCCACCGGACCTTTCAGGCCGGGGGCAAGACTCGCCGAGGATAAACATCAGAACGGCGGACGGCAGGGTGAAGCCCGTCCAGGCGGCCAGGGCGCCCCAGGCACCGGCGCGGCGCAGGCCGATCAGCAGGCCCGTCTGGCTGCTGGCGGGACCAGGCAGGAACTGGCAGAGGGCCACCAGGTCAGCATATTCGTCTTCGCTCAGCCATTTTCGCTTCTGCACGAAGGCGCGGCGAAAATAGCCGAGATGGGCGATCGGTCCGCCGAACGAGGTCACGCCCAGCCACAGAAAGGCCAGCAGGACTTCCAGCGCACGACCGGCTGTGGCTGATTTCGCCGGCGCTGATGTCATGCCCGCTTCCCCCTCTTCTTCTGTCATTCCGCCGCTTAAGACTTTTCGGCCTCGCCATAAATCCGGCACAGGAGATCGATCACCTGGCCGGCGCCTTCATCGGCCAGGTGATAATAGATGGTCTGGGCATCCCGGCGGGTGCCGACCAGTCCCTCGGCCCGCATCTTTTGCAGATGCTGCGAGGCCGCGCCCTGGCTTAAGCCCACCAGCTCGGTCAGTTCGCCAGCGCTTTGCTCGCCCTCGCTCAGCCTGCACAGGATCATCAGCCGTTGTTCGCTGGCCATGAGCTTGAGAAGGCGGCTGGCCTTCTGGGCGCTGGCCGCCAGGGTCATGGGAGAAACAGACTTGTTCATGGGTTACGCCTTACTGTTTTGGGAATCGCCACGCATAACGACATAGATGGCAGGAATTACCAGCACGGTCAAAAGCGTGGACGACAAAAGCCCGAACAGCAGGGAAATGGCCAGGCCCTGGAAGATCGGGTCGGTCAGGATCACCGCCGCACCGATCATGGCGGCCAGGGCCGTCAGCAGGATCGGTTTGAAGCGCGTGGCGCCGGCATCGAGCAGGATATCCTGCAGGCGGCGCGGCTGGCCGTTGGCATCCAGCTTGTCGGCATGACGGATGAAATCGACCAGCAGGATCGAATTGCGCACGATGATGCCGGCAAGTGCAATGAAACCGATCATCGAGGTGGCGGTAAAGGGCGCACGGAACAGGATGTGGCCGATGACGATGCCGATCAGGGTCAGGGGTACCGGCGTCAGGATGACCAGAGGCAGCTTGAAGCTCTTGAACTGGCCGACGACCAGCACATAGATGCCCAGCAGGGCCACGCCGAAGGCGGCGCCCATGTCACGGAAGGTGACCCAGGTGATTTCCCACTCACCGTCCCACAGAACCGTAGCGCGGCTTTCATCGGCGGGCTGGCCGTTGAGCCGTATGGCTGGCGCGGGCACATTACCCCAGTCGGCATTTTTAATGGCCTTGTCCACGGCCAGAATGCCGTAGATCGGCGCCTCGTACTGGCCGGCCATTTCGCCCAGGATCATGTCGGCGTCGCGGCCGTCACGGCGGAAGATATGGGGCGAGGTCAGGCCCGGCTTCGCGGTGGTGACTTCGCCGAGCGACACCAGGCGGGTACCGGCGGCCGAGACCGAGGTCGCCACGGGCATGGATTGCAGGGCCTGGTCATAGGTGCGCTGCGATTGCGGCAGACGCAGGGAGATTTCCAGCGGATCACGGCCATCGCCGCGGTTGGAATAGCCGAGCACCTGTCCGTTCATCAGGGCGCCCAAAGAGGCATAGACCTGGCCGTCGGAGACATTCAGCGCTTCCAGCCTCTGGCGGTTGGCGACGATATCCAGGCGCGGCGCGGCCACGCCGTAGCTGTCATCGACATCGACGATATAGGGAACGGACTTGTAGATCGCCTTGACCTTTTCGGCGACGGCGCGCCGCGTGGCGGCATCCGGACCGTAGACTTCGGCCAGCAGGGTCGCCATGACCGGCGGTCCCGGCGGAGCTTCGACAACCTTCAGCACACCATTGGGCGGCAGGGGTATGGCCTTCAGGCGCTGGCGCAGGTCGAGCGCGATGGCGTGGCTGGCACGCGAACGCTCACCCTTGGGCGCGAGCAGGACATTCAGATCGCCCTGCTCCGGATTGGTGCGGAAATAATAATGGCGCACCAGGCCGTTGAAATTGAAAGGCGTGGCCGTGCCGGCATAGGAATCGATGGCCTCAACCTCCTTCAGTTGCGTGGTGATCTGCGCCGCCTGATTGAGGATCCGCTGGGTGGTTTCAAGCGAGGTGCCGCGCGGCAGGTCGGCGATGACCTGAAGCTCGGACTTGTTGTCGAACGGCAGGAGCTTGACCGTCACGGCCTTGAAATAGAAGGTGGAACAGGCGATCAGCGTGGCAACACCCACCCAGGCGAGGAAACGGCCGGCGCTTTTTTTATCCCTGATGATGGCGGCAGCGATGCGGCGGTAAATGGCGCCGATAAAGCCTTCATGATCATGCGAATGGCCATGTTCGCCGGCTTTCAGGGCTTTGCGGGCAAAGCGGATCATCAGCCACGGCGCCAGGATGACGGCGACAAAGAAAGAGAAGATCATCGCTGCGGAAGCATTGACCGGAATCGGCGCCATGTAGGGGCCCATCAGGCCGGAGACGAACAACATGGGCAGCAGGGCAGCCACGACGGTCAGGGTGGCGATCACGGTCGGATTGCCGACCTCGGCCACGGCGTCGATGGTCGCCTGGGGCCGCGATCTGCCGTCATTCATGCCCCAGTGGCGCGAAATGTTCTCGATCATGACGATGGCGTCATCGACCAGGATGCCGATCGAGAAGATCAGGGCGAACAGGCTGACGCGGTTGATCGTATAGCCCATCAGGTTGGAGGCGAACATGGTGAGCAGGATGGTCGTCGGGATGACCACCGCGGTAACGGCCGCCTCGCGCCAGCCGATGGTGAAGCCGATCAGGATGACAATGGAGACGGTGGCTAACCCTAAGTGAAACAGCAGTTCATTGGCCTTTTCATTGGCGCTTTCGCCATAATCGCGCGTGATGGAAACCTGCACATTGGCGGGGATCAGCGTGCCCTGCAGGGCCTCGACACGGGCATGGACGGCATGGGACAGCACCACCGCATTGGCGCCCTTGCGCTTGGCGATGGCCGGGGAAACCGCCGGCGACTGGCCCCAGGTGCCGTCTTTCAGCCGGGCATAACGGAAGACATGCGACTGATCTTCGCGTGGCGCCTGGATGACGGTGGCCACGTCGCGGACAAGGACATTCTGGCCCGTCACCGAAGGCAGGGTGATCAGGCCGACATCGGTGGCGGTTTGCAGGGTCTGGCCGGCGCCCACCGTCACGGCCTGGCCAGCCTGGCGTATATTGCCCGCCGGGAAGCTGGTATTGGCGGCCTTGACGGCGGTCATCAGGGTTTCCAGCGAAACGCCGCGCGCGCTCATGGCGGCGGCATCGGGCTCTATGCGGATTTCTTCCGGCCGGCCGCCGACGATGAAGGTCAGGCCGACATTATCGACCTTGGCCAGTTCGACGCGCAGGCGCGCCGCCAGGTTATACAGGGCGGTGTCGCTCAAGGCGTCGCCGCTGCCGGGCTTGGGCGACAGGGTGATGATCATGGCCGGCACGTCATTGATGCCGCGCGTCTGCACCAGCGGCGCGGCGATGCCGACGGGCAGGCGGTCCATATTGGCGTCCAGCTTTTCGCGGATACGGATGGCGGCATTGTCCGGATCGGTGCCGACCTTGAAACGCGCCGTTACCAGTACGCGGTCGTCATCGATGAAACTGTAGACATGGTCGACATCATTGACGCTTTTGACGATGGCTTCCAGCGGCTTGGCCACCAGTTGTTCGGCGTCCACGGCCTTCAGGCCCGGCGAAGCGACGGAAATATCGATCATCGGCACGCTGATCTGCGGCTCTTCTTCACGCGGGATCGACATGACGGCGAGCAGGCCCACCAGAATGGCGACGATCAGGAACAGCGGTGTCAGCGGCGAGGTCAGGGTGGCCTTGGTCAGGCGGCCGGAAAGGCCCAGCTTTGCATCGCTCATTTTTCGGCTCCGAGAGAAGCGCCATAGGGGGCGACGGCATCGCCGGCAGTCAGGCCGCCCAGGATTTCGAGGCGCTGCGGATCACCAGTCGGGGCCGTCTGGACGGTGGTTTCCATGACCGCGCCGTTCTTTTGCACCAGGCGGACATAATCGAGGCCATAGCGCGTGGCGACATAGGCGCGCGGCAGGACGATCGCCGGGCGCTGCCCGACGCCGACATAAGCGGTGACCTTCTGGCCGATCACGGCGTCTTCAAGACCTTGCGGCGTGACATCGGCCACCACCTGGCCGGCGGTGACGGAAGGATAGATTTCACTGATCACGCCTGAGCTGCGCACGCCATTGGCATCTAGCATCACGTTCTGGCCGAGGCTGAGGGCGGCGGCCCGGGCCTCCGGCAGCTCGATGCGCACCACGCGGGCACCGGCGGTCACCGTGGCGACGGACTGACCAGCCATGACCACCGAGCCAACCGGCACGGTGGCGTGGATGATGCGGCCGCTGGCCGGAGCCAGGATGGCGCCCTGACGCGCCGCCTCGCCACTGGCGGAGGTCTGGGCGCGGGCGGCGCGGGCATTGGCTTCGGCGGCATCGGCGGCAGCCTTGTCCTGATCCAGTTTCGCCTGGGCATAGATGCCCTTATCAAAGAGGGTCTGGGTGCGCTTCAGCGCGGCGCGCGCCAGATTGGCCTGGGCCTCGGCGGCCACGGCGGCCTGGTCATAGGCGCCGGTTTGCAGATTCAGCCTCTGGTCCTGCACGAAGCCGATCACCTGGCCCTGTTTTACCATGTCGCCTTCGCGCACCTTCAGGCTGGTCAGTATGCCGGACACGCGCGCCGTCGCCTCACCAGTCTGGCGCGTGGTCAGGGTGGCGGCGAGCGGCTTGACATCATCGATGGTCTGGGCGGAGACCCGCAGAGTCTGGCCCCTATAGGCGGTCACCGCCGGGGCGGGCTCCTTGCGGCCACACGAGGCCAGGCCCATGCCTGAAACAGCAATGGATATGGCGATGATAGATAGTCCCGCTCGCAGCATTTGGTCTGGCCTCGGCATGTGATGCACCCCTTTACACTTGTTATCGGATAGTCGGCAGGCCGTGAGCCTTCCATGCGGCAATGCCGCCGGCCAGGTGATGATCGACCGTCAGGCCGCGCTTGCGGCACAATGTCACGGCCCTGGCCGAACGTACGCCGCCGGCGCAGTGCATGACGATCCGCTTGCCATCGGCATCCGGCAGCTTGGCGGTTTCGAGGCGTGACAGGGGAACACTGATCGCGCCCTTTATGCGCTCGGCATTATGCTCATTCAGTTCGCGGACATCGACAAGGACGATTTCGCCCTTTTCCATGCCGTCGCGGACTTCGGCGGGTGTGAGGTTTTTGACAGTGAACAGGCTGAACATGATCGGGTCTCCGGAAGGGCTGAAAAAAGGTATTGTATTTTCGATAATCCGAATATAAGATAATTCAAATATACAATCAAGACCCTTCACACCACATTTCGCGGTGTCCCGGTCTGGAGATGCCACCAATCGAAACGGTAAGGTTTGACGCCGATCAAACCTTACCGGCCTTTTTAAGCCTAAGGCTTGGAACCAGGCCAAATCAGGAGGACAGAGTACCATGACTACCGGTAAGACACCACGCATCGTCATTCTGGGCGCGGGGCTTGGCGGCTCCATCGCCGCCTTCGAGATCAGGGAAGCCGTCGGCGACAAGGCCGAGATCGTCGTGGTCAACAAGGGCTATACCTATCAGTTCGTACCGTCCAATCCGTGGGTGGCGGTGGGCTGGCGCAAACGCGAGGCAATCGAGGTCGATCTGCGTCCCGTCTTCCAGAAGAAGGGGGTCATTTTCCACCCGGAAGGCGCCGCGCGCATTGATCCGGCGAATAATGCCCTGCAACTGACGACCGGCGAAACCCTGACCTACGACTATCTGGTCATCGCTACCGGTCCGGAGCTGGCCTTCGACGAGATCGAAGGACTGGGGCCGCATACCGGCTTTACGCAATCGGTCTGCCGGGTCGATCACGCCGTGGCCGCAGGCACCGTCTTCGATCAACTGGCCGCCAATCCGCAGCCGGTTGTGATCGGCGCGGTGCAGGGCGCGTCCTGCTTCGGCCCGGCCTATGAATTCGCCATGATCGTCGATACCGAATTGCGCAAACGCAAGGTGCGCGACCGCGTGCCGATGACCTTCGTCACCTCCGAGCCCTATATCGGCCACCTCGGCCTCGATGGCGTCGGTGACACCAAGGGCCTGCTTGAAAGCGAGATGCGCAACCGCCATATCAAGTGGATCACCAACGCCAAGGTCAGCCGCGTGGAAGCGGGCAGGATGTTCGTCGAGGAACTGACCGAGGACGGCGCGCATAAGGCCGATCACGAACTGCCCTTCGGCTTTTCCATGATGCTGCCGGCCTTCCGCGGGGTCGAGGCGGTGCGCGGCATCGAGGGCCTGACCAATCCGCGCGGCTTCATCCTGATCGACAAGCACCAGCGCAATCCGACCTTCCCCAATATCTACAGCCTCGGCGTCTGCGTCGCCATTCCGCCGATGGGCAAAACCGCCGTGCCGGTGGGCGTGCCCAAGACCGGCTTCATGATCGAATCCATGGTCACGGCCGTGGCGCACAACCTGAAGCAGGAACTCTCCGGGCAGGCGCCAACGCACGAAGCGACCTGGAACGCCATCTGCCTGGCCGATTTCGGCGATGGCGGCGTGGCCTTCTTCGCCCAGCCGCAGATCCCGCCGCGCAATATCAACTGGGCGGCTTCCGGCAAGTGGGTCCACCTGGCGAAGGAAGCCTTCGAGGGCTACTTCATCGGCAAGGTCAAGGCCGGAAAAAGCGAAATGTTCTTTGAAAAAATGGCGCTCAATATGATGGGCGCCCACAAGCTGAAAGGTGAATAATCATGACTCTCGATAAAGCCGTTATGGCCTTTGCCGGCTTCGTTGTCCTGACGAGCCTGGCGCTCGGCCACTTCGTTAACCCGCTGTGGTATTGGCTGACCGCCTTTGCCGGCGCCAACATGTTCCAGGCGGCCTTCACCGGCTTCTGCCCGGCCGCCATGATCTTCAAGAAGCTGGGCGTCAAGCCGGGCGTCAGCTTCAAGTAAACGAGCATTCCATGACCAAGTCCTATCCTGACATCACCAAACGCATTTCCGCCAATATCAAGACCTTGCGCAAGGATATCCCGGAGACCATGAGCGGGTTTTCCGCCATGGCCCAGGCCGCCAGCAAGGACGGCGCGCTCGACAAGAAGACCAAGGAACTGATCGCGCTGGCCATCGGCATCGCCACCCGCTGCGACGGCTGCATCGGCTTTCACATGGAGGCGCTGGTGCGCCTGGGGGCGACCAGGGCCGAGATCGAGGAATGCCTGGGCATGGCCATCTATATGGGCGGCGGGCCTTCGCTGATGTACGCGGCGGATGCGATCGCCGCCTATGAGCAGTATCTGGCAGCCTAAGCGGGCTTGCTGAGCGCCGCCAGCAGCCGGTCAATAAAGACAGCCTGGCCGGGCAGGATGCGCCGGCGCGCTTCGGCCGCGTCAAACCATTCGGCGCGGTCGATTTCAGGGAAGCGGCGCATCTGCCCGGAGTGCCTTGGCCATTCCAGCTCGAACAGGTTGCTGCGGAGCGCGGCGGGATCGAAATCCGACGGCGTGGCAAAGGCGGTAACGACCTTGCCGGACGGCTGTCGCGCCTCACCCAGCGGGATCAGGTCAGCAGTCAGGTTGAGTCCGGTCTCCTCCGCCAGTTCACGCCGTGCCGCCTGTTCGGGAATTTCGCCCGGCGCATATTCCCCTTTCGGAATTGACCACGCGCCCAGATCATGCCGCGCCCAGAACGGGCCGCCGGGATGCACCAACAGCATATGCAGGCCATCGGCGCGCTCATTAAACAACAGGATGCCCGCGCTGAGTTTCATCATGGCCTGACGGAACCCTGTCACCGCCTTTAGCTCAATATCCGGCCGGCACATAATAAATGCGCCGGCAGGATATCTTCGCGCGTTCTCAGGGCAGTCTCATGCCAGTTCGCGGATATCGATCTTGCGTGTTTTCGCGCTGTCTTCGGCCTTTCGGGCGATGGTCAGGGTGAGCAGGCCGTTTTTCATCTCCGCCTTGACATTATCAATGTCGGCGTCCGCCGGCATGGGGACGACGCGCCGGAAGCTGCCATAGCTGCGTTCCTGACGGATATAGTCCTTGTCATGCGTTTCGTGCGCCTCGGTCTTTTCGCCGGTCAGGATAATGCAGCCATCGGCGGTCGAGACCTGTATGTCCTTGGCCTGCATACCCGGCACCTCGGCGACCAGTGTGTAGGCTTTGTCGCCTTCGCGCAGGTCGAGCGCCGGCGTTTTCATAGACAGCCCGCTTGAGAAGCGGTCTCCCAGAAAACGGTCCCATGAGGGAAATGACAGGTCGCCGAAGAAATCATTGAACAGGCGGTTGACGTCGTTTTGCAGGCCACGGACGGGGTTGTCGCCCCGGACGACGGAAACCGCTTCCTTGCGGGCGGGAGTCAGGGAGTGAGTTGACATGATAAGCTCCTTTCAAAGTTTCAAAAATCAGGCAATCCGCAGGTGGTCATCGACCATGGTGACGCCGGGCACAGCCCAGGCGGCGTTTTCCGCCATCAGGCGTTCGTGCCAGGTGTGGACAATGCCGTTCAGTGTCACCTTGGTGCCGGCGACCCCGACCATGATGCCCTTGGCCTCAACCTCGGCATTGCGCTTTAGGGCGTCCTCGATGCGCGACTTGACATTGCTGCCAACGACCTGGGGCGGCAGCTTGATCAGATTGCTGATACCCTTGATGCCGTTCAGCCGGCGGACGGCCGCTTCGGCGGCTTCCTTCTGAAACTGCCAGTCCAGTTCACCATTCAGGGCGACCCAGCCGTTTTCGACCTTCACGGTGATCCGGTCGGATGGCACGACGGCGCTCCATTTCAGGCTGGCCAGAACCCGTTCGGCCAGTTCGGCGTCACCGGTGACCTTGTCGCCAGGGAAGACCACCTTAATGTGTTCGACAATGCCGCGAACCCCCTTGACGCGCTGAACGGTGCGTTCGGCGTGGTATTTTTCGGCATAGCTGCCGACCTCGCCGGTCAGTGTGACGATGCCCTGTTCGACGGCGACCCCAATATGGGCGGCGTTGACGCTGGGTTCGAAATCCAGCTCGTCCAGAACATCCTGATGCAATTGATCGTCTTTCATGCTTAGCTCCTTTGGGGGTATGGAGGCGCGCTCGAAATGCCGCGTCAGGGCGCAGTCTAGGCAGGGCGAAGCAGCGGGCATTTGATCGCCGTCAAACAAATGGAATTGTGAAGCGGGCGGCGGCGGATGTGCCGGTCATTTGACCGGGATCAAGGCGATACCTGTGTCAGCATACCATAGAGGCCTAAGGGGCGTCCGACGCCGTTTCCCGTTAGGAGGAGTCATGCCCATATCCACGCCGACACCGGCGCCCGCACCCACTGGCGCGGTTCCATCTGGCCTGAGCCTGGCGGAAGCACAAGCGCGGCTGCAAAGGGACGGCGCCAACGAACTGCCGCGCCAGGCCAGGCGCACCCCCTTGCGGATCGCGCTGGAAGTGATCCGCGAGCCCATGCTGGCCCTGCTGATCGCTGGCGGGGTGATCTATCTCTTCCTCGGTGACCTGAGCGAAGCCATCATTCTGATGGTGCTCGCCCTGTTTTCGGTGGTGATCACCGTGGTGCAGGAGTCGCGCACCGAGCGGGTGCTGGAGGCCCTGCGCGACCTCACCAGTCCGCGCGCCCTGGTCATCCGTGACGGCCAGCGCCAGCGGATCGCCGGGCGTGAGGTCGTGGCCGGCGACCTGCTGGTGCTCAGCGAGGGCGACCGGGTGCCGGCCGATGGTCGCGTCATCGAGTGCCAGAGCCTGCAAACCGATGAATCCCTGCTGACCGGAGAATCTGTGCCGGTCCGGAAGGTGGCCGCTCCAGCGACGGAAGACGACGCAGCCGTGCCGGGCGGCGATGACCGGCCCTATGTGTTTTCAGGCACCCTGGTGGTGCGCGGCGCCGGCCTTGCCGAAGTGATCGCCACTGGCCCGCGCAGTCAGATCGGGCGCATCGGCCAGAGCCTGGGCGAACTCATCACCGAGCCGCCGCGCCTGAAACAGGAAATGGGCCGGCTGGTCCGTGTCTTCGCCATTGGCGGCGGGGTTATCAGCCTTCTGGTGATGATCCTCTATGGCCTGTTTCGCGGTAGCTGGCTGGAGGCGCTGCTGGCGGGAATCGCCGTCGGCATGTCGATGCTGCCGGAGGAATTTCCGGTCGTCGTCACCATCTTCATGGCCATGGGGGCATGGCGCATCTCCCGCGCCAGGGTGCTGACCCGGCGGGCGGCAGCCATCGAAACCCTGGGCGCAGCCACGGTACTCTGTACGGACAAGACCGGCACCCTGACGGAAAACATCATGCGGGTGGCCGAACTGCGCCGGCCCGATGGCCAGGTTTATCGGGCATCCCAAGAGGCCCTGCCGGACGCTTTTCACGATCTGGCGCGGTTCAGCATCCTGGCCAGCGCGCGCGAACCGTTCGATCCGATGGAAAAGGCCCTGCACGCCTTTCGTCCGGACGGCGCCGTTCACCAGTGGCAACTGGTTCGGGCCTTCGGCCTGCATCCCGACCTGCTGGCCATGTCCAATGTCTGGCAAAAGGCGGATGACGACGAGCTGGTGGTGGCCGGCAAGGGGGCGCCGGAAGCGATCGCCGAACTGTGCGGACTCGATGTAGCGGCCCGCGCACGGCTCGCGGGCGATGCCGATGCCATGGCGGCGGAAGGTTTGCGGGTGCTGGGGGTGGCGCGGGCGGCGGCGCGGCCCGTCTTGCCTGAGGATCAGCACGGCTTCGCGTTTGAATTTCTGGGCCTGGTCGGCCTGGCCGATACTCTGAGAGCGGCGGTGCCGACGGCAGTGGCCGAATGCCGGACAGCCGGAATTCGCGTCGTCATGATCACCGGCGATTATCCGGTGACGGCACGCGCCATCGCTGCCCAGGCCGGGATCGACGCCACCGATGTGATGACCGGTGACGAGCTGGCGGCGATGGACGACGCCGACCTCGCCCGGCGGATCGAGGCCACCACCGTCTTCGCGCGCATCATGCCGCAGCAAAAACTGCGCATCGTTGAGGCCCTAAAGGCAAAGGGCGAGGTGGTGGCGATGACCGGTGACGGCGTCAATGACGCCCCCACGCTCAAGGCGGCGCATATCGGCATCGCCATGGGCCAGCGCGGCACGGACGTGGCGCGCGAAGCCTCGGCCATCGTGTTGCTCGATGATGATTTCGGCTCCATAGTCAAGGCCATTCGGCTGGGGCGGCGCATCTATGACAATCTGCACAAGGCAGTGACCTTCATCCTGGCCGTACATGTGCCGATCGCCGGCCTGGCGCTGTTGCCCCTGGTGTTCGGCCTGCCGATCCTGCTGGGCCCCGTCCATATCGCCTTCCTGGAAATGATTATCGATCCGGTCTGCACGCTTGTCTTCGAGGCGGAGACCGAGGAAGACGACATCATGCGCCGGCCGCCACGCGATCCGGAACGGCCGATGTTTTCACTGGCCTTTATCAGCCGCGGCGTCATCCAGGGCGGGCTGGCCCTCGGCGCGGTCGTCCTGATGCTGGGTCTTGCGCTCACCATCGGATTATCGACGGATGCCGTGCGCGCCGTGACCTTCATGGCGCTGGTGGCGGTCATTCTCAGCCTGGTGCTGGTCAATCGTTCGCGCGCCGCCTCCATCCTGGAAGCGATACGCCGGCCCAATCGCGCCCTGGTGCTGGTCTTCCTCGCCGTGGCGGTGGTGCTGACGGTCGCCCTCGCCCTGCCTTTCGCCCGTCACCTGTTCCGCTTTGAGGCGCCGTCCTGGCCCATGACTGCCCTGGCTCTCTCCGCCGGCGTGATCATGCTGGCCGGCCTGGAAGGGCTTAAATGGCTGACGGGGCGGTGGTATCGCTGGCGACGCGCAAAACCTTCGCCCCCCGCACCGGCCTTGACCTGAGATCAGCCAGGGCCTGATTAGCGTCCGCCAGGTCATAGATTTCCACCTGCGGATGGAGATCAGCCTCCGCCGCCCACAGCAGGCATTCGCGGACATCTTCGCGGGTGACATTGGCCACGCTGCGGACCTGTTTTTCCAGCCACAGGTCACGGGCATAGTCGAGTTCCAGCAAAGCCGCCTTGTCGGCGTCTTCCTTGCGGATGGCATTGATGACCAGCCGACCACCGGGCACGAGGTGGCGCAGGACGGAAACGATGGGCCGCCAGGCGGGCGTGGTGTCGATAATGGCGTCCAGCGGCATCGGCGGCGTTTCATCGAAATCGCCGGCCCAATCGGCGCCAAGGTTCAAGGCGAAGGCGCGTTCTTCGGCGCTGCGGGCAAAGACATGAAACCGGCAGTTCGGCAGGCGCTGGCGGGCCAGTTGCAGCACCAGATGCGCCGACGCCCCGAAGCCGCTGAAGCCGAGCACCGGCGTGTCCTGTTCTTCATCCAGCAAGCCGGTCAGCCGCAGGGCACGAAAACCGACGGCGCCGGCACAAAGCAGAGGTGCGGCCTCGGCATCGCTGAAGGATTCCGGGATGGCATGGATGAAATCGGCGGAAATGATCATTTTTTCGGCATAGCCGCCATTGACGTCGCGGCCGGTGGCCCTGAACCCAGCGCACAGGTTTTCCTCGCCGTCGAGGCAATGACGGCACTGGCCGCAGGCGTGGAAAATCCAGGCGACGCCGACCCGATCACCGATAGACAAACCCTCGACCGCCTCGCCGATGGTGTCGATGCGCCCGATCACCTGATGGCCCGGAATAACCGGCAGATGCGGCGGCAGGGCGCGGCCCTCGATCTCGTCCAGTTCGGTATGACAGACCCCGCAGACCAGGACACGCAGCCGCACTTCGCCGGGGCCGGGCACCGGAACGGGGATATCCACCGGCTCCAGCGACCGGTCGTGCAGAGGACCGGTCCGTGATATCTGCATGGCGCGCATAATTACATGTCACCGCGCCGTATAGCCGCCATCGATCACCAGTTCCGAACCGGTGAGGAATTTGGCCTCGTCAGACACCAGGTAGACGACCGCCCAGCCGATATCATCGGGCTCGCCCAGAACACCCAGCGGGTGCAACTGGCTGATGGCCGCCTTGAAATGGTCGATGCCTTCCGGATCCTGCGCCGCCACGGCCTCGACCATCGGCGTCCAGATATAGCCGGGATGGATGGAATTGACGCGGATATGATCGCCCGCATACAGCATGGCGTCGGTCTTGCTCATCAGCCGCACCGCTCCTTTTGAGGCGTGATAGGGTGGATTGTCGGGCGCGCCGATCAGGCCATAGATCGAGGACAGGTTGATGATCGAACCGCCGCCAGCCGTGCGCAGGTAGGGAATGGCGTGCTTGGTGCAGAAGAAGACACCCTTGACATTGACATCCATCACCGCGTCCCACTCGGCTTCGCTCAGCTCATGGGTCGGCTTGTTGACCCCGGCGATACCGGCATTATTGACCAGGGCGTCGATGCCGCCGAAGCGATGCGCCACCTCGGCGAAGACGCGGGCGATATCGACCTCGTTCAGGGTATTGAGCGGCCAGAACCAGGCTTCGCCGCCAGCGGCGCGGATTTCGGCCGCCGTCGCTTCACCGGCCGGGTCCATATCGACGACAGCGACCCCGGCGCCTTCGCGCGCCAGCAGGTGACAGGCCGAGCGGCCTATGCCCTTGGCGCCGCCGGTGACGATGACGACCTTGTTCTTTACCCTGTCCATTGGAATGCCTCTTCTGATTACCCGCATACCATAGAGAGGCAGTCGCGCCGCTGATTTGACCGGCGTCAAACCGCCCGGCGAATTTCCTGTTATGGATCGCAGGGTATAACTGGCGGAGGATACCATGACCCGATTTCTGACCCTTGCGGCTTTGACAGCGATCTGCCTGGCCACCCCGGCGCTCGGCAAGACCAGTCAGGTGGCATTGGGCGCGCAGATCTATGCCAGCAAGTGCAGCCTGTGCCACGACAACAGCCAGCATATGGTCAATGATATTGGCCCCGCTCTTTTCGGCGTGGTGGGTCGCCGTGTCGGATCGGTCGAAGGTTTCCTCTACACGCCGACCCTGCGGGACGCCTATGACCGCGGCGACACCTGGACACCCTCGGCGCTCAATAAATTCCTGACCAATCCCAGCCATGTGCGGCCCGGCACGGGGATGCCCTACATGATCCCCAACACGAAGCAGCGGGCCGGCATTATCGCCTATCTCAAGACACTTCACGAGAAACCGTGATGAGTGGCGGCAATCAAAGCACAGGGCGGCGCATCCTGATCATCAACGGCAACCCGGCCCGGCAGCGCACGAGTTTCAGCGCCGCGCTTGCCCAGGCCTATCATGACGGGGCGGTCGAGGCCGGCCATATGGTCCACACGGTGCGCCTCGCCGACCTGGCGTTCGATCCGATCCTGCACGAGGGCTATCAGGGCAATCAGCCGGCGGAGCCCGATATCGCGTCGGTACAGGCGCAGATCACCTGGGCGCAGCATGTGGTTTTCATTTATCCGATGTGGCAGTTCGGCATACCGGCGCTTGTGAAAGGTTTTTGCGAGCGCGCCTTCACGCCCGGCATCGCCTATAATGTGAAGGCCAAAAACCCGATGCAGGCCGCCCTGCTGCGCGGACGATCGGCAAGGCTGATCCAGACCATGGGTATGCCGCAGGCCTTTTACGAGATCGTCTTCCGGGCGCATGGCGGCAAGGCGTTCCAGAGCCTGCTGTCATTCTGCGGCTTCAAGCCGGTGCGCGCCACCTATCTCGGTATGATCGAACAGGGCCAGGCGACGCGGGAAAGGCATCTGGCCCGGGTGCGCAACCTGGGCGGCCAGGCTCTCTGACAAGGCGCTCTGAACTCAGTGTGACAGCAGGAGCGGCATTCGGCTGTGTTTCAGGACATAGTTGGTGGCGCCGCCCAGGATCATTTCCCCGACATGGCTGTGGCCATAGGCGCCCATGACCAGCCATTCCGCTTCAAAGGTCTCGGCCCGGTCGAGGATGGCAGCGCCTACGGTGGTCGCCTCGTGGTCAATGTGGTGGATATGGGCCGGCAGTTCGTGCAGGTCCAGCCAGTGCGACAGGTCGCCATGATAGTCCGCCTCGGCGTCGGCATGGGCGTGGCGGACACAGATGACCTCGATCTGTTTCGCCCGGCGCAGGAAGGGCAGGGCATTATAGAGGGCGCGCGCCGCTGGCAGGCTGCCGTCCCAGGCGATGGCTGCCTTTCCGGTTACAAAGGGGCTCTTTGCGGCTGGCACAGCGGATGCCGTATCGATGGAGGGAACGACCAAGACCGGCCGGCCGGTATCGAACAGGCCGCAGAGCACAGATTCAAGGTCCGTCACCGCATTCGCCCGCTCACGGGGGATGACGATCAGGTCGGCCAGTCTTCCGGCCTGTGGCAGGCAGTCTTTCAGGCGGGCGGTCACCGGACAGAAGACGGCCATGGCGGCGCCGGTCGTCGTGCCCAGGCAGTCCTTGCGGCTGAATGAGACACCATGCGCCCTGGCGGCGCTGATGACCGCCGTCTGGGCGATCTTGCGCTGGTCCTCGTTGGCTTCGGCGATGGAGTCGAGCACGCCAACATCTCCGGATACCGCCTGGCCATAGAGCGTGATGCCATAGAGCTCGGGATAGACATTGAGTGGCACGGATATGTGCAGGAACCGGGCTTCGGCCTGAAAGAAACCGGCCAGGGACAGGGCGGTATCGAGGGCGTTCTGTTCAAACGGTACGCCGCCATAGACGCAAAGGATGGATTTGATCGGCATGAGGCAGTCTCCTGATCGGATGTCCTGACAACTCTAGGATCGCGGACCCGCGCGGTATTTGACTGCGATCAAAGCAGAGGGCCCCGGCGCGCCCTATGGTCGAATCAAATACATATCGCTTTCAATGAGGCCCGCCATGTCGATCAAATCCATCCTCTGTGTATTCAGCGGCGAGCGCCATGACCTGAATGCCCTGGGCACGGCTTTCGCCATCCGCCAGGAATGCCGCGCCCGCCTGCGCATTCTGCATATCGCCGCCCCGCCCATACTGGCGGCTGAAACTTTAGGGATCGGCGGCTACGGTTTTGCCGCCTACGGCGGCGGCACGGCGGTGGAGGTACTGGAACGGGATGCCCGCGAACTGCACGACGAGGCGCTGCGCCTGTCACGCGAATGGGCGGAGAAAAACGGCCTGGGCACGGAGATCGAGGACCTCCCCCAAGTGCCAAAGGCCGAGACGCGGTGGTGTTCCGCACGCGCATCGGTTCCCCCGCCGAGTGCCTGAATGCCGAAGGCCGGACCGTCGACCTGATCGTGGCCGGCTTCAACAATCAAGCTGATGGCGACCAGGAAACGATCCGCGCCGGTCTTTACCAGACGGGCCGCCCCCTCCTCCTGCTGCCGCGCACCCCCGGCGCGGTGCTTTCCGGTACAGGCTTGGCCGATACGGGCTTCCCCGACACGGTGGCGCTGGCGTGGGACGGCAGCCTTTCCGCCGGCAGGGCCATGCGCGATGCCCTGCCCTTCCTGCTGCGGGCCAAGGACGTCTATGTGCTCATGGCCGAGGAAGACGGCAAATATCCGGCTCAGGGCCATCAGGCGGATGTCATGGGCTACCTGGAAAGCCACGGCATATTCCCCGAATGCCTGCATATTCCGCATGAGGGCGGGGTCGGCAGCCGGCTGCTGGAAAAGAGCGCCGGACTGGGCGCCGGATTGCTGGTGATGGGCGCCTACGGCCGCGGGCATGTCGGCGAAGCCCTGCTGGGCGGCGCGACGCGGCATGTGCTGCAACATTCGCATATTCCTCTTCTGTTATCGCACTAAGGGCAACTGTGGTGAATTTCATGTCAGAGATATCACAAGGAAACCGGTCAGCGGCCAATGATAGCGAGCCGCGTCCGGCTTTCGCGCCAGGCCGCCGCACCCTGACGATCATGGATGCCATTTACAGTCGGCGCGCAGTGCGTCAGTTTACGGGCGCGAAGGTGCCTGAAACGGCGATCCACGCCCTGCTGTACGCCGCCGTGCAGGCGCCCACCCTGGCGAAAGAGACGGCCGCGCTGGGCTTTTCGATCATTGGCGACCGCCAGATCCTTGGCGAATTGTCCGAATGGACCGGGCGCCTCTACAATGCCGTCGAAGGCGAAGCGTTGCTGCCTCACCCGGCCGGGTCTAATGATCTCGATTTCTTTCACGGCGGCGGCCTGCTGATGGTCATCTATGATCTCTCAGGCGACGAACGGCATCTGCCGGAATGCTGGATGGCGGCGGAAAACGTGATGCTGGCCGCCTGCGGCATGGGACTGGGCACCTGCCTGATCGCCCCCGTGGTCGCTGCGCTCAACCGCCCGGAATGGAAGATTCGCCTGGAGGCACCAAAGGCGGCGTTGGCGGTCTGCGCCATCGTGCTCGGCACGCCGGAAGGGCCATTGTCGGCGGTCAGCCGTTTCCCGCCCGAAGTTTTTAGCTGGTTATCTTGAGCACAGGCGCGGGCGCATCAGCAGTCTGCGGCTGAGCCCTCTGCGACAGCGCCTTGTGGGTCGGGCAATCCTCGGAGACCGAGCAGTTATCGCAGACAAAATGACCCGCCTGGTTGAGGCTGGTGAAGATTACGCGATTGCCGGTCACCGAAATGCCTACGTCTTTCAGCTTCTGGAGCGTGCGCGAAAAGGTCGCCAACTCCATGCGCAGGCGTGAGGCGATCAGGGTCTTGGAATAGGGCAGATCAAACCCTTTCGGATCAAATTCGTAAAGCACGCACAGACCCTGAAGATAGCAGGCCACCATCTGGGTGGCCGACATGGTTGACCGGTGCTCGGCCTCCATGTGCGCCTGATGCAGCCGCTCGGAAAGGCCCTGCAGCAAACGCGGCGCCAGGCGGTTGAAATCCGCCAGGTGTTCCCGCATCCAGTTGATCGGCACTTCCAGCACCTGGGCGTCATCCACAATCCGGGCGCTGGTCAGGTGGGTCTTTTGCAGGGCGATGACTTCCTCGGCATTGATGCAGTCGCCGGCGATGAGAATATCACTCGTCACTTCGTGACCGTCCGGCGTCTCGCGGAATATCTGCACCGTGCCCCGGCAGAGAATCTTGAAGTTGCGTATGTCGTCGCCGTGCAGGAACAGGAAGGTGCCGCGTTCGCATTTGCGGATATGGCTGTGGGACGCCAGCAGACCAACCTGGTCTTCGGGCAGATCGCTGAACAGCGGCAGAGTTCTCAGCATGTCAATCTGCTTACTCATTTACGCGCCTCGTCGATTGCAGGCCGATCCTGATACAGTCCAATATTAACCCAACCGGGTTCGCTTAAACAGCGAAAAATGAACTCTCTCGCTTTCCGGGAACTTTGCTTTTCAAAGGCTGGGCCTGATTGTCGAATTGACTGTAATCAAACGCGCGCCCCTTCGGAAGATGTACAAAATCTTAACAACCGGAACAGGAGGACACCGTGCCGATTACCAAGCCCGAGCATTTGATTTTTGAACGAGAAGTCGGCGGTGTCGATTGTGAATTGACCGTTAGCTGTAAAAACGCCGGTGACAAGCCGGTTGAAGATGTCCAGCCCCCGGCACCGCATAAGAAGCCAGTCTGCGAACTCACGCCCGACCAGCAATATATCTGCGACCACGCCACCGACTGAAACGAGGCGGTCCGCCAGGGAAAGCCCAGAAAGGAATGACCAAAATGAATGCCCGCGTTGCTTCCGTTGATATCCGCTATCCGCGTCCTGAAGTTCTGCCTGAAATCAATGGCTTTCAGGCCAATGCGTTTCGTCCGCTGCCCCTTTCCATTCAGACTGAAAACGTCCAGATGGAACTGATACAGGCCGGGCAGGATCTGGGTGCATTGCCGGGCGTCTACCGGCCCGTCGACGACCAGGCGGCGGCGCAGACGGGGTGGATGTGGGCCGTTTTCACCCGTCGCGGCGATCCCTTGGGCTTCATAAACCTGAATGCCACCTCGGCCTCGCCTGATTTTGACTGCTACTACGGTCCTCATCTCGATATCGCCTGCCGGCGCGATGGCCTGCACGCCCCCTATGTGCCGGAGGCCATCGCCGGATTGCTGGAGTGGCTGCGCGCGCATGACATCTGCTTCGTTATCCATGCGGATCACGCCGAAAACGACCGGCAACTGGCCGACTGGCTTACAGGTGCCGGATTTCTCTACACCGGATGCCATAGCCGGGAGGACCGGCAGCAGATGATCTGCCTGCTGTAAGCGATGGGATCAAACGGTAAAAGCCGGATCGGGATAAACGATCCGGCTTTTTTTGTTGCGTTTTATGGGCGCTTTTCAGTCCGCAAAGGCGCGGAACATCCGCTCCGGGCCATCGGCCGACCGCGCCATCAGGGGTTCGAAGGCGGTCGAAAAGGACTCGAACAGATTGCTGTAGACCTTGCTGACGGCTTCATAGGTCTCGGTGAAGCCTTCCATAGCCTTCTTCTGAAACTCGACGACATCAGCCGGCGTGCGGCAGGTCAGGCAGTCGCGCCCCAGGCCGGCATAGGTGACGGCCGCGTAGCTGAGGGCATCGATATAGCTTTTGGTCATGTCGGTCATCAGGCGTCCGGCCTGCGTGCCGGCTTCAGTCAGGGCCGCCATATTGTCGGAACTGATGGCCATATAGGCGCCGCCGATCCGCTTCAGGCTGTCATTGGCCTGGGTGAAGGTCGCCGCACCTTCTTCCGAAAGGTTGGCGGCGCTATCCGGCCGGAATGCGGCGCCGTCCGGTTTTGGGCTGGCGCGGTTGGATGTCTGCGGGGCGGGGGCAATGGTATCGGCGGGCATGGAAAACTCCTGTGCTGTCTGTAAGGAAACCGGGAGCGCGCATGATCGCATGGCGGCAGGCCAAGGGTTTTGACCCCGATCAAAACCGCCCTTTATTTATTAACCAATTGCCGTAAAGCCATTATCGACATGGATGACCTGGCCATTGATGCCTGACGCCTGGGGCGACACCATGAAAGCGGCGACATCGCCGACCTGTTCGAGGGTAATGGCGCGATGCAGGGGCGTGCGGAATACATCCTCCTGCATGATCTCATCGAAACGGCCGGGATGCGGTGAAACCTGGCTGCGCACCGGTCCGGGTGAAAGGGCATTGACGCGGATCTCGCTGGGCCCCAGTTCCCAGGCCAGGTAACGGACGCTGGATTCCAGCGCCGCCTTGACCGGGCCCATCAGGTTGTAATGCGGCATGACCTTTTCCGCGCCGTAATAGCTCATGGTCAGGATTGAGCCGCCATTCTTCATCAGGGGCCGCGCCCGCTTCGCCAGACGAATCAGCGAATGGCAGGAAACATCCATGGCCGTGGCGAATCCGCTTTTGGATGAATTTACCAATTCGCCCAGCAGGTCCGCCGGCGGGGCATAGGCGATGGAATGGAGCAGGAAATCGAGCCGACCCCATTTGCCGGCAATGGCGGCAAAAACGGCGTCCATCTGGCCGTCATCGGTTACATCCAGCGGCAGGACCTGTTCGGCACCGATCTGGGCGGCCAGATCTTCGACCGCGCCGCGCATCTGGTCGTTCTGGCAGGTCACGATCAGGCGGGCGCCTTTGTCGTGAAACGCCTTCGCGCAGGCCCAGGCGATGGAGTCTTCGTTGGCAATGCCGATAACCAGACCCTTGAGCGCGTCGGTCATGAGACAGTCTCCTGATAAAAGGCCGTCATGATTTCCAGCGCCATCTGGCGCTCCTCATTGGCGGCGATGATGTGGGTTTCAAACGGGGGCAGGAAGGCGAGATGGTGGAGGATTTTTTCACGCACCGGCGCGGCGTTTTCACCGATGCCGCCGGTAAAGACGAGACCATCGAGGCCGCCCAGGCTGGTGGCCATGGCGGCGATCTGCTGGGCGGTTTTCAGGGCGAAGTAATCGAGCGCGAAGGCCGCGGCGGGCAACGGACTTTCGAGCAGGGCTTTGACATCATTGCTGACGCCCGACAGACCAAGCAGGCCGGATTGCATGTAGAGCACATCGCTGATGGCCTCTGGCGTCATGCCGAGCGCCTGCTGCATGTATAACACCGCGCCGGGGTCGAGGGCGCCGCAACGCGTGCCCATCGGCAGGCCGTCGAGTGCCGTCAGGCCCATGGTGGTATCGATGCTGCGGCCATTTTTCAGGGCGCACAGGCTGGCCCCGTTGCCCAGGTGGGCGGCGACCACCCGGCCTTTCGCCAGCGCCGAATGATCGCAGGCCAGGCGGTGTGCGATCCAGGCATAGGAGAGGCCATGGAAGCCATAGCGCCGAATACCCCTGTCGCGCAGGCTTTTCGGCAGGGCGAACTGGCGGTGCAGCGGGTCGATATGGGCGTGAAAGGCGGTATCGAAACAGCCGAATTGGCGCAGGCGCGGATCCTGCGCCCATAGGGCCTCTATGGCGGCCAGGTTATGCGCCTGATGCTGCGGCGCCAGACTGTTGAACTGGCGCAGGTCATCGACCGCCGCACGGTCCAGTTCGGTGGCGTGGATGAAATCCGGCCCGCCATGCACGATCCGGTGGGCGCAGGCGCGCAAGCGTACCTGTCCGACCGTCTGCTTCAGCCAGTTCAGCACGAAGGCCAGGGCCTCGCCGGCATCAGTGTGCGGGGGCAGATCGCGGGGGGCTTCGCCGGTGCCTGCCGCCTGAAAGACCGGCCGGCCGCCGATATCGCTGACCTTGCCGCCGGCGATCACCGGCAGGTCCGGGGTCAGGCCGAACAGGCGGAATTTCAGGCTGGAGGAGCCGGCATTGAGAACGAGCAGGGCGTCGGTCATTTCAGTTGCCCTTTCCGGCGGGCCTCGACCAGATATTGCGCCACCACGCAGGACAGCCGCCGCGTCCGCAGCGAATCCGCCCGGCTGGTCAGGATGACCGGCACCCGCGCGCCGAGCCCGATGCCGGCGGCCCGGGCGTGGCCGAGATAGATCAGTTCCTTGGCCGGGGCATTGCCGGCCTCTATATTGGGGACGACAATGATATCGGCATCCCCCGCCACCGGCGAGACCAGTCCCTTGTCATCCGCGGCTTCGCGGCTAATGATGTTGTCAAAGGCCAGGGGGCCGTCGAGGATCGCACCGGTGATCTGGCCGCGATCGGCCATCTTGCACAGGGCGGCGGCATCGATGGTCGAGGGCATGGCGCTCAGCACCGTCTCCACCGCCGAAAGAAGGGCGACTTTGGGCGGGCGTTCGTCGCCGAACAGGCTGCGCCACAGGCCGATGGCGTTGCGGCAGATATCGGCCTTTTCATCGAGATCGGGGGCGATATTGATCGCCGCGTCGGTAACGATCAGGGGCTTGTGGTACATCGGGATGTCGAGAATATAGGCGTGTGACATGCGCCGCTCGGTGCGCAGGCCGGCCTCTTTCGCCACCACGGCGGTCAGCAGTTCGTCGGTGTGCAGGGCGCCTTTCATCAGGGCATCGACCTCGCCGCGCGCCGCCGAGGCCGCCCCGGCTTCAGCGGCGGCGTGACTGTGCTCCGCATCGATCATCGTCCAGTCGGCTATATCGATGCCGTTCTCCACAGCCGCCTTGCGGATACGCGCCTGCGGGCCGATCAGGACCGGCATGATCAGTCCTTCCGCCTGGGCGTCCGCCGCCGCTTCCAGGGCGTGGGCGTCGACCGGATGAATGACCGCCACGGTGATGCGCGGCAGCACCCTGCCACTCTCCAGGATGTGGCTGTAATGATCGGCGGGATGGACGGGGACATTCATGACAGGCCTCAGGACTGATGGACATAGAGGCCGGGCGCGGCTTCGAGGGGCTGAAAGCGGGCATTGCCGAAGGCTGCCGGCGCCGGCCGTTTTGCCGCGTTGTCCTGCCGGGAGAGCCAGTCGTCCCAGGCGGTCCACCAGGAGCCCGTGTGGCACGGCGCGCCGGCCCGCCAGTCCTCGGCGGATTGCAACGGCGTGCCCGCCTTGTGCTCGGCGAGGCAATAATGGCGGTCGGTACGGCCGGGTTCGCTGACAATGCCGGCATTGTGCCCGCCATTGGTCAGGGCGAAGGTGACGTCGCCCGCCGTGAACTGGTGGACCTTGTAGACCGAGCGCCACGGGGCGACGTGGTCGCTTTCGGTGCCGACCGCAAAGACCGGCAGGGTGATGTTTTCGGGCGCCACGGTTTCGCCCAGCACCCGGAAATGGCCGTTGACGAAGGCATTTTGCAGGAAAAGCTGCTCCAGATATTCGCTGTGCATCCGGTAGGGCATCCGCGTGGCGTCGGCGTTCCAGGCCAGGAGGTCGAACATCTCCGCCCGCCGGCCCAGCCAGTAATCGCGGACAATGTGCGACCACAGGCTTTCGCTGGAGCGCAGCATCTGGAAGGCGCCGGCCATCTGGCGCGTATCGAGATAGCCCTGGGTGCGCATCATGTTCTTGAGGTAGGCGACTTCGGAATCGGTGACGAACACGCTGAGCTCGCCAGCCTCGGTGAAATCGCCCTGGGCGGCGAAAAGCGACAGGCTTTGCAGCCGGTCATCCCGCTTCACCGCCAGCCAGGCGGCGAGGATCAGCGCCAGGGTGCCGCCCAGGCAATAGCCCGCCAGGTTGATCTTCTGGCCCGGCACGATGTCGGACACGGCATCGAGCGCGGCCAGGGCACCGTCGCGCACATAGTCGTCCATGCCCTTGTCGCGGTCGGCGCTGCCGGGGTTCTTCCATGACACCATGAAGACCGTGTGGCCCTGACCGACCAGCCAGTTGACGAGTGAATTGTGCGGCGACAGGTCGAGGATATAGTATTTCATGATCCAGGCCGGCAGGATCAGGACCGGTGCGGCATGGACATCCGGAGTCTGCGGCGCATACTGGATCAGTTCGATCAGGTCGTTGCGAAACACGACCTGGCCTGGCGTAACCGCCACGGTCCGGCCGGGGGTGAAGGCGTCCATGCCCTTCGGACGCTGGCCGGTGACACGCCGTTCCCAGTCCTCGTAGAAATGGATGAGACCCTGCACAAGGTTTTGTCCGCCGGACTGTCGGACGGCCTTCTGGATCTCCGGATTGGTCGGCAGGAAGTTGGCCGGCGACAGGATATTGAGCACCTGATGCGCGACAAAATTGATGCTGCGGGCATGGGCGGGCGCGAGGCCGGGAACATCCAGCGTCGCCCGGTCCCAGAAGGCCTGTGCCAGGTGGAAATTCTGCACATATTGCCGCCACGGCCACTGCTTCCACAGATCGGAGCGGAAGCGGGAATCGCGCGGCCCCTCGGCAAACGGATCATGAAGATGGGTCAGCGGAAACAGGGCCAGTTCGGCCAGGCGGCCGGGACAAAGGGCCAGATGGGCCAGCCAGGCGACATAGGCTTCGGTCAGCCCGGCCGGGGTGAGGCCGAAGGTGAAATGCGACAGCCAGCCCTGCCATGTCTGATCCGTCTGATCAGCCATGTCCGGCGCCAGCCATGGTATCGGACTGGGCATCGGGCTGGCAGAAGCGCGCGCGTCCGCGACCGGACTTTCGGGTGTGATCGGGTCGAACATGGTGCCTGTATAGGCCGACCGCGTCCTCATTCATTTGATCAAACGCAAATAACGGGAAAATTTATCCGGTTGGGCCGGCGGGCATCAGGCACCAACCTTAAGCGTAAAACGCTCATAGATTGTAATTATCGTACACTTGCGCTTTCTCAGGGTTGTGTTAAGGGTCGCACTTGTTAGCGCAATCATGCCCGCGTGTCAGGGATAGCCACGGAGCCGCCATGCCCAAACCCAGCCGGGCCACGCCGCATATTGTCGATGTCGCGGTAGGGGCCAATATCCGCCAGCGCCGCCGGGCGCTTAAAATTTCACAGGAAGCGCTCGCCGAGGCGATCGCCGTCACCTTCCAGCAGGTGCAGAAATATGAACGCGGCGCCAACCGGGTCAGCGCGTCATGCCTGTTTGATATCTGCCGGGTGCTCAGGTGCCATCCGGCGGACCTGATGCCGCCGCCGGACTGGTATCGGGACGAAAAGGCCGCGAAATGGATGACCGACGCCCGTGCGCTGCATGTGCTGCATCCGCGCCTTTTCGAGACGCTGATAGCCCTGCCGGAGGAAAACCTGCGCCTGCTGGTCGCCGGCCTTCAGGCCCTGACGGCAGAACCGCCGGCTAAAGAGATGCGGGCCAGGGAAACGCCAGGCACCGAGACGCACAACCGCGAGCTTATTGCCTGAGGTCAGACGGGTTGATATAGGTTGATAAGGGTGATTTTTTATCGGTAGCGTTTGCGTGTGTCTCATTGATGATAGCGGCATGAGACGACACACTGCCAAAGACCCCGCCTTCGCCGCCGCCATGAGGCTTCTGCGCCAGCGCGCCGGTAAATCACTGGCCGAACTGCAGGCCGATGTCGGCGTTTCCGCCCAGGCCATGAGCCGGTGGGAAAATGCCGCGGCCGCCTGGCCGGAGGAGCGGGTGGCGGTCTATCTGCGGGCGGTCGGCGCCAGCGAGGCCGATCTCGACCGCGAACTCTATTCCGTTTCCGAAGACCCGTTCGCGGTGCGTTTTCAGCGCCATACGGCATGGTGGCAAGGCTTTCCGGCCGAACTGGAGAGCCATATCGTCTCCGATGAAAGCATGGCGCCGTGGTGCGAACCGGGCGAAAAGGTCTTCTTCCAGCGCGGCCGGCCACCCAAACGCCTGGAGGGCTGTTTTATCGAAATGAGAGACGGCACCCGCCAGGTCCGGCTCTATGAACGCGAACGCGACGGCTTTCTTTATTTCAGGCGGGTCAATCCCGAAAGCACGGAGCAGGTGCTGCATTCCCAGGTGGCAGGACTTCACCGCATTGTTTTGCGCGGTGATTGACGCTGATTGGTTTGAGTGATAATTTCAACTCGTAGGTTGATTTTATGCCGTGGTGAATTGTGGGCGATATCGGGCGCAAGGGGCCGCATATCATTGATGTGGCGGTCGGCGACAATATTCGCCGGCGACGGCGCAGCTTGGGTATTTCACAGGAAGCGCTGGCGGCCGCCGTGAATGTGACCTTCCAGCAAATCCAGAAGTACGAACGCGGCGCCAACCGGGTCAGCGCCTCGCGCCTCTACGAAATCAGCCGTGTGCTGGCGTGTGACGCCGGCGACCTGATGCCGCGCGGCGAGTGGCGTGCGCCGGGGCCAGGCCAGGATTGGCTTCAGGATGCACAGGCCCTGCACGGCCGCCATCCGCGCCTGTTTGCACAGTTGATGACATGGCCGGAAGATCGCCTGCGCCTGCTGCTCGTTACCCTGCAGGCACTTCATCCGCAAGATGTGTGAATAGATGGTGACACTGCCTTGTAATGAAGGCGGATCGGCCTACCTGTGAAGGGCATTCCCCTTTATAACAGGACACCCCCATGTTTCGTTGCGAAGCCTATGCCGCGCCCGCGGCCGACAAACCTCTTAGCCCACTGACCATCGAGCGCCGCGACCCGACGCCGGAAGATGTGGTCATCGATATTCTTTATTGCGGTGTCTGCCATTCCGACCTGCACATGGCGCGCAACGAATGGCATTTCACGACCTATCCGGTGGTTGTCGGCCATGAAATTGTAGGACGCGTGTCGAAGATCGGCGCGGATGTGACCAAATTCAAGGTCGGCGATCTGGTCGGCGTCGGCTGCATGGTCGATTCCTGCCGGACCTGTCCGAACTGCCGGGAAGGTCTGGAGCAATATTGCGATGTCGGCAATATTCAGACCTATGGCGGCATCGAGCCGCAGACCGGCAAGCCGACCGCCGGCGGCTATTCCAAGTCAATCACCGTCTATGAAGGCTTTGTGTTGAAGGTCTCGGAAAAGCTGGACCTGGCGGCGACTGCGCCGCTGCTCTGCGCGGGCATTACCACCTGGTCGCCATTGCGGCACTGGAAGGTCGGGCCCGGCATGAAGGTGGGCATTGTCGGCCTCGGCGGCCTCGGCCATATGGGTGTGAAGTTCGCCCGCGCCCTGGGGGCGCATGTCGTGCTCTTCACCACCTCACCGTCCAAGGTGGAAGACGGCAAGCGGCTGGGCGCCCATGAGGTTGTCATCTCGAAGAATGAAGACGAAATGGCGGCGCACGCGCAGTCATTCGATTTCATCCTCGATTGCGTCTCCGCCGATCACGACATCAATGCCTATCTCAATCTGCTCAAGCGTGACGCCACGCTTTGCCTCGTTGGCGCGCCGGAAAATCCGCAGGCCATCGCTGCCTTCCCGCTGCTGATGAAACGCCGCCGCTTCGCCGGCTCAGGCATTGGCGGCATCGCCGAGACCCAGGAAATGCTGGATTTCTGCGCCGAGCATGGCATTACCTCGGATGTCGAGGTCATCGACATCAAGGATATCAACACCGCCTATGAGCGGATGCTGAAACAGGATGTCCGCTATCGCTTCACCATCGACATGGCGACCCTGGGCGAGCCCGCCTTGTAAACCGGTACGGATTCCCCATTTAAGTGACACTGACCGGCGGCTCCCTAAAGGGCCGCCGTTCTGATTCACGGTGCTAAAACGCCCGTTCTTCCCGCACAATGCGCCATAAACTGCCGCCTGAGCATGGATGGAGCCTTATCCACATATGTGGACTATATGAATACTACATATAGATATGTTGTGGACAGATGAAATTCCCCTCACACCATATATTGCGGTTTTTAACATTTCGTTTACCATCTGTTGATGACTGGGGAGCAAGTCCCTTCGGGAATATCTATATCTTGTGGTTTCATTACTTTTGAACCGCAAGCGATTATAGATAAGCATGGGAGAGTGAGAGTAATGAGCTGGACCGACGAACGCGTTGAGACCCTGAAAAAGCTCTGGCAGGAAGGCCATTCCGCCAGTCAGATCGCCAAGCAGCTTGGCGGCGTCACGCGCAATGCCGTCATCGGCAAGGTGCATCGCCTCGGCCTCTCCGGCCGCGCCGCGCCCTCGCAGCCGACGCGTCCGCTGTATAAACCCGCGCGTCCGCCGCGTCCTGCGGCCTCGGCCGCTTCACATGCCGAACGTCCTGCCGCACAGGCGCCCGTCCGTCGCAGCGAGCCGGTCCTGGCCCGCCCGGTGATCAGCCAGCCCGTCACGCCCTATGTCGAAGAACCCGGCACCGCCACAGTCCTGACGCTCGGCGCCAAGATGTGCAAGTGGCCGATCGGCGACCCGTCCTCGGACAGCTTCTCTTTCTGCGGCCGCCGTTCGGATGAAGGCACGCCCTATTGCGTCGAGCACGGCCGCGTCGCCTATCAGCCGTCGCAAAAGGCCAAGAAGCGCGACAGCGGCGCGGATCTGTCCCGCAATCTCCGCCGTTATCTGTAAAGCCCGATCCCTGAAATTTTAAAAGCCCCGCAGCCTGGAGTTGCGGGGCTTTTTTATCTTGAGCGTGATAATCGTTATGGTCCCAAAACCCTGCTATTTCACGCCCATCTTTTTCTGCAACTCCGACGACGACGTCGTGTACTGGAAGCGCAGCTTCTTGTCCGGATAGACATAGCGGAAGGCCTGCTGCGCCATCAAAGCCGCCTCGTGGAAGCCCGACAGGATCAGCTTCAGCTTGCCCGGATAGTGGTTGATGTCGCCAATGGCGAAGATGCCCTTGGTCGAGGTCTCGAACTTCTCCGTATCGACCGGAATCAGGTTCTCATGCAGGTTCAGGCCGAACTCGGCCACCGGCCCCAGCTTCATGGTCAGGCCGAAGAAGGGCAGGAAGGCATCTGCCGTGATATGCGATTCCACGCCGTTCGCGTCCTCGATGGCGACCGATTCGAGGAAGTGGCCGGTCTCGCCCTTGAGCGCCGTGGCCTGGGCGATGATCAGGTCCATTTCTCCGGCGGCCACCAGTTCCCGCATCTTGGCGACCGAGTGGGGCGCGGCGCGGAAGTCGTCGCGGCGGTGGATGAGCGTCACGCGCTTGGCGATCGGTTGCAGATTCAGCACCCAGTCGAGCGCGGAATCGCCGCCGCCGGAAATAACGATTTCCTTGTCACGGAAGGTGTCCATCTTGCGCACGGCATAGTGGACGCCCTTGCCGGCACCGAGGTTTTCAAAGCCGTCGATACCGGGGATCGGTGGTTTCTTGGGCTGGAACGACCCGCCGCCGGCCGCAATCACGATCGACTTGGCGTAAACCACGGTCTTCTGGTCGGTGATCACCTCCCACAGGCCCTCATGCTCGCCTTCCTCGATCTTGCGCACGCCGACGGCCATTTCACCGAGGTGGTACTTGGCGCTGAACGGATGAATCTGCTCCAGCAGGCGCTTGGTCAGGTCATCGCCAGAGATGATCGGCCAGGCCGGAATGTCATAGATCGGCTTTTCCGGATAGAGTTCGGCGCACTGGCCGCCGACCTTGTCGAGAATGTCGATCAGGTGACACTTGATATCGAGCAGACCGAGTTCGAAGACACTGAACAGGCCAACCGGGCCGGCGCCGATAACGACCACATCCGTGGTCCAGGTGCCGCCGGCGTCCAGCGCATCGATGTGATGAAGCGGATTGGCTTCGGTCATTTTTTTCTCCAAATTCAATCGAGATAGTTTTTTTAAACTGAAAGACGCTATAAAGAAGCGTCCGGTTAAGGGCAACTGAGGCTATGTGGCCAGGTCAGGGGTTAGAATATGTCGCGTGATCGTCTGCCGCCGCTGTCGGCGCTTCGGGTTTTTGAAGCCGCCGCCCGCCATGAAAGCTTCAAACAGGCTGCGGAAGAACTGTTTGTGACGCCGGGCGCGGTGTCGCAACAAATCCGCTTGCTGGAAGAACATGTCGGTGTCGAACTGTTTGTGCGTGACGGCCGCCGCGTCGTGTTGAGCGATGCCGGCAAGGCGTCGGCGCAGATTCTGAAGGAAGCCTTCGAGAAGATGTTCGAGGCCACACGCCTGATGAAGCAGGGCAACCAGAAGGGCCGCGTCACGGTTTCCGCCGCGCCGAGTTTCGCCGCCAAATGGCTGATGCCGCGGCTCTATGACTTTAGCGCCGCTAACGAGGACATTGATGTCTGGGTAAGCGCCGATATGGCCCCGGTCGATTTCGCCACCAGCGATATCGATCTCGCCATCCGCTATGGCAACGGCCATTACAGCGGCCTCAATGTCGAGCACTTGCTGGCCGAAGCCGTGGTGCCGGTCTGCTCGCCCCTGCTTTACGAGGCCGCACCGATCCGCAAGCCCGCCGACCTCAGCCACCATGTCCTGTTGCATGATGTCGGCTTCGAGACCGATCCCTCCTGCCCGGACTGGGCGATGTGGCTGAAGGCGCACGGCGTCGAGGGCGTCGATGCGACGCGCGGTCCGCGTTTCAACCAGTCGAGCATGGTCATCGAAGGCGCCGTCGCCGGCCGCGGCGTGGCCCTCGGCCAAGCGCACCATCGCCGAAGCCGATCTCAAGGCCGGCCGTCTGATGGTGCTGTTCGATGAGAAGGACAAGCCGCTGGAATACGGTTATTACCTGGTGTGGCCGCAGACCCGCGAACCGACCCCGGCGCAGATGTGCTTCATGGAGTGGCTGCGCGCCGAAGCCCTGCGCGTTGATGGCGCGCCGAGCGCGCATATCGAGCCGCCCGTCTTCGCCGCGATGGATATCTGATCCTCTTCGCCCGCCCTGCGAAGCGGGGAGGGGGGACCATCGCTTGCGATGGTGGGAGGGGCTTTTTCCCGTGGAATCACCCCTTCCGTCACGCCGCTGACGCGGCGCGCCACCTCCCCCATGAATGGGGGAGGCGAAAACAAGGTGGGACTGAAAAAAGGCCATCACCTCAGTCGGCCATCCACGGCGGAACCGGCAGGCCCTTTTCACGCAGGAAGGGCGGATTGAAGATCTTCGAGGCGTAGCGGTTGCCGTAATCGCACAGTACGGTGACGATCGTCTTGCCGTGGCCAAGGTCTTTCGCCATCTTCATAGCGCCGACGATATTGAGCGCGGCGGAGGTGCCCAGGCACAGGCCCTCGTTCTGGATCAGATCGTAAAGCACGGACAGCCATTCGGCATCGGAAACCTGATAGGAACGATCGACGGTGATGCCTTCGAGATTGGCGGTGATGCGGCCCTGGCCGATACCTTCCGAAATCGACGTGCCTTCGGATTTCAGCTCGCCGGTGGTGTAATAGCTATAGAGTGCGGCGCCAAACGGATCGGCCAGGCCGATCTGGATGTTCGGGTTCTTGTCTTTCAGGTAGAGGCTCAAACCACCCAGTGTGCCACCCGAGCCGACGGCGCAAATGAACGCGTCGATCTTGCCATTGGTCTGCGCCCAGATTTCCGGGCCAGTGCCTTCGATATGGGCGCGGCGGTTGGCGACATTGTCAAACTGGTTGGCCCAGATAACGCTTTCGCCGGCCTCACGCAATTCCTGCGCCAGGGTGCCGGAATAGCGGACATAGTTGCCGGGATTGGCATAGGGCAGGGCATCGACCTCGATCAGTTCGGCGCCAAAAGCGCGGATGGCGTCCTTCTTTTCCTGCGCCTGGGTGCGCGGAATAACGATTTTGGTCTTGTAACCCAGCGCATTGGCGACCAGCGCCAAGCCGATGCCGGTATTTCCGGCCGTGCCTTCCACAATAGTGCCGCCGGGTTTCAGCGAGCCATCGGCTTCGGCGGCGCGGATAATCCACAGGGCGGCGCGATCCTTGATCGACTGGCCGGGATTGAGGAACTCCGCCTTGCCGTAAATATCGCAGCCGGTCGCGTCAGAGGCCGCTTTCAGGCGAATGAGGGGCGTGTTGCCGATCAGATCGACGACAGAGGAAACGGTTTTGGCCATGGGAGGAGTCCTAATAAGGGATGCGGCTTGCTATCAGATGCGCACGCGCTACCCAAGCGATGGATTCTAAGCCGGCGATTTAGACATTCTGGCTTATGTCCACAAGGAAAAGCTTTTGGCGATCACGGCTTTATGTCTATATGCCGCAGGTGCCAAACCAGATGGCACAGGCTTTTGAGGATCAGGACAGGGCGCGCATGGCCGTTTTTACCCCCGTATCTCTGGAGGACGCCCGTGCCTATCTCAGCGCCTATGATATAGGCGAACTGATCCATCTCGAAGGTATCGAGGAGGGGGTTTCCAACACCAATTTCAAGGTGGAGACGACGTCGGGCCTCTATGCGCTGACGCTGTTCGAGGCCGCCACGCCGGAAGACTCGCTGCCTTGGTTCATGGACTATACGCTTTATCTCGACCGCAAGGGTTATCCGGCGCCGGGGCCGGCGCTGAAGCGCGACGGGCAATCGCTCGGGCGGATCAATGGCAAGCCCTGTGCCCTGATCAAGTGGCTGCCGGGCCGCTGGCCGCGCAATCCCGATACCCGTCATGCCGCCTCGGCCGGGGAGTATCTGGCGAAGCTGCATCTGATGGGCGGCGATTTTCCGCAAGTGCGCGCCAATTCGATGGGGCTGGCCGCCTGGCCTGGCCTGATCGAACGCTGCGAACCGCGCGCCGTCACCTCTCCGCGCGCCCAGGAGATACTGGCGGATTTCCGTGAGGAACTGGCTTTCCTTCGGGGCGTTTGGCCTACTGATCTCCCCAAAGGCGCCATCCATGCCGACTATTTCACCGACAATGTGCTGATGAATGACGACGGCATCGTCACCGGCGTGATCGACTACTATTACGCCTGCACGGACTTTTATGCCTATGACCTGGCGGTGGCGCTCAATGCCTGGGGCTTCACGCCGGGCGGCCAGCCGCAGCCGCAGATGATTTCGGCCTTTATCAAGGGCTATAACGAGACGCGGCAGCTTTCCGAAGCCGAAATCAACGCCCTGCCTCTGTTTGCCCGTGGCTCGGCGGTACGTTTTACCCTGACGCGGCTCTATGACCTGCTGAACCACGATCCGTCATGGGTGGTAAAGCCGAAAGACCCCGAAGCCTTTTACCGCAGGCTCGATTATCATCGCGGCATCAAGACCGGGCATACGTATTTTTAGTCTGGTCTATTTCTGACCTGGCCGTCTGATACCGCGAAGCCACACTTGTCACATTTGAAACTTGTCATCTTGACCTGTGCATAAAACAGGCAGATGACGCTGACATGACCCAAGCGCATTACCACGTTCAGTCGACACAGTTGCAGGCCTCCAAAGAGGTCGGCACCCTGCGTGTTGCGCTACGCCCACAAACCCTCCGCAACTGGAGCTACCGTGGACAGGGCTTTTTGATAAAAGACTAGGATCGCTTGATTTCTAGCTTTTATGCAGCCCTTTTGACCCGGTCAAAAGGGCTTTTTCATCTCTAAAATCCGGGATAATCACATAGAAAGGGGAAAGACATGCAAGTCTTTCAAGGGGCCAGAGGTGGCCTGATCAAGGCATGGATCGACGGTGTGGCGGTTGAGGATCAGGCGCGCAAACAGCTCGATAATATCGCCGCCATGCCGTTTATTCATAAGCACGTCGCCATCATGCCGGATGTTCACTGGGGTATGGGCGCCACCATCGGTTCGGTCATTCCGACCAAGGGCGCGATCATTCCAGCCGCCGTGGGCGTCGATCTCGGCTGCGGCATGATGGCTGTGCGGACCACGCTCAACGCCGCTGATCTGCCTGACAACCTGTCGGGCCTGCGGACGGCGATCGAGCAACGGATTCCGCATGGCCGGACCGACAATGGCGGCCGCAACGACCGGGGTGCCTGGGGTGAAGTGCCGGAGGCGCAGACAGAAATCTTCAAGAGCCTGAGCGGCGAACTGCAAAAAGATCGTCGACAAGCACCCGAAGATTTCGCAGGGCGCGTCGCGGGCGCAGAACCATCTGGGGACTCTTGGCACCGGCAACCACTTCGTTGAGGTCTGTCTCGATGAAAGCGATGCTGTCTGGATTATGCTGCACTCCGGTTCGCGGGGCATAGGCAACCGGATCGGTTCGTACTTCATCGAACGGGCCAAGCACGAAATGAAGCGGTGGTACATCAACCTGCCCGACGAAGACCTGGCTTATTTGCCGGAAGGTTCCGACCTGTTCGGCGATTATATGGGCGCGGTCTCCTGGGCGCAGCGGTTCGCGCGGGCCAACCGGGAACTGATGATGACGGCGGCGCTTGAAGCCCTGTCGGTGTCGGTGCCTAAGTGGTTCACCTGTGACTGCGAGGCCGTCAACTGCCACCATAACTACGTGGCGCACGAGCGGCACTTCGGTTCGGACGTGCTCGTGACCCGGAAGGGCGCGGTGCGGATCACGCCGGAAACGCTGGGCATTATTCCTGGTTCGATGGGGGCAAAGTCCTTTATCGTGCGGGGTATCGATGGCCAGGCAGCGGCCGACGCCCTGTGTTCGTGTTCGCATGGTGCCGGGCGGGCGATGTCTCGGGCGGAAGCCAAGCGGCGGTTCACTCTGGAAGACCACGCCCTGGCCACGGTCGGCGTGGAATGCCGGAAGGACGCCGAGGTGATCGACGAAACCCCGGCCGCCTACAAGGATATCGACGCGGTGATGAAGGCTCAGGCCGACCACGTCGAAATCGTCCATACCCTCAAGCAGGTCGTCTGCGTGAAGGGGTAGAAAAAGCGTCTGTGGCCCAGGTCACGGGCGCTTTTTATCAACCGTGGGCGAAAGCCTTCACCGCCTCCAGCGCCGCGAATTCATCATTGCGGATTGACTGGATGGTCTCACGCTGGCCATGCAGCTTTTGGATGGCTTCCGGCACCTCCGGCGCAAAGCCGAGCGCCTTGGTGACGAACTCAGGGAACTTGGCGGCATGGGCGGTCGAGAGCGCGATGATCGGCTGGCCGTCGTTTCGCTTCAGGGCAGCGGCCACGGCGACAGCGGTATGCGGGCAGATGACCTTGCCCCATGTGTCGTGGGCATATTTGATCGTCTGCGCGGTTTCTTCTTCGCTGATGGTCGAGGCGGTGACCTGGGCGCGCAGGGCGTTTTGCAGGTCTCCGGACAGATGCACATTGCCGGTGGCGTTGAAGTTATCGAACACACCCTTTGTGCCTTCGGCGGAACGGTTCGACGCTTCGAAGACGAGCCGTTCGAAATTCGACGGCGCCTGCACGTCCATGCTGACCGATGCGGTCTCGACCGCCTGGTGGCGGACATAGTGGCCGGTATTGATGGCCTGGGCCAGGGCGTCGTTACGGTTTACGGCGGCGTGGATGTGGCCGACATTGCCGCCGATCTTGCGCCCGACCCAACCGGCGAAGGCATCGCCGAAATTACCGGTTGGGACCACGAATTCGGGCTTGTCCGCGCCGGAAGCGGCGGCGGCGGCGAGATAATAGGGCACCTGACCGAGCAGACGGCCCCAGTTGATCGAATTTACGCTTGAAATCAGGCCGTTCTGCTTCAGTTCTTCTTCGCCGAGCAGGCGCTTGACCATGCGCTGGCAGTCATCGAAATCACCTTCGACACCGATATTCAGCACGTTATCAGCCTCGACCGTCGTCATCTGCAGGCGCTGCACCGGCGACACGCGGCCGAGCGGATGGAAGACCACCAGCCTGACATGCTCCGAACCGGCGAAGGCGCGCACGGCGGCGGCGCCGGTATCGCCGGAAGTGGCGGTCACCAGGGTCAGCTTTTCGCCAGTCTGCGCCAAAGCGGCGTCGGTCAGGGGGGCGATCATCTGCATCGCCATATCCTTGAAGGCGAGCGTCGGGCCATGCCACAGCTCCAAGATCCACAGATTGTCCTCGACCTGAACCAGCGGGGTCTGGCCGGCCTCATTGAGGAAGGCGGCTTTCGTGCGGGCGGCGGCCTTTTGCACGGCGTCCGCGCCCAGCACATCGACACCGAACAGGGTCAGCAGCTTTTCAGTGAGCAGGCCGTAATCGCCGGCGGCAGCGGCGACGAGGTCGAAATCAGGTGTCGGGTAGGTTTCGGGCACATAGAGGCCGCCATCGGGCGCCAGGCCATCGAGCAGGGCGCCGGCGAAGGTACGGGGTTCGCGGAAGCCACGGGTGCCTATATAGTTCATTTTGTTACCAATTTTGCCAAATAACGTAAGGACTTGCGCAAGCGCACGCATTGTCGTTAAGAAGCGCGCGAGTTAACATCTAAAGCCGCTGAGATAAAGACCCTCATGTCACCCGACGTCATTAAATCGCTGCCCGATGTCCTGCTATCGGCGAAGCGCATCACCATCAAGGTCGGCTCGGCCCTGATCGTCGATGCCGCCTCAGGCGTGGCCGATGCGCCGTGGATGCGCGGCTTGGCGCAGGATATCGCGGCGCTGATGGCTGAGGGCAAGTCGGTCCTGCTGGTGTCTTCGGGCGCAGGCGCCTTGGGTCGCCGTTATCTCGGCCTGACGCGCAAGAAGCTGAAGCTCGATGAGAAACAGGCCGCCGCCGCCGCCGGCCAGCCGCGTCTGATGAGCGCCTGGGAGGAAGCCTTTCAGACAGTGGGGCTGAAAACCGCGCAGGTTTTGCTGACGCGCGAGGATACCGAAAAACGCCGCCGCTGGCTAAATGCCCGCGCCACCATCGATACCCTGTTTGATCTGGGCTGCGTGCCCATCGTCAATGAAAACGATACGGTGGTGACCGAGGAAATCCGCTATGGCGACAATGACCGCCTGGCCGCGCGGGCGGCACAACTGGTGCGCTCGGAGGCGTTGGTCCTGCTGTCGGATATAGATGGTCTGTATACGGACGATCCGCGCCGCAATGCCGCGGCCGAACACATTCCGCTGGTCGAAAAGCTCGATGCCGGCATCGAGGCCATGGCCGGTGGCGCCAATGCGCAGGCGGGCGTCGGCACGGGCGGCATGGCCACCAAGATCGCCGCCGCCAAGATCGCCGGTTCGGCTGGCTGCGCCACGCTGATTGCCTCCGGCCTGGTGGTGCGCCCCTTGGCCAATCTTACCAAATTCACCCTGATCAAGCCGCAGGCCAGCTTGGGCGCGGCCTACAAGGCGTGGATTGCGGGAACGGTGGTGCCCGCCGGCAAATTGATGCTCGATGACGGCGCCGTGCGGGCGCTGCATAATGGCAAAAGCCTGCTGCCGTCAGGGATTGTCGAGGTCGCCGGCCAGTTTGATAAGGGCGACAGCGTATCGATTGTCTCGCCGGCGGGCACGGAAGTGGCGCGGGGGATAGTCACCTATTCCGCCGAAGCGATCCGCTTGATCCGAGGTCGGGGCAGCCGCGACATTGAAGCGATTTTAGGCTATACGTCAGGGGATGAAGTCATCCATCGGGATGATATGGCGCTGGTGTGATAGGCCTGTAATGACACATCCGTACTTATTAATTGTAGTCTGGATAGTGATTGCAGCTCTGACAATTGCGTTCGCGGCGAAACGCGTCGCTTGGGTCACTATCGCCGTTCTTGTGTTAGTGCCTGCTATTTTAGTCTGGTGCGAAAGTGCCACCGAAGCTGCAAAGCTGGCCGCTCACGGCAGGGTTTACCCACTCGGTGACGCTGTATCGTTTTACGTAATTGCACAAATTGTGGCTCTTTCCCTTGCATTTATTATAGGTCGTGCTCTGCGCGAATACAGATCAAAGCTGCGAACTCAACAATCTTGATGCTTTCGGGCGCTTGAGTAATATCGCATGAAACGGTCGTAATTTACGGCATTTGCGCTATATAGCCCTTGAGTAACAAGGAGCCGCCCGATGGACGACCAGAGCGCCGTATCTCTAAATGACCTGATGACCGACATGGCACACAAAGCCAAGCTCGGTGCGGAGGCCATGCGTCTGGCTGGACCGGAGACGCGGACAAAGGCCATTCTCGAAGCCGCGAAGTCGATCCGCCAGCGTGAAGCGCAGATCCTCGCTGCCAACGCACAGGACCAGCAATTCGCCCGCGACAAGGGCCTGACCGATGCCATGATCGAGCGCCTGATCCTCAATCCGGCGCGGGTCGAAGCCATGGCGAAAGGTCTGGAAGAGGTCGCCGCTCTTGCCGATCCGGTCGGGCGCGAACTGGCGCGCTGGACACGCCCAAACGGTCTCGATATCGCCCGCGTCTCGACCCCGATCGGCGTTATCGCCATCATCTATGAGAGCCGCCCGAACGTGACGGCCGATGCCGCCGCTCTGTGCATCCGCTCATCAAATGCCGCCATCCTGCGTACCGGTTCGGAAGCGCTCAATTCGGCCTTGGCCATCTATGCCGCCTTCGAGGACGGCTTCCGCGCCGCGGGCCTGCCGGACTATTGCGTGCAGCTTGTCCCGACCTCCGACCGTGACGCCGTGGGCCTGATCCTCGGTGGCCTCGACAAGGCGATCAATCTCATTATCCCAAGAGGGGGCAAGTCGCTGGTGGCACGGGTGCAAGCCGAGGCGCGCGCGCCGGTGCTGGCCCATCTCGAAGGGCTGAACCACACCTACATCCACGCCGCCGCCGATCCGAAAAAGGCGCTGGAGGTGACCCTGAATGCCAAGATGCGCCGCGTCTCGGTCTGCGGCGCCACCGAAACCCTGTTGATCGACGAGGCCGTGGCGGCGAAACTGCTGCCGCCCATCGCTGAGGCTCTGAAAGCTGCCGGCTGCGAGCTTCGCGGCGATGACAAGGCGCGGGCCATCTATCCGATGTCGGCCGCCACGGAGGACGACTGGCGCACGGAATACCTCTTGCCGATCCTTTCGGTGAAGGTGGTGAAGGACGAAGCCGAGGCCATCGCCCATATCAAGACCTATGGTTCTGGCCATACCGAGGCGATCATTACCGAGGATGCGAAAGCGGCTGAGACCTTCCTCAACGCAGTCGATTCCGCCATCGTCGTCTGGAATGCCTCGACGCAATATGCCGATGGCGGCGAGTTTGGCTTCGGCGCCGAAATCGGCATCTCGACCGACCGCCTTCATGCGCGCGGGCCGGTGGGCGTCGATCAGTTGACGACCTTCAAATATGTGGTGCGCGGTGACGGGCAAACACGGCCATAACTTGCCCTCAAACTTGTCAGTACGCCGATTAATCGCCTGTTTACGGCCAGGTCACCAAACTGTCGTCAAATCGCTATAAACACGACGTTCTTTAAGTCATAAGATGAACGCCGCGAGGTTTGGGTACAAAATGGAAAAGCGTCAGAGCGTCTGGAAGTTCGTCCCGGTCGGCACCGTTATTGGCTGCGCGATCCTGGTCGCTATGGCCTTCCTGCCGCCAATGCACCTGCTGACCATCATCGTGGCCCTGCTGGTGATCGGCTATACCGCCATTCGTTATCTGGTCCTGCTTGGTGATGCCGAGGAGAAGATTCGCGCGCTGAAAGCCCCGGAAAAGCAGAACAAGGTGCAGCCACTGGGCCCAAGTTTCCAGGAAGTTCTGCGCGCCGTGCCTGACCCGGTGATGATCGTTTCCGGCCACGAACCGGATGATATCGCCGCGCGCCGTGTGATCTTCGCCAATGACGCCGCCCAGACCGTATTTCATCTGCGCCCGGATGGCGGGCCGCTGGTCGGGGCCATCCGTGTGCCGGAAGTGCTGGAAAATGTCGACGAGGCCCTCTTCGGCGGCATAACCGGCTCGGTCGATTTCGAGACCAGCGGTGGCGCGCGCGACCAGTTCTGGCGCGCCTTTTCCGCCCCCTGCCGATGGAAAAGGCACATGATGGCCAGCGTCTGGCGCTTCTGGTGATCCGCGATGAGACCGATGCCCGCCGCATGGAGCGGATGCGCGCCGATTTCCTCGCCAATGCGTCGCACGAACTGCGCACACCCCTGGCCTCGATCACCGGCTTTATCGAAACCCTGCGCGGTCCGGCGCGCGATGACGAGCAGGCGCGTGACAGATTTTTGACAATCATGGGCGCCCAGGCCGATCGCATGGGGCGTCTGATCGCCGATCTGCTCTCCTTGTCGCGCATCGAAATGAGCGAACATGTGCCGCCTGCAGGCGAAGCGGACCTGGCTCTGGCCGTGCGCGATGTGGTGGACAGCCTTAGCGTGCTGGCCCAACAGAAGGGCATACGCCTGCGCATCGATGCGCCCCGGCCCGGTCTGTTCCCGATCATCGGCGACCGCGACCAGATCCTCCAGGTGGTGCAGAACCTCACCGATAATGCGCTGAAATATGCGCCGCAAGGCTCGGAGGTCAGCATCACGGTGTGCTTCGATGTTACCCTGCCGCAGGCGATGTCGCTGAACGACAAACAAGCTGCCAAACTGGTTTTGCTGCGCCCTGACCGCAATGTGCATGAATATTATGCGCGCGTCACGGTACGCGATGAAGGCCCTGGAATCAAAGGGAATTTTTGCCACGCCTGGCCGAGCGATTCTATCGCGTCGAAGGCCAGAAGAGCGGCGACAAGCTGGGCACCGGCCTGGGGTTGGCCATCGTCAAGCACATCATCAACCGCCATCGCGGCGGACTGGTGGTCGAAAGTCAGGGGGCGGTCTCGGCCAATGAAGATGATATTCTTGAGCGTGACGGTAAGGTGACAGCCCTCCCCCATGCGCCCCAGACCTTTACCGCCTTCAGTGCCTATTTTCCGCAGACCCGCGCTTTTGGGGTTGCCGATGCGCCGCGTCTGGTCACTGGTGACGCTGTGCCGATGAAAGATGCCGGCTAGGATAAAGTCCTCCGACCGGTATAGCCGGTCGGCAAGGGCGACCGCCCGCCGCGCATGTTTGCGCGTAAGCCCGCGCGGCGCCTGAGCGCATAAAAAAAGCAACCCGCATTATAAAACTGTCACAAAATACGCCTATTGGGGCTATAGTTCCCGGCATCAGGCGTCGTGCGTCGGCTATCAGGAACAAGGAATTCAAAAGGTGTCGTTCAAGATGAATACCCACATCGTCAAGACCTATGGCGACGAACTGGACCAGTTGTCCGCCGAAGTGGTGCTCATGGGCGGCCTGGCCGAGGCGCAGGTGGCTGAGGCCGTTGAAGCCGTGGCCCGCCGCGATGTCGCCCTGGCCCAGAGCGTTGTGGCCCGCGACCACAAGCTCGACGAACTGGAAAAGGATGTCGAGCGCAAGTGCATCCGTCTGATCGCCCTGCGCCAGCCTATGGCCGACGACCTGCGCAAGACCGTGGCCGCCATGAAGCTGGCCACGGCGCTGGAGCGCACCGGCGACCTGGCCAAGAATATCGCCAAGCGCTCGATTGTCATTTCCGAAGCCGAGCCCATGACGCCGCTCACCCGTTCGATCGAGCGCATGGGCAAGCTGGTCTCGTCGCGTCTGCGCGATGTGCTGGATGCCTACAAGTCCGGCAAGGTTGACCTGGCCCAAAGCGTGTGGTCTTCGGATACCGAGGTGGATGAACACTATAACGCCCTCTTCCGCGAACTGCTCACCTACATGATGGGCGATCCACGTACCATTTCGGCCTGTACGCACCTGCTCTTCATGGCTAAGAACCTAGAGCGCATCGGCGACTACGCCACCAATATGGCCGAGCATATCAATTACGAGCTGACCGGTGAGGACTATGTCGAATCCCGCCCCAAAGCCAGTAATCTGGACCAGTAACCCGTAACCGCCGCAGAGACGCATGAAGCCCTACATCATAGTTGCCGAAGACGAAGACGCCCTCAGCACCCTCCTCAGCTACAACCTGGAGAAGGAAGGGTATGATGTCGGGGTCGCCACCGATGGCGACGAAGCCCTTGTGATGGTGAAGGAGCGTGCGCCGGACCTGCTGGTCTGCGACTGGATGATGCCGAAGGTATCCGGTATCGAAGTCTGCCGCCGCCTGCGCCAGCAGGCTTCGACCCGCAACCTGCCAATCGTCATGCTGACGGCGCGCTCGGAAGAAACCGACCGTATCCGCGGTCTCGATACCGGCGCCGATGACTATGTGGTCAAGCCGTTTTCGATGGTCGAACTGATGGCGCGCATCCGCGCCGTGCTGCGCCGCATCCGGCCGGCGCTTTCGGAAGATCGCGTCGAGTTCGGTGAAATCTCCGTCGACCGCCTGTCGCATCGCGTCCAGCGCGCCGGCCGCGATATCCATCTGGGGCCGACGGAATACAAGCTGCTCGACTATCTGATGCAGTATCCGCGTCGCGTCTTCTCGCGCGAGCAACTGCTCGATGCCGTCTGGGGCAATGACGTCTATGTCGAGGCCCGCACGGTCGATGTCCATGTCGGCCGCCTGCGCAAGGCACTGAATAATGGCGACCAGTTCGACCCGATCCGGACGGTGCGTTCGGCTGGCTATTCCCTGGACATGCAGAACTGATCAAACTTACTGGTCTGCTTGCCAAAACATTTTATTTTTTGAAAAAGTAAGCGGATATTATGAACATTGCCATAAAGCACAATAGGGCTGGCGGCAAAAAGAATATAACAAACATTTCTGCAGTATAAGGCAGGTCTATAACCTTCGTAAGTGGGTCATAATATTCGCCCTGAGCATTCTCTTCGAAACCGATATGCAGGAATAATATCGAACTCGCCGCTCCAATCATAAGAGCCAGTATTACCGAAAACGTCATTCTGGCTTTTAAGTTTGCATGCTTCATCTGAACTCACAAAATCGCTTTCAGTGATTAGTTTGAGCATCATCATTCTTGAAATTCAAGCTGTATGGTCGATCTCCACGCCGGGGGTCGGTCGCGGCGGCGCAAGGCTGATCTCGAAGCGGATTTCCTTATTGCGATAGTCGATCGTTACCGCCGCGAACTGGCGCAGATAGTCCATACCGATCAAGAGGGCGGGGCGCTGCGCGACCTTCCATATGGAAAAGTCAGGTATGTCGGCGATTGCCAGTGTGCCATTGGTAAAAGACAGGTCGTGCAGACGGATCCGGCCGACGGGGATGACGTCGCCGGTCACCTCGCCACCGGTTACGCCGGTCAGGGTCATCCGGGCAGTGCTGTACAGGTTTCTATTGCGGTTTTTCAGGGCGTTGTAGAGCGACAGGTTGCCAACGGAAACTTCGGCGCCGGTATCGATGAAGGCAACCGCTGCCACGCTGTCCACCAGGCAGTCGAAAACACGCAGCCGGCCGTTCTTGCCTCTGGCGCGGACGCTGGCGATACCCTGCGAGTCCTGTGGCGCATGGTCACGCGGCTGCTCTATCTTCAGGGCGCGATTACGGAAATCAAAGGTCACGCGGCTGCCATTTATGGCGTCGAGGCCAAGGTAGCCGTCGGCGAACAGATTGGCGCGCGGCAGGGTAGGCAGGTTGAGACCTTCTCGTAAAAACGGTCCGAAAGTCAGGCGATCGACATGGACGGTTGTCACCGTGATCCGTCCGCCGATACCCTCCAGCGTAACGTTGCCGCCCGGCTGAAGACCCAGCGCCGAAGCTACCGTATCGGCGATGACGGTGCGTTCGGCGCCGGTATCAATGACGAAATGATACGGCCCCCGGCCATTGATCATCACCTCTATGGTCAGATGCTGGCTGGCGTCGGTGCGTGCAGCGAGACTGGCTGCATCCTGATCGGAATCGGGCTTCTGCAGGGAGGCATTGGCCGTGATGGTCTGGGTCCAGCCGGGACCGCCGGGCAGGAGGGAAGCGGTCAGGGCCAGGCCGCCGGCCGCGAAGCTCCGGCGCGTAAAAGCGTCAGACATGGCTGTTTATCCGTACGCCTGGAGATGGCAGGGGCGGCGCTTCGCTCAGTTCGAAGCGGATGGATTTCTGGCGATAGTCGATCGTCACGGCCGCGAACTGGCGCAAGAAGTTCATGCCGATCAGCAGTCCGGGGCGGTTATGCACGTTCCAGGAATCGAAGCTCGGCACATCGGCGATCGCCAGCCGGGAATCGGTGAAGGACAGGTCTTCCAGTTTGATGAGGGAAACCGGGATGACCTCGCTGAGAATTTCGCCGCCAGTCACGCCATTTAGAATGAGCGGTCCCAGATTTTGCAGGCCGCCGCGCAGGGCCAGCGCCGCCTTCAGCGCCCGGTTGCCGACCGAAACCTGAGCGCCGGTATCGATGAAGGCCGTGGCCCGGACACCATCAACCAGGCAATCGGAAACGCGCAGGCGGCCGGAAGAACCACTGGCCCACAGGCGCGTGGAGGTGCCGGGCCGGGGATGACGGCTGCTTTTGTCACGCGGCTGCTCTATTTTCAGCGTCTTGCCGGCAAAATCAAAGGTGACGCGGCTGTCGCTGATGGCGTCAAGGCCGAGATAGCCATCGGCCAGCAGATACTGTCGCGGCAGGACGGGCAGGGTCAGGCTCTTGCGTTGGAAGGGACCGAAGGCCAGGCTTTCGACATGGACTGTCTGTGCCGGTATACGCCGGGAAAAACCATCGACCACGACCGAGGCGCCCGGCGGCAGGCCCAATGCAAGGGCGACATTATCGGCCACCACGGAGCTTTCCGCGCCGGTATCGACAACGAAGTGATAAGGCCCCTGGTCATTGACCATGACCTCTATGCTGAGGTGATCGGCGTCATCCGTCCGGGCGGCGAGGGCGGCGGCATCATGATCGTCCAGTGTATCTGCCGGTGGCGTACTGACCTGCTGGGCAAGCGTCGGGTGTGCAAGAAGACAAACGGCCGCTGTCGCCCCGCTCATCACGGTTCTGCGTGACATGCGCGCACGGTCGCTGATCCAGATGTCAGGCGCTTTGCTCACGATGTTTCCCCTAGATTCCCCCGGTCCTGTTTTCTCCGGCCGGTGAAATCACAGTAACATCGTTCTTTAAAAGCGCAATCGCAGCTTTGAGTGGACTACAGCCCGACGAAAAACGTCTTCGAGCAGTATTCGCAGGTGATATGCACACGGCCATCGGCCTCCAGCATTTCGGCCTGCTCTTCGTCGCTAAACGACTGCACCAATCCCTCGACGCGCTCCTGCGTGCAGCGGCAAAGCTTGTGTATCGACTTGGCCGCGCTCAGGCGCACACCGTCCTCGTGGAACAGGCGATAGAGCAAACGGTCGGCCGGCAGGTCGAAATCGGTCAGTTCTTCCTCGCCCAGGGTTTCGAACAGGGCGCGGATATGCTGGAACGAGTCCTTGGTATCACCGCGGGTCGCGTCGCCGGCAATGGCCTGGATCATGGCGCCGGCGGCGCGCCAGTTCGGACCGTCCTCTCCGGCAAACTCGCTACAGGCCAGCTTGATCTGGGTCGGCACCTGCTCCGACTGGCGGAAATAGGTCTCGGCGCACAGGGCCAGGCTCTCGCCTTCGATCGGCGTGATGCCCTGGTAGCGCTCGCCGTGGTTTTCCGGGTCGAGCGTCATGATGAAGGTGCCCTTGCCGAGCAGGGCCTGGGCGCCCAGGCTCTGGAAGCTGCCCTCATTGGCCGCCACCAGCGTCGCCAGTTCTTCCGGATCGAAGCGGCAGAAACCGCGCAGGCCGCCCTTGGTGTCGTAATCGGCCACGACATAGCGCACCACGCCGTCGCCTTGCGCCTGCAGGATCAGGCGCCCCTCGAATTTCAACGAGGCGCCCACAAGCACGGCCAGGACGCAGGCTTCACCCAGCAGGTTGGCGATCTGCGGCGGATAGTCGTGCGCCTTCAGTATCTGGTCGAGCGTTTCCCCCAGACGGACCAGCCGCCCATGCACGGGATGGGCTTCGATAACGAAGCGGGCGGAATAGTCTTCGGTGGGGTCAATAAGTTCGGGCATATAATCGCGCAGGAAATCAGAGGTTTTGGTTTCAGATTTTACGGGTTTGGCAGGTTTGGCGGTCATTCGTCTACAGGTTTAAAGAATTAAGCCGCCACATGCCATAATAAATGGCGAAGGCGGTTGTGCGGGGGGCACTTTTGTCTTATTTGCGGCGCATCTTTTGAAGTGGGCGGTGGGCCCGATGGCCTGTTTCCGCCCTTAAATGGGCGTGACCGCTATGAATGCAAGCTTTCCTCAACCGAACCTGGCCACTGTCGTTCTCGACTTCGACTCGACCTTTACCTCGGTCGAGGCGCTGGATGTTCTGGCCGAGCTGCTTTCCGCCGCCGATCCCGCCCGCCATGCCGATGTCGCCCAGATCAAGACCCTGACCGATCAGGCCATGTCCGGCGAGATCAGTTTCGCCGAGGCGCTTAACCGCCGTGTCCAGTTGCTCAAGCCGACGCGTGACGATATTGCCGCCCTGGTCGAGGTGCTGAAGACCAAGGTCAGCGCTTCGGTGATCCGCAACAAGGCGGTGTTCGCCGAGAACCCCGGTAAGTTCCGCATTATCTCGGGCGGCTTCCATGATTTCATCGACGCTGTGGTCGCCGATTACGGCATCGAGCCGGAATATGTGCTGGCCAACCGCCTGATCTGGAATGAAGACGGCGCGGCTGTGGGCGTCGACCAGGCCAACCCCCTGTCGCAGGATGGCGGCAAGGTCGTGGCCCTGACCGGCCTTGGCGTCGCTGGCGCGGTCGCCATGGTCGGCGACGGCTGGACCGATTTCGAAGTCTACAAGGGCGGCGCCGCCGAACGCTTCTACGCCTTCACCGAAAACGTGGTGCGCCCCAAGGTGGTGGCCGCCGTCAATGGCGACACCAGCCTGACCGCCGCCTCGTTCGATGAGGTGCTGCACGCCGAAGGCTATCAGGGCCGCTATTCCTTCCCGCGCTCCAAGCTGAAGGTGCTGCTGCTGGAAAACATCCACCCCGACGCCGTGCGCGCCTTCCGCGAGGAAGGCTATGACGTCACCACCGTAAAGGGCGCGCTCGACGAGGAAGACCTGATCCAGGCGCTGCAGGGCGTGCATATTCTCGGCCTGCGCTCCAAGACCAACCTGACCGCCAAGGCCGTCGAGGCCGCCGACAAACTGATGGCGGTGGCCGCCTTCTGCATTGGCACCAACCAGATCGACCTCAAGGCGTGCTCGCAAAAGGGCATCGCCGTCTTCAACGCCCCCTATTCCAACACCCGCTCGGTGGTGGAAATGGTCATCGGCCTGATCGTCATGCTGACCCGCAATATCCCCGATAAGTCGATCGCCATGCACAAGGGCAAGTGGGACAAGTCGGCCACCGGCGCCCATGAGGTGCGCGGCAAGACACTTGGCATTATCGGGTACGGCGCCATCGGTTCACAACTGTCGATCCTGGCGGAAGCCTTCGGGATGCGCGTCATCTATTTCGACCTCGCCGAAAAGCTGACCCTCGGCAATGCCAAACGCTACCGCTCGCTCGATGCCCTGCTGGCCGAGGCCGACATCATATCGCTGCACGTCGACGGCCGGGCCGACAACAAGAACCTGTTCGGCGCGGCGCAGTTTAACCGCATGAGGGACGGCGCCCTGTTCATCAACCTGTCGCGCGGCCATGTCGTCGATATCGACGCGCTGGCGGCGGCATTGAAATCGGGCAAGATTTACGGCGCCGCCATCGATGTCTTCCCGCAGGAGCCGCGCACCAATGACGATCCGTTTGAATCGTCGCTGATGGGTCTGAAAAACCTGATCCTGACCCCGCATATCGGCGGCAGCACGGAAGAGGCGCAGGAAGCCATCGCCGAATTCGCCTCCGAGCGCCTGCTGGGCTTCCTCAATCGCGGCGATACCACCTTCTCGGTCAACATGCCGCATGTGGCCCTGTCGGAAGTCTCCGGCCGTCACCGCTTCCTGCATCTGCACAGGAACGTGCCGGGCGTCATGGCGGCAATCAACGCCATCATGGCCAAGTACGACCTGAACGTGCTGGCCCAGCACCTGAAGACCAACGAAACCCTGGGCTACGTCATTGTCGATGTCGACAAGGGCTATCCGAAGGAAGCGCTGGAGGAACTCAAAGCCGTCAACGGAACTTTGAAGTTCCGCTCCCTGATGTAGAAAAAAACCCCGCAGACATTATGTCTTGCGGGATTTTTTCTTTGTCGGTTTTCAGACATGATCAGTCAAAATAGAGAACGTCATCGTCCGGGTCCTCTTCCGGTGTGCCGGTGGCCTTGCTCAGGCGCACCCAGGCGTCAAAGACTTCAGGCGGCACCTTGGCTGGCCGTTTGCCATCATCTGTCATCTTCTGGATGAAGTTGAATTTCAGCCCCATGCGGTTGGCCATCGACCAGGCAGGCGACCCGCGCTTGACCATGCCGGTGTCAAGGTCGATCAGCCAGATTTCAGCCGGGATATGGTCCAGGTTTTCCATGGCGACACGGGCGCCGCTGGCGCTCTGGTCCAGGATGCGGCAATTTATCACCTGGTGGCTGGAAAGAAACAGCATGGCGCCGCGATCATCGCACTGGGTCCGGGGTTCGGAACGGCGGTCGGCATATTGATCCGGCATGATGACCTCTACCGACGGCCGCGCCGGCGCAGGCTGGGCTGCGGTAACGGGCGGGGCGGGGCGGCGGATAGGCGGGGTCATGATCAACCTGAAAGCAGAAATGGGCAGAGGGCCATGTGACGGGCACATGGTGCATACGCATACGCGGCACTAAAGGATCACTGGGCACTCACCCGGCCGTCGTTAACGCGGCGGCTTGCGGGTTTTCGCGTATGACTACGCTGTTGGCCAATACCATAGGCGCCTTTGGTTTATAAAAAATGAGTGAGTCCACAAAAGGGATGCCGGCGGCGCAACAGATTGTGGATATTTGTTTTGCGGTGCAGCGAGGTCGGACTTGACTTTCCGCCTATGAAAGGGCATTGGTCTCGCCTCGCACAGGGATTGATCCTGTGCGTAATGAATATTTTTACGCTCTCTGCGCATTTTCTCGAATTTTCAGGAATTTATGCGCTGCCCTATATATCGGGCGCTGGCCGCGTGAGGTATGCTTCGTCTACGCGTAGTCCGATAAAGTGTCATGCAATGTCATTGTGCATTTTTCGGATAAACTGCGCGCAAACCAGTACATACCGCCAGTGATTTAAGACCGCCATTTTGGCGATCTGCCATCTATAAAAATGACCGAAGTCCGTGACACGCGAACGCTTCGACCCTCAACTCCCGAACTGGCATGGGCCAGTTGCGGGTAAGGGCCGTTGCGAAGGCGTGTGCTTTCGTGATGCCCGAAGCACATGAAAGACACACGTGACCAAACTCTTTTCCGATCTCGGCCTCGCCTCCACCCTGCTGATCCAGCTTGAAAAAGCCGGCTACACCACGCCCACCCCGATCCAGGCCCAAGCCATCCCCATCCTGCTCGATGGCCATGACCTGCTGGGCATCGCCCAGACCGGCACCGGCAAGACGGCCGCCTTCGCCCTGCCGATTTTGCAAAAGCTCCTGTCCGACCGCAAGATGCCCGCGCCGCGCCAGACGCGCGTACTCGTCCTGTCGCCGACCCGTGAACTGGCTTCGCAGATTGCCGAAAGCTTCCAGCAATATTCGCGCGGCACCGGCCTGCAGATCGCCACCATCTATGGCGGCTCGAAATATGGCCCGCAATATAAGGCGCTGAATGGCGGCCTCGATATCCTGGTCGCCACACCGGGCCGCCTTGTCGATCACATCGAACAGAAGACGGTTGATCTCAGCACGGTCGAATTCTTCGTGCTTGATGAAGCCGACCAGATGCTTGATCTCGGCTTCGTCAAGCCGATCCGACAGATCGCCTCGCGCATCAAGGGCAAGCGCCAGAACCTGTTCTTCTCGGCCACCATGCCGAAGGAAATCGGCATCCTGGCCTCCGAACTGCTGAACGCGCCCAAAAAGGTCGAGATCACGCCGGAGGCCACCACGGCCGAGCGCGTTGAACAGACCGTCCTCTACATCGAGGCCGTGCGCAAGCGCGCCCTGCTGACCGAACTCTATGTCGAAGACAAGCTGTCGCGCACGCTCGTCTTCACCCGCACAAAGCGTTCGGCCGACAAGGTCGCCGCCTATCTCCAGGCCGGCGGCATCGAATCCGCTGCCATCCACGGCGACAAGTCGCAGGGCCAACGTGAACGGGCGCTGCAAGCCTTCAAGGCCGGCAAGCTCCGAGCCCTGGTCGCCACCGATATCGCCGCGCGCGGCATCGATGTCGATGACGTCTCGCACGTCATCAATTACGAGCTGCCGAACGTATCAGAGGCCTATGTCCACCGTATCGGCCGTACCGCCCGTGCTGGCAAGAGCGGTATCTCGATCAGCTTCTGTTCGGATGACGAACGCAAGATGCTGAAGGATATCGAGCGCATGACCCGTCAGCGCATTCCGTCGTTCGACCGCCGCAAGGACCAGGCGCTGAAGTTGCTCGACGAGGCCATGCTGGCTTCGGGCGTGGCTGAAAAACCGACCACTCCGGACCGTATCCCTGTCAAGCGTGAAGCCCGTCATATCGATCCGCACGCCGAAAACGTCCATAAGCGCAGCCGCAACCGTCCGGGCAAGTCCAATGCCGAGGGGACGGACCGCGGTGACCGTTCGTTCGCCGACCGCAAGTTCGGCAAGAAGCCGGGTGGCAAAAAGGATTTCGGTCCTCGCCCGACGGCCTATGATCCGATGGCTGCCGAGCGTCCGGCGCCGGTTAATACCGATGCCTTCTTCGAGAAGCGTGCCGAAAAGAAGCCATTCGGCAAGAAGAAGCCGTTTGACCGTAATGCCCCGCGCGGTGGCCAATACGGTGAGCGCGCTGAACGCAGCTATGATCGTCCGCGTTCGGAGCATGTCCATGCTGAACGTCCGCGCGAATACACCCCGCGTGATGATCGTGGAGCTGATCGCCCCACCCAGGAACGCAACAAGGCCCGTCCGTCCAGCCGCAAGGACAATGCCAAGGCTGGCGCCTCCAAGGGCGCTTTCAAACCGGCCAACCCGCATTACAGCGAAGCCCCGAAGGCCCGCAGCGAAGGCGCCCAGTTCAAGCGTCGTTCGCGTTCGTAAACCGGGGCCAAACCCCTGAATCGTCAAGAGCCGCGTGTGACCTTTGCACGCGGCTCTTGTGCTATTTTCACAGTTGTGTGAAGACGGGTTTTCCCGTTTAATAGAGGCGCGCCGAACAACGGCGCCAGTTACCCGAGGATGCCGATCGATGCCCGCTCTTTCGAGGATTGCCAAAGCCGCAACCAAAGCTGCCAGACAACCGATCGGTCTGATCACCTGCCTGATAGCGGCCCTGACCCTCTCTGCCGGCCTGATGATAACTGGCTGCACCCCCGGGGACAATGAAGCCGCCGCCCCCTGGCCATCGTTGCCAAAACGGTCGATGACCATTCCTACGCCCGCCCGCAGGAGGCGCGTGTCAGCCATGTCGATCTCGACCTGACCGCCGACTTCAACCAGAAGATTCTCAAGGGCACGGCGACGCTCACCCTCGTCACCGAGGCCAATGCCAAGCAGGTCATTCTCGATACCCGCGCGCTTGATATCCAGTCGGTGACTGATGCCTCCGGGTCTCCGCTGAAATTCACCCTGGGCAAGGGCAACGACATGATGGGCAAGCCGCTGACCATCGAACTGCCGCAGGGCGCGCAGAAGATCGTCGTCCATTATGCCACGACGAAGGACGGCACCGCCCTGCAATGGCTCTCGCCCGAACAGACCGCCGGCAAGAAGCTGCCCTTCGTTTTCAGCCAGGGTGAAGAAATCCACACCCGCACCTGGATTCCGACCCAGGACAGTCCCGCCATCCGCCAGACCTACAGCGCGCGCATTGTCGTGCCGTCCAATCTGGTGGCGGTGATGAGCGCCGATCGCCTGACGCCCGAAGGCGAAAAGGTGGCCGGTCATCCGGCCCAGCGCGCCTTCCGCTTCGACATGAAGAAGCCGATCGCCCCCTACCTGATCGCCATCGCTATCGGCGATATCGGTTTCAAGGCCGAGGGCTCGCGCACCGGCGTCTATGCCGAAAAGGCAACGCTGGCCGCCGCCGCCAGTGAATTCAGCGACATGCATTCCATGCTTGAGGCTGCCGAGAAACTTTACGGTCCCTATCAGTGGGGCCGCTATGACGTGCTCGTCCTGCCGCCGTCCTTCCCCTTCGGCGGCATGGAAAACCCGACCCTGACCTTCGCAACCCCCACGGTCATCGCCGGCGACAAGTCGCTGGTTTCGCTGGTGGCGCACGAACTGGCGCATAGCTGGTCGGGCAATCTGGTCACCAACGCCACCTGGGAGGATTTCTGGCTCAACGAAGGCTTCACGGTCTATTTCGAGGGCCGGATCATGGAAGAGGTCTATGGCAAGGAGCGCGCCGACATGCTGCGCGTCCTCGGCTGGCAGGATTTGCAGGGCACGCTGAAAGACCTGACCGAACCCGGCAGCAAGGCGGCCAATCCCGACTTCACCCGTCTGCACCCTGACCTCAAGGGCATCAATCCGGACGATTATTTCAGCGATGTGCCCTATGAAAAGGGCGCCGCCTTCCTCCGGATGCTGGAGGCCCATTTCGGCCGCAAGAAACTGGATGCCTATCTCAAGGGTTATTTCCAGCGTTATGCCTTCCAGAGCATGACGACGGATGCCTTCGTCATCGACCTGCGTACCCATTTACTGCACAATGACGCCGACCTCGAAAAGAGCCTGAAGATCCATCAGTGGCTTTATGACAAGGGAATGCCGGATAATGCCGTGGCCCCGACCTCGGCCCTGCTGGACGAGGTATCGGCCCAGGTGCTGGCCTTTACCGAAGGTACGCCCGCGAAGGATCTGAAGGTCGCGGATTACAGTTCGCCGCAGTGGCAGTATTTCCTGACGCACCTGCCGGAGACCCTGACGGTCGAACAGATGACGCAGCTTGACGACGCCTATGGCTTTTCAAAAACGCACAATTCGGAAATCCTGTTTGCCTGGCTGCAACTGGCGATCCAGCATCATTACCAGCCCGCCATGCCGGCGCTGGAAAATTTCCTGACCGGGCAGGGGCGCCGGAAGTTCGTGGTGCCGCTGTTCAAGAGCCTGATGGCGCAGGAAGGCTGGGGCGTCGATATGGCCAAGGCCGTCTATGCGAAGGCGCGTCCCGGCTATCACGATGTGACCCGTCATACAGTCGACGACATCGTAAAGTAGCGCAGGCTACCAGGGCTTGAAATGCTTGCTCAGCTTCAGGCCCTGCTTCTGGTAGTTCGAGCCCAGTTGTCCGTAAAGCTTGTCCGGACGCGCGGTCAGGGGCTCATAAACCAGCCGCGCCACGGTCTGGCCGTCTTCCAGCAGGAAGGGCGTCTCGTGGCAGCGGACTTCCAGCACGCCTTTTGAGCCTGTACCGGCCGCTTCCGCCGTGCCGAAGCCGGGATCAAAGAAGCCGGCATAATGGACGCGGAACTCGCCGACGCCCGGATCGATCGGCAGCATTTCCGCTGCCTCCATGGCCGGGATTTCGACATCGGTCTTCGAGGCCAGGATATAGAATTCGCCCGGATCGAGCAGCAGTTCGCCGCCGGCATAATAAAGCGGTTCCCAGAACTTCTTCGGATCGTGGCCGTCGATATGATCGAGATCAATGATGCCGGCATGGCGGCGGGCGCGAAAACCGACCAGTTCGCCGGTCAGGTCGACGCCGCAATCCGAGGTGCGCAACTTGGGCGACACGCCCCGCTTGAGGCGCAACTGGTTGAGCCGCGTGCCGGAACGCGCCAGCACCGAAAAGGTCTGCGGCGCAATCTCGATATAGAGCGGGCCGGAATAGCCCTCCGCCACGTCATCGAAGGCCACGCCGTAATCGGTCAGCAGGCGTACGAAGACATCGACCCGGCCGGTGGAGGATTTCGGGTTGGCGCGCGCCGAAATGCCCCTGGGCAGGTTCAGGCTTTCCTTCAACTCGGCGATATAGACGCAGCCCGATTCAAACACGGCGCCGCGCGTCAGGTCCATCTCGTGCATCTGCACGTCGCGCAGGCGATCGGCCACGGTGCGGGCGCGCGGCAGGTAGGAGGCGCGGACCCGCCAGGCGCGGTCGCCCAGGCGCAGGTCGATGCTGGCGGGCTGGATCTGGTTGTCGTCAAGCGCGGAGGTGCTCATCACCGCGCCCTGTTCGACAAGCGCCGCCAGGCTCTGCATCGGCAGTATGCCTTGCGGTTCGGGCTGGTCGGCGGGAACGGGTTTCAGGGACATCAGAGCGCTATTCTCTTTTCATGATCGGGCGCACCATTTAAGAGAGCTTATCCGAGTGAGCAAGCGATAAACATGTTTTACCAGCACACCAGCCACGATATCATCGTCCGCGTCGAGGTCGAATATGTGCCGCCAGAGGCCCACAGGCGCGGGGCGGACATGCGCCACGTCTGGGCCTATCACATCACCCTGATCAATGGCGGCGACGAGACGATGCAGCTCAAAACCCGTCACTGGACGATCATGGATGCGCGCGGCCATGTCGAATATGTCAATGGCCCCGGCGTGGTCGGCGAAACGCCGGTGCTGAAGCCCGGCGAAAGCTTCAGCTATTCCTCCGGCTGCCCGTTAAGCACCCCCTCCGGTTCCATGAGCGGCTACTATATGTTTGAGAATGAAGACGGTCGGCCCCTGAAGGTCATCATCCCGACCTTCTCACTTGATCTGCCGGACGCTAAGCGAACGCTAAACTAGGCTCAAAAGTTATTAAAACCAAAAGCCTAAAATAACATCACTTACGGCCTGAAAAACAGCCCTAGTTTCAAACTCTCGCCGATCCGGTTGGCGCGGACCATGAAATATTCCACGGCCTCATCCGTTGGCGCGATATCGCGCAGGGTCTGTTCGAACAGATAGAGCCATTCGCCGAAATGCGCCGGTTCGATGGATTTAACCTTCAGGTGCGCCTGCATAGGCCGGCCCGAATAGACCCCGGCATTGAGCGCCACCGACTCCCAAAATTGCTTCAGCTTGGCCAGGTGATCCGGCCAGTCATCGACCGCATTATTGAACACCGGCCCAAGCTGCGGATGGACGCGGACACGGCTGTAAAATTCATCGACTAGATTCGAGATAAAGGCTTCGTCCACGCCGATGGCAGCGGCATCAGCGCGGATTTTCTGGCGGGCGGCAAGGGCGCGTTCTGAACTCATGGCTGCTTTATAGCATACTGACAGGGTCGGGTCGCTGCGACCGGTTGTCTCCCGCATTGTTTTCTTATGCCTGCCAGACAAGATTCCCACCAAAGGAGACACATCATGCTGCACGAGGGAAGCTGCCATTGCGGCCAGATCGCCTTTGAGGTCGAGGGCGATTTCAATGAGGGGCTGGATTGCAACTGCTCGATGTGCCGGCGGCGCGGCGGGCTGCTGGCCTTTGTGCCGGCCGACGCCTTTAAACTCAAAACGCCGGAATCGGGCGTTTCGACCTACAATTTCAATACCCGCCGCCTGCATCACCATTTCTGCTCGACCTGCGGCATAGCCCCCTATTCCGAAGGCCAGGGACCGGACGGCAAGCCCATGCGCTGCATCAATCTGCGCTGCATTCCGGCCATTGACCTCGATGCGCTCAAGATCACCAAATGGGACGGCGCCAGTCATTAAGCGCCGTTTAGCGCCCCTAAACCCTCGCACGACAAACCATCGCTTTATTTCGCGGGCGCAAAACCTTAAATAAGAGGCTGTAGAGGGGATCATATTGTATGGTCCCTCTTTTGGTTTGGCTCATATGCTTGCTTTGCCCCTGTCATGGCCGCTGGAAAACCGTCAGGTCGTCATGATCGGCGCTGGCGCGTGGGCAATCCGCAAGCTGACCCTGCTCAATCGCACGCCGGCGAAAGTGACCGTTTTCGCGCCGCTGGCCGATCTGGCGCCAGATAGTATTGGGGCCCTGCCGCGCTGGCCGGAAGCCGCCGAACTGGCAGACGCCGCGCTGATCATCGTCGCTTTTGAGGATCGCCAACTAGCCGAAAAAGGCGCCGCCCTGGCCCGAACCTCCAGCGCGCCACTCAATGTGGTCGACTTTCCCGACCTTTCCGATTTCCATGTGCCGGCCATTATCGACCGCGGCACTTTGAGCATCGGCGTCGCCACCGGCGGCACCGCGCCGGTGCTGGCTAGAGAGACCCGTCGCAAGATCGAAGCCGCCGTGCCGCCTTCGGAGACCGAGGTCGCCGCCTTCGCCACCGCCCTGTCACCCCACCTGCGCGCACTTCTTCCGAACACGGACGATCGCCGCCGCGCACGGAAAAACATCCTGTCCTCGCCGGCCGCTGAACTGGCGCGCATGGGCCAGATCGATGAGGCCGTGGCCCTGGCGCTCACCCTCGGTCAATGCCCCGCGCACCGGTGTGGTTAACCTCGTCGGGGCCGGTCCGGGCGATCCCGAACTGCTGACCCTGAAAGCCCTGCGCCTGCTCTCCGAGGCGGATGTCATTGTCTATGATCGTCTCGTGGGGGACGGCATCATGGACCTGGCGCGCCGCGATGCCGATCGCTTCTATGTCGGCAAGGAACGTTCGAACCACTCCGTGCCGCAGGAACAAATCCACGAACTGCTGGTCGAACAGGCTCGCTTGGGCCGCCGTGTCGTGCGACTCAAGGGCGGCGATCCGTTCGTCTTCGGCCGTGGCGGCGAAGAGGTCGAAGCCCTGCGCGCCGCCGGTATCGAGGTCCATATCACGCCAGGCGTTACGGCGGCGCTCGGTTGCGCGGCCTCGGCGGCCGTGCCCCTGACCCACCGCGATCACGCCCAGAGCGTCACCTTCATCACTGGTCACGCCAAGGATGGCGATCCGGATAATAACCCGCTGCTGCTCGATTGGTCGGCGCTATCCGCCCCGCATCATACGCTGGTGGTCTATATGGGCGTCGCCACGGCGAAGATCATTTCCGACAAGCTGATGGCCCATGGCCGGATGCCCGATACACCGGCCCTGATCATAGAAAACGGCACTCGTCCGAACGAAAAACGCACACTTACCCATCTCAGCGCTTTGGCAGATGCCATCGCCGCCAACCCACCCAAAGGCCCGACCCTCGTCATTATCGGCGAAGTCGCCGCGCTTTATCAGGATACGGCTGCGGCCGTCATTACCGAGACCCTCAGGATCAACGCATGAAGTTACTGACCGCCAATCGCTTGACAGACGGCCTGACCATCTGGTTTTCCGAAACCGGCTGGGTTGAGGATGCCGCCCATGCTGCGCGCCTGAGCGATGAGCAGGCGGATGCGGCGCTGGCCGAATGGAAGGCGCGCGAAACCGAGGTGGTCGCGCCTTATGTCATTCCCTTGACCGACGCCGGCACACCGGTGCAGCGCGAGCATGTGCGCGAATTTGTCCGCGCTAATGGCCCGACCATCGGCCAGACCGCCGATGCCCTTTCCAGCGCGTTCAAACGCGCAGATATTTTCGAGAACTAAGATGTACGTTTACGACCAGTTCGACCATGCCTTCGTGCAGGACCGCATCAACGAGTTTTCCGACCAGGTGAAGCGCCGCCTCGCCGGCGAGATCAGCGAAGACCAGTTCAAGCCGCTGCGCCTGATGAACGGCGTCTACCTGCAACTGCACGCCTATATGCTGCGCATCGCCGTGCCCTATGGCGTGCTGTCCTCGGCCAAGATGCGCAAGCTGGCCTATATTGCCCGCAACTATGACCGTGATTTCGGCCACTTCACCACCCGCCAGAATTTGCAATTCAACTGGATCAAGCTGGCAGAGGTGCCGGAAATCCTGAAGCACCTCGCCGAGGTCGAGATGCACTGCCTGCAAACATCGGGCAACTGCATCCGCAACACCACGACCGACCAGTTCGCCGGCGCCGCAAAGGACGAGCATGACGATCCGCGTCCGTGGGGCGAGGTCATCCGCCAGTGGTCTTCCAACCACCCGGAATTCAACTTCCTGCCGCGCAAGTTCAAGATCGCCATTACCGGCGCCGAAAAGGACCGCGCCGCCATCCGCCTGCACGATATCGGCCTGCACCTGACACCGCAGGGCTTCGATGTCTATGTCGGCGGCGGCATGGGACGGACGCCTGCGCTGGCGCATTGCATCCGCAAGGGCCTGCCCGGCGACAAGCTGCTGAGCTATCTCGAAGCGTGCCTGCGCGTCTATAACCGCTATGGGCGCCGCGACAACAGCTACAAAGCGCGCATCAAGATTCTGGTCGCGGCCCTCGGGCCTGACGAATATACGCGTCAGGTCGAGGAAGAATGGGAAACCTTTGACAAGGCCGCCATCGATGTGCCGGCCGCCGAGGTGGCGCGCATCAAGAGCTATTTCCCCGATCCGGCCTATGTCGATGCGCCGTTCGATCGTGTTGCGTTTGAACGCGCCAAGACCGCCGATGCCGCTTTCGCGCGCTGGGTGAAGAACAACACCCATCCGCACAAGCGCGACGACCATGTGTCGGTGACCATTTCGCTGAAGCCCGTCGGCCTGCCGCCGGGCGATGCCTCCTCGGCCCAGATGGACCTGATGGCCGATGTCGCCGATGAATTCGGCTACGGCGAATTGCGCGTCAGCCATGAGCAGAACATCATCCTGCCGCACGTCGCCAAACGCGATCTTTATGCGCTGTATGCAAAGCTCGATACGGTCAATCTGAGCACGGCCAATGCCGGCAAGATCACCGACATGATCACCTGCCCCGGCCTGGATTACTGCTCGCTGGCCAATGCGCGCTCGATCCCTCTGTCGCAGGAAATCTCGAAGCGTTTCGAGGACGCCAACCTGACCGACAAGATCGGCGATCTGCAGATCAAGATTTCCGGTTGCATCAATGCCTGCGGTCACCACCATGTCGGCCATATTGGAATCCTGGGCGTCGACAAGCAGGGGGTTGAATTCTATCAGATCCTGCTGGGCGGCCGTGCCGATGAAAAGGCCGCATTGGGCCAGATCACCGGCAAGGGTCTTTCCGCCGAAGCCGTGCCCGCCGCTATCGAGCGCGTGGTGCAGCTTTATCTCACCTTGCGGACTTCTGACGCAGAGCGTTTCATCGATACGCTTGAACGGGTCGGCCGTAACACCTTCGCGGAGGCGCTGCATGAGCCCGCTTAATTCCTCACACGAGGCGAAACTGGTCACCAATGACGGCGAAGTCATTCCCGATGGCTGGACGCTTTTGGCTGACGAGGATACGACTGGCGTCGATGGCCCCTATGTGCTCGGCTTCGACCGCGCCCTGCGTGAACTTGATGGCCTGAATGGCCACTATGGCGTCCGTATCAATCCGGGTGATGACGTGCGGTTGCTGCTGCCCTTTATCGAGAAAATCACCCTGTTCGAGGTCAGCTTCCCCGGTTACCGCGATGGCCGCGGCTATTCGACCGCCCGCATCCTGCGCGAAGCCGGCTACACGGGCATCATCCGTGCGGTCGGCGACGTGCTGCGCGACCAGTTGTTCCAGATGCTGCGCTGCGGGTTCGATGAATTCCTCGTCAAGGACAAGGATCCGGCACAGGCCATTGAAGCGGCCAAATCCCGTTTTAGTGTATTTTATCAAGGGGCGGCGGACGACAAGCGCCCCGTATGGGCTCTACGGCACGCCGCCGAGGGCTAAGGACCTCCCGCTATGACGATCCTGATCGACATACTGAAAGACCAGAAAAAGACGCACGGGTCACTGCGCGCCGAAGCCCTGAGCGCGGCCTGGGAACACCTGACCGCGCAGGAAATCCTGCAGAAAGCGATAACTGAAGAATTTATCGGCGACATCACCCTGTCGTCGTCCTTCGGCGCCGATTCCGCCGTGCTGCTGCACATGGTGGCGCAGGTCGAGCCGAACCTGCCCGTCATCTTCCTCGATACCGACCGGCATTTTTTCCAGACCCTCCAGTACCGCGATGAACTGGTGGTAAAGCTCGGCCTGACCAACCTGGTCAATCTCAAGGCCGATGCGGAGGAAGCCAGCACGGAAGACAGCAAGAACACCCTGTGGCGCACCAATCCGGACGCCTGCTGTGACCTGCGCAAGGTGCGGCCGCTGAATCGCTTCATGGTAGGCTATGGCGCCTGGATTTCCGGCCGCAAGCGCCACCAGAGCGCCACGCGCACGAAACTGCCGATCGTCGAATTCGACGGCAAGCATTTCAAGGTCAATCCGCTGGCCACGTGGACCGCCGACGATATCACCGCCTATTTCAAGAACCATGACCTGCCGCCGCATCCGCTGGTCGAACAGGGCTTTCCGTCGATCGGCTGCTTTACCTGCACCAAGCCGGTGGCTGCCGGTGAGGACGCCCGCTCCGGCCGCTGGGCCGACTCAGAAAAAGTCGAGTGCGGCATCCACAATCCGATTTATGGCGGCGAGGGGATTTAACCCTTAACGGACGTGCAGGCCGAGCTCTGACAGCAGTTCCGCCGCCTGGGCGCGGGAAATGGTCGCGCCCTTGAAGCGGCGGGCGTCCTCCAGCCGGACCCCACCGATATCGGTGCCGCGCAGGTCGGCGCCTTCAAAACGGGCATCGGTCAGGACGGCATCGCGCAAGCTGCAATCCTCGAAGGTCACGCCGCGGAAATCGCAACGCTGAAGCTCGGCATTGGTCAGGTCGAGCGACTTCAGTGTCTGCTTGTTGAAGGCGAAATTACGCAGCTTGGCGTCGTTCAGGCGGGTTTCCTCGAAAAGGACATCGAGCGCCTTGGCGTCATTGAAATTGGCGCCGGTGAGCTTGCAGCGACGGAACTGTGCCTGTGAGACCGTGGCACCACGAAATTTGCTGTTGTTGAAATCGCAGGCGGTGAAGCGGGATTCGGCCAGGTCAGCGCTGGTGAAATCGGCGTGCGCGCCCTTGCAGGAGATAAATTGCGCGCCATCCAGCCTGGCGCTGACAAACTTCGCCTTGCGGAACAAGCACTGATCGAACACCCAGCCATTGAGGATCAGATCGGACAGATCGACCTCATCCAGTTCGCAGCCGAGCAGGGTAACCGGCTCGCCCTTATTGGCCAGCAGGAGCAAGGCGTTACGGTCGAGGATTTGATCGGTGATGGTGGTGGGAGCGGTCATAGGCTTTAAATTTGACGTTTGGAATTTTTAATGAGCTATCACTATGTTAGCTTTTATTCTTTCTATGTCGAGGATTCGTCATGAAGTTAAGTGAATTGATAGAGGAAACTCTTAGTGAAATTGCTCTCGGTGTTGAAAACGCAAAATCTAAATCACGACATTTAATTGCGATTTCACCAGCTACAATTAACAGAAAACTCGTTTCTGAAATTACTTACATTGAATTCGATGTGTCTATCGCAGTTTCAGAAAACGCCGATACAACGAAATCATCTGAAAGAAGTGCCGGCGGAGAAATTAAGGTACTTTCTGTTATTGGTTTGAACGGGAAAGGCGGCATGAAGAATGATGAAAGCAATTCATCATCGTCGCAGTTGTTTCATCGGATTTCATTTAAAGTACCTGTTTGCATGTCTGGCAAAATTATCGACTAAATAATAAGTTTAGTCAGAGTTACTTTCGTAGTAGCGCGAACTTTGTCACACGCGCTATCGAGTTATGGGGTTGAGGGGTCCGTGACCCCTCACCTTAAATAAAAAAGCCTGCCATCCTCAAAAAGGGATGGCAGGCTTTTTTAAGAGAAAGACGAAGGGGCCGCAGGCCCCTTCACCCCGTAAGTCTCCGGCGCTTAGTCTCTGCGCGGACGGCGCGGACGGCTCGAACGCTCGCCACGATCCGGACGATCACCACCTTCAGCCGCTTCCAGCTCAGGCTCTTCACCGGAAGCCACACGAGCAGCACGTTCCGCCGCCAGCTTTTCCGTCAGGTCTTCGCCAGTTTCCTGATCGACCACCTTCATGGACAGCTTCGTCTTGCCACGATCGTCGAACCCTAAGAACTTCACCTTCACTTCGTCGCCTTCATTAAGAACATCCGAGGTCTTGCCGACCTTTTCGTTCTTGATCTGCGAGATATGGACGAGGCCGTCCTTGGCGCCGAAGAAGTTCACGAACGCGCCGAAATCGACGACCTTCACGACCTTGCCCTTGTAGATGGCGCCGACTTCCGGCTCCGAGGCGATAGACTTCACCCAATCGCGGGCGGCGTCGATCTTCGATTGTTCCGAAGCCGAGATCTTGATGGTGCCGTCGTCGGCGATGTCGATCTTGGCGCCCGTCTTTTCGACGATTTCGCGGATGACCTTGCCGCCGGTGCCGATCACTTCGCGGATCTTGTCCGTGGCGATCTTGATGGTTTCGATCTTCGGCGCGAATTCACCCAGCTCTTCACGCGCACCGGAGATGGCCTTGTTCATTTCTTCCAGGATGTGCAGACGACCTGCGCTGGCCTGACGCAGCGCCTTGGTCATGATTTCCTCAGTGATGCCGGCCACCTTGATGTCCATTTGCAGCGAGGTAATGCCGTTGGCCGAACCGGCCACCTTGAAGTCCATGTCGCCGAGGTGATCTTCGTCACCCAGGATGTCGGACAGGATGGCGTATTCGCCGGACGGCTCCAGGATCAGACCCATGGCGATACCCGAAACCGGCGACTTCAGCGGCACACCGGCGTCCATCAGGGCCAGCGAAGACCCACAGACGGTCGCCATCGAAGAGGAGCCGTTCGACTCGGTGATTTCCGAGACCAGACGGATCGTATAGGGGAAATCTTCCGCGGCCGGGAGCATCGGGCGGACCGCGCGCCAGGCCAGCTTGCCGTGGCCGATTTCGCGGCGGCCGGGCGAACCCATGCGGCCGGTTTCACCAACCGAATACGGAGGGAAGTTGTAGTGCAGGAGGAACTTTTCCTTGTACGTACCTTCCAGGGCGTCGATGAACTGCTCATCATCGCCGGTGCCGAGAGTGGCGACGACCAGGGCACGGGTTTCACCGCGGGTGAACAGGGCCGAACCGTGGGTGCGCGGCAGGATGCCGACTTCCGAGACGATCGAGCGGACCTTGTCGACGGCACGGCCGTCAACGCGCTTGCCGTGCTCGATGATGTCGCGGCGCAGGACTTCGGCTTCACATTCCTTGAAGGCGGCGCCGAACTTGGCGGCGTCGACACCGTTCGGATTGGCTTCCGAGACGACGAGCGCTTCGGCGGCCTTGGACTTGGCGGCGCCAACGGCTTCGTGGCGCGGGTGCTTTTCCTGGATGGTGTAGGCGTCGCGGATGTCCTGGCCAACCAGCTTCTTGATGTCGGCAACGATGCCCGAGAAATCTTCGGCTTCGAAGTCGAACGGTTCCTTGGCGACGTGTTCAGCCATTTCGAGGATGGCGTCGATCATCGGCTGCATACCGCGGTGAGCGAACATCAGGGCGCCGAGCATCTTGTCTTCCGACAGTTCCTTGGCTTCCGATTCCACCATCATCAGGGCATCCTGGGTGCCGGCGACAACGAGGTCGAGTTCCGAGTCCTTCATCTGGTCTAGGGTCGGGTTCAGGACGTATTCGCCGTCGATCACGCCGACGCGGGCACCACCGATAGGGCCCATAAACGGCACGCCGGAGAAGGTCAGGGCGGCAGAAGCCGCGACCATGGCGACGATATCCGGATCATTTTCCATGTCGTGCGACAGGACGGTGCAGACAACCTGCACTTCGTTCTTGAAGCCCTTGACGAACAGCGGGCGGATCGGACGGTCGATCAGGCGCGAGACCAGGGTTTCTTTTTCCGACGGACGGCCTTCGCGCTTGAAATAACCACCGGGGATCTTGCCAGCGGCGAAGGTCTTTTCCTGATAGTTGACGGTCAGCGGGAAGAAGTCCTGGCCGGGCTTCGGCTTGCGCGCGTAAACAACGGTGGCGGACGGTGGTCTCACCGTAGGTGGCCAGCACGGCGGAATCGGCCTGACGGGCGACACGGCCGGTTTCCAGGGTGAACTTGCGGCCCGCCCAGTCGATGGATTTTCTTTTGATGTCGAACATTTCGTTTCTTTCATTCGGCTCCGGAACAGCCCCATGCCGTTCGGGAGGTGGCCGCTTATCGATTAAGCGGCGCGTGTAAGGGGCCTTTTCGTTTTGGCCCAGCGTATAAGCGAAACCGATGTTTCGCGGGGTGTATTTAGCAGGCCAGATATTCCGACCGGGGTGTATAATCGCCGATATGGCGAGTCTTTTTAGTTGCCCTACCGCTATCGCTGCTTGAGAGCGGCTAATCATGGAGAAGGGCCTGAGGTTGCCCCCAAGCCCTTGGTAGTCGCAAAACCTAGCGGCGCAGGCCGAGGGTTTCGATGATCGCCGCGTAACGATCGGCGTGACGGTTCTTCAGGTAGTCGAGAAGGCGACGACGCTGCGATACCATTTTCAGGAGGCCGCGGCGGCTGTGGTTGTCCTTCTTGTGTTCCTTGAAGTGCTCGGTGAGGTTGGCGATGCGTTCCGAGAGGATCGCAATCTGAACTTCGGCGCCGCCGGTGTCATTGGCGGTACGAGCGTGGGTCTTGATGACTTCTGTCTTGCGATCAGCAGTAATCGACATCGGGTTTCTCCTTATTGAGAAGCTATAGGTTTAAGATACGAGCCGGGTGTAATGTCCGGTCGCGTAAGGTACACAGAGCGAGAACCTGTCCATTCAGTACCGCCTGAACCGTATCGGGAAACTCCAGATAGCCGTCGTCATGACGGGCTTTCAGAGCCGCTCGAAGCTGTTCAATCTGGCGGGGCAGAAGGGCAAGGTCGCGTCCCTGCTTCAATCTTGCGGCCTCATCTTGCGTCACAGGCAGGCCCGGGATGTCGTCCAGTGCCGTCTCTACGCCAAGTAAAGCCTCAAGATGGGCGTTCCTATGCACTAATTCCTCAAGCTTTTCCAGTGTTATTGAGTCTTTTGTTTCAAACGCACCCACCGCCTCGCGGCGAAGCGTGGTGACATGACCGCAAACACCCAGTTCCAGGCAGATGTCGCGCGCGATCGAGCGGACATAGGTGCCCTTGCCGCAATGGAGCGTAAAGCTGGCGGTTTCGGTGTCGAAAGCATCGAGCGTCAGGTCGAATACCTCGATCTCGCGGGCCTTCAGCTCAACCTCGACGCCTTCGCGGGCCAGGTCATAAGCGCGCTTGCCATCGACCTTGATGGCGGAAAACGCCGGCGGCACCTGGTCGATCTGGCCGATGAACTGCGGAATGGCGGCTTCGACGGCCTCGCGCGTCGGGCGCGCATCGGATTCGGCAATGGTGCGGCCTTCGGCGTCATAACTATCGGTCGTGCGGCCGAAGGTGATGGTGAAGCTGTAGACCTTGTCGGCTTCCATAAGGTACGGCACGGTCTTGGTCGCTTCGCCGAGTGCGATCGGCAATATGCCGGTCGCCAGCGGATCAAGCGTGCCGGCGTGACCGGCCTTCTGCGCCTGGAACAGCCAGCGGATCTTGCCGACCGCCGAGGTCGAGGTCATTTCCAGCGGTTTGTCGAAGCAGACCCAGCCGTGGATCGCCTCGCCTTTTTTCTTACGTGCCAAGTGGCCTCCAAATGTAAGAAAGCAAGAATCCCCACCACCGCATCTAGCCGCTTCGCGTCGTTGTGCGGTCCCCTCCCCAGTAAACTGGGGAGGTAAAAGAAAAAGAAAACCTTATACCTCCCCATCTTTGATGGGGGAGGGGGACCGCGCCGAAGGCGTGGTGGTGGGGTTTCTTACTTAATCCTCTTCGTCTTCATCATCATGATGCAGATCACGCGCAATATCCGGACGCATGAACAGCGCATCGATGCGCGCGGCTTCATTGAAGCTTTCGTCATGCAAGAAGCGCAGGTCGGGCGTGAACTTCATCTCGATATGCTTGCCGAGAATACCGCGAAGGAATTTCGAATGCCGGTTCAGTGCATCGACCGCAGGGCCGATCTGTTCCTTGGTGATGGTTACGCCATTCAATCCCGCGCCGAGCGGTTCAACAAACACGGTCGCATGGCGCAGGTCGGGCGAGCAGCGCACTTCGGTGACCGTGATCGAGACATTATGCAGCGCCTCATCGTGAATCTCTTCTTCGCGCAGGATTTCGACCAGGGCGTGGCGCACCAGTTCACCAGCGCGCAACTGGCGCTGGGACGGCCCCAGTTCGGCCGGCGCGCGGCCGTGGTGCTTGTCTTTAAAGGAACGTTTCATCCGGTCCATATAGGCGCTTCTGCTGATTTTTCTATTCAAAAATGCAATTCCTGCGCTATGCAGGGAAAAACCATACTTATAACGGGGGTGAACATGGCTGCGCTGAAACCGGATTTTGTACCTCGCATGGAGGGGCTGGATGCCCTGCGCGGCTTCGCCCTGATGGGGCTGTTCCTGGTGCATATGCCGGAGCTTTATGAACTCTACTGGGCGCACCCGACCACTGACCCGACGCAGCTTCTGTGGCATAACATCATCTTCACCACCTTCGCGGGCAAATCCTTTTCGCTGCTGGCCCTGTGCTTCGGCGTGTCCTTCTTCATCATCATGGATCGCGCCGCCAAGCGCGGTGTCGATTTCACTGTCCGTTTCCTGTGGCGGCTGGCCCTGCTGGGCCTGATCGGCATCATCCACGGTCTGTGGTATCGCGGCGATGTGCTGGAAGTCCTGGCACTGATGGGCGTGTTCCTCGTACCTTTCTATCGCCTGAAATCGAATGCCCTGCTTGTGGCGCTCGGCGTTTTCTTCCTGCTCCAGCCGATACAGATTTTCCAGATCATCAGCGCGCTGAATGGCGCCGCCTGGGCCAACAAGGCCCCAGGCTTCTGGACCGCCGCCACACCCGAAGCCTATCTCACCGGCAAGAGCCTGCTGGAAACCATACGCATGAACTGGGTGGACGGCCATCCCTTCAAGTGGTCCTTCATGTATGAGTCCGGCCGCCTGAGCCAGATTTTGGGCCTGTCACTGATCGGCATGGTGCTGGGCCGCATCCACTTCTTCAGCCAACCCCAGCGCTTTATCCGCTTCCGCCTGGTCGCCCTGGCCATAGCCGGCATCTGCGCCATCGGCCTGACATACGGCAAGCCGATCCTGGTGGCGCTGATGCCGACATCCGAGGCCGTATTCATGCCGCGCAGCCTGTGGGATACCATGCTTTCCGGCTGGTTCGACCTGAGCCTGATGACCGTGCTGATGATGGGCTTCCTCTGCCTCTATTACGGCTTCGCGCATGGCCTGCTGAACCTGCTGGCCCCGGCGGGCCGAATGACCCTGACGCTTTATGTGCTGCAGTCGGTCATCTTCGTGCCAGTCTTCTACAGTTTCGGCCTGGGGCTTCACGCCACCATGCTGCAATCCACCGCTGTTCTGATCGCTATCCCGGCCTTTATCGCCCAGGTCGTCTTCGCCCATATGTGGTTCAAAGGCTTCCTTTATGGCCCCCTGGAATGGCTATGGCGCGCCGGCACCTATCTGACCCTAAAGGTGCCTTTCATCCGAAAGGCATCGGCGGCTTGAAGCCTTTATTGCTTTGCAGTGATCAAGTATCAATGCACGCATAAAATCGGCACTCCAGTATTCAAAAGCGCCTGACTGGTAAAGAGATACAAGCAATGCTGCATCGCAGCACCGTCTTGGTTGCGCACAAAAATTTGATATTGGATAAAGGTGCGGCCATGTCCGGAAAACGAAGAATCAGGGCTCACTATTTCAAAGTGAGGGTGCCGGTATTAAGACAAAATTTACCTGAAAGGGGCTCTCATCTGGTTAATTTTTTGACTCTGGCGAAAAAATTAGCGTATTTGGTGTATTATAGTGTTAGTGGAGTACCTGTTTTGGCGAAATATGTTCCGAGCGAAACCTTCGGTTTTGACGATACGGTCAAAAAGAATGAAGCATCATACCTGTTGAGCTATACGCCCCTGCCTTCGCAATCCGAGGCAGACCAGGGCATTCAGGATACGACTGAAAAGAAAATTCCATTTGCCATCACGCTGGCTGCCACATTTATTATCTGCAGCGCAGTGTGGTTTGGCATAGCCTACGCAATCATCAAGCTTTTGAACCGGTAACAAACCCAAAGTCAGATTGGGAGTATTTTTGTCATTGAAAGCGAATCGCTATGGGCGCTTTTGACAAATGTATTAATTTTTTATGACCAATTTCTTTTTTAAACCCAAAAAAGCCAGATTCCGCGCGCGTAATACCCCAAATAAGCGTTTTTCGTCCCTCTAGCCCCCAGACCCTTATGCAAAGTACTTCCCGCCAGTCCGCTACGGCCATCTGCTATGCACAAGCGCCCTATATATCAGCCTTCATGGCGCAGCAGGATTTCGACCGTATATTCGGCAGCCGCGCGCATGTTCGCACCGCCACCGACGATCGCAAGTATCCGTTTATCTATACACTTGCGGGACTGACGGTTTATTGCTCGATCTTCTGGATCGCCGTTTTCAAGATTATCTTTTAGCTGAAAACAACCGTCTTCGCGCCGTTGATAATCACCCGGCGCTCGGCGTGCCAGGTCACGGCCCGCGCCAGCACCCTTGCCTCTATATCCTGGCCAATGGCCACCAGTTGTTCCGGCGTCAGGCCGTGATGGACGCGCTGGACGTCCTGCTCGATGATCGGGCCCTCATCCAGATCCGACGTGACATAGTGCGCCGTGGCACCAATGATCTTTACGCCGCGCGCATGGGCCTGGTGATAGGGCTTGGCCCCCTTGAAACTGGGCAGGAACGAGTGGTGGATATTGATGCAGCGGCCTTCCAGTTTGCGCGCGAAGTCGTCGGACAGGATTTGCATATAGCGCGCCAACACCACCAGATCGGCCTGATAGTCTTCGATCAGCTTGAGAAACTCGGCCTCCTGCTCCGACTTGCCAATACCTTTCGTCGGCAGGCAGACATAAGGAATACCGCTCCATTCGACCAGGGAACGCATATCGTCGTGGTTTGACATCACGCAGACAATATCGACCGGCAGCAGGCCGGACCGCCAGCGATAGAGCAACTCATTCAGGCAATGGCCGAATTTCGATACCGCGATCAGCACCCTGGGCTTATTGGCCAAGCTGTGAATCTCCCAGTCCATCGAGAAACGATGGGCGATCGGCTTGAAGCCGTCACGCAGGGTCTGCATCGGCGGCATCTTCGGACCGGCCTGCCGGAACACCACGCGGACATAGAACATGTCACCCAAAGCATCGTTGAACTGGTTGGATTCAACGATCGAAATGTCGTTGTCATTCAGGTAGCCGGAGACGGCCGCCACGATGCCTCGCGTATCCGGGCACTTGATGATCAGGACATAATGGGCGGGGTCAAAATCTGTGGTGTCGAGCATAGCCAGGGTTTCTAAAAGAAGATGGGGGTCACAGACCCCACACCCCATAACACATCAGGAATGAAAACAAACACCTAACCCTTAAAACGAATTTGGCCCGGAATGATCCGGGCCAAAAGCGTTTTAAAAGATTAGAGCGTGCGCTTGATTTCCTCGACCGTGAAGCATTCGATGAAATCGCCCTTCTTGAGGTCCTGGAAGCCGTTGAAGGCCATGCCGCATTCCTGCGACACCTGCACCTCGTTGACCTCGTCCTTGAAGCGCTTGAGCGTCGACAGGATACCCATTTCCTGGATGACGACGTCGTCGCGCAGGATACGGATACGCGCGCCCTTCTGCATCTTGCCTTCCTTGACGATACAACCCGCCACCTTGCCGACCTTCGAAATATCGAAGACTTCGAGGATTTCGGCATTGCCGAGGAAGGTTTCACGCTGGATCGGCGCCAACATGCCCGACAGCACACCCTTGATGTCGTCGATCAGGTCATAGATGATCGAATAGTAGCGGATTTCGACACCTTCGCGCTCGGCCAGGTCACGCGCCTGCTTGCCGGCACGAACGTTGAAGCCGATGATCGGCGCGCCCGAGCCCTTGGCCAGTTGCACGTCGGATTCGGTGATGGCGCCAGCAGCCGAATGGATGATCCGCGCCCGGACCTCATCGGTGGCCAGCTTTTCCAGCGAGCCGACAATGGCTTCACCAGACCCCTGCACGTCCGACTTGATGATGAGCGGCAGCTCCTTGACCTTCTTGTCGGCCAGCTTGCTCATCATGTCGGTGAGCGAGACAGCGCCGACCGGAGCGACGGTCTTTTTCGCGGCGGACACGTTCGCGGTATTCCGTGATTTCACGGGCGCGCGCGTCATTTTCCACCACGGCAAAGGCTTCACCCGGCTCCGGTGCGCCATCGAGCCCCAGCACTTCCACAGGTTCCGAAGGACCGGCTTCGCTCAGTTGCTCATTGCGCTCATTGATCAGGGCACGGACGCGGCCGAAGCTCGAACCGGCGACCAGGATATCGCCGCGCTTCAGGGTGCCGCGCTTGACCAGGACGGTAGCCACCGGACCCCGGCCCTTGTCGAGCTTGGATTCGATGACAATGCCCTCGGCCGTGCGATCCGGATTGGCGCGCAGGTCAAGCACCTCGGCCTGGAGCAGGATGGCTTCGATCAGTTGATCAAGGCCCTGCTTGGTCTTGGCCGAAACCTCGACCACCTGGGTGTCGCCGCCGAGGCTTTCCACCACCACTTCGTGCTGGAGCAGTTCGTTGATGATGTTCTGCGGCTTGGCGCCCGGCTTGTCGATCTTGTTGATCGCCACGATCATCGGCGTCTTGGCGGCGCGGGCGTGGTTGATGGCTTCGATCGTCTGCGGCATGACGCCGTCATCCGCCGCCACGACCAGCACCACGATATCCGTGACATTGGCACCGCGGGCACGCATGGCCGAGAAGGCAGCGTGGCCCGGCGTATCGAGGAAGGTCACCTTGTCGCCCGAAGGCAGGCGAACCTGGTAGGCGCCGATATGCTGGGTGATGCCGCCGGCTTCGCCGGAGGCGACATCCGCCTTGCGCAGCGCATCAAGCAGCGAGGTCTTGCCGTGGTCGACGTGACCCATGACGGCCACGACCGGCGGACGCGGCGCGGTGTCGTCCGAATGATCCTCGGCGTCGATGAAGCCTTCCAGAACGTCGGATTCCGACACGCGCTTGACGGTGTGGCCGAATTCCGAAGCCACCAGCTCGGCGGTATCGGTATCGATCACGTCGTTGATCTTAAGCATCATGCCCTGGCGCATCAGGAACTTGATGATGTCGACGGCACGGACGGCCATACGGTTGGACAGTTCCTGCACGGTGATGATGTCAGGGATGACCACTTCGCGGGAGACGCGCGCCTGCTCCGTGGTATGGCCCTTGCGCTTTTCGCGTTCACGTTCGCGGGCGCGGCGCACCGAGGCCAGCGAGCGCATCCGGTCGGCGGTGCCCTCGTCGTCACCGACAACGGCCTGAAGGGTCAGGCGGCCTTCGCGGCGCTTGGGCTCGCCACGGGTCTGCGACACGGCCTTGACCGGTGCCCCGGCTTTGCCGCGCTTGGTGCCGCGATCATCGTCATCCGTCTTGCGGGTATCGAGCGCCTTGCCGGCCATGCCCGTGGCGCCACGCGACGAACGGATACGATCGACTTCCGGCGTGGCGGGCGCATTGGCGGAAACGCCCTGACCAGGACGCGGCGGGCGCGGCGAATTAACGTTGTATCGCACCGTTTCGCCGCGTTCGGCACGCGGCGCATTCGGGTCACGCGGGGTACGCGGGGCGTTGGGATCACGCGGCGTGAACGGACGATTGGGATCGCGCGGGGTGCGCGGCGCATTCGGATCACGCGGTGTATAGGGACGATCGCCGCGCGGGGCGCCATCACGTTGGCCTTCGCGTTGACCGTCACGTTGTCCGTCTCTGGGCGGATAAGGCGGCCGCGAGGTATTCGGATCGCGTGACGGATAGGGCGTGCGCTCGCCGCGCGGCGCGTCGGAACGCTGGCCCTGTTGCGGACGCTCTGCCCGCTGGTCATAACGCGGGGCGCGCTCGTTGCGGAAAGCCGGTTGCTGCGGGGCCGGCGCGGCGGGTGCGGGTTGCGGCGCCTGGGGTGTCACGGCCGCCGGCTCAGAGGCACGCGGGGTTGCGTCTGCGGCCGGGGCGGCCGGCTGGGGCGCCTGCGGGACAACCGGCGCCGGTTTAGCGGCTTCGGCACGGGCCGCGGCGGCCCGCGCTTCGGCGGCCTTGCGTTCCTGATCGGCTAGCGCGGCGGCAATAGCGCGCTGACGCGCTTCCTGCTCCTCCTGACGCAAACCGCCAGCGCTGCCGCCTTGCGGACGCGGGGCGCCTTGCGCCGGACGGGACGCCTGGGACTGTTGCGGACGGTTGATTTCAGGCGCGGCAGGACGCACATGACCGGTTCCCGCGCCGGCAGGCGGGGCGCCGATGCGGCGCTTGGTTTCCACCACCACCGTCTTGGAACGGCCATGGCTGAAGCTTTGCTTGACCGTACCTGTCGAAACATTGCCACCGACACGCGGCTTCAGCGTCAGCGGCGCGCGCTCACGATTGGCAGGCTGGTCGTTGTTCTTGTCGTCTTTTCCGTCGCTCATCCGGCTTGTCTACTAACCTTTTGCGAAGCCTGACCCGAGTGCCGGACTTCTGTTTCAATAATATCGTCATTCGGGCGCCCGATCAGAAATCAGCCGTCCGCGTCACGAGCGCTCGATCATTACCGTGGCCGTATACAGTCAGGGCAGAAGAACCAACACTCACAGTCTCTTGCCCGATACTAACCGGGCGTTTCGGGCTCCGGCCTTCTTACCCAGCCTTCCGGCACCAGGGGTTCGAAGCCCGACAGTCTTTTCATTTCCAAAGACCAACGCTGCACGCGCCGCCCCGACAGGAGTGCGACGTGTATGGCATTTTCTGTGCCCAAAGCCAAACTTAATTCGGCGTTACTAAAGCTTCCGCAGACGTTTGGCGAGGGGGTTTGCTGGCTGCCGGCGTATAAAATGCGCCGGCGGCCGTCTTCCGCACCATCCGAAGCCTCGATGATCCAGCCAGCCTTGCCCGACTTGACGGCGGCCAGCGCTTTTTCGAAGCCATTGACGATCCCGCCCTCACGCCGGGCCAGACCGAGAAGATCGAGGCAGCGGCGGCGCAGCAGATCATGCACCAGAGGAATGAGATTGGGCTCGGCCTTGACCTGTCGCTTGGCCGCCCGACTGAATATGTTCTTTTTCAGCGCGATTTCAAGGGCATCGCGTTCGGAGGCGATCCACAAGCCGCGACCCGGCAGCTTGTGGGCGATATCCGGCGTCAGCATCCCTTCCGGAGACACGACGAAGCGAATGAGACCGTCCGTGGGGACAGTCTCACCGCTGGCAATATCACGGCGCATGGGAAGGCCCTGGCGGTTTCGCCAAGGACCAGAGCGTCGTCAATGTCGGTTAAAAGCGCGGGCTCATTGCTCGGAGTCGGCGACATTTTCGCCCTCCTCAGCAAATGCACCGGCTTCCTCGTAAGCCTCTTCCTCGGCCTCCTCGACAACCGGAGCCTCGATCCAGCCGGCGGCAACGCGGGCATTGAGGATCAGGGCCTCGGCATCGGCCACCGACAGGTTGAACGATTCCAGGGGCGCCGGGGACGCGCACGCGCTCGCCGCCCTTTTGCTCGAAGCCGCCACGGATTTCATCGGTCGCCAGGTCGGCCAGGTCTTCGATCGTCTTGACGCCGGCCTGACCGAGGGCAACCGCCATCGGCAGGGTAACGCCCTCGATGTCCAGCACGCCGTCCTCGACGCCCAGCTCCTTGCGCTTGTTGTCCTGCTCGGTGGCTTCGCGTTCGAGATAGTCACGAGCGCGGGCCTGAAGTTCGGAAGCGGTCTCCTCGTCGAAACCTTCGATGACGGCGATTTCGTTTTCATCGACGAAAGCCAGGTCTTCGATCGAGCTGAAGCCTTCGGTGACCAGAAGCTGCGCGATGACTTCATCGACATCGAGCGCTTCCTCGAAGAGGGCGGTGCGCTCGGCGAATTCCTTCTGACGGCGCTCACTGTCCTGCGACTCGGTGATGATATCGACCTGCCAGCCGGTCAGTTGCGAAGCCAGGCGAACGTTCTGGCCGCGGCGGCCGATGGCCAGCGACAACTGTTCGTCAGGCACCACCACTTCGACGCGGTCCTCTTCTTCGTCGAGCACGACCTTGGAAACTTCGGCCGGGGCCAGAGCGTTGACGATGAAGGTGGCTTCATCGGGCGACCACTGAATGATGTCGATCTTTTCGTTTTGCAGTTCGGCCACAACGGCCTGGACGCGCGAACCACGCATACCCACACAGGCGCCAACCGGATCGATCGAGTTATCGTTCGACAGCACGGCCATCTTGGCGCGCGACCCCGGATCACGCGACACCGACTTGATCTCGATCACGCCGTCATAGATTTCCGGCACTTCCTGCGCGAACAGCTTGGCCATGAAGCCACCGTGAGCGCGCGACAGCATGATCTGCGGCCCCTTGGTCTCGCGGCGCACATCATAGATATAGGCGCGGATGCGGTCATTGACCTGGAAGGCTTCGCGCGGGATCGACTGGTCGCGGCGCATGATGCCTTCGCCCTTGCCGAGATCCACGATGACATTGCCGTATTCGACGCGGCGGACGGTGCCATTGACGATTTCGCCGACGCGGTCCTTGTATTCGTCATACTGCTTTTCACGCTCGGCTTCACGCACCTTGTGCGTCACCACCTGGCGGGCCATCTGGGTCTGGACGCGGCCCAGTTCGAACGGCGGCAGAACTTCGGAATATTCCTTGCCGGCGAAGGCTTCCTTGTCGTCGCGCAGGGCTTCGGTCAGGGTCTTCTGGGCGTATTCGTTTTCCAGTTCCTCATCCGGCACCACGGTGATGTGACGGGTGATGGTCATTTCGCCGGTGCGCGGATCGATATAGACGCGGATGTCGTGCTCGGCGCCATAACGCGAACGGGCGGCCTTCTGGATCGCTTCCTCGATGGAGGCGATGACCACGGTCTTGTCGATCGACTTTTCACGCGCCACGGCCTCTGCGATCTGCAGCAGTTCCTGGCGGTTGGCGCTGATTCCGGTGAAGCTCATTGGTGAGTCCTTCTGTTTATTTATTTGTCGTCATTAGCGGCGTCATCATCGAGATCGTCTTCATCATCGAAATCGGCGTCGTCAAAATCTTCATCTTCTTCGTCGTCTTCCTCACCGCGCGCCGCCTTTGCCTCGGCACCACGTTTCAGAAGCTCGTCATTAAGGATCAGCTTGGCGTCAACCACCCAGTCGAACGGGATCAGCGCGGTCTCTTCCTCGCCTTCGAGGTCGATGGCGATATGGTCATCCTCGATACCGGCCAGGATGCCGCGGAAACGCTTGCGACCTTCAGCCAGGCGATCCAGCTCGATACGGGCTTCCAGACCCTCGTAGGTTTCGAAATCCTTGAGGCGCGTCAAGGGGCGATCGATACCGGGCGATGACACTTCAAGCGTGAATTCACCGGGGATCGGATCGACCTCATCGACATAGGCCGAGATGGCGCGCGACAGACGGGCGCACTGGGTGACATTGATGTCGCCATCCGACTTGCGCTCAGCCATGATCTGCAGGAAGCGCGAACCGCCGGGCTCACGCGACCCCTGCAGGCGCACGCGCACGATATCCAGCTCCAGCGCTTCGGCGATGGGGTCGAAGGCTTCCAGCAGCTTGCGTTCTTCAGTCGTCTTGGCGCGCAATGGGGTCTCTAAAGCAATAAAAAAGGCGGCAGGCTCTGTGGCCGCCGCCGTCGCCTTTCGGCAATCGGTCATGTTGGCAAGCTATATAGGCCCGCTTTTTTATTTTGCCAAGGAGAATTTAAAACAGGTGCTGGTAGGCATCCGGAATGGTGACCGGATACAGATGGCCGGAATACATCAGCAGCAGGAGGTAAGTGGCATAGCTACCCACCCCCAGCGTGGCGATCAGCAGCAGCCCGCCGACCGGCTTGCTGGTCTTCTTGAAGACGTCATAGAGAATGCAGCCGAAGTGGACAAACAGCGCAAAGACCCCGGCGCCATAAAACCCATAGGCGGCATAGGTCAGGGGCGGCGCAAAGGTGGCCGCCGCAAATTCGAAATTGGTGTCGAGATTGAAAACCATGCGCGCAACGGCGATCACACCGACATGGACGAGGATGAAGATCACCATGACCAGGCCGGACGCCGCCTGAAGCTGGTGGATGAAATCCTTTTTCTGCGCCCAGATTTCGATCATCAGCGAGATGCCCGTCAGAATCTGCACGAAAAAGGCCAGCATGACCGCCATTTCAACCACCGGATGGCGGTAGACCAGCCGGGCGGCATCCATGAACTGCGCATGGGCCCCGATGCCCAGCAGACCGACAAAATGATTGGCAAAATGCAGGCACAGAAAGGCGAAGACGAAGCCCGCCGATACCTTATGCAACCGCTCCATACACACGCCCCCCGGTTAAGAACATTAACCATGTCCTAATTCAGACCGTTTGACCAGAGGGCACATCACACGGTTGTGAAGATGACTATTTGCGCACGAAATCGAAAAACACCGGCTTGCAGTCGCCCAGTTCCTTGGTCTCATAACGCGTGGTGACATGATCGGCGGGCGGCGTATTCCAGTCGGATTGCGATTGCGCCGGCCAGTTGAAATCCGGACTGGCCAGGAAGCGTTCCAACGCCCAGTCGGCATAATCGGCCCAATCGGTGGCGAAACGCACCGTGCCGCCGGGTTTCAGCGCGCGCGCGAAGGCGGCAATGGTTTCCGGCTGGATAAACCGGCGCTTGTTGTGCCGCGCCTTCGGCCACGGATCGGCGAACAGGATAAAGATGCGGCTCAAGGACGCTTCCGGCAGGCTATCGAGCAGGGGCCGCGCGTCACCCGGCAGGATCAGCACGTTTTTCAGATCCCCGTCCGCGATATGGCGCAAAGCTGAGCCGACGCCATTGAGGAAGGGTTCGCAGCCAATCTGGGTGACAGCCGGATTTCGGGCCGCCTGGGCCGCCAGATGCTCACCGCCGCCGAAACCGATTTCCAGCCACAGGTCACGGCCGGAGGTCAGGGCGGCCTTCACATTCGCGTCGGTCGCCTCGATCCGGGGCAGCAGGGTATCGAACAGGCTCGCCTGCTGCGGTTTCAGCTTACGCGACTTGATCCGTCCGAAAGAGCGCATCGGGCCCCATTCGGCAGGCGGTGTATTTTTTTCGGACATTTAACTCTGAACGCAAAAGAGGAGATTATACGGCGCCGTATAACCCCCTCCGTTCTTTTTGCCAAAGTGAATTGATCAGAATGCGCCTTTGAGCGCCTCGACCAGATCGGTATTTTCCCAGGAGAAACCGCCATCGGCATCGGGCTTCTGGCCGAAGTGACCATAGGCCGTGGTGCGCTCATAGATTGGCTTGTTGAGACCGAGGTGCAGGCGGATCGATTTCGGAGTCAGGCCGCCGATCAGCTCCGGCAGGATTTCCTCCAGTTTTTCCTCCGAAACCTGTCCGGTACCGTGGGTATCGACATAGAAGGATAACGGCCGCGACACCCCGATGGCGTAGGACACCTGCAGGGTACACTTCTTGGCCAGGCCGGCGGCCACGACGTTCTTCGCCAGATAGCGCAGGGCATAGGCGGCCGAGCGATCGACCTTGGTCGGATCCTTGCCGGAAAAGGCGCCGCCGCCATGGGGGGCCGCACCGCCATAGGTATCGACGATGATCTTGCGTCCGGTCAGGCCGGCGTCGCCATCCGGGCCGCCGATGACGAAATTGCCGGTCGGATTGACCAGCCACTCGGTATCGGCCGTCACCATGCCGGTGGGCAGGACTTCAAGGGCATAGGGCTTGATAATCGCTTCGACATCCGAAGGTGTCAGGCCGTCCTGATGCTGGTGCGAGACAAGGATCTTCAGGATGCGCGACGGCACGCCGTTTTCATACTGGACGGTCACCTGGCTTTTGGCATCCGGCTCCAGGCGATGTTCGCCGGCGTGACGGGCCTGGGCCAGGCGGCGCAGGATATTGTGCGACCATTGCAGCGGGGCAGGGGTCAGTTCCTCGGTTTCGTCCGTCGCGTAACCGAACATGATGCCCTGGTCGCCGGCGCCTTCGTCCTTGTTGTCGCCGGAATCGACACCCTGGGCGATATCGGCCGACTGGGCGTGCAGGTGGCAGGCATAGTCAGCCATGGCCCAGTGGAAGCCCTTCTGCGCGTAGCCGATATCCTTGACGGCATGGCGCACCTTTTTCTTCCAGGCCGCCAATGATCTCCTCGATCTGGTCATCGCCGGCGCGTACCTCACCCGCCAGAACGATACGATTGGTCGTTACCAGGGTTTCACACGCCACGCGCGCTTCCGGATCACGCGCCAGAAAGGCATCGACCACGACGTCCGAAATACGGTCGGCAACCTTGTCGGGATGGCCTTCGGAGACACTTTCGCTGGTGAAGATATAGTTGGGGCGCATGGTTCGGAACTTTCAGCAAGGCTTTCGCATTCCTCATAACCATATAAAGATATGTTTATATGATCAAGCGTCTTTTTAAATATTGTCCTGTGACGCCCGTCTGTTTCGGACAAAAAAGGCCCCGCTTCCGGAAAAGCGGGGCCTTGTTCATCTGGCAGTTCCAAACCGACAGCTTACGCGTCGTCGTCTTCGGCGAGGCTGCGCACCAGTTCGAGGATGCGGCGGCGGTGCTTGGCGTTTTTGATGCGCGGAAAGGCTTCGGCCAGTTCGATGCCCTCGGTCGTCATCAGGAAACCATGAACGAACTGTTCGGATTCCGATTCCGAGAAGCCCTCGACCGCTTCATTTTCACCATAGCCTTCAAAGAAATAGGCCACCGGCGCCTTGAGGGCCTTGGCAATTTCCCAAAGCTTCGAGGCGCTGATACGGTTGGAGCCGCGCTCATACTTCTGCACCTGCTGGAATGTTAGTGCGATGGTCTCGGCAAGGCCTTCCTGGCTCATGCCCAGGAACTTGCGGCGCATTCTGACGCGGGCGCCGACGTGCAGATCGACGGGGTTCGGGCCGCGTTCAGCCTTCAAATTATCGTCCAACTTAAGCCTCTTACTTTTTACCTGGCCGATGGGGAAGACCGGCCAAACTGTATATTATACGCTAGCGCATAGCGAAACTGTTCACTTTGGGCTACATCTTTTTGCAATCAGGCCCGTTTTTTCGCAGATAAAGGCCGGTTTCCGACAGAAAAAGTCCCGCTAAAAACAATCAGGCTCAAGCAAAGCATGATAGCAAACACAGGATAAACATACCTCTGTTGTGCAAAAGCGGTAACATTTGCCTCGCCTGGTAAAGTTACGTCCATGTATCCCGCTACACCTAAACCTATTGCCGTGCCCGGAACAACTCTTCCCAGGGGATCTATAACGCCCGATATTCCCGTGGGGGTTGATCGAATCATGGGCAGCCCTTCCTCAATGGCGCGGAAGCTGGCGAGGTTGAGGTGCTGCACCGGTCCTGTCGTCGGGCCGAACCAGGCGTCGTTGGAGATGTTAATGATCCATTTGGGCCGCATTATGTCGTTTGGTCTGTAACTGGTCATATCCAGCGCCGGGAATATACCTTCGTAGCAAATCAGCGGCAAAACCCTGGGTATGCCTGGGAAGCTGTGCGGACGCGTGCGTTCGCCGGGCGTAAAGCTGTCATCGAAATGCGTCAGGGCCGACATGCCAAGCGGATTAAGGATATCCTGATAGGGCGTAAATTCACCGAATGGCACGAGCTTGAACTTGTTGTATGACCCGATGATGCGGGTCCGACCATTTTCGCGGTGCAGGGCCAGCATCGAATTGCGGTAGATCGGCTTGCCCGCCGCCGTCTTACCGTCTTCGCGGGATGTGCCGATCAGCAGGGACTGGCCATCGGTCAGCAGATCGGCCATGTCCTCGACCGTGCCCGTTCGCGGGTCCATCAGTTGTTCCCACATGATCGGCAGCGCGCCTTCCGGCCAGATGATCAGGTCCGGCGCGCGATGACCGGGCTTGGGCGGCGCCTTGCTCAGGCCGATATAAGAAAAGAATAGGTGGCTGAAATTGGCATTGTCCCACTTGGCGGCCTGGCTGACCGCCGGCTGCACGTAGCGGATGGCGTAACCGATATCGCCGACATGGGTGGTTATCAGCCGCACCTGACCGACGCTGAAACAGCCCAGAAGCGTCAGCGCACCGAAAATCGTCGGCGCATAACCCGCAGCGCCCTTTCCGCTCCGGATCACGCCGACACTTGAGAAGGCCAGCACAGTGACGAAGCCCAAGCCATAGACCCCGACATAAGCCGCCATCTGCGACATGGCGCTGCCCGCTTTCCAGGTCGATCCGGCCGGATTCCACGGAAATCCCGAAAGCACCATGCCGCGCGTCATTTCAAACACCGAAAACAGGGCCGCGAAGAAGACGAACCTGATCCAGCCCTTAGGCGCCAGCTTCAGGTAAAGCACCGCGAATCCGCCCCAGAACAGGCCGATACCGGCAGGCAGCAGCGTGGCGGCGGGAATGGCCATCCAGCCATAGGTTTCGGCATCGACCAGGAAGGCTTCCGCCACCCAGAAGCACGAGACAAGGAAGTAACAGAAGCCGGCCAGCCAGCCCATGAAGAAGGCGGTCCGTTTCGGCCAGTTACCGAGATGACATTCCAGCGCATAGAGCAACAAGCCATAGCCAAGCAGGCCGGGCAGGAAACCAAACGGCGGCTGCGCGAAGGCAATCAGCAGGCCGGATATCGCCGCCAACATACGCGGGCGCTTGCGCGGATCGCCCATGAAGGTGACCACCGGCGCCAGAAAGGGGTGTTTCAGAAACGCGGCCAGTCTAGTCATTGGCGGCCGTGATATCGCCGGGTGCCGGCGCCGGCAGCCGGCGATGCAGGCGCAGACGCTTGATACGGCGGGGATCGGCATCGAGCACCTCGATATCGAAGCCGGCATCGGCATAAGGCACGACCTCGCCGCGCTGGGGCACGCGCCCCGCCAGCACCGCCACCAGCCCGGCCAGGGTGTCGATTTCTTCCTCGGATTCTTCCGGATAGAGCTTTAGGCCGAGCTTTTCCTCCAGCGTCACCAGCTCGACGCGGCCATCGATCTCATATTGGCCATTGGGAAGCTCGCGCATTTCCTCATCGCCGGCCTCGTCATATTCGTCGTCTATATTGCCGACCACGGCCTCGATCAGGTCTTCGAGCGTCACCAGGCCATCCGTGCCGCCGAATTCATCGATCACCAGCGCCATATGGATGCGCTGGGCCTGCATCCGCAGCATCAGATCGGCCGTGGTCATGGAGGAGGGGACATAAAGTAGTTCACGGCGCAGGCGGTGCAGCACCGGTTCGGCCCAGTTCGGCGCCGCGCGGCCCGGCTCCGGGGCCAGCAGCTTGAGAACATCCTTGATATGGACGACACCGACCGGATCATCCAGCCCATCCCGATAGATCGGCAGGCGCGAATGTTCGCTCTCGATGCAGATGCGCACAACATCGGCAAGCGTACTCGATAGTTCGATGGCGACGATATCAACACGCGGCGTCATGACATCGGCGACGCTCAAGGACTGAAAAGCGCGGGCGTGATCGATCAGGTTGGCCGCGGCGGCGGCGCTGTTTTCGCTCTCAATGGAGTCCGTGCCGGATTTTTCCGCCGGCTTAGGCCTGATCCGGAAAAAGGATAGAAAAGACTTGCGAGGCGCGTCGTCTGGCTCAGCCATGTGTGTGTTCAGGTCCATAAGGATCGGCGACATTGAGGCTTTTCAGAATATCGCGTTCGAGATTTTCCATCTCTTCCGCCTCTTCGTCAGTCATGTGATCATAACCCAATAAATGCAAAGCGCCATGCACAGACAGATGAAGGACATGATTTTTCAGTGTCTTCTGCTGTTCGGCGGCCTCGCGCACACAGGTTTCCAGACCGAGCGCGATATCGCCCAGATGCGCCATGCCCTTCATTTTCGGGGCTGGGAAGCTGAGCACATTGGTGGGCGCGTTCTTCTGGCGATATTCCTTGTTGAGCGATTTCATCTCGGCATCATCGCACAGCAGCACGACAATATCGGTCTGTTCGGTCACATCAACGGCGTTGAGCGCCGCCAATATGCCGGTTTCAACCACTGACCGGGCATCCGGCAAGACATCGAGCCAGCCGTCTTCTTCGACTTCAATATCGATAAGGTGGGGAATTTCGTTCGGCATTTTTTCGCTCACGCTAACCTCACTGTGTTCGGCGCTACGCGGGTGCGCGCCATCAGGCGCGGCGCCCGATTGGGCGCTAAATAGCGAATATAGTTTTCATCCATATTCGCCATCAACTCTTATACTCATTATCATAAGCCCGGACGATACGCGCCACCAGTTCGTGGCGGACGATATCCTCGGCCTTGAGTTCGGCCTTGCCGACACCTTCGACCTGATCAAGCAGATGAACGGCATGGACCAGGCCGCTGTCACCGCGATTAGGCAGGTCGATCTGCGACGGATCACCGGTGACGACCATCTTCGAGCCTTCGCCGAGGCGGGTCAGGATCATCTTCATCTGCATCCGCGTGGTGTTCTGCGCCTCGTCGATGATGACATAGGCATAGGAGAGCGTGCGGCCGCGCATATAGGCCAGCGGCGCCACCTCGATTTCCCTGGTCTCGCGCTTCTTGGCCAGAAGCTGCGGCCCCAATATATCATCGAGGGCGCCCCAGATCGGCGTCAGGTAGGGGTCGATCTTCTCATTGAGGTCACCCGGCAGGAAACCCAGCCGTTCGCCGGCCTCGACCGCCGGACGGGTGATGATCAGCTTGTCGACAGCCCCCTTGAGCAGCAGGGAAACGCCATGCGCTACAGCAAGGAAGGTCTTGCCGGAGCCCGCCGGACCCAGGGCGAATACTAGGTCGTTGGAGGCCAGTTCATGGAGATAGGTCGCCTGACCGGCGGTTTTCGCGGCGATGGCGCCGTGCCGGCCCATGACGATTGTGTTGCGCTGATCGAGCGGTACGGCGGACTGAGTCTTTTCGGACTTGCCGCCCGTCAGTTGCGGCTGGTTGATCAGACGGCGGACATCGTCCTCGGTTATATCGATGCCCTGGTCATACATATCAGCGAGGGTCACGATGACTGCCTTGGCTTTCTGGCGCGCGCGGGCATCACCGGAGACGACCAGACCGCCGCCCGGCATCTCGACCAGCACCTTGAAGGCGCCCTCGATCATGGCGAGATAACGCTCTGAAGGCCCGACCACGGCGAGAACACAGGGGTCGGTCAGATTGATGAAATCGTCCTTCACGGCGGCCATCAGGCGAGTTCACCCTTCAGGCTGTTATTGCTGTTGGCGATGATCTTCACCTTGTGAATCTGCCCGATCAGATGGGCGGCATCTTCAACGAACACCGATTGCAGGTAGGGCGAGCGACCGATGGCCTGACCCGCCAAACGGCCCGGCTTGTCAAACAGGATATCCAGGGTCTGACCGATCAGCTTTTCCTTGAACGACTGCTGCTGTTCGATGATCAGGGCCTGCAGGGTGTGCAGGCGGGCATCGGCTACCTCATCCGGCACCTGACCGGGCATACCGGCGGCGGGCGTACCCGGACGCGGCGAATATTTGAACGAGAAGGCCGAGGCGTAACCGACGCGGCGGATCAGATCGAGCGTATCCTCGAAATCCTTGTCGGTCTCACCGGGGAAACCGACGATGAAATCGCCGGAAAGCGCCAGGTCAGGCCGTGCCGCTTTGATGCGGTCGATCAGGTCAAAATAAGCTTGCCGGCCGTGCTTGCGGTTCATGGCGCGCAGGATCTTGTCGGAACCGGACTGCACGGGCAGGTGCAGGTAAGGCATGACGGCGGGCAGATCACGGTGCGCGTCGATCAGGTCTTGCCCCATGTCGTTCGGGTGTGAGGTCGTATAGCGCAGGCGGTCAATACCTTCGATATCGGCGAGGGCATACATCAGTTTCGCCAGTGTCGATTCCGCCCCATCGGCATCGAGACCGTTATAGGCGTTGACGTTCTGGCCGAGCAGGGTCAGCTCGCGCACGCCCTTGGCAGCCAGCGCCTTTGCTTCATCGAGGATCGACTGGACCGGGCGTGACCATTCGGCGCCGCGTGTATAGGGCACCACACAGAAGGTGCAGAACTTGTCGCAACCCTCCTGCACAGTCAGGAAGGCGGCCGGGCCGGAGACGGTGCGATCAACAGTCAGGGCGTCGAACTTGGCTTCCGGCGCGAAATCGGCGGAGAGGCGCTCCCCCTTGGAACGGTGGGTGCGGGCAATCAGTTCCGGCAACTGGTGGTAAGCCTGCGGACCAACCACCAGATCGACCGCCGGGGCGCGGTTCATGATTTCCTTGCCCTCGGCCTGGGCCACGCAGCCGGCGACGGCGATGGTCATGCGCCCTTCACCGCGCGCTTCCTTTTCCTCACGCATTTCACGCAGGCGGCCGATCTCGGAATAGACCTTTTCGGCGGCCTTTTCGCGGATATGGCAGGTATTGAGCAGAACCAGATCAGCCCCTTCAGCCTTGTCCGACACCTCATAGCCCAACGGCCGCAGGATATCGACCATGCGCTCGCTGTCATAGACGTTCATCTGACAGCCGTAAGTCTTGATGTGGAGCTTCTTTAAGGGGGCGTGATCGTTCATCAGGGCGTTATGGTCGTTTGTGGACAGAAATTCAAGGTATGCAGGAGGCACAGCCTCCTGCACCCCTGCAAAACCTTTATTTCTCTTCGCCTAATGGCACCCCATAAAGCTCCAGTTTATGGCCGACCAGTTTGTAGCCCAGTTTTTCCGCCAAGGCCTCCTTCATCTTCTCGATTTCGGCATCGAAAAATTCAATTACCTGTCCCGTCTTGATATTGATGAGGTGATCATGGTGATCACTGCCGGCTTCTTCATAGCGCGAACGGCCATCACCAAAATCATGACGCTCGACCACACCAGCCTCTTCAAACAGGCGCACCGTGCGGTAAACCGTCGCCAGCGAGATGTTGGGATCAACCGCGGCGGCGCGATGATACAGTTCTTCGACATCCGGATGGTCTTCGGCCGCCGACAAAACACGCGCCACAACCCGGCGCTGGTCGGTCATTCGCATACCTTTTTCAATGCATTGTTGTTCTATGCGGTCCATGGCCGTAAGCTCCGGTATAGGCAAAAAGTCCCGCAAATGTATGGTGTTGCGCCTCAGAGCGCAAGCCTCAAGATATGGGCGTCCACCGGCGGTTTGTCCTTGCGGCTGTAATAGGCTTTCCGCCGGCCGGTCTTTTTGAAACCGACGCTTTCATAGAGGCGCAGCGCCGCCGGATTATCGATGGCCACCTCCAGGAACAGCGATTCTGCGCCCTCTTCCCGCAGGGCCTTGATGACCTGCTGAAGCAGCATCCGCGCCAAACCGCGTTTCTGGAAATCCGGATCGGTGCAGATGGTCAGGATTTCGCCCTCACCGGCCACCACCGTCATCACCACGAAGCTGACGATCTCGCCCTCGACCTCGAAAACATAGGTGCGATGGTGCGGCTTGATCAGCAGGTCGGCGAAAACCCCTTCGCTCCAGCCATAATCAAAGCACCGCGTATGGATGTGCTCCAGTTGCATGGACGGCGCGTCAAGCTGGCGGATCAGTGTCATAAGCGTCAGGCGTTCAGGCTGATAATACCGCGGGTCGAGGCAATGGCATCGGCTTCGCGCATATAGAGCGGGGTCAAATCATCGTGGCCCGCATCTACGGCCAGCTTTGAAATGGCGTCAAGCGATGGCCACGTTTGGGGGAATTCATCGGCTTCGGGCCAATAGTCGGCAAGGAGCGCGGCGGCCGGACCGGTCAGGATATTGACAGGATTCGCGGCTGCAAATTCGGCTATGGCCTCCGGCGCATGGACATCGAGCGTGACCGGCACGCCTTGCGGAAACCGCTGGACGTAAATCTGCCCGCGGCCGCCGTTCACCACCGCCAGACGGATTTTATCCCGCAGCTCCGCGTGATGGCCGAGCGCCTCCAGTGTGCCGATACCCTTCAACGGCACGCCCGCGCCCGCCGCCAAACCCTTAGCGAAGGACAGGCCAACCCGGACGCCGGTAAAGGAGCCCGGGCCAAGAGTAACTGCTATAGCGGTCAGGCCTTTGGCTTTGATCCCCGTCGCCTGAAACGCTTCCAGCGCCATAACCGGCAGGCGTTCCTGTTGGCCGCGCGTCATGCCCTCGGTGATGTCAAACAGGCAGGTCTCACCATCAAACAGCCCCAGGCCGCAGGCGTTCAGCGACGTGTCGATGACCAGCCGCAGAGCCAATTACAGCACCTGCTCGATGGACTTCACTTCTGGCACATAGTGCTTCATCAGGCTTTCGACGCCCTGACGCAGGGTGGCAGAAGACGACGGGCAACCGGAGCAGGCGCCGCGCATATGCAGGTAAAGCGTGCCGGAATCGAGATCGAAGCTGTCAAATTCGATATCGCCACCATCCTGGGCCACCGCCGGGCGGACACGTGTATCGAGCAGATCCTTGATTTCAGCGACGATCTGGCCCAATTCACCCTCATAGACGATCTCGTCCTTGGCGGTGACTTCGCGCAGGATCGGCTGGCCGCTGGAGTAGAAGTCCATGATGGCGGCCAGGATCGGCGGCTTGAGCTGGGCCCAGATCAGGTCCGAGTCCGGCGAACGCCGCACCGTCAGGAAATCGCCGCCGAAGAACAATCCGGCTACGCCATCGAGCGCAAACAGGCTCTCGGCCAGAGGGGGAGGCTTTCGCGTCTTCGACCGTGCGGAATTCCTTCGTGCCGCTCTCAAGCACGACCTCGCCTGGGATGAATTTGATGACATCGGGGTTCGGGGTGGATTCGGTCTGGATAAACATGACTGGGCCTTGAGCTTTAACTGAGCCGTAAATGGGCCTAAAGCGCCGGGATGACAAGGGGTATGTTCAGCAGAGGCTGGGCCGTAAGTCTAACCACGGATGATGCGCAAGCGCATCCGCACGGATGCCGCTGCGCGGCCACACGGATAAACACGGATTTCATGACAACCAAAAATAGCCGCCATAGACCCACAACAGGGTCAAAACAAAGATATCCGTGCTGATCCGTGCAGATGGCCAAAGGCCATCATCCATGTCTATCCGTGGTTAAACCTTACTACAACTTCGCCGCCCATTCGCGCAGCAGGGCATTGACGATGGTCAGCTTGGCGAAGCTCCAGCCGCCGGTTTCCATGTCAGCCATCATCTGCTGCAACGGCTCGATCAGCGTCTTGTTTTCGGTTTCCCAGTTCTCGATGATCTGGGCCGGGCTTTCAGAGGGCGACATGCGGGCCATCATGGTCTTCACCACCGTTTTCTGCTCGGCCAGCACATCCTCGATCAAACGGCGGGTGGCCATGCGGTCCCATGGATCGTGGGAGGCCAGATTGCCGGCGCCGGCCTGCAGACCGTCAAAGCCGAAATGCGCGCCGGTCAGGAAATAAAGCTCCGCCGTCCTGTCGAGCGGCTTTTTTCTTTTCCGCCGCCAGGTCGATGATATCCGACGCATGGTGGAAGGCGCTGAGGCGCGTGATCCGCGCCGCCAGATCGGCCGGGCAACCCAGCGCTTCCAGTTCCGCCACGCGATCGGCCAAGCGGGCCTTGATAGCGCCGGTAAAGGCCGCATCCCCCTCGGGCCAGCAGATTCGAAAGCCCTTCCGCATAAGGTTTCAGCATGGCGGCCAGATCGATGGTCTGCCCGGCATGACGTCGCGCGATCCAGTAGGTCTGGTGGCGGACAAAGCTGGCCAGATCGCTGTAAAGCGCGGTCTGCGCCTCTGCCGGTATCTGATTGTCGAGCGCGTTGACCTCGCTCCACAGCACATTGATACCGAACAACTGACGCGTGGCCTCGAACGCCCGCACCAGGGCCGAGGTATCTACGCCAGCGCCGTGGGTCAGGCGCATGGCGAAGCTCGGTCCGCAGACATTGACGATTTCGTTGCTCACCACCGTGGCGATGATTTCACGATGCAGGCGATGCTTGCGGATGGCGTCGGTATAGCCGTGCAAAGCCGGCGGGAAATAGCGCACCAGCACCGGTTCAAGTCCGGCATCATCCGGCGCATCACCCGCCACGATATCATCGAACAATACCAGCTTGGCGTAGGCGGTGATGACCGCCAGTTCCGGGCGATACAGGCCATGGCCGGCGGTTTTGCGCGCCTCCAGCACCGAATTGGCCGGCAGGCCCTCGACCTTGCGATCGAGACGGCCGCGCTTTTCGAGGCCCGACATGAACGCCTGTTGCGCGCTGTTGTCCTCGGCCGAGGTCGCTTCCTGGAGCGACAGGGCCAGCGTCTGGTCGTAATTGTGCTTCAGCACATGGCGGGCCACATCGTCGGTCATGCTGGCCAGCAGGTCATCACGCGCCTCCGGTTTCAGCTTGCCGGAGGCGATGACCTGGCTGAGCAGGATCTTGATATTGACCTCGTGGTCGGAGCAATCGACGCCGGCGGAATTATCGATGGCGTCGGTATTCAGCCGCACGCCATTTTCGGCACAGGATATCCGTCCGGCCTGGGTCACGCCCAGATTGGCGCCTTCGCCTATGACCCTGGCGCGCACCTCATTGCCATCGATGCGGATGGCGTCATTGGCCTTGTCACCTACGTCAAGGTGCGCTTGTGCCGGCGCCTTGATATAGGTGCCGATACCACCGAAATAGAGCAGTTCGACGCGCGCCTTCAGAATGGCCTGCATCAGCTCGAAAGGTGATACTTCGTTGGCCTCTAGATCAAGCAGCGCCTTGATTTCCGGTGACAGCGGGATCGATTTCTGACTGCGCGGGAAGACACCGCCGCCCTTCGAGATCAGGTCCTTGTTGTAATCCTGCCAGCTTGAGCGCGGCAGGGCAAACATGCGCTGGCGTTCGGCGAACGATCTGGCCGGATCGGGACTGGGATCAATAAAGATATCGCGGTGATCGAAGGCGGCGACCAGAAGCGTCTTTTCGGACAGCAACATGCCGTTGCCGAAGACATCGCCCGACATATCGCCGACACCGGCCACCGTGAAGGTTTCCGACTGGATATCCTTGCCCATTTCGCGGAAGTGGCGCTTGACCGCTTCCCAGGCGCCGCGCGCCGTAATCCCCATGGCTTTGTGGTCGTAACCGACCGATCCGCCCGAGGCGAACGCGTCGCCCAGCCAGAAATTGTAATCGGCCGATACGCCATTGGCGATGTCGGAGAAGGTGGCCGTACCCTTGTCGGCGGCAACGACCAGATACGGATCGGGATCGTCCCAGCGGATGACATCGGCCGGCGGCACGATATTTCCCTTGCCATCAAGATTATCGGTGAGATCAAGGAGGCCCGACAGGAAGGTTTTGTAAGCGATGATGGCGGCGTTTTTCACCTCGTCTGGCGTGCCAGTCTTAGGCAGTTTCTTCGGGAAGAAGCCGCCTTTCGAGCCGACCGGCACAATGACCGCATTCTTGACCTGCTGCGCCTTGACCAGGCCCAGCACCTCTGTGCGGAAGTCATCCTTGCGATCGGACCAGCGCAGACCCCCGCGCGCCACCGGACCGAAGCGCAGGTGGACGCCTTCGACGCCCGGCGACCAGATGAAAATTTCACGATAAGGCTTGGGTTCAGGCAGGTCAGCCAGTTCGCGGCTGGCCACCTTGAAGGAAATATAGGGCTTGGGATTGCCGTCCGTTCCCGTCTGGAAATAGTTGGTGCGCCGCATGGCGCCGATCAGCGCGGCCAGGCGGCGCAGAACGCGGTCATGATCGAGGCTGGCGACCTTTTGCAGCAGGGTATCGATATTTTGTGTGGCCGCTTCCACGGCGGTCAGGCGCAGTTTCGCGTCGCCGCCATCCAGGGCGAACTTGGCATTGAAAAGCGCCAGCAGGGCCTCGACCACCTGGGGATTTTCGCGCAGGGCCGCTTGCTGGATATCGAGGCTGGGGTCGAGGCCCGACTGGACGCGATAGCGGCAGAAAGCGCGCAACAGGGCGACTTCGCGCCACGATTGCCCGGTCAGGGCCAGGGCGTTGAAACCATCATCCTCGGTCTTGCCATACCACAGGGCCAGCAGGGTCTCTTCGAACTCGTCACGGAAATCGGCAAAGGCGCCGGCGTGGCCGCGCGGCAGCTTCAGGATAAATTCATGCACCCAGTAGGTGCCGATCGCCTCCGAACGGACGTGATAGCCGTATTCCTCCAGCGTCTTCACGCCCATATTGCCGAGTACCGGCAGGATATCCGACAGCGGAATGGCCTTTTCGGCGCGGGTATAGAGCTTGAAACAGAAGATGTTCTCAGAATCTTCCAGCCGCTGATAGGCCCGGACATTGACCGGTGCATCGATCGAAAGCGCGTTAAGAACCGTTGTATCGATGACGGCCTCGGCCGGCGTATAGCGATCCTGGTAGCCGGCGGGGAAAGCCGCCGCCCAGGTCATCCAGTTGAGACCTTTCGCCGCCTTTTCCTGCCGTGCCACCTGCGCCTCGACTTTTTGGGGCCAGGTGCGGGTGATATTCTCGATATCGGCCTCGACATCGGCGATATTCGGATCGAAGTGATCGCCGGGGGTAACGCCGATAATGTAATGGATGCAGGACAGCAGCGAATCCGAGATATAGCTGTAGGACGCCGAAACCCGGCCACACCACGCGGCCGCCAGAATGTCTCCGGCCTGTTTCTGCATCTGCGACTGGTAGATTTCACGCGGAATATAGAGCATCACCGAAATGAAACGGTCGAAAGGATCAGTGCGGGTAAACAGCTTGACGCGCGGACGATCGCTGAGGTGCAATATGCCGCGGGCGATACGCAGCAATTCCTGCTCGGTCATCTGGAATAACTCGTCGCGCGGATAGGTCTCGACGATGTTCTTCAGGCGCTTTTCATTATAACCGCCCTGGAGACCCAGCGCCGTCGCTTCATGCAGCACATGCTCGGCCTTTTTACGCACAAGCGGCACCTCGAAGGCTGGCCGGTCATAGGCTTCAGACGTGAAAAGGCCGACAAAGCGAACTTCGCCGGACGCCTTGCCATCGGAGCCATAACGCTTCACCCCGATATAATCCATATAGACGCGGCGGTGGACGCGGGACTTGAGATTGGCCTTGGCCACCGTCACCGGTTCGGAATTTTCCAGTTGCGTCATCAGTTGCTGGCTGAGCACCGCCGGCTCGCTTGAGCGCCGCAGCACGGCGCGGTTGGCATCGCGCAGCACGCCGAAGCCTTCCTGCATCTGGTTCAGCGGCTCCTCGCGGGCGTATGATCCATCATCAGCGCGTGGATAGGCATAGCCGCGGGCGCCCAGAAAAACAAAATGGTTCTCATCGATCCAGCGCAGGAAGGCGAGGTTTTCCTCCAGGGTCGCCGTATCAATACCGGGATTTGTGCGCTGACGTTCGAGCGCCTCGATCTCATCGGCCAGAAGCTTCTGCATTCGCGGGAAATCGCGCACCGCCAGCTTCAGGTCGTTCAGGCTCTGGTCGATGCCATCAATGATCTGGGTATGACGTTCAACACTTTGGCGCTCGATGAAGACCAGCATCATCGACTCTTTCGAATCATCGCCCGTCTTGCTGCGGTTGCCGTCGAAATCACGGTGCGTGGTCACCACCGGATGGAACATCGAGCGGATAGAGACGCCCTGGTCGATCAGTTCACCCATCACCGTTTCGACGATGAACGGCGAGTCGCCCTGCACAATCTCGACCGCATCATATCCCGTGGGCTGGCCTCGGCCATCGAGCACCGGCATGATGCGCCGCAGGGTCTGGGCGCCATCGCGCCGGGCGCCATACTGCCAGAAGCCATCGATGATACGATTGAGATCACCGGCGTCGAGGCCCGGCAGTTCGTCGGCGTCGAAATCTTCCAGTATCTGGGTCAGAAAATTTTTCTCACACTCGTCAAGCCTGAGGAAATCCTTCGCTCCCCGGCTGGCTATGAATGCCCTGGTCAGGGCGTCTTTCGAGGGAGATTGGCTTTCGCCGGGGATGAGCGTGTCCATGTGTATTTCCACTTGATCCTGACCGCGAGTGCCGGGTGGCGCCGGTTCACGGTTCGTTATTATAGGCGCCGAGATGGAGCCGGAGTATGCGACGCAATCTTTAACAAAAGCCCGCAACGGTTTCACTACAAAGTTGCTCAGGCAACGGGATTTTGTGATCACTTTATTGGCGCTCAGACGGCGCGGGCCTCCTCGCATCAGCTCGGGCGGGCCTTGCCCTTGCGAACGCTTTGCGTCCGGAAATGCGCTCAAGCGACGAACATTTTAGAAGATCACGGAAAGGCACAGAAGAAGACGGAAATACACGGAATGTGAGTATGCTGGTGTCCTTGTGCCGAAGGCGACAACATACTTGTGAAAGAGACGTGAAAAAGGACGCTTCGCAGCGATGTGTCCATGCGAAGAATTCCGTGTATTTCCGTCTTCTTCTGTGCCTTTCCGTGATCCACTTTCGCTGATGTCAAAACAAAATGAAGCCCTGACTATCGCCCAGTAAAAAGCCGCCAATCCGGCGGGGGACTGGCGGCTTTGGCGCAAAAACCCTTTATGGGGGGAAGGGGTCTTTGCGTCTCGGTTCGAGGCCGACGCACCGGGGGGATGGTGCGCCGCCTCTCGTTTTTGACCTTTCCGCACGGTCCGGGCGGGGCATAGCCTGATACCGGCGGGCCACCCGGTCGAACCTGGATGACGGATCAACTTTTACCATTTCATACCGGCTATAACCAGTGGTTCGGTATCACAGTTCTGTGCGGGAAATGTGTGAAATGCGTGTTCGGAGCGCATACGCTCCCATCAGATCGACGCTGCAAACGCACGAAAAACATGGCCGGCCGTTATGGTTTATGCGGCGTTATTCAATCTTAATTTAGCTTTTGGCGGTTAGGTTACGGGCACGATGATACAACCCGTGCTCGCGCTTGTTGCCTGGTCGATGATCATGCTTGTCTGGCTCTATGTCCGCAGGCTGCCCGCGCTTGTCCGCTACGCCATATCGGAAGCCCGCCTGCAAAGCGGTGAGGCCATCCGCCAGATGCCGCCCCAGGCGCAATGGGCCGCCGACAATTACAACAACCTGATGCAGCAGCCGACCCTGTTCTATGCGCTGTGCCTCGGCATTTTCCTGAGCGGTTTGTCTAATCCCGGCATGGAATATCTCGCCTGGCTCTATGTTGCCTTGCGCATCATCCATTCCGTCGTGCAATCGACCGCCAATATCACCACCATCCGCTTCTGCCTGTTCCTGGCAAGTTCGGGTGTTTTGGGGATCTTGTGCTTCGATGCCCTGCGAATAGCCTTTCATTTTTAGAGCTCAAGCGCCGCATGGCTCGCCGCAAAGGCGGCGACGGGCAGTCGCCCTTGCCGAATGCTGACGCATTCGGAGTTAATTGCCTGTATAGGGCACCAGCCGCCACATGCGCAGGGTATGCTTGATACGGCCGGCTTCCGATCCGGCGCGCTGGCCATGACCGACATAGAGGTCTGCCCGTATCTTGCCCTTGATCGCCCCGCCGGTATCCAGCGCCGCTACCATGCGCTGATAGGTCGGGAACGGATCCTTGAGCGCGCCGGCATCGGCGTCGATCCAGAACAGGTCGCCCATGTCGTTCTGCGTCGGGTCGATAGCAATGGCCGATCCCGAAGGCAGGGCCAGGCCCGAGGCGCCGACCGGCTCGGTCTGGTCCGGTTGGATGGCGAAAAAGCCATAGCGCGGATTGGTGTTCATGATCTCAGTCGCTTCCGGCCCGCGATGCGCCGCCAGCCAGGCGTGGATATTGTCGCCGGAGGTCTGGGTTTTGTCGAGGATACCGCGCTCGGTCAAGGTCTTGGCAATGCCGACAAACGGCCAGCCATTATCGGCGGCATAGGCGGCATAGACACGTTTGCCATCGGGCAGATCAAGGAAGCCAGACCCCTGAAGCTGCATGAAGAAATAATCTTCCGGCCGCATATAATATTGCGCATTTGCAGGGAGCTGTTCGATCTCGGCGCGGGTGAAGTAGGGGACGTAGAGATCGCCCAGCCGGCGCGCCGCTACCTTCGGCGCCGAAGAGGCCGGCGTCATCTGTGATCCTGGCACATAGACCAGATCAGCAGGCTTGGTACGCACCGGCTGAGAAAACTCGGCATCCGGCGTCAGTTGCGCGTCATAGTCCGGCACGAAATAGCCGGTCAGCAAACCTTGGCCCTCCACCTTCTCGACGCGGAAATGCACGTTGAGGAAAGCCATGATCTGCTGAGGTGTCTCGAAATCCTGGCGGGCCATGGCAGCGCAGATATCGGCGTACTGGCGGCCCTTTTTATACTGGCAGGTGGCGCGCAGGGCCTCGATGGCGATGAAGGGATCGGTATTTTCCCAGCCGGGCAGGTCAGACAGGCGCGCACCTTCGGGAACGGGCGTCGGCAGGTAGACCGGCGGCACTTCAGGCGCCTTGGGCGGCGTCACCACCGGCGGCGTGACCGGTCTTTCGGCGCAGGCAACCACCAGCAAGGCCAGCAGACCAAGCGCAAAACCTGACCTCAACCTCACGCCTTGGCCGCCTCTACCTTGGTGAGCAACCAGGGATTGGCAGGGTTTTTCATGACCTTCTGGAAGGTCCAGTATTCAGCGGTGCGCTTATAGGTACGGTGCGGCTTGACCGGCTCGGCCTTTTTATCCGGCGTGGTGACAGGCACGGCGGCATCCGTGGTCTCGCCCGGTACAGCCACCTCTTCATAGGCCAGTTCGGACAGGAAGCGGACGCGGATCTGCGCCAGGTCTTCCTTGAAATCGATCAGGTCGAGATCCGCCTTTGGCGTATCGACGAAACTGACCGTATCCTTTGGCGCGCCAGTACGCCGGCCTATGGCGTCGCGGAAACTGGTCAATACGCGTTCTGACAAACGGTCCCTGATCGGATCGAGTTCGCCCTTATGAAAGGCGATCACCACCTGCTCATAGGTTTCGCGGGCCTTTTCCAGGAAGTTGATCTCGTTGAAATTGACGTCGCGCGTCTTCAGGGTTTCGAGATTGGGCATCCGCATCCCTTCGGGTACGCGCTCGGCACGCACGGCGGCATCCAGCTCCTCACCCTTGGGGCCCGCCGGCTTTTCTTCCGGACGGAAACCCGTCTTGCGGCCCAGCACATTATAAAGCTGCAACAGGATCACCACAGCCAGCACGGCAAAAACAACGAGGGCTATCACTTGGGTGTTCACGGGAAACGTCTCTTCTGTTTTCGAATCTGGCTTTTTCGGGCCGGCAGACATATTTGGGCGCCTTTCGGGCACCCGGATGGTAACTATATAGGATAAGTTTAAGGAAACGGAACTCTTCGTTTGATTGCTTAAAATTTTCTTATCTGATAGTCGCATTTCCACACATGTCGGGCGCGGCCGTTTTCCACCCCGACACATTCGATTACCGGAGCCTGTTTTTATGTCTGACGCCTTCACGCCCGAGCGCACCCCCGAACAACCGCCCGCCCCGCAAATGCAGGTTCTGGCGCAATTCATCCGCGACTTCTCGTTCGAAAACCCCCGCGCGCCCAATTCCCTGCGCATGGATTCGCGGCCGGAAGTCGATCTCGGCGTCGAAATGAGCGCGAAAGGCCGTCCGGACGGCATGTTTGAGGTTGATATCAAGCTGACCGTGAAAGCCTCGACACCCGAAGGCCCGATGTTCGCCATCGAACTGGTCTATGGCGGCCTGTTCCAACTCGGCAATATCCCCGAACAGATGATCGAGCCGACCCTGCTCGTCGAATGCCCGCGCTATCTCTTCCCGTTCGCCCGCCGCATCATCGCCGATGCCACGGCCGATGGCGGCTTCACCCCGCCCTTCTTCCTCGATCCGATCGATTTCGGCGCGCTGTACCTGCAGCAAAAGGGCAATATCCAGTCGCAGCAGACCGTAGGTCAGGCTTAATCGCTTAAGCGATCAAGCCTTTTTGCATAAGAGATACCTCGCATCGGGACTAGGCGTCCCCCTCGGGCGCGCCTTGTGCTTGCCAAACGTTGAAGCGTTTGGAAATCAGAGTTTGTGGCTATCTTCGTAAAGCCCGGTGGTGACGCCGGGCTTTTTTGCGTCCTCAGCAAAGCCACAGCGATTTTTTATATCACGCGCGGTAAAGGGACGCCCCGCGTAAATTCGCCAGTTGAAACCTGTCCTTATCGATGTCTGAAAATTCTGCCCTGCGTGTACTGGTCGTTGATGATAACCAGGCATCCGCCGATACCCTGCACTGGACGGTCGAACTCTTCGGCGACACGGTCAAAAGCTGTCATGACGGCAAGACCGCGCTGAAAATGGCTGCGGACTTCCGGCCCGATGTTATTCTGCTCGATATCGGTATGCCCGGCATGGACGGCCTTCAGGTTTGCGAAGCCCTGCGTGCCATGCCGGACCTGAAACATGTCAAGATTATCGCCCAGACCGGCTGGGGTGATGAACACATGCGCCGAAAAACCGCCACCGCCGGTTTCGACCTGCACCTGGTCAAGCCCGTCGATCCGCATGTGCTCGAAGACATGCTGTGGCTGCTGCGCTCCGGACGCAAGGCGGCTTAACCACCGGCCGGCCAGAGCGCCTTGTCTTTCAGGTATTTTTTGACAAACGCCTCATGCGCCTCGGCTTCCGCGGCCGTTATTCTTGAAGCCAGCGGACGCGGACGCGGCGCATAACCGGTATGGTTGGCCGTGGCCGCGGCACTGGCCCGTGCGCCGGCCATTTCGAGATCGAGCCCGCGTTCCTTGCCGCCCAGCAGTTCGAGGTAAACACTGGCCAACAGCCGGGCATCGATCAGGGCGCCGTGCAGATCACGTTCGGCCAGGGAAATATTGAAGCGCCGGCACAGGGCATCGAGCGAATTGGCCGCGCCCGGAAATTTCAGGCGCGCCATTTCCAGGGTATCGATCCACTGGTGATCCGGTGGAAAGGGACGACTGTGCCGCTCCAGCTCCATATTGATGAAGCCGCGGTCGAACGAAGCATTGTGCGCGATGATCTTGCGGTCGCCGATAAATTCCAGCAGTTCGTCGCAAATCTCGGCCATCTTCGGCTTGCCGCGCACCATTTCATTGGTGATGCCGTGAACCCGGATCGCATCCGCCTCGATTTCCCGTTCCGGATCGATATAGCGGTGATAGGTCCGACCGGTCGGCAACAGGTCTTCAATCTCGATGCAGCCGATTTCGATCAGGCGGTGACCCTTGCGGTGGTCAATGCCGGTGGTTTCGGTGTCGAGTACGATTTCAAGCGCCATGATCTGTGTGTGGCTTAAGCCGGGGTATCTTGTAAAGAGGTCAGTTTTTCAATCAACAACCGCACAGCATCGCGGCACTCATCGAGGCTTTTCGACGTATCGATGACGAAATCCGCCCGCGCACGCTTTTCCGCGTCCGGCATCTGGCGTGCCAGGATCGCCTCGAACTTGGTCTCGGTCATGCCGGCGCGCGCCAGCACCCGCGCCGCCTGCACATCGGCCGGGGCACTGACCACCAGAACCTTGTCGAGAGACGCCTCTGCGCCGGTTTCATAGAGCAGCGGAATATCAGCAACCACCAGGGGCGCGTCGGTGTGTTCGGCCAGATAACGGTTGCGGTCCGCCACAGTCGCCGGATGGACGATGGCGTCCAGTCTTTCGAAATTCGCCGCCTCGCCCTTCAGGGCCGCCGACAGTTTCACCCGATCGACCACGCCCTCCGTCAGCACATCACCGAAGGTTTCAACGAGCTTTGATTTCAGCGGTTCGGATTCCGCGTAAAGCCGGTGGACGGCCAGGTCGGCATCCCACACCGGCACGCCTTCGTCGGCAAACATGGCCGCGATGGTTGATTTGCCCATGCCGATGGAGCCTGTCAGGCCGAGCGTGATCATTCGGTTTCACCCAGGAAGTCCAGCGCCAACTTGCGGATATCGAAATCTGCGCGCGGCGCGACACCATAAAACGCCTGGAAGCTGGGCCGCGCTTGTTCGATCAGCATATTCAAACCATCGACCGTTTTGAGGCCATTGGCTTCCGCCGCCAGCAACCAGGCGGTTTTCAGCGGGCGGTAGGTCATATCCATGACGGCGGCGTTTTCGCTCAAACCTTCAAACAGCGGATGAGGGCCACCAGAAGCCGCATTGATTACAGCGATAGCGCCCTCAAAGGCGCGGGCCACCTGGGTCAGGTCGAAAGCCGTGACGCTCGTTTGGAAGGCAAAGACCAGTTCTTCGGCGCGGGCCAGGGTGCGGTTGATGATACGGACTTCCGGGCAGCCTTTATCAAGCAGAGCCGCGACAACCGCGCGCGAAGCCCCGCCGGCGCCCATGATCGCCACCGGCGCCGAGGTCAGATCGCAGTCCGGTGCCTGAAGTTCAAAAGCGCGGAGCAGGCCATGACCATCGGTGGAATCGGCATGGACATAGCCGTCGTCATCAAAGGTCAGCAGATTAGCCGATCCGGCCTTTCTGGCGGTATCGGAGACCGTATCGGCCAAGGCGAGGGCCTGTGCTTTAAAAGGGGCGGTGACGTTCAGACCCTTGATGCCGTTGGAGCGGCAGGAGAGGATCAGGCGATCGAAACCATGTTCATCCTTGGGCCCGAAAGGCGCATAGACGCCATTCAAACCCAGGTCGCGCAGCCAGGCGGTATGCAAAAAGGGGCTCAGAGAATGGTGGATCGGCTGGCCGACCACGCCGGCGACCATGGCCGCGCCTGTGGGGAGCCCAATGGGAAGATCACTCATGCCATCACCACTTTGAGGTTACGCAGTTGCGCCAGAAGCGGCAGGAGGGGGAGACCCAGCACGGTGAAGTAGTCGCCGCGAATGGCTTCGAACAGATGCACGCCTTCTCCTTCCAGTTGGTAGCAACCGACGCTGGAAAGGATCTTGTCGCCCGTCTGCGCCAGATAAGAGTCGATAAATTCATCGGACAGTGGACGCGCGGTCATTTCGGCGGTTTCGACATTTGACCAGACGATCTGGCCGCTTTCCGCCAGGGCCATGCCGGCATGAAGATAGTGGACCTTGCCGCTCATGCGCCTGAGCAGGGCGCGGGCTTCATCGAGATCGTGCGACTTGCTGATCAGGTCGTTTTCGAGTTGCAATACCTGATCGCCGCCCAGCACTAGGCCAGGATTACGGGTCGAGACATGCAGCGCCTTGGCCTCGGCCAGTTTCAGCGCCACGGATTTGGGGCTGTGACCGCGCGCCAGACATTCGTCCTTGATGGCGTCTTCGTCGAGATGGGCCGGGATTTTGGTGTGAGACAGACCGGCGCCGGTCAGGAGCGCGGAACGGGAGGCGGAAGCGGAAGCGAGAATGAGTTGGGTCATGAAGGTCTTTGAAGTTGCGGGGGCGGGGGCCCCTGCACCCCATAACTCGACAGTGTTATTTGCGCAAACATTCTAAAATGGGACTTCAAAGAGGTCCCATTTTAGAATGTTTATATAAGTATCACAGTCCGGTTTCGGGGTGTGGGGTCCGCGACCCCGCATCTTCAAATACCTCCAAGCCTCCCCGTCCGCTTCTCGTTCAGCAAACTGATAATCGTCGCCGAGGTTTCCTCGATCGAGCGCCGCGTCACATCGATTACCGGCCAGCCCTTGCGCTCGAACAGCCGGCGCGCAGCGATGATCTCCTGCCGCACCGCTTCAGTATCCGTATAGGAAGAGGGACGATCGTCATTCAGGGTCAGCAGGCGGTTCTTGCGGATTGAAATCAGCCGCTCCGGAGACGCAATCAGGCCCACCACCAGCGGGATGTTCATATCGTCCAGTTCCTCCGGCAGCCCCCGGCCGGGCACCAGCGGAATATTGGCCGCCTTGATGCCGCGGTGCGCCAGATAGATGCAGGTCGGGGTCTTCGAGGTGCGGCTGACCCCCACCAGAACGACATCGGCATTCTTCACCCGGTCGGCCGCCGCACCATCATCATGGGCGATGGCATAGTTCAGTGCCTCGATGCGCTCGAAATATTCATTGTCGAGATTATGCTGGGCGCCAACGCGCTTGGAAACCGCCGCGCCCAAATGACGGGAAAACGCCACGACCAGCGGATCCAGCACGCCGATCGCCGGCATATCCATTTCGCGGCACCGCGCTTCCAGGGCCGTCCGCAATTCCATATCGACCATGGTGTGCAGAACGATGCCCGGAAAACTCTCGATTTCCACAAGGGCACGTTCCAACTGCTTTTCCGAGCGGATCAGCACGTAGATATGTTCAATCGGCAGGATGCCTTCAAAGCGCGCGGCCGCCGCCTTGGCCAGGGCGTTCAGGGTTTCGCCTGTCGAATCCGATACCAGGTGGACGTGAAAATAGCTGCCGATCTTGGCTGAGGGGGAGGACATGCAAAGCCTGTAAAATTAAATCTGTGTGCCGAACTGGGGATAAGGCGGCTGTATAAGTCGGGGTCTGTCGTGGACAATCATCCGATAATTCGCAAATCACCGCAAGGGCAGGGGATAGCGGGCATAACCGGCGCATTTACCCGATGCTTATCGACTCTCACCCGTTCTGTATGAATTTCTTATGGCTCTCTGTGCGTAAGTTAATTCTTCATTAACCATTCACATTGACTCGCCAAAACGAATTAAGAATTTTTTAAGCAATACTAATATTTGGTTAATTATCCAAGTCATTCACAGGGCTGTTAATGAAGCATTAACCATTCCGGATGGCATGTGAAAAACCCGTGAATCCGGCGAAATCTGCGACACTTTTGCGCACTGTCCCCGGCCCTATAACCTTCTACAAACCCTTTTCTTTTTATTTAGATTAGGGCTAAGGGAAGGTCAGTTTCACACAGGTTGACTCATGACCCTCGCTCAGGCATCCGTAAATCCATCGATCCTGGCCGTCCTTCAAGGGCAGACACTTAGGGTGCCTCCGGTATGGTTCATGCGTCAGGCCGGACGGTATCTACCGGAATACCGGGAACTTCGGGCAACCACCAAGGGGTTCGTTGATTTCTGTCTCACTCCGGAGAAAGCGGCCGAAGCGACCTTGCAGCCGATCCGGCGCTATGGTTTTGACGCCGCCATTCTTTTTTCAGACATTCTGATGATCCCCCTGGCTTTGGGACAGGACCTGACCTTTGCGGCCGGTGAAGGGCCAGTTTTGGGTGAACTGCCGGCACTGGACGCTATGCGGGAGAAAGCCAGCCTGGCAGGTGAGGCTCTGAAAAATGTCGGTGAGACGGTTGCCCGCGTAAAAGCCGAACTTTCGCCAGAGACCACGCTGATCGGTTTCTGCGGCGGACCCTGGACCGTGATGACCTATATGCTGAACGGCAAGAAGGCCCACGATCGCAGTCTCATTAGGGCCTTCGTCTATGATGATTACCAGAAGGTGCTCGATCTGACGGATATCGTCATTGAAGCCTCGGCGCAGTATCTGAAGATGCAGGCCGATAATGGTGCGCAGGTTCTGAAGATCTTCGAAAGCTGGGCGGAAGGGTTCCCTGATCCTTATTTCGACAGCCTGATCATCCAGCCGCATATCCGGCTTATCCGGCGCGTTAGAGAACTGGGTGTAACCCTGCCGATCATCGGTTTTCCGCGCGGCGCCGAAGCGCGGTGCCATGATTATGCCAATCAGGTGCCGGTTCAGGGCATGGGGCTCGGTACGGCGACGCCGATGAAGCTAGGTATCGAATTGCAAAAGAAAATGCCGATCCAGGGCGCGCTCGACCCGGTGGTATTGCGGTCCGGCGGCCGGGCGCTGGATGAAGCCATCGACCTGATTTTGCAAAGCTGGGGGCAGGGGCCCTTGATCTTCAATCTGGGCCACGGCATCTTTCCGGATACGCCGATGGCTCATGTCGAGCAGGCGCTCAAGCGGATCAGAGGCGAATGAAGCGCATAGCGGTATTGTTGTTCAATCTGGGTGGACCGAAAAACCCCGAAGATGTGCAGGGGTTTCTCTATAATCTCTTTGCCGACAAGAACATCATTAACCTGCCGTTCGGTATCAGGCAGGGCGTCGCTTCGCTGATTTCCAGCCGGCGGGCGCCTTCAGCCAGAAAGAATTACGCCCATATGGGCGGTGGTTCGCCGATCCTGAAGGAAACGCAGGCGCAAAGTCAGGCGCTGGAAGCCTATATTACCGCCAATACCAAGGGCATCGAGGCGAAGGTCTTTATCGGGATGCGTTACTGGCATCCATTTGTTGAAGACACGGTACGGGAAATCGACGCGTGGGGACCGGATGAGATTGTGCTACTGCCGCTCTATCCGCAGTTTTCTTCGACCACAACCCTGTCATCCTTCCAGGCTTTTCAGAAAGCCTACTTCGGCAAGGCCAGGGTGACTTCGGTCTGCTGTTATTCGGACAATGCCCACTTCATCAAGGCGCATGTCGATGCCATCCGGGAAAAGATAGGGACATTGAAACAGCCGGGCCATTACCGTCTTTTGTTCTCCGCGCATGGTTTGCCGGAAAGCATTATTGCGCGGGGGGATCCCTATCAGGAGCAGGTCGAATCCTGCGTGGCGAAGATCATGGCGGGGCTCGGCAATCCGATCGAGCACAGCATCTGTTATCAAAGCCGGGTCGGGCCCATGAAATGGATCGGACCTTCGACCGATGCCAGCATCCAGAAGGCCGGTGCCGATGGCAAATCGATCATCCTGGTGCCGATCGCCTTTGTTTCAGAGCATATCGAGACCCTGGTGGAGCTGGATATCGAATATGCCCATCTGGCGGCAGCATCCGGCGTGAAAGACTATATCCGCCTGCCGGCCTTGGGCGTGAACGCCAGCTATATCAAGGCATTGAATGATGAGGTGCTGAAAGCCATCGGTTCCGGTGATCGCGTGGTGGGTGATCATAACTGTGGCAAGTGTCACAGCTTCTGTCCGAAAAGAGGTGCTGCGTGAATTGGTACGATTTGTTTCGCGGTTTGCATATCCTGGCGGTGATTGCCTGGATGGCCGGTCTTCTCTATCTGCCGCGGCTATTCATCTACCATATCAAGAACGCCGAAGTGACGGCGGTGACCGATGTCTTCAAGGTGATGGAGCGCAATCTGCTGCGCCTGATCATGAACCCTGCCATGATCGCGGTCTGGCTGTTCGGTACCTGCCTGATCGTCTATCACGTTCGTTTTATGGAAGGCTGGAAGTTCTTTTGGGAGCCGTGGTTCGTGGTCAAGGAACTGGGGATTGTGGGGATCACGGGTTACCACCATTTCCTGGCGGTGCGGTTCAAGAAGCTGCAACGCGGTGAGCCGATCGGGACCGAAAGTTTCTGGCGCAAGATGAATGAGGTGCCGTTTGTACTGGCCATCATCATGGTGCTGGCGGTGACCTTGCAGTTCTGGCAAATTTGATCATTTAAGACAGATGTGGGGTCACAGACCCACGTCCCATAAGGATTAACTTGACGATCGACCGCGTTGGTGTAGTTATCGCACCCGACCTAAGCTGTTTTGACAGCCGTCCTGATGGCGCCACGTTCTGTGGAACAGCCACTTCATTTGACATTTATAAGCCTTTTCAAGCGTTTAGCTAAAACGGGCTGGGGATACGATGATTTCACAGGCTGAAAAGCCTTGGCTTTACTTCGCGCGTATCCTGTTCCTGACAAAGAGAATACCATGACCGACGATACCGAAACCCCCGAAAACGGAATTCAGGCCGAAGACAACCTGACCGACGATACCCTGGACGCCGACCTCGAAACGGACGAGAGCGAAGAGGAAGAAGTCGAAGGCTCGATGGCCGGCCAGAAGATTTCACTTCAGACCCTGAAGGACAAATCATCGACCGACCTGCTGACTTTCGCCGAATCCCTGGGCGTCGAAAATGCTTCCAATATGCGCAAGCAGGATATGCTCTTCGCCGTGCTGAAGGCACTGGCCGAAGAGGGCGTCGAAATCACCGGCTCCGGCGTAATGGAAGTGCTCCAGGATGGCTTCGGCTTCCTGCGCTCACCCGAAGCCAACTACCTGCCAGGCCCGGATGATATCTATGTCTCGCCGCAGCAAATCCGTCGTCATGGTTTGCGCACAGGCGATACGGTCGAAGGGCCGATCCGTTCGCCGCGTGAAGGCGAGCGTTATTTTGCCCTGCTCAAGATCCAGACCATCAATTTCGAAGACCCGGAAAATATCCGCCACAAGGTCCATTTCGATAACCTGACGCCGCTCTATCCTGATCAGCGTCTGTGGATGGAGATCGAAGACCCTACCCTGAAAGATCGCTCCGGCCGCATCATCGATATCGTGGCGCCGCTCGGCAAGGGCCAGCGCTGCCTGATCGTTGCGCCGCCGCGCGTCGGTAAGACGGTCATGCTGCAAAATATTGCCAAGTCGGTCGCCGCCAATCACCCGGATTGCTACCTGATCGTTCTGCTGATCGACGAACGCCCGGAAGAAGTGACCGACATGCAGCGCACCGTCCGCGGTGAAGTCATTTCCTCGACTTTCGACGAACCGGCCACCCGCCACGTTCAGGTCGCTGAAATGGTCATCGAAAAGGCCAAGCGCCTGGTCGAACACAAGCGCGATGTCGTGATTCTGCTCGATTCAATCACGCGTCTCGGGCGTGCCTATAACACCGTCGTGCCGTCATCCGGCAAGGTGCTGACCGGCGGTGTCGACGCCAATGCTCTGCAACGCCCGAAGCGCTTCTTCGGCGCCGCGCGTAATATCGAAGAAGGCGGTTCGCTGACCATCATTGCCACGGCGCTGATCGATACGGGCTCGCGCATGGACGAAGTCATCTTTGAAGAATTCAAGGGCACGGGTAACTCGGAAATCGTGCTCGACCGCAAGGTGGCCGACAAGCGCGTCTTCCCGGCGATGGACATTCTCAAGTCCGGCACCCGCAAGGAAGAACTGCTGACCGACAAGGTCAACCTGCAAAAGACCTATGTGCTGCGCCGTATTCTCAATCCGATGGGCGCTCAGGACGCGATCGAGTTCCTCAGCGACAAACTGCGCCAGACGAAGAACAATGCCGAGTTCTTCCAGTCGATGAACACTTAGTAAGCGCTCAAGCGCCGGGCTAGGCGCCCCAAGTCTCCTCGCAAAGGCTCGGGCGAACAGTCGTGCTTACCAAAGGCTCTGCGTTTGGAATGTTAAAGCAATATAGCTCTTGTCAACCCGGTATGAGAGGATCATATCGGGTTGATTCGTTTTATATTCCGTTCTGGAGATCATCATGAAGGTCACGGTCAATGTCGAATGCACGCCGGAAGAGGCCCGCACCTTTCTCGGCTTGCCCGATGTCCAGCCGCTGAACGATTACATGATGAACGCCATGCAGGAACGCCTGGCGCAGAATATCCACTCTATGCAGCCGGAAGAGATGCTGAAAAACTGGTCGAGCTTGGGGGTCACGGCTCAGGATCAGTTCTTTAAACTGATGCAGTCGGCGGCTCAGGCCAGCCTCAAACCTTTCAGCACTGGCAAATAGTATTAAGGAAGTGTTTCACGTGAAACACACAATTTTCGCTCTGGCCTCAGCGCAGGGCCGGGCAGGGGTGTCGATCATCCGTCTCTCCGGTGACAGGGCGGTCTGGGCTGTTCAGCAACTCACAGCCAAGATGCTGACTCCGCGCATGGCGGTCTATACGCCGCTGACCTGGCGAGACGAACTGATCGATGAAGCGGTGGTCATCTGGTTTAAGGCGCCGCATAGCTTCACTGGCGAAGACTGTGTTGAGCTTCACGTCCATGGCTCGAAAGCCATTCTCGATCGCCTGTATCTCATCCTGACCGAACTGGGTTTGCAACTGGCGGCACCGGGCGAATTTTCCCGCCGCGCGCTGGCGCATGGCAAGCTGGACCTGACTCAAGCCGAGGCCATTGCCGATCTGGTCGATGCCGAATCCGAGGCGCAAAGGCGACAGGCTTTGACCCAATTGAGTGGGGGACTGAAACAGCAGTATGAAAACTGGCGCTCTGATCTGATCGATATTCTGGCGCGGCTGGAAGTCTATATCGATTTTCCGGATGAAGATCTGCCGCCAGAATTGATGGAGTCCATCCTTGGCCGTATCCGCGCTTTGGAAACCAAACTGACGATCGCTATTGCTGACTCTCATCGTGGCCGGCAAATCCGTGAAGGCTATCGCATTGTTATTCTGGGCGAACCGAATGCCGGTAAGTCCAGCCTGTTCAATGCTCTTCTCAAGGCCGAGGCCGCGATCGTCACGCCCATAGCCGGCACGACGCGAGACATCATCGAAGCCCAACTGCGTATCGGGCCCTATTCCGTCCTGCTTTATGATACGGCCGGTTTGCGTGACACCGATGAAGTGGTGGAAGCGGAGGGTATCCGTCGAGCGAGAGCCAAGGCTGATGAAGCCGATCTGCGCATCTGGGTAATCGACTCAACGGCACCCGCCTTGCCAGAAGATTTCCGTGAAGGCGATTTGATTGTCTTCAATAAGATTGACGAAGCGGAAGCACATGAACGTGAAGCTGTCGCCGCTTTGCGTGTTTCACGTGAAACATCGGTTTATGCTGTCAGTGTGGCGCTGGGTGAGGGCGTGACAGAGTTGGTCGCTGCTGTAGAACAGATTGTCGGAGCGCAGCTTTCTGCCCAGACCTTTCCGGCGGCGACGCGCCTGCGACATATCGAGCGGCTGACAGAGGCCCGCGATCAACTGGTCGTGGCGTCGCGGTCCAATCTGGCTATTCCCGAACTGGCGGCGGAAAATATCCGCTCAGCGATCAACAGTTTCGAGCAGCTATTCGGCCGCTATGATGTCGAGGGCGTGCTGGATGTCATCTTTTCCAGTTTCTGCATAGGCAAATAGAATCGACCGACCTGGCCTTATCTGCTATAGGCCGCGTCTCCTTTTGAAAGTTTGCGTATGTATGAACCCAAAACACTCTGGGATGTTATTGTCGTTGGCGGTGGTCATTCCGGTTGCGAGGCCGCGACCGCTTCCGCGCGCATGGGCGCCAAAACACTTCTGTTGACTCATCGCAAGGACACGCTCGGCGAGATGTCATGCAACCCGGCCATTGGTGGTCTGGGCAAGGGCCATTTGGTGCGTGAGATCGATGCGCTTGACGGCATTATGGGGCGCATGGCCGATATCGGCGGGATGCAGTTCAAAGTTCTGAACAAGTCCAAAGGCCCAGCCGTGCGCGGGCCGCGCGCCCAGATCGACCGCAAGCTTTATCGGGAAGCGGTGCAGGCCGAACTTTTCCAGACCCCGAACCTGACCATTATCGAAGCAGCGGTCGAAGACCTGATCCTGGAAAAGGATGTGGTGACCGGGGTGATTGATGCTGCCGGTCAGTCTTATCTGGCGAAGGCTGTTGTGCTAACGACGGGGACTTTTCTGCGTGGGGTCATCCATATTGGTGAAAAGCGCATGGCGGCCGGTCGCTGGGGCGATGCCCCGGCCAATGGCCTGGGCCAGCGTCTCTATGATTTGAAACTCGATATAGGCCGCCTGAAAACAGGCACGCCGGCGCGTCTTGATGGCAAGACCATCCACTGGGATCGCCTGGAGCAACAGTTGGGTGACGATCCGATTCAGCCTTTCTCCATGCTGACGCCCGCGATAGAGCGCGGTCAGATCGCCTGCGGCATCACCTATACCAATGAGAAGACACACCAGATCATTGCCGACCGTCTGACGGAATCGGCGGTTTATGGTGGCCATCTATCCGGTAGCGGGCCGCGCTATTGCCCATCCATAGAGGACAAGGTGGTTAAGTTCGCTGACAAGACCTCGCACCAGATATTCCTGGAGCCAGAGGGTTATGACGATGATACGGTCTATCCAAACGGCATCTCGACCAGTGTCTCGGAAGAGACTCAAGAGGCCTTTATTCGCACCATTGTCGGCCTTGAAGATGTGGTGATCAAGCGCTACGCCTATGCCATCGAATACGACTTTGTCGATCCGCGCGAACTGCACCCGACACTCGAATTGAAGTCTCTGCCGGGTTTATTTCTGGCTGGTCAGATCAATGGCACGACGGGTTACGAAGAGGCTGGGGCTCAAGGCCTGATGGCCGGCATAAATGCGGCCGCACGGGCAGGGGACTATGCACCGACGGTCCTTGGCCGGGACCAAGCCTATATCGGCGTAATGATCGATGACCTGGTGACGCGCGGCGTAACCGAGCCCTATCGTATGTTCACCTCGCGGGCGGAGTTTCGCCTCAGCTTGCGCGCCGATAATGCCGATCAGCGCCTGACCGATCATGGTCTGGCCATCGGTGTCGTCGGTGAAGCGCGCAAAACGGCCTGGCTGGAAAAGAAGGCGGCTTTGGATGCTATTCGCGTGCGCGCCGCCGAACTGGTCGCCGCGCCAAAGGAAGCACTGGCGCAGGGCATTCAGGTCAATGGTGATGGCCAGCGGCGTAACGTCACACAATTGATGGCCTATGACTCCTGCAATCGTGAGCGCCTGGAAACCCTGTGGCCTGAAATCAAGTCTTGGCCGGATGCCCTCTATGAGCAGGTAGAAGTCGATGCCCTTTATGCCGGCTATATGCCGCGTCAAAAAGCGGAGATAGAGAGCTTCCGTAAAGATGAAAATCTCGCCCTGCCGGATGATATCGACTATATGTCGATCCTGGGCCTGTCGAATGAGGCACGGGAAAAGCTTAACCGCATCCGTCCGCAAACCCTGGGGCAGGCGGGACGTATCGAGGGTATGACGCAAGGCGCGCTGACAACGCTGCTGTTTTACGTTCGTAACCAGTCGAAGCTGACGGCATGACGCATATGACTCCGGACGAGATGTCCGCCAAACTGGTGTTTCACGTGAAACACGAGGCGGTCGCTGACCTGCAAAAATTTTATGATATTCTGGCCGCACAGAACGAAGTCATGAATCTTGTGGGGCCCGCCACCCTGCCGGACTATTGGTCGCGCCATGTGCTGGACAGCGCGCAATTGCTTGATCACCGCCCGGACGCCCGCACCTGGGCTGATCTTGGGGCCGGAGCGGGGTTTCCCGGTATCGTCATCAGTATTCTCCTGAAACATTCCGACGGTCCCGCTCCGCAGGTCTATCTGGTCGAATCCCTGACCAAGCGCTGCCGGTTTCTGCAAAGTGTAGTCGATGATCTCGAACTGCCGGCGACGGTGATCAATGACCGCGCCGAGAACGTGAAGCTGAAAGTGGATGTCGTCACAGCGCGGGCCGTCGCGCCCATGACCAAACTTCTCGGGTTTGCCGGAGGCTTTATCCACAAAGGCGCCGATGCGTGGTTTTTAAAGGGGGAAAACGTGGAAAGTGAACTGGCGGATGCTGGCAAAACGTGGACATTTGACGTAGAACAGATGGTGTCCGCCAGCGATCCCCGCGGACGCGTGATCCATATCCGGAGGCTGCGTCGTGCCCGTTAATGCCCAAGATTTCGATAAAAAAGTTCGCGTTCTGGCCATAGCCAACCAAAAGGGTGGCGTGGGCAAGACCACCACGGCGATCAATCTGGGTACGGCCCTGGCGGCTATCGGCCAGCGCGTTCTGCTGATCGATCTGGATCCTCAGGGCAATGCGTCCACGGGGCTTGGCGTGCCGAAAAAGCAGCGAGAAAACTCGCTTTATGACGTGATCGTCGATCGCCGGCCGATTGGTGATACGGCTGTTAGTACGGCGGTGCCGGGGCTTTGGTTATTGCCATCTGACCCGGATCTGTCGGGTGTGGAGATCGAACTGGGCCAGGCCGAGCGCCGATCCTATCGGTTGCGGGATGCCCTCGATGGCCTGGATCAGGAAAAGCCGCCCTATGACTATATCCTCATCGATTGCCCGCCATCGCTGAACCTGCTGACGGTCAATTCGATGAGCGCGGCCGATGCCGTGCTCGTGCCGCTGCAATGCGAGTTTTTTGCGCTTGAGGGTCTGAGCCAGTTGATGCGCACGATTGATCTGGTGCGCGGCAGTCTGAACCCCAGGCTGAGCCTGCAAGGTATCGTCCTGACCATGTTTGACAAGCGCAATGCCCTGTCCGGACATGTCGAACGCGACGTGCGGTCGCACTTTGGCGAACTGGTCTATGATACGGTGATACCGCGCAATGTACGGGTGTCCGAAGCGCCGTCCTTCGGCAAACCGGCCCTGATCTACGATATGAAATGCTCCGGCAGCCAGGCCTATATCAAGCTCGCCAAGGAACTGGTGGCCAGGGAACGCAAGCGCCGCAAGCAAGCGGAAAAGATTCCGGCTTAAGTATCCCACAACAAGAAGAATAGATAAATGTCTGAAAAGAATAGAGGTTTGGGCCGCGGTCTGTCGGCATTGCTCGGTGATCAGGATACCAGCAGCCCGAAGACGGGGGCGGAGGCGGCCGAAGCGCGTGGCACCGAGCCGGCGAGGGGTCTTGAACAGCCGATCGAACTCCTGGTCCGTAACCCGGATCAGCCGCGTCGCACTTTTGTTGAATCCGACATTGACGAACTGGCGGCGTCCGTCCGCGAAAAGGGCATTCTTCAGCCGATCCTGGTGCGTCCGGCGCCGGGTCAGGCCGGGCATTACCAGATTGTGGCCGGCGAACGCCGCTGGCGCGCGGCGCAAAAAGCCGGACTGCATACCGTGCCAGTGATCATTCGTGAACTGGATGACCTCGACGTTTTGGAAGTCGGCATTATTGAAAACGTCCAGCGCGCCGACCTGAACCCGATCGAAGAAGCGCGCGGCTATAAGGTCTTGCAGGATCGTTTCGGCCGTACCCAGGACGCTCTGGCGCAGGTAGTCGGCAAGTCCCGTCCGCATATCGCCAATACGCTGCGCCTGCTGGCGCTGCCCGAAGGTGTGCAGGATCATGTGCTGCACGGTCGCCTGTCGGCCGGTCATGCCCGTGCGCTGATCACAGCTGAAAATGCCGATGCCCTGGCGGACGAGGTTATCGCCAAGGGATTATCCGTGCGCCAGACCGAAGCCCTGGTGCGTGACGAACAGGCCGGACCCAAGGCTGCGCCATCGCCCCGTCCTAAGGCCCAGCCGAATGCTGATACCCTGTCGCTCGAACAGGATTTGCAGGAAGCTTTGGGCCTGACAGTGAAGCTTGATGACCGCGGCGGCAGAGGCGAACTGCGTTTGAGTTATGCCAGCCTTGAACAGCTCGATGAGCTATGTCGTAAGCTTATGAAATAATTGATTATTTTGTAAGAACGACGTCTCACGCGAATTTGGCGTCGAAAGTCGTACTCTGGGACGTCCTGGTGCGTCTCAGAGGCCCTGATTTCGGCCAGAATTTCGGCCCGAACTCCGGATAGCAAACCAGGCCCTCAGCCAGCCGACGGCCTCATCCGGAACGCCGCAGATTCCTTCCACGACGCGCCGGCGGCGCATGGCCGAAGCCTGGCGGTAGGTGATTTCGATCACGCCCAGGCTGATGGCCACGAAGCGCGCATCGAGTGGCACGTCGTAATGATCACCCTGATGCCAGGCGCGACGCAGGCCCAGGCGGACGGCCATGATATGGAGTTCTTCTTCTTCATCGGCGATCATGTGCGACATCTTCATGCCCCGGAACTGGCGGATGGTGTAGCGGTACATGTCGTCGATATAAACGGTCATGGTCAGGCCGAGGTTGAGTCGCCAGAAAGCCAGGCCTTTTCGCGTCGCAGATTTTCGCGCGCCTGCATCTCCAGAGGCTTGAACCGTTCGGTGATGAAGATGTCACGAAGGGCGAGGGTGGGGTCGATAAACAGGTTGATCCGTCCCTGCCGCCAGGCCGCATCTCCAATATGGGGCAGGTATTCCGCCATGACACCCTCGGCATAACTTAGATAAACCGGCCAGGGCTGGCCCAGTATGGCCATGTCGAGATCAAGCACCAGATCGGTATCATGATCACTGGTCGCCTTATGAGCGGCGGTGGCCGCGATGATACCGGCGGCCCGGTTGAGGCGGTCGGGCGCGACAAGGCCCGCCAGTCTTTCTTTCAGTAAAATGGCGCTGCGCTGTTCATTATCACTGCGTGTCGGGTCATAGATGACATCGTGAAAGACAATGGCCAGGCGCGCCATGTCCGGATCGTTTAAATCAAGACCGGCGGCGCCGTTCAGCATGGCGACGATATGTTTTTCTGTATGATAATGCCGGCCAGGATGGCCATATCCGGCCTGCAATTCGGCCAGAAGCCCCTCGGAGAACGCCGCCGGCAAGCTAAAAGCTAACGCCAGGTCGCGCCAAGCGACCGCGAAGGCGTCGGCGGCCGACATCAGACGCCCGCCCTGGCCGCCCGTCCGGCGATTTGCAGGTAGAGCCGTTCAGCGATCAAAAGATCAGGCATACCGGTTGATTTGCACTGCTTGTCGGCATCGATCAGGTCGCGCGCCAGGGCATCGAGCGCCGGAAAACTCCAGGTTCGCGCCTGACGGAGCATATCGTCCTCGTCCTTCCAGAAGACGCCGGCATTGCGCGTGGCCTCCTTGGTGCCAAGGCCCTTCTCCAGATAACTCTTGAGCAATTTCAACTTGTTATATTGCAGGCTCAAGGCGCGCATGGCATCGGCGCCGCCTTCACCTTCGGCAAAGGCGCGGCGCAGACCGGCCTGGGCCTGCTTCATGCGGCCGCCAAAGGCATCCGATGCCGCCTTGAAAAGCGAGGCTTCCGGCTCGACGCCGAGAAACTCCTGAAGCTCGACCTCATTCAGTGTTTTGTGCGAACCGGGGCCGATAAACAGGATCAGCCGTTCGATTTCCTGCCGGGCGATGCCGCGTTCCTTGGGCAGGCGTTGGGCGAAGATATCCATGGCGGCATTACTGAGGGAGACGCCATCGGCGGCCAGGGCTTCGCGGGCCATGCGGACCACATCGCCGGTCTCGTCTTCGTAGCAGGCAATGCTGACCAGGTTCTTGTCGGCATCGGCCAGGCGGCGCAGGGCGGAATCGGCACCCAACCCGCCGGCTTCGATGACGATAAAGGCGTCTTTGTTGAATTCGCCGGCAGCATGGGTTTTCAGGGTGGCCGCGACCGCCTTGTCCAGCGTGGCCTTTTCAGAAAAAAACTTAAGCCGTATCAGGCGTTTGCCGCCCATCAGCGACAGGGATTGAAGTTCGCCTTCCAGCAGGCCGCCGTCGCCCTCGATATCGGTATCCGTCAGCAGCGAGACATTGAACGGATCGGTGATATCCGGGACGATCTTTTTCGCCAGAACCGTGCAGCGTTCGATGACCTGGCTGCGATCCTTGCCATAGATCAGGGCGCCCACCACATGGGCTGGCGGCTTGCTGAAAAAGGCATCGATCTCAGCGCGCTTGCTTAATTTCATTGGCTGGCGGCGGAGGTTTCCGTGTCGGACGACATGGCCGAAACGGCGGCATCGGCCGCGGCGGCGTCAGCCGGTGCGATGGTCGGCAGCATATCGCCATGGAAATACAGGGCGAGATCATGCTGGACCTGCTGGGATATGGCCGTGGCAATGCGCTGCTGGGCGTTCTGCTGGGATATCACGCCGGTAAAGGGTGATCTCGATGTATCGTAGGTGACGGTTTCGCTGAACTGGTTCGTATACAACACCTTGCCGGTCGTCATATCCTTGAGCGTATAGGCAACGGCCGAGGTAATTTCGGACCGGGTCGAAGTGTCATCGACCTTGTAACCCACGCCATAATGCCTTTCCTTCATGCCGATGGTCAGCAGGAAGGACTTGGGCGCGGTCTCATCGCCGCCCAGGCCATTGCGCAGATCCTGTTCAAGGAAATAGCCGGTGCGGGTTTGCGGCACCTCTATCGCCACCTGGGAGAGGCTGGCTGTCAGGCCGGTCCTGGCGTAAAGCGGCGCGAATCCGCAACCCGCCAGGCTGACAGCGGAGGCGGTCAGCACGGTACATGCGGCAAATATTCCAAGAACTTTACGCATTTCGCTATCCCACCACGAAGTTGAGAATCCGGTTCGGCACGATGATGATCTTGCGGATGGTTACACCCTCAAGATGACGCTTAACCCCTTCATCCGCAAGCGCCATCTCGCGGATCTGTTCTTCCGAGGCACCGACCGGGATCGAAATCTCGCCGCGTTTCTTGCCATTGACCTGCACCGGCATGATGTAGGCGTCATCCTGGGCCAGGGCGGGATCGAATTTCGGCCAGGCGGCATTGGCAATCAGGCCGTCATGGCCCAGACGCGTCCAGCATTCTTCGGCCAGGTGCGGGGTCACCGGTGCGATCAACCCGGCCAGCAAGGTCAGGGCCTCGCGGCGGGCCTTTGAGCCGGTCTTTGCGATATCGGCATTACGGATGATGGTGACAAATTCGTACAATTTGGCGATGGCGGCGTTGAAACGGAAGCTTTCAAAGCCTTCGGTGACGAACTTGACGGCTTTGTGTGCGGCCTTCAACAGGTCAGCGGCGGCGGCTTCATCGGTGCAGGCAATCTCGCCTTCCGGCAGGGTGTCGAACTGATCCCAGACGCGGTGCGTAAAGCGCCACGAACCTTCTACCCCGGCGGTCGACCACTGGACATCGCGCTCGGGCGGCGAGTCAGACAGAACGAAAAGGCGTGCCGAATCAACGCCATAAGTGTCGAAAATATCTTCCGGCGCCACGGTGTTCTTCTTCGATTTCGACATCTTTTCGATATCGCCGATCGAGAGCGTTTCACCCGTGGAGACCTGCACGGCCTTGCGGACACCGCCTTCGCTCGTGACCTCGACATCGGCCGGTTCGACCCACTGGCCGGCGACATTTTTGTAGGTTTCGTGCGTCAGCATACCCTGGGTGAACAACCCGGCAAAGGGCTCCTTGACCTCCAAATAGCCGCAATGATTCAGGGCGCGGGTAATAAAGCGGGCATAGAGCAGGTGGAGCACGGCGTGTTCGATGCCGCCGATATACTGATCGACCGGCAGCCAGTAATCGGCCGCCTGCTTGTTGATCGGGGTTGGCGATTTAGGGTCGGTGAAGCGGGCGAAATACCATGAGGAATCGACGAAGGTATCGAGCGTATCGGTTTCGCGGGTCGCGTCCTTGCCGCAATGCGGACACTTCGTGTGTTTCCAGGTTGGGTGGCGTTCCAAGGGATTGCCGGGAATATCAAAGGTGACATCTTCCGGCAGAACCACCGGCAACTGATCGTCCGGCACGGGCACGACGCCGCAATCGTCGCAGTGGATAACCGGAATCGGGCAGCCCCAGTAGCGCTGGCGCGAAACGCCCCAGTCGCGGAGACGGAAGACGGTGGCGCCTTCGCCAAGACCCATGGCCTCGATCTTTTCGATGGCCGCGTCCTTAGCGGCTTCGATCTCCAGGCCATCCAGGAAGGCGGAGTTAAATATATGGCCTGGCCCGGTATAGGCGTCATTGCCGATCTTGAACTCTTCCGGATTGGCGCCCTGCGGCAGGACCACTTCGGTGACGGACAGGTCATATTTGCGGGCGAAATCGAGGTCGCGCTGGTCATGCGCCGGGCAGCCGAAAATGGCGCCGGTGCCGTAATCCATCAGCACGAAATTGGCCACCCAGACATCGAGCGTGTCGCCCGGTTTGAAGGGATGCTTGACCTTTATGCCGGTATTGAAGCCCAGCTTCTCGCCGGTGTCGATTTCGGCCTGGGTGGTGCCGCCCTTGGCGATGGACTTGATAAAGGCGGCCAGTTCCGGATTAGCGGCGGCGGCTTCCTGTGCCAGCGGATGGTCGGCAGCGATGGCAATAAACGAGGCGCCGAACAAGGTATCCGGGCGTGTTGTATAAACCTCTACGCCTCCATCGCGGTCTGCGAACGGGAAGGTCATTTTCAGGCCGCGTGACTTGCCGATCCAGTTGGACTGCATCAGCCGCACCTTTTCCGGCCAGCGCTCCAGCTCGGTCAGGCCCTCGATCAGGTCATCGGCGAAGCGGGTGATACGCATGAACCACTGGGTCAGCTTCTTCTTCTCGACCACGGCACCGGAGCGCCAGCCCTTGCCATCGATCACCTGCTCATTGGCCAGAACGGTCATGTCCACCGGATCCCAGTTGACTTGGCTTTCGCGGCGATAGACGAGATCGTTCTTCAGCAGGGTATTGAACCACTTCTGCTGCTGGCCGTAATAGGCCGGGTCGCAGGTGGCGAACTCACGCGTCCAGTCGATAGACAGGCCCAGGCGCTTCAGCTCGCCGCGCATATTGGAGATGTTGTCATAGGTCCAGCCGCGCGGATGGATCTTGCGTTCCATGGCGGCGTTTTCGGCCGGCATCCCGAAGGCGTCCCAGCCCATCGGGTGCAGCACATTGAAGCCACGCGCCCGCTTGAAGCGTGCCACCAGGTCGCCCATGGCATAGTTGCGCACATGGCCCATATGGATGCGGCCGGAGGGGTAGGGGAACATCTCCAGCACGTAGTATTTGGGCTTGCCAGAATCTAAAATCGAATCCTGACGGGTCAGGAACACATTGGCGTCGTCCCAGCGCTGCAACTGGCGGGGTTCGGTCTCTTTGGGATTATAACGGGCCATAAATCTTTGTGCGGAATGGGCGAAAACAGGGGATGGCTGCTTATACGGCGCGTTGCGGCGCAAAACCATTAAAAAAGCCGCTGCGGGATAACCGCAACGGCTTTTTTAAACGGGAAGGCTGCTCCCTAGTTCTTGACGTTCGACAGGCGCAGTTCACGGGCGCGGGTCAGGATGGCGTTTTCGATGTCGAGCTGGGTCTGCTGCGACACATCGGCCGGCACCCAGCGATCGCCGGCGCGGACTTCTTTCTGGATCGAGACATTCAGCGCATCGGCGCGCAGGCGCGAATCCAGGATGAAGATGGTGACCTTGAAGTGCTCATCCGGGGTTTGCGGACTGGCGTACCAGTCGGTGATAATCACGCCGCCCCACGGATCGGCTGAGGTCAGGGGCATGAAGGAAATGGTGTCGAGCGAGGCGCGCCACAGATAGGCATTGACGCCGATGCCGGCCTGTTCCGTATTCGCGGATTCCTTCTTGCCGCCGCCAAACAGGTGGCCGAGGTCGATCTTGCTTTCTTCCGTCGGCGCGGTGGTATTGGCGGAAGCCGTGCCGCCCTTGGTGCCCAGGCTGGCGCAGGCGCTGAAGGACAGGCACAGGCCCAAAGCAGCGAGAGCCAGACCGAAACGCTTCGGGGCCGATTTCCGCATAATCGTCATAGACTGATCACTCCGCATGATTTGAATTCGCGCGGCTAAGCAGCCGGAATTCCTGGATTTATTGGCCCCAATTGCCGGTATTTGCCCGGCGACCCGGCCCTCTATAGCATGGAGGCCCTGGGGTATGACAAGGGGTAGCATCACAAGTTTGTTAACTCTACAGCAAATAAGGGCGGATGTGGGGCAAAGCGAAAAAGCTTCCCGGCTCTTTTGCGTCAGGGCTGTAATGTTACCCTGTTGTTTATGCGGCGTTTACTATCCGTGGCGGATTCAACACAGCTGTCAGGTGAATCTCGGCGGGTGGCTCTTTTCGCGTGATATCAAATTGACCGGTCAGACAATTCGTCATATCTCAATCAGGTCACAGCTTTGTCAAAATAGCTGTGTAAAACAATAAACTGGTATCCGGTGGCTGTTCAGGTAGACAACCCTTTCAAGGGGCGCTCTCGAAATGATCCGGGTTTCGGGCTGTAGAAAAAGAAGATGAAATCTGTCGCATTCATGGCTGTATCTGTGATGGTTCTGGCGTTGGCCGGAAGCAGCACTTTTGCCATGGCGCAGACCAAGACCGTGCGTCCGCAGTCGACCGTCGAAAATATCGCCGGCCTGACGCCGCTGGTACAGCCGGTTGGCGAAAGCTTCATCAGCGACGACACGACTGGCTTTTCCAAGCCGCAGTCCAAGGTCTACCAGTTCAACCTCGATGGCAAATGGGGCGTCAAGTTTGACGTCAACCAGCCCGAATCCAGTGCCCCGCGCTCCAGTGATATCGATGCGGGCGCTTTTTATCGCCTGACGCCTTCCCTGCGCGTCGGCGGCACGCTCGGTTTCGGTGAAAAGTCCGATCCGATGAAGCCGGAACCGGCCCGCAGCGCCGCCCAAGGTGACAAGAAGCAGCCGCGTGTCCGCCTGGAAACGACGTTCAAGTTTTAATTCAGCCTGAAGGCGTCTACCGCGCCGATACCTGAAAGACCGGTATCTCTCAGCGACAGGATATTGTCGCAGCCAATCCCTCCCAGACCATAGACCGGAAGACTGGACAGTTCCGTCATATCGCGTGCCCCTTTTACGCCCAAAGGCGCTATGCCTTGCGCTGAGGGGCTTTGGCTGGCGAAGACCGGGGATATGAATACCGCCGTCAAGCCGTTCGCTGCGTCGAGATTGCGCAGGGTCTCAGCGTCATGGCAGGCGGCAGTCAGGATCAGGTCCGGATGCGCGGCGTGCAAGCCGATGGCGCGATTGATGCTCGCCTGACGCAGATGGATACCATCGGCCTCGATCTCCAGCGCCAGAGCGTCGTCCTCGCCAATCAGCAGGGTCAGACCATTGTCACGGGCAATTTTGCGCAGCAATTGTGCGCGCTGGCTGGCGTGATTTTCACCGAAATGGCGGTAGATGATCCCAGAGCCTGCCGGCATGTGGACGGCAATATCTTCCGGATGCGGCGTGCGCTTCGGATCGGTGAAGAAGAACAATGGCGGCAATTTGGGGTTTTGGGGCGACTGCGCTTGCGCTATATCCCGTGCCTTGTCGAGCAGATACTGAAAGCGGGTCTTGTATGTCATCACCGGATGTCCAATCTGGCACCTATTCTAGGCTCATGGCTCAGATGCACAAGGCTTTAAAGGTCGCCGCTCGGGCGCCGGACTCGGCCTATCTGACCGCGGTTTCCAAAAACCAGCCCTGGGAGGCGATTGAGCCCGTGCTTAAAGCTGGGCAGCGCCGTTTCGGTGAAAACCGGGTGCAGGAGGCCATGACGCGCTGGGACGGCAAACGCGCCGACTATCCGGGTCTTGAACTGCGCCTGATCGGTCCCCTGCAAAGCAACAAGGCGGCGGAAGCGGTGTCGTTTTTCGATGTGATCGAGAGCATCGACCGGGACAAGATCGCCCGCGCCATCGCCGACGAAATTCAAAAGCAGGGCAGGGCGCCGGTGCTGTATGTCCAGGTCAATATCGGCGAGGAAGACCAGAAGTCGGGCGTTCTGCCGGCGGAGGCCGATGCTTTTCTGGCCAACTGCAAGGGTTATGGCTTGAAAATCGAAGGACTGATGTGTATTCCGCCGCTCGAGGGGCCACGGGGGCCTTACTTCGCCCTGCTGAAAAAGATCGCCGACCGCAACGGCATCAATCATCTCAGCATGGGAATGAGCGACGACTTCGAGACGGCTATCGCTTTCGGTTCCTCGGAAATCCGTGTCGGCTCGGCCCTCTTCGGTGCGAGGTAATCACATCTTCATATCGCCATGGTCCATACCGCCCGATGTACCAGATTTGGCCAGGGGGTATTGGAGACCAGCATCGGCAATGTCACCGGACCGGCTTTTTCAAACACCAGGGTCACATTGACCGTTTCGCCTTCGACCAGGCGATGGGTCAGGTTTTCCAGCATGATGTGATTGCCACCGGGTGCGAAAACCAGCTTATCGCCGGAGCGGATGACGAAGCCATCCCTGGCCTCGGCCATTTCCATGGTCGAGCCGTTCATTTTCATGGTGTGCAGGGTCGTGGTGGTAGCGCACTCACAGGCCGCCGAGATCAGGCGGTCGTCGGTATTGCGCTTATTTGTGATGGTGACATAGGCGGCGGTATTTGGATTGTTGCCCAAGGCCGCGCGCATGGCGTAATCAGTCATGCTGAGGCTGGACTGGGTGACCACGCCGCTGGCATCGCTTGAGCTCGATATGGTGGTGGTGCGCTGCTCCACCTTTTCACAGGCGGTCAAGGTGAATGGCAGTGTCAGACACACCAGGCCCAGAATGATTAAAGCACGCATAGCGACCTCCAAACTTAAGGGTGCAGGGTCATTATGACCCTGCCCATAAACCGACAATCTTTTTCACGTCTTTCACCACTGGCGCAGCCACTTCATTGGCGTGGTCGGCGCCAATCCTCAGCACACGGTCGATTTCGGTCTGATCGGCCAAAAGCCTGCGCAGGCGTTCTGAGATCGGTGCCATCTTTTCGACCACGACCTCAGCCAGGGCTGGTTTGAAGGCGCCGAAGCCCTTGCCACCAAAGTCCTTCAGAACGTCTGCCACGGAAATACCGGCAAGCGCCGCATAGATGCCGACGAGATTCTTGGCTTCCGGGCGGCTTTCCAGACCTTCAGCGCTTTCCGGCAGCACATCGGCGTCGGACTTGGCCTTCTTGATCTTGGAGGCGATGGTATCGGCGTCGTCGGTCAAGTTGATGCGCGAATTATCGGAGGGGTCGGATTTTGACATCTTGGCCATGCCGTCGCGCAGGGACATGATGCGCGCGCCGGGGCCCTGGTAGAGGGTTTCCGGCACGGGGAAGTAATCGACATCGAAATCGTGATTGAACTTCTTGGCGACGTCGCGCGTCAGTTCGAGGTGCTGGCGCTGGTCCTCGCCGACGGGCACATGCGTCGCCTTATAGAGCAGTATATCGGCGGCCTGCAGCACCGGATAGGTATAGAGGCCCACGCTGGCGCGTTCCTTGTCCTTGCCTGCCTTGTCCTTGAACTGGGTCATGCGGTCGAGCCAGCCGAGGCGGGCGACGCAGTTGAAGATCCACGCCAGCTCGACATGGCCCGCCACGGCTGATTGCGGGAAGATGGTCGACTTTTCGATATCGACGCCGGCGGCCAGGTAACAGGCGGCAATTTCGCGCGTCTGATCGAGCAGCTTTTGCGGTTCCTGCCAGACGGTGATGGCGTGCAGATCGGCGATGAAGAAGAAGCGCTCGGCGTCATCGGATTGCATATCGGCGAACTTCTTCAATGCGCCGAGATAGTTGCCGAGGTGCAGCGAGCCGGAGGCCTGGATGCCGGAAAGGATGCGTTTATTGGTCATGGTCTTACTTGATTATGCAGAACGGCGCCGCAGCACCGCCTTCAGTTCGTGCGGCTTGATCGCGCCGGTTATAAACAGCAGTCCGATATAAAGGAACAGGCCGGCGAAACAAACCCCCAGAACGGCGATTTCCTTGGTGTGGCTAAAGATCGCAGGCAGCAACGGAATGCCGCGCACATAGGGCACCACCGAGCCGATGGCGCCCTGTATTAACGGGCGTTCAAACGAGCTGAGGCCACAGAATGCTGCCATGCCGGCGCCGCAAAGCAGCAGCAATAGCAGGGTGCGGAAGGCTTTGGGGGTGATGATCCATGTCCGGCGTTTGGCCAGGGTAAAGACCATCAGCGCCACATTGACCCAGGCGGCAGCCGAGGTGCCGATGGCCAGGCCCGCCGTGCCGATCAGCTTGAACATGGTCAGGCCGACGCTCAGGTTTACGACCACCGAGATAATGGCGAACTTCATCGGTCCGAAGGTGTCCTTGCGGGCAAAGAAGGCCGGATTGAGGATGCGGGTCAGCACGAAGGCCGGTACGCCCCAGCCATAGTGAAACAGGCAGCGCGCCACCTGGTGGGCGTCATCGAGATGGAAGGCGTCACGCGTATAGAGACCGTCCATCAGGAAGAAGGGCATGGCCATCAGGGCGGCGGCGGCGGGCAGGGCGAAAGCCATGGAAAACACGACCGCCTGGTCCATCTGGACCTGCGCGGCTTCATGATCTTCGGCATGGACGGCGCGGGAAAGGGCCGGCAGCAGGGCAGTGCCGATAGCGACGCCGACAAGCCCGATCGGCAACTGGTAGAAGCGATCGGCCATGGCCAGCCACGAGGTGGCGCCGTGGATCGATGAGGAAAAAGATGCCGGAAATGAAGATATTGACCTGGGTGGCGGCGGCGGCCAAAGCGCCGGGCACGGCCAGCAGGAGCAGCTTGTTGATGTCCTTCGAGAACACCGGAATGATCGCCAGATTGACATGGGCGCCGGACCTTCGTGCCCCCCACAGCAGCATGGCGACCTGCAATATACCGGCGATCAGGGTGCCGATCGACCCCCACAGCGCCGAGGCATAGACCGTATGCTGTGGCAATATCGAGATCAGGGTCACGGCATTGAGCAGGATCGGTACGCCGGCCGACATCAGGAAGCGCCCGCGCGCATTGAGCACGCCGGACAGGTGCGCCACGATGGCCATGCACGGCAGATAGGGCATGGTGATCTGGGTAAAGAGCACGGCCAGCTTGTATTTGGCGGGATCGGCCAGGAAGCCCGGCTTGATGACCATCATCAGCCACGGCATGGTGAACTGGCACAGCAGGCAGAAGGCGACCGTGATGAAGGTGAGTGTCGCCATGGCATCATGCGCCATTTTGTCGGCCGCTTCTTTCCCATCACGTTCCAGGGCGGCGGAGTAAGAAGGCACGAAGGCGGCCGAGAAGGCACCTTCGGCGAAGATGCGGCGGAAGAGGTTGGGAAATGCCTGGGCGGTGTTATAGGCGTCGGCCATGATATTGCCCGATGCGCCGAGATAAGCGGCCAGAACCAGGTCACGGGCGAAGCCGGCCAGACGCGAGATCAGGGTGAAACTGCTGTTGATCAGCGAATTGCGCAGAAGCCCGGAGGATTTCTTGACGGGTGTTGCGGGCGTTTCAACGTCTGACACGGACATGCTCTGCTGGAAGTGTATTCTCCGCTTTAGGCCGCCTGTGGATTTCCTGCAAGCAGTTATGGGTTAACGCGCCAGGCTAGCTTTTGCCCGTGCCAGGTTGCGCTTTGGCGGCTGGGCCGGCTTGTCGAGTACGGCCAGCAACTGCTTTTTCAGGGTCTGCTTCAGGCCGCCGGCCAGTTGCGCCTTGCGGTAGTGGTCCGCCACATAGAAGGCGTCGACCGCGCGTTCGCCATAACAATCGATATGCGCCGAGGCGATATCGACATGCTGCTTCGCCATGACCTCGACAATATCGGCCAGCAGGCCGGGACGGTCGCGGCCGGAAACTTCGATGATGGTGACATTGGCGTTGCTGTCATCGTCAAAGACCACAGTGGGGGCGATGGCGAAGGCGGCGGTGCGCGCCGCGAAGGGTGATTTCCAGGTCAGGGCTTCCGGCAGGCGGCCATTCGCGGCGGCTTCCAGGGCGGTCTGGGCATGTTTCTGGCGCGGCAGGTCGTCATGGGCGAAGGGCTTGCCGGTCGAATCCTGCACATAGAAGACATCGAGCGCCTGGCCGGTGGCGGAGGTGAAAACCTGCGCCCCGACCACATTGCCGCCGAGATTGGCGAAGCAGCGCGCCAGATCGGCAAAGAGCCCGGTGCGGTCCTCGGCCGAGATCGAGAAGGCGGTGGCATTGCGCACCGTATCGATGCGCAGGGCGACCGCCGGCGCGCCATTGGCATTGCGCACCAGCACCGCGTGGTTCTTGATATCTTCAGGACTGAACGAGAACAGGTAGCTTTCGTCCATGGTTTCCAGCCAGGCGGCCATATCCGCGTTGTTTTCGCTCAACTGCACCCGACGGGCGTGGGCGCGCTGTTGCAGGTCTTCACGCACGCTGGCCACGGCATCCGGTCCCCGTCCGCCGCGGAAGGCGCTTTCTGTGGCGTCGAACAGGTCGCGCATCAACTGGCCTTTCCAGGCGTTCCAGACGCCCGGTCCGACGGCGCGGATATCGGCCACGGTCAGGATCAGCAACAGGCGCAGGCGTTCGGGCGTTTCGACGATATGGGCGAAGGCGGCCACGGTTTCCGGATCGGAGACGTCGCGTTTCTGCGCATAATCGGACAGGACGAGGTGGTGGCGCACCAGCCACGCCACCTGATCGATCTTCCAGTCCTCGATGCCCAGCCGTTCACACGCCTTGCGCGCGGCAATCTCGCCGCCGACTTCCTGGCCCAGTTCATTGCCCTTGCCGGTGTCGTGCAGCAGCATGGCGAGATAGAGCGATTCCTTGTCGGTGACCTGCGGCATGATCACGCTCGACAGCGGATGGTCTTCCTTGTAAGCGCCAGTATCTATGCCGTGGATGATATCGATGGCGCGCAGGGTGTGCTCATCGACCGTATAGGCGTGATACATGTTGAACTGCGTCTGGGCGACGATGCGGCCGAATTCGGGGATATAGCGACCGAGCAGGCCGGTTTCCGACATCATCGACAGCGTCTTGTACGGATCCTTGCCGCGCACCAGCAGGTCAAGGAACAGCCGTGCCGCTTCCGGATTACGCCGCAAACTGGGCGTCACCAGGTCAAGATTGCGGGCGATGGCGGTGAAGGCATCCGGATGCAGGTCCAGTTCGAGCCGGTCAGCCATCTTGAAGAGCATGAACATGGCCACCGGCGACTTCTGGAAGATATCCGGTGAATTGACGCTCAGGCGGCCATTGGTGACGATGAAGCCGGGGTGATCGGCGCGCGTCAGGTTCATGATGCCCGACTGGATCAGGCTCGACAGCCGGGCCAGCGGCTTGGCCTGCTGGGTTTCCAGCTTGGTGCAGAAGGTGCGGGTCAGCGCGCCCACCTCCTTGGCGACCACGAAATAGCGGCGCATGAAACGCTCGACATTGGGTTCGCCCTCGCGGTCGATAAAGCCCATGCGGCGGGCCACTTCCGGCTGGAGGTCGAAGGTCAGCCGTTCTTCGCCGCGCCCGGCGGCGGTGTGCATGATGATGCGGACCTTCCACAGGAAATCAAAGGCGCGCATGAAAATGCGGCGTTCCTTGTCGGTCAGGATCAGATCGAGCACCTCGGCATCTTTACCAGCGCCGCCGGCCAGGAATTTGGCTATCCAGTAGAGGGTATGCAGGTCACGCAGGCCGCCCTTGCCCTCCTTGACATTGGGCTCGACCACGAAGCGCGTGGTGCCGGTCTTGACATGGCGCTGGTCACGTTCTTCCAGCTTGGAAGCGACGAAATCGAAGGCGTGCGATTTCAGGCCATCGTGAGTGAGCCGGTCTTCCAGGTTCTGCGCCAGTTCGGCATCGCCGGCGATCAGGCGATGTTCCAGCACCGCCGTCATGATGGTGTGGTCGCTCCTGACATATTTAAGCGTTTCATCGACCGTGCGCGACGAATGGCCGACCTTCAGGCCCAGATCCCACAATGTATAGAGGATGAATTCGATGACCGATTCCGAGTGCGAGGTCTCTTTCCAGGCGCGCAGGAACAACAGGTCGAGATCGGAATAGGGCGCCAGTTCGCCACGGCCATAGCCGCCCACCGCCAGCAGGGCCAGGCGTTCACCTTCGGTCGGGTTGCGGGCACGGTAGACATGGGTGAGCGTGAAGTCCCACAGGGCCGAGACCACTTCGTCGGTCACCCCGGCCAGGGCGCGGGCGGTGGCATAGCCGCCCTTCTGATCGTCCACACGCTCAAGCAGGCTGGCGCGGCCCTTATCGAGCGCGTCCTTGAGTATGGTAACGGCGCGGCGTCGCAAATCGAGCGTATCGCCTGACGAATCCTCATAGGCTTCGGTCAGGCGTTTACGCAGATCAGTCCCGTCGATACGGTATGCGGGCGCCGCCGGGTGTGTCTGGGTGAGCATGGGGGAGGAGTCACTCATATGAACAAAACTCGGCTTGCCTCCGGCTTACAGCAGTTTGTGTAAATTATATATGAGTTCCAGGGCTTCCTTGGGGCTTAAATCATCCGGATTTACGCTCCTGAGCATGGCTTCCGCCCTGGAGGGTGCATATGAAGCCGGTTCCGGTGTGCGGCTCGCGGAAAACAGCGGCAAATCGTCGAGCCTGAGCTGGGTCTGGTTGTCTTCTTCCAGGCGTGTCAGGATATCGCGGGCGCGCGAAACCACGGCCGGCGGCATACCAGCCAGACGTGCCACCTGCACGCCGTAGGAGCGGTCGGCCGAGCCTTTGCGCGCCTCGTGCAGGAAGATCAGTTCACCATTGTGCTCATGGGCGGTCAGCGACAGGTTGTTGAGGTGCTTCATCCGCTCTTCGAGCCGGGAAAGCTCGTGATAATGGGTGGCGAAGAGGGTGCGCGCCTTGATCACCTCGTGCAGGTTTTCCGCCGAGGCCCAGGCGATGGCCAGGCCGTCATAGGTGGCGGTGCCGCGGCCGATTTCATCGAGGATGATGAAGGAACGCTCGCTGGCCTGGGTCAGAATGGCGGCGGTTTCGACCATCTCCATCATGAAGGTGGAACGGCCCTGCGCCAGGTCATCGCCGGCGCCGACACGCGAGAACAGCTTGTCGACCACGCCCAGGTGCATGGCTTTGGCCGGCACGAACAGGCCGGCCTGCGCCATGATGATCAGCAGGGCGTTCTGGCGGAGATAGGTTGATTTACCAGCCATGTTCGGACCGGTGACGAGCGACAATCGCGCGGCATGGGCGCCCGACGCATCGAGATGGACATCGTTGGGCGTGAAGGGCTTGCCCTGGCTTTTCAGCGCCGCCGCGACGACCGGATGGCGGCCGCGGGTGATTTCGAGTCGTAAGGAGTCATCGACTACCGGCCGGATCGCATCCCATTCTTCGGCGTAAGCGGCATTGGCGACCGCGACATCGAGCGCGCAGATGGCGTCATGTCCGCCCTGGATTTCGGCGGCGGCCAGGCGCACCTCTTCACGTAACTGCTCGAAAATGTCCATTTCCAGCGCCTGGCCCTGCTGCGCGGCGCGCTGGATTCGGCCATCGAGTTCGATCAGTTCGGTGGTGACGAAGCGCACCTGGTTGGCCAGAGACTGGCGGTGAATGAACTGCTTTTCCGTGTCCTGCGCCTGAAGCTGTTCAGCCAGCTTGGCGGAGAGCTCGATGAAATAACCCAGCACATTGTTGAATTTGATGCGGATGGCAATACCGGTTTCAGCGGCCAGTCTTTGCTCCAGCGCCAGAATGATCTGGCGGCTGTCATCGCGCAGGGCCCGCGCCTCGTCCAGTTCGGCATTAAAGCCGGGACGGATAAAGCCGCCGTCGGACAGTTTGAGCGGCGGCTCCTCGACAACGGCGCGCGCCAGCCTGTCGCGCAATTGGCTGAGCGGCAGGGAGGGCACCAGGGCCGAGATGATGGTGTCGATTTCCTGCGGGATGGCAGGCGGATTTCCGGCCAGATCGTCATGATCCTGATGGCGCGCGTCGTTCAGATGGCTGGCCAGGGTCTCGCTGATGGTCAGCGCCTGCGCGATGACGCACAGGTCGCGCGCACTTCCCCGGCCCAGAGACAGCCGCGACAGGGCCCGCGCCTGATCGGACAGCGAGCGCATCAGGTGGCGCAGGGTTTCGCGCAAGGTCCGGCGCGGCAGCAACCACTCGATCGTATCCAGCCGTGCATTGATATCGGCCGGATTATAGAGAGGGCGCGCCAGACGGTTCAGCAACAGGCGGCAGCCGCCGGAGGTCACGGTCATGTCGAGCGCCGAGATCAGGCTGCCTTCGCGCCTGCCCTGCTGCGTGCGGTCGATCTCAAGGCTGTTGCGCGTGGCGGCGTCGATGGCGAGATAGTTGTTGGAAATCACCCGCGCCGGCGGTTTCAGGGTCGGAATCTTGCCGGCCTGGGTCAGGTCGATATAGGCGGCCAGCAAGCCCAGCGCCGAAACCTCGGCCGGGCTGAAGCTGCCGAAGCCATCGAGCGTGGAGACACCGTAGAGCTTGAGCAGGCGCGCTTCACCGGAAACCGGATCGCACAGAGACGCTGGTTGCGGCTGGATGACCCCGCCGTACATCTTGAGCAGGGGGTAAATGGCCTCGTCCTGGATCAGCCGGTCAGCCACCAGGCTTTCCGAAGGCCGCAGGGCGGAAAGCTGCACGCCCACCTGTTTGGGCGCGACCTCCAGCACCTCGACATCACCGGTTGAAAGCTCGACCGCTGCCAGGGCCAGCACGCCGCCGCGCGATGACAGGGCCACCAGGCGGTTGGCGCCGCGCTCCTCCAGAAGCGTATCCTCCGTCAGAGTGCCCGGCGTTACAACGCGTGTTATACCCCGCTTGACGATGGCTTTTGAGCCGCGCTTTTTCGCTTCGGCCGGGTCTTCCAACTGATCGCAGACGGCAACCCGGTGGCCCAGACGAATCAGCTTGGCGATATAGGCATCGGCGGCATGGGCGGGCACGCCGGCCAGCGGAATATCCTTGCCCTGGAACTGCCCGCGCTTGGTCAGAGCCAACGACAAGGCCTGCGAGGCAATGACCGCGTCTTCGAAAAAGATTTCGTAGAAATCGCCCATGCGCATCAGCAGGAGGGCATCGGGGTATTGCGCCTTGAGCTGGATATATTGCGCCATGACCGGCGTGGCGCCCTCCACATTAGGGGCGGCGGCATCTGGCGTGAGGGTTTGCGGGGCGTTCATGCCGCGAAGTTAACCATTGTTAACAGCGAAGAGAAGGGATTTCGCAAAGGAAGGTGTGTAAAACTTCTCCAACAGCTTGCCGTTGGCAAGCGCGACTGCGCGCCCGAGCCGATGCGAGGAGCCATGCGGCGATTGAGCCCATTTAATTGTAAAACTGTCTTCAAACCGCGCCTTAAAAGCAACAGCTCGCAAATTCATTTGTCTGACAATAAAGAAAAGTACCCCTGTGACCGTGTAGACCCTTTATTCGCTGTCGCTGTTGTTCTATTCCGTAGGGGACGCAAGTCCTTAGTTTATAATATAAATCGCCACACCCTGTCAGAGTTTCCCTAAAGTCATGACCACCGAAAAACAGACCTTCAGCGACGACGAAGCGTTGCACCTTCACCAGTACCCCCAGCCCGGCAAGATCGCGCTGATGGCGACCAAGCCGATGGCGACCCAGCGTGACCTGGCTCTGGCCTATTCGCCGGGCGTGGCGGTGCCGGTGCTGCGCATCGCTGAAAACCCGGAAGCGGCCTATGACTACACGTCCAAGGGCAATATGGTGGCGGTCATTTCGAATGGCACGGCGATCCTTGGCCTCGGCAATCTCGGCGCCCTGGCCTCCAAGCCGGTCATGGAAGGCAAGTCGGTCCTCTTCAAGCGTTTTGCGGATATCGACTCGTTCGATATCGAGGTGGCGACTCAAGACCCGGACGAATTCATCACGGTGGTGAAGAACATCACTGGCGCCTTCGGCGGCGTCAATCTGGAAGATATCAAGTCGCCGGAGTGCTTCATCATCGAAGCCGCCTTGCAGGACCTGGCGGATATTCCTGTGTTCCACGATGACCAGCACGGCACGGCGATTATCGCCTCCGCCGGCCTGATCAATGCGCTGGAAATCACCGGTAAGAAAATTGAAGACGTCAAGGTCGTGCTCTGCGGCGCCGGCGCTGCTGGCCTGTCGTCGCTCTCACTGATCAAATCGCTGGGCGTAAAGCACGAGAACACTACGGTGGTCGATATTCACGGCGTCGTCTATGAAGGCCGCACGATCGACATGGACCAGTGGAAGGCGCCGCACGCTACGAAAACCTCCAAACGCACCCTGGCCGAGGCCATGGTCGGCGCCGATATTTTCCTGGGCCTGTCCGCCAAGGGCGTGCTGACGCCGGACATGGTCGCCACCATGGCCGACAAGCCTATCATCTTCGCCATGGCCAATCCCGATCCGGAAATCACACCGGAAGAGGTGGCGAGCGTGCGTTCCGACGCCATCGTCGCCACGGGCCGTTCGGATTACCCCAATCAGGTCAATAACGTCCTGGGCTTCCCCTATATCTTCCGCGGCGCGCTCGATGTCCGTGCCCGCCGGGTCAATCACGAGATGAAGCTGGCCGCCGCCCACGCCCTGGCGCAGCTCGCCCGCGAAGATGTGCCTGATGAAGTGGCCGCCGCCTATCAGGGCCGCCATCTGAAATTTGGCAAAGACTATATCATTCCGTCGCCCTTCGATCCGCGCCTGATCTGGTACATCCCGCCCTTTGTGGCCCAGGCCGCAATGGATACCGGCGTAGCCCGCAAGCCGATCACCGATATGGACGCTTACCGAAAGTCGCTGGAACAGCGTCTCGATCCATCGGCCGGCTTCCTGCAATCCATCACCTCGGCGGTCCGTTCGCGGCCGTCGAAACGCATCGTTTTCGCCGAGGGTGAGGATATTTCGGTCATCCGCGCCGCGCATGCCTTCAAGCTGCAAGGACTTGGCACGCCGATCCTCTGCGGCCGTGAAAACCTGGTCGAAGCCAATATGCGTGCCGCCGGCATCGATCCGAAAGAGGAGGGCATCGAAATCGTCAATGCCCGGCTCAGCCACCGCAATGCCGCTTATTCGCAGTTGCTCTATTCGCGGCTCCAGCGCGAGGGCTACCTGAAGCGAGATGTCGATCGCCTGATCAACCTGGACCGTAATTCCTTTGCCGCCGCCATGGTCATTTCCGGCCACGCCGACGGTATGGTCACCGGCGTTACGCGTTCGTTCGACAAGTCGCTGGATGATGTGCTGCGCGTGGTCGATCCAGCGCCGGGTGGCCGCATTATGGGGCTTTCGATCGTGCTGGCCAAGGGACGGACGATCTTTGTGGCGGATACCACAGTCGCTGAAATGCCGACCCCGGAAGAACTCGGCGATATCGCCATTGAAGCGGCCATGGCAGTGCGCAGCATGGGGCACACCCCAAGGGTGGCCTTCATGAGCTATTCGACCTTCGGCAATCCGTCGGGCGAGCGTTCGGATCGTGTCAAGGAAGCGGTGCGTTTGCTTGAAGAACGGGGCGTTGACTTTGAATTTGAAGGCGAAATGTCGCCCGATGTTGCGCTGGAACCGGCCACCTGGGCCAACTATCCCTTCCAGCGCCTGACGGCGCCGGCCAATGTGCTGATCATGCCGGCCATCCAGTCGGCCTCGATCTCGACCAAGATGATCGAAGCCCTGGGCGGCGCTACGGTGGTGGGTCCGCTGCTGCTGGGCCTGTCCAAGCCGGTGCAGATCTGCCAGTTGTCGGATTCGGTGTCAAAAATCCTGACCATGGCGACCTTCGCAGCTTACGATATCCGGGCGTCAGCGAAGGGGTGACGCTTTGATTATGGGGGCGAGGGGGCCTCAGGCTCCTTCACTCCGAAATATGTCACACCTTCTCCTCACTGCCCTCCTCACGCCGGAAATACAGCCAGAACGACATGGCGATGGCGATGAAGCCAATGCCGATCGTATAGGCGAAAAAGGCGAAGTAACCCGCGCCCATGGCTGCCGGTGTTACCCCAAGCTTGGCCGAGGCGGTGACATAGGAATCCGCGTGCAGATGGCTCATCAGGCCCTTGAAGATACTGCTGATACCACCGGCATCCGCGGATTTGGCCGCGCCTTCGACAATCCGACCCGACTGCGAGGCCACCAGCTTGCCTAGAATGGCATAGAAACTGGAGAAGATGGCGTATTGCGGTGCCGTATATTGCGGACTCACCAGGGTGGACATATAGGCGATCAGCGATGTGCCGGCGATAGAGGCGGCGATATTGTCCATGGCAAGCGCAGCCGCGAAGATCGGCAGGGAATGGCCGGCCGCCGCAAGCCACATGAAACCGACGTGACTGAAGGGTCCGGCAATGGCGCCAATCACCAACGAATTGCGAACGCCAAAACGCGCGATCAGCCAGCCGGCAATCCCGACACCGACCACCAGCATCAGCACGCCAAAGCCCTTACGCATTTCCCCCACGGCATCGAGCGAGAAGCCGAGATCGACATAGAAGGGATTCATGATGCTGAGGGTAAATTCACTGATGCGATAAAGGCAGATCAGGGCGAAGATAAAGCCGGCCCAGTCCTTGTAGCGCCGGAAGAAATCGGCCAGCGGCTCGATAAAGGCGCCTTTGAAATAGGCGCCGGGACGGGTCGGCCAAGGCAGGGGCAGACACGCGCCGAGCATCAGGCCCAGGCCCGCCAGGGTAAACGGAATTTGCAGGAAAGGCCCGGTGGCCTTGGCGGTAAAGGCGGTTTTGAACGCGGCCTGCGCCTCGGGGCTCAGGCCCAGATGACTGAGCAGGCCATTCATCAGATCGGCATTGGCGGTGAGGCCGGAACCCATCATCAGGGCGGCAAACAGGATAACCAGGCCGCGAATGATCCATTCCATCCACTCCAGAACCGGCCGTACCGGCAGGCCCTCATAATGGATCGGCCGCGGATTATGTGCGGGTCCGCGCGGCGCCAGAAGCACGGCGATCCAGCCGATGGCCATCATCAGGGCCATGGTGGCATAGGCCAGCGGCCAGCCGATGCGTGAGGACAGGATCAGCGGTACGGCGCCCGCCACCATCATGGCGATCCGATAGCCCCACTGATAGGCGGCGGTCATGATGCCCTGCATTTCGGGCTCGACCGATTCAATCCGCCAGGCATCCATGACGATATCCTGACTGGCACCAAAGAAGGCGGTCAGCGCCGCGAAAGCCGCCATCTGGCCAAGGCTGACCTTCGGATCACAGACGGCGATGCCGAGCAGACCCAAGGCCACTGCGGCCTGTAAAACCAGCATCCAGGCGCGGCGGTGACCAAGCTTGCCATTCAGCCACGGCACATTCAGCCGGTCGAGCAGCGGCGCCCACATGAATTTCAATGTGTAGGAAAAGGTGACCAGCACGAAGAAACCGATCACCTGCAGTGACAGCCCCTCGACGCGCAGCCAGGCGCTGAGGGTATCGTTGACCAGCAGGAAGGGCATTCCGGAGGCATAGCCCAGCGCCAGCATCAGCAGGGGCTTGGGTTTGAAAAAGGCCAGCAGGGCGGAAAGTGCCGAGAGTTTGGGCTTTTTTGCGTCGTCTGCCGTGACCGTCATTCGCTGTCCTCTGTCATTTCAGAGGAACGGTATGAGGCTTTGGGATGTAAGTCTAGGCGCTTTTGGCGGTCGGGTGCTCTCCGGTCCAGGTCTGGAGGCGATGTTTGAGCGCCACCAGCTCGATCGGCTTGGTCAGGAAGTCGTTCATGCCGGCATGGATGCTGGCGCGGCGGTCTTCCTCATAGGCATTGGCCGTCAGGGCGATAACCGGGGTGCGGATACCCATGGCGCGGATTTCACGCACCGCGCCGAGGCCATCAATGCCCGGCAGGCCGAGATCCATGAAGATGATATCGAACTGGCGGGACTTAACAATATCGATGGCTTCCTCACCGGACGAGGCACGTTCGACACGGCAGCCTTCGCGCTGGAGCAGGATCTGCGCCAGCAGGGCATTGACCGGATTATCCTCGACCAGCAATACCGACTTGTCCGGAGCGGATTCGCTGACTATGCGCTCGTCGTCATTCTGCGGCTTCGGTTCGACCTTCTGTTCCTGATCGTGCAGCGTCTCCAGGCGTTCCAGCAGGGAGCTGCGGCGCAGGGGCTTGATCAGATAGCCGGACCAGCCTTTTTCTCGCCAGGCATCGATTTCGTCGCGTTGCTCCGGCGCCAGCAGGATCAGGCTGCGCGGGGAAGGCGCGGCCGCGGGCGCGGAAAAAGCGGCGCGATCGGCCAGGATAATGGCCTGCGGATCGAAAATGTCTTCGGCGCGCGGCACCATGCGCAGACGGCAATCGCCCGCCGCCAGATGCGATTCGGCGCCTTCGGCCAGGATCTCGTTATCACCGATAAAGGCGATAGCATGGGGATAGCGGTTTTGTGATGGCCGGTTGCGCAGGCCGTAGGGTGCGCGGAATTCCACTGTGAACAGCGAGCCGTTGCCCACCTCGCTTTCTAGCGTGAGTGTGCCCTGCATGACATCGACCAGCTTCTTGACAACCACGAGTCCCAGTCCGGCGCCGCCATAACGCGTGGCGTGGCTGGCTTCCACCTGGCCATATTCCTCGAAAATACGCACGCGGGCCTCTTCCGGAATACCGGCACCGGTATCGCGGACACTAAATCGGATAAGACCAGCATCGCTCAGGCCCACATCGATCAGCACGCCGCCCTTTGTGGTAAACTTGATGGCATTGCCGGCGAGATTAAACAGGATCTGGCGCAGGCGGCCTTCATCGGCATGGATATAATCGAGGCGCGGATCGAGCGACCACGCCACCTCTATATGATTGGCATGGGCGCGCGGTGACAGAAGTTCTGCCACGCTTTGCAACAACGGCTCCAGTTGCACCTCGGTCGTTTCCAGTTCAATGCGCCCGGCATCGATACGGGCATAGTCGAGCAGATCGTTAACCAGGGTCAGCAGGTGATCACCGGATTCGCGCGCGGTCTGTACGTAGGATGCCTGGTCGGGGGAAAGGGGCGTGCGCGTCAGGAGCGACAACATGCCCATGACTCCATTGAGCGGGGTGCGGATTTCATGGCTCATCAGGCGGAAAAAATCTTCGCGCGCTTTCAGGCGCTCCTCAGGCGACAGCCGCTCTTCCTGATCATGGCCTGTAACTGAAATCTGCATGGGGATTCTTCCGCCTGTCTCTACTGAGACGACCAGTCTAGATCAAAAAGGTTAAGTTAGCTCCAATGCGGGATTCATATAGTATTAAGATACCACGCGGCCCTGCATTCGCGCCTCAACCTGATCATCGGCGGTGGCCGTGCGGCGATAGACCAGGGCTTCGGCGACGTGGCGGCGCAGAACAGGCCCGGACTGTTCCAGATCGGCAATGGTGCGCGCCAGCCGCAGGGTGCGCGTCCAGCCGCGCGCACTGAGCCCTGTTTGTTGCGCGGCCTGGGTCAGCAGGGCCCTGGCGCTGTCATCAAGGGCGCAAATCTGCTCCAGCCCGGCACCGTAGGCGGTGGCGTTCAGGCCATTATCCGTGGCCAGATCAAGCCGCCGGGCGCGATCAAGCTGGATGTCGCGCGCCACTGATACGCGGGCGGCGACCTCCTTCGAGCCTTCAGCCGGCGCCGGCAGGGCCATATCCATGGCGGTGACGGGCGGGACATCAATTTGCAGGTCGATGCGATCCATCAGCGGGCCGGATACCCGTCCCTGATAATCCCTGATGCAGCGAGGGGCCTTGCCGCAGGCGCCCTTGCCGACACCACCATAACCGCAGCGGCAGGGATTCATGGCCGCCACCAATTGCACCCGCGCCGGGTATTTGACGTGGTGATTGGCGCGCGCCACGATGATTTCATTGGTTTCCAGCGGCTGGCGCAGCGAATCCAGCGCCTGCGGCGAAAACTCCGGCAGTTCATCGAGGAACAGCACGCCATTATGCGCCAGGGAGACCTCGCCCGGCTTGGCGCGCGTCCCGCCGCCGGTCAGGGCCGCCATGGAGGCCGAGTGGTGCGGCGCGCGAAAAGGCCGTTCACGGGTGAGTTCACCCTTGGCGATCAGCCCGGCCATTGACCAGACCTGAGAGGTTTCCAGCAGTTCGCGTGAGGTCAGCGGCGGCAATATGCCCGGCAGCCTCTGGGCCAGCATCGACTTGCCCGATCCCGGCGGCCCGACGAACAGCAGGTTATGCCCGCCCGCCGCGGCGATTTCCAAAGCGCGTTTCGGCACTTCCTGGCCCTTAACCTCATTGAGATCGAGCGGTTTGGCCGACGCCTTCACCTCGCCGGCCACCGGTGGACTGAGCACGGCATGGCCCTTGAAATGATTGATCAGCGCGATCAGCGACGCTGGTGCCAGAATATTGACATCGCCCGCCCAGGCGGCTTCGGCGCCATTATCCGCCGGGCAGATCAGCCCCATGCCAAACTCAGACGCGGCGATGGCGGCGGGCAGGGCCCCGCTGATGGCGGCAATGCGCCCATCGAGCATCAGTTCCCCGACGCAGACATAGTTGGTCAGAGCATCTTCGGGAATAATGCCCATGACCGTCATGAGGGCCAGCGCGATCGGCAGATCGAAATGCGAGCCTTCCTTGGGCAGATCGGCGGGTGAGAGCGCGGCGACAATACGCTTGCCGGGCAGGCTCAAACCCATGCCGGCAAAGGCCCCGCGCACCCGTTCACGGCTTTCGGCCACAGCCTTGTCGCCCAGTCCGACCACATGAAAGGAGATGTGGCCATTGGTCAGGACAACCTCGGCCTCGACCCGGCGCGCCTCGGCGCCTTCAAACGCAATGGTGGTGATCCGCGCCGGCATGTCTTGCCCCCGTTTAATATCTTGCCGCTTTGCAGGTACGCCTATACTGGAATTATCCACAGACTAGCGCGACAAGAAATACAAAGCAAGAACAAAAATGGAACAAACGCGCATTTCCTCAACCCTGCCTTGCGGAGGGAGAATTGTCAGGCGTATTGTGTTGTTATCCGACGGGAAACCGCCCTCGTCATCAGGTCCGGTTCTGGAGCGTCTCGGCTATGCGATCCCACAAAATCTCGCCGGCATCAATCCCCTCAAAGGCTTTTAACTGCACAGCGCCGGTGGGAGAGGTGACGTTGATCTCGGTCAGGTAATCGCCGATCACATCAATGCCCACAAACATAAGACCTTTTTCCCTGAGTACCGGCTTGAGGATCTCGCAGATTTCCCGATCACGATTTGTGAGCACCAGCGGTACGGCCGTGCCGCCGACGCGCAGGTTGGAACGCACGGCGCCTTTTTCCGGCACCCGGTTGATGCCCCCGGCGATCTCGCCGTCAATCAGGATGATGCGCTTGTCGCCCGCGCTGACCGCCGGGATGAATTTTTGCAGGATAACCGGTTCCCGGCTCATACTGCCGAACAGCTCGATCAGGGCGTCGAGATTGCGGTCGCCGGCCTTGAGCTTGATGATGCCGTTGCCCGCCGCGCCATGCAGGGGTTTGAGGATACAATCGCCGTGGCGCTCGAAGAAATCATGCAGGGCCACCGGATCGGAAGAAATCAGGGTCGGCGGCTGCAGGCCGGGGAAGCGCGTTGCCAGCAGCTTTTCCGGCGCATCGCGCACGCTGGTCGGGTTATTGACCACCAGGGTCTTCGGATGAACGGTTTCGAGGAAATAGGTGGCGGTGATGTAGGCGATATCAAACGGCGGATCCTGGCGCATCAGGATGACATCGAGATCATCGGCCAGATCGAGCTTTTCAAATTCGCCAATGGTGACGTGATCGCCTTTCACGTCGCGTAAGCTTACCTTCCGGGCGCGGGCAAAGGGCTTGCCGTCTTCGTAGCTTAAGTGCTCGGGTTGATAGACCCAGAGGGTGTGGCCGCGCCTTTGGGCCGCCATCATGAGCAGGAAGGTGGTGTCGCCACCGATATTGATGTTCTCGATGGGGTCCATCTGGACGGCGACGCGCAGGCTCATGGAAGGCTCCTTAGTTCATTCCCATATGAGAGACCGCCCTTGCGATGACAAGCTAAAAGCGCTCGATTTTCTCAAAAGCGTTGATCTGGTGGCGCGGCCATTGACCCGGTGCGATCGTGTAGAGATCAATCACCAGATCGAGCCTGCGCAGGCGCGGTTTCTTTTCCTGGAGCGCCAGACCGGCCTGCCACAGGCGTTCCTGCTGGATGGCGGAAACCGTTTGCAGCGCCTCTTCGTGGCTGCGGCGCTGCTTGACCTCGACCAGATGCAGGCGTGTGCCCTTCTGGGCCAGGATATCGATTTCGCCCTGAGGCAGTTTCAGACGGAAACCAAGGATGCGATAGCCCTTCAGCATCAGGTGGACGAGCGCGATATATTCGGCCAGATGACCGCGTTTATGCGCCCTTGCCCCCCGCGAGGCACGATCAGCCACGCCCTTTTCCCTGCATTTCCAACGCTTTTTGATAGATCATCTTCCGCGGCAGGCCGAACATGGCGGAAAGCTGCCGGGCAGCATCGGCGGGGGCATAGGTTTCCAGTGCCAGCTTCAGGGCCTCTTCCAGATTTTCAGTGGAGGGCGCGGCTTCGACCGGTGGCGCAATGACCAGCACGATCTCGCCCTTGGGTTCCTGCAGGGCCGGATCGGCGACCAGTTCGGAAAGTCGGCCGCGATGGGCGGTCTCATAAAGCTTGGTCAGTTCGCGGCAGACGCAGGCCTCGCGGTCACCGAGTGTGGCGAGTATGTCGGTCAGGGAGTCATGCAGGCGCGGACCGGTCTCGAACATAACGAGGGTGGCCGGCTGGGCGGTAAATTCGCTGAGAAAGGTTTTCCGGGCGGCCGATTTATTAGGCAGGAAACCGGCGAACAGGAAGCGGTCGGTCGGCAGGCCGGACAGGCACAGCGCCGCCAGCACGGCTGAGGCGCCGGGAATGGGATGAACCTTGGCGCCGGCTTTCTGGGCTTCGCTGACCAGGCGGAAACCGGGATCGTTGATCAGGGGTGTGCCGGCGTCGGAAATCTGGGCGATGATCTGTCCATCGGCAAGGCGTTGCAGGATTTCCGGCAGGATCCTGTCGCCGGCATGATCGTCGTAGCGCAGCAGCTTTTTCTTGAGATTGTAGGCGGCCAGCAGCTTGCCGGCGACGCGGGTATCTTCGGCCAGCACCACATCGGCGGCACGCAGGATATCGAGCGCGCGCAGGGTGATATCGCGCAGATTGCCGATCGGCGTGGCGACAATATAGAGGCCGGGAGACACGGCGCGCGGTGGCGGAGCGAAGAAAGATTCCATGACTTAGGATAGAAGCTCGAACAGCAATCTGTCCAGCACAACCCGGCCTTTCGGCGTGGCGCGCAGGCGATCCGGCGTGAGTTCCAAAAAGCCCTGCTCGATCAGGGGCGCAGCTTTTTCGCGGATCGGCAGATTAGGCAGGCGATTCAGGGCCACGCCCTCGACCAGGCGCAGGCCCAGCATCAGGGCTTCTTCCTCGGCTTCAAGCGGGCTCAGGACTTCGGATTCGATGGGATTTTCGGAGGCGGTATAGGTTTTCAGATCGCGGTTGGCGATGGTGGCGGTGCGGATGCCTTCGCGGGTCAGCCGTCCATGCGCGCCGGGGCCGATGCCCATATAATCCACGCCCTCCCAGATCAGCACATTATGCGCTGAGCGGGCCGCCTTGCCGCGCGCATGATTAGAGACCTCATAGGCTTCAAAACCGAGGGATTCGAGGACGTCTTGTGTCCGAAAGTAAAAGCCTTCGGCCAGTTCCTCTTTTGGTGGCGACCATTGCCCGCGCCGGACGGCCCGGCCGAAGGCTGTCGCCTGTTCGATGGTCAACTGGTAGGGCGAGATGTGTTCTACACCCAGTGCCGCTGCAGCACGCAGTTCGGCTTCCCAGTCATCGAGCGTTTGGCCGGGCAGGGCATAGATCAGGTCGAGCGACACGCGGCCAAAGACGGTTTGCGCCGTCTCGATGCCGCGTATGGCCTCGGCGGCGGAGTGGTTGCGGCCGAGGAACTTCAAGGCCCCGTCATCCAGCGATTGCACGCCCAGCGACAGGCGATTGATGCCGGCGTCGCGGAAGCCTTCGTAGCGTGAAATCTCGGCGTCAGTCGGGTTGGCTTCGAGCGTGATTTCGATATCGTTGGTGTACGGAAAAAATTGCGCCGCCTGCGCGATCAGTTCGGCCACCCAGTCCGGCGGCAGAAGCGAAGGCGTGCCACCACCGAAGAAGACACTGGCCAGTCGACGATTGCCAAGCCCTTCGGCCTGGCGGCGCATATTGGCCAGAATGGCGTCGAACAGCGCACGCTGAGATGACTGTCCCCGATCCCGCGTGACGTTGAAATCGCAATAGGGGCAGATGCGCGAACAGTAGGGCCAGTGGATATAGAGGGAGAGGGCGGTCATACCCTTCTCCCTGCTTGCGGGGAGAAGGTGGCCCGCAGGGCCGGATGAGGGGCGTCCTGGGGGGCGGACAGATGGCCCCTCACCCGCCGCTTCGCGGCACCCCTCTCCCCGTAAACGGGGCGAGGGGAAAGGCTTTCCGCTCATCAAAACAGGGCCGCCCGCAATTGCTCAAAGGCGAGATGGCGATGACTGATCTTATCCTTCGCCTCGGGGTCCATCTCGGCGAAGGTCACGTCATAACCGTTCGGCCGGAAGATCGGATCATAGCCGAAGCCCTTGTCACCGCGTTTTGGAAAGACGATCTCGCCATCGACGCGGCCCTCGAAAACCGCCGCATGACCCTCCGGCCAGTGCCACGGCCAGGGCGCAGGTGAACCAGGCGCTCAGGCTATCTTTCCCCTCCGTTTCGCGGGCGATGCGCATCTTGTGCTCGATCACCTCCATGGCGCGATCGAAATCCTTGTAGGGCCCGGCCCAGCGCGCGCTGTAGATGCCGGGATCGCCGTCCAGGGCTTCAATGCTCAGGCCGGAATCGTCGGCCGGGGCCACCATGCCGGCGCTCATGGCCGCATGGCGGGCCTTCAGGATGGCATTGCCGATAAAGCTGACCTCGGTTTCGGGCGGTTCAGGCAGGTTCAGCGAACCAGCGGTGATCACCTCGTAGCGCCCTTCCAGCATGGCGGAAATCTCGACCGCCTTGCCGGGATTATGCGTGGCGGCGATCAGCTTCTGGCCGGGGATCAGGTGCAGGGGCATGTCGGTTCTCTCGTTTCGCCGCCTTCTAACCTATCCTTACAAATAGGTCACTTGTGTTTTAAGTGGAACTTATGGAACACTAAAGGAAATTTTGAGGACTAAACCATGCGTTTTCTGGGGCCGCGCTCCATTTCCAGCCTGCTGAAGACGGCGCTCGATGTCGTCTATTACGGCCTCTACAGCCTGATCGCCGTGGTGGTAGCGCTGTCGGTCTGCCTGCTCAGCGTACCCAATCTGGCCGCGGAAGCGGTGCGGCGCTTCAATGTCGATGCCAGTCTTTCGGCGGGGTCGATGGCCTTCATGCTGATGGCGTTCGGCGCCTCGCTGGCCGGTTACCTGCTGATCACCCACTGGACGCGGCAGATATTCCGTACCTTATCGGAAGGAGACGTCTTCCACCCGGACAACACCATCCGTCTGCGCTGGATCGGCTTTGGTCTCGGCGCGCTGGAGGTCTTCGGCTACCTGGCGCGCGGTGTGGCCTCGGGCGTATTTCACCTGCATTTCGAGCCGATCTACGGCCTGCGGGCGGTGACGACCTGGTTTGCCGTTCTGGTGGTTTTCGTACTGGCGGAGGTTTTCAAGGAAGGCGCCCGCCTGCGCCAGGAAGTGGATCGCACTATATGATCAAGTTAAAGCTGGCAGAGGTTCTGGCCCGCAAACGGCTGTCAGTCGTCGAACTGTCTGATCGCACCGGCCTTAGTGTGCGTGATCTCGAAATCCTGCGCGACCAACAGGCATTGGCGCTGCGTTTGCGGACACTGGATTGCCTGTGCCGGGCACTGAGCTGCCAGCCCGGTGACCTGATCGAATATGCGGAGGATGAAGCTGAATGAAAATTCTATCCAAAGCGGATAATCTGGTTACCGCAGAACTCAGCTCTCAAGACCTTCTTGCCATTACAAACTCTCTTAACGAGGTATGCAATGGCATAGACATTCGAGCATTCGAAACCAGACTGGGATGCTCAAAAGAATATATTCAAAACCTTTTGGAACAGTTTAGGGCCTTAGTTTCCTAGGGCCGCGTTCTGCAAGTCGAACAGTTCCTTTGCGCCCTTGATGCCCAGGTCGTAGAGCGCATTGAATTCATCACGCGAGAAGCCGCGCTTTTCACCGGTGGCCTGGATTTCGACGGCTTCCAGATTGCCGGTGATAACGAAATTGGCGTCGGTCTCGGCGTTGGAATCCTCGTCGTAATCGAGATCGAGCACCGGGGTATTTTCAAAGATGCCGCAGGATATGGCGGCGACCTGATCGAGGATCGGCGACTTTTCCAGTATCTTGTCGACCACCAGTTTGTTGCAGGCCATGGAAAGCGCCACCCAGGCGCCGGTGATCGAGGCGGTGCGCGTGCCGCCATCGGCTTGCAGCACGTCGCAATCCAGCGTGATCTGGCGCTCGCCCAGGGCCTTCAGGTCGATAATGGCGCGCATCGAGCGGCCGATCAGGCGCTGGATTTCCTGGGTGCGGCCCGATTGCTTGCCGGCAGCGGCTTCGCGGCGCGAACGGGTGTGGGTCGAGCGCGGCAACATACCGTATTCGGCCGTCACCCAGCCCTGGCCCTTACCCTTGAGGAAGCCCGGAACCCCCTGTTCCAGCGAGGCCGTGACCAATACCTTGGTATGGCCGAAAGTGACGAGACACGAGCCTTCGGCATAGCGCGTCACGCCGGTTTCCAGCGTCACGGCACGCATCTGGTCGGGCTTGCGGTTGGATGGGCGGATGGTTTTCAGCGCGGAAAGGGCGTCAAAGTGCGACATGCGAGGGCCTCATGGGAATAATGCCCTGCCCGTACAGTAAAGCGGCCGCTATGGGAACGCCGATACCGTAATAAAAGTAGCGAGACTCTATTTTTTCTTTTCGCTGGGCGGTGGCGGATAAGGAACGGGTATGGCCACTTTGCATGACGAGGTGGCGCAAACATAGGGCTGTCCCTTATAGACGCCGGATGTCTGGCCAGGCGGTATCACCTTTTTGGCGGGCATGGTTTGCGCCATTGGATCGTTGCCGCGACCATTCTGCGGCGCATCGGTCCTGCCGATGTCTCCGTGAGGCGATGGCGAAGGCAGCGCATTTATATCGACGCAGGCGGCAAGACCCGCTGCGACCACAAGCCCGCAGATAACAAGGATGGGTTTCATCATTCCGAACCGTAGCGGTTCTGCTCCTGCTCCAAAGGCGTGCGGGTATTATAGACCGGCGTGACCGTCTTGCACTTTTTGTCGGCGCAGGCGAAGCCCCGATGGTTGTCATCGTGCGAGGTCCATTCGGCGATGCGCGTGGCCGGTCGGATCAGACCGGGCGTGGTATCGATGGCCGCGAGGCTGCTTTGCTTTTTGAGATCGGCATAGGCGGCGGGCGCCTTCGTTGGGGTTTGCAGGGCTTCGGTGGCGGCGGGCGATGCCGGCGGGGCATAGGTGTAGTCCTCGGTCAACGCCGCCGTGGTCGCGGACAGACCGAGTATCATGATGCAGGTGAACTGAACCGGACGCATGACAGACTCCTTCTTGCATTCGTCAGATTTGGCTTCATTTGTGGCGCAATTGTGGCGGTTAATAAGGCTTGGCGCAGGGGCGCAGGCTTTGCTAAACTGAGGGGGTGAAACACTCCCCGCACATGACCGGCCTGATGAATTCCAGCGCGTCCTTAAGCGAGCTGGATCAGCGCGCCCGCGATATCTTCCGCCATGTGGTCGAGACCTATCTGGAAACCGGCGAGCCGGTGGGATCGCGCACCGTCTCCAGGGGGCGGCGTCCACCTGTCGCCGGCCTCGATCCGCAACACCATGCAGGACCTGGCGCATCTGGGCCTGCTCTCTGCGCCGCATACCTCCTCCGGCCGGATGCCGACCCATCAGGGCCTGCGCCTGTTCGTCGATGGCCTGCTGGAGATCGGCGATATTGGCGAGGCGGCCAAACGTGATATCGAGGCCCGCCTGACCGGCCGCGGCCAGACCTTTGACCAGGCGCTGCGCGAAGCCAGCCAGATGCTTTCGGGATTGGCCGGCGGTGCCGGCGTGGTGATGACGCCCTCCTTCGAGGCCGGGGTCAAGCACGTCGAATTCATCGCCCTTTCCGCCGAACAGGCCCTGACCGTGCTGGTGTTTGATGACGGCCGGGTGGAAAACCGCCTCATGCCGCTGGCGCCGGGCATGACGCCTTCCGTGCTGGCCGAGGCATCAAACTATCTCAACAGCCACCTGAAGGGTCGCACCCTTTCCGAAGCACGCGTCGAGCTCAAGGCCGAGCTCGACACCGAGCGCCAGAGGCTGGATGAGGCCGCCGCCCGGCTGATCGAAGAGGGTCTGGCGGTCTGGTCGGGCGGCGATAAGGAAAAGCGCGCCCTGATCGTGCGCGGCCGCGCCAATCTGCTGGAGGCGACGCAAAGCCTGGAAGACCTGGAGCGGGTGCGCTCCCTGTTCGAGGATCTGGAGCAGAAGGAAGAGCTGATCGACCTGTTGGATGACGTGAAAGACGCACAAGGGGTGCGAATTTTCATCGGATCGGAGTCGAAACTGTTTTCTTTGTCGGGCTCGGCTGTTATTGCAGCGCCTTACATGGTGTCCCCGCAAAAGGGCGCGGCGAAGGTGATGGGCGCGATCGGCGTGATCGGGCCCGCCCGGTTGAATTATGCGCGCATCATCCCACTTGTGGACTACACCGCCCGGATTCTGGGCCGCCTGCTTGAGTAAGGGACGGCCTGAAAGTTTAAAAGGACTACGAGATGAGTGACGAAATCGAGAACGAAGACGGTATTGAACTGGAGCAGGACGCGACTGAACTGCTCAATGCCGAGCTGGAAAAGCTGACCGCCGAGAACGCCGCCCTGAAGGAACAGGCCCTGCGTTACGCCGCCGAGGTGGAAAACATCAAGCGCCGCGCTGAGCGCGAGGGCAATGACGCCCGCGCCTACGGTATCCAGAAATTTGCCACCAGCCTGCTGAACGTGGCCGATGTGCTGCAACGCGCCCTGGGCTCCGTGCCGGCCGATATCGCCGATCCGGCCTTCAAGAACTTCGTGGCCGGTATCGACATGACCGAAAAGGAACTGGCCGGCGCTTTTGAAAAGAACGGCGTCAAGAAGATCAACCCTCTGAAGGGCGAGAAGTTCGATCCCAACCTGCACCAGGCGGTGATGGAACAACCCTCGACGGACGTCGAAGGTGGTGGCGTCATTATGGTCATGCAGGCCGGTTACGAACTGTTTGGCCGCGTCATCCGTCCGGCCATGGTGGCCGTGGCCGCCAAGTCGGCTGCCGCTGCGCCGGTGAAGAATGGCTATGACAACGGCTCCGCGGAAGGCGAACACAAGGTCGACACCCAGGCTGAGTAAGTTACAGCCCGCATGGCAATTAAACCCCCATCGGAAACCGGTGGGGTTTTTTTGTGTGTTATGTCAAAGGTAAACGGGTTTCAGGTCGAATGTCGAACGGCACGGAAACGAATCAGCGACGAATCACTGACATCGCCAGGTTACCTGTTTGTTCACCGCTATATCTGGTAGCTTAAAACCGCCTTAACCATAGACTTTCAGCCGCTGACAGCGGTTACGGTCAAGCTGCGGCGGCGGCCATCGGGAGATTGCCAGTCGATGGTCTGGCCGATGGAAACACCGATCAGGGCGGCGCCGACGGGTGTCAGGATCGAGATACGGTTGGAGGCGATATCGGCCCGGTCCGGGAAGACCAGTTCCACCGTGCGGCTCAGGCCGTCTTCCGTGATGAAGGTGACATGGGAGCCCATCCGCACCGTTTCCGGCGGCAATATGTCCTGGGCCACGATACGGGCGCGCTCCAGCTCGGTCAGCAATTGTTCGGCAGCGGCGGCCAGGTGGCCGCGCGCCTGATCGGCCAGCCGGTGCAGGGCGTCGAGATCGTCTTCGCCGATCAGGATAGCGGGCAGGCGGATAAGCCTGGGTGATTGGATATGGGTCTGGGACATGATTTCATACAGGAGAGCGCCCGGAGGCCGAATTCACCACGGGCGAAAGGAACATTCAGGATGTGTGTGCCGGTGAAGATGGCCGGGCGGGATTAAGCTCCGGTCATCTGCATAAAAGGGCGCCCCCGAAGCTCGGAAGGCGCAGGGCCGAGCTTCGGGCTAGGATCCTGTGACAGGATTCCCTTTGAGTGAACGAACAAGCGTGAGCCGGACGCGGATAATCATACACTTAAGGTAGGTCTGCTGACCGGAAAGTCAAGTTTGGCGCGGCTTGACGATGTTTGCGCCTGTAACTAACACTGATGGCTTCCATAGAAGGGTCGTCCATGCTGAAACACCGTCTTGCCGTCGCCGCCAGCCTGCTGGTCTTTGTCTCTTCCGCGGCGGTGGCCCGGCCCTGGACGGTAAAGCCGGAATGGGTAGCGGCGCATGAAGCCTTTCTGGCCTCGGATGCCCTGCGCGGCCGCAAGAGCGCCTCGCCGGACGAAGCCATAGCGGCGGCCTATGTGGCGGCGCAGTTCCAGAGCTATGGTCTGAAGCCCGCGCCGGGTATGGACGGCTATCTGCAAACCGCCGGTGTGGTGACGCCGAAGCTGACGGGCCATGCGGTACTGAGTGCTGGCACAGCGAAGGTGACTGAGGGTGACGGCCTGACCCTGCTCTATTCCAATGGCAAGCCGGTATCCGGGAGCCTGGCTGTGGTGGCTTCCGATGATATTGCCAATCTGCCGGCGGGTGATATCCTGCTGATCAGCAATCCGGGTAAAACGCCGCTTTCGGACTGGTGGCGCGCCGCCCGAGGCAAGGGTGTGAAGCTGTTGATCGTGCGAGACGGTGATGACAGCCATGCCCTGCTGAAGCGCTTCGGCGGCCAGACCGGCACCGCGCCGCAACTGGACAGCGGTCAGAACGGCATGGGCGGCGCGCGGCCGGACCTCGTCGCCCTGTCCGATGCGGCTTTCGGTCAGGTGGCCGCCGCCAATAGTCAGGCGGTTACGCTCGACCTCGGTGGCGCCACCCTGGAACGCAGCCTCACCACCAATGCCATCGGCTATATCGAAGGCAGCGATCCGTCTGCCGGCGTTATTCTGGTGACGGCGCACCTCGATCACCTGGGCGTGCAGCCCGACGGAACGATCATGCACGGGGCCAATGACGATGCCTCGGGCACGGTGGCGGTGCTGGAAGTGGCCCGTGCGCTGGCCGCAGGGAAACAGCCCAAACGCGGCATCCTGTTCGTCGCTTATGGCGCGGAAGAAATCGGCGGACTGGGCTCGACATACTTTGGCGAACATCCACCGGTGCCGCTCGACCGGATCGTCGCCAATCTCGAATTCGAAATGATAGGGGCGCAAGACCCGAAGATGACGAAGGGCGAACTGATGATGACCGGGTTCGAGCGTTCCAATCTCGGCGAGACCCTGAAGTCAAAGGGGGCAAAAGTGACCTCCGATCCTTATCCCGACCAGCATTTCTTCGAGCGCTCAGATAACTATTCGCTGGCCCTGAAAGGCATTGTCGCCCACACCATTTCCGGCTGGGCGGTCACGCCCACCTATCACGACAAGACCGACGATATCGCTCACCTCGACCTGCCCTTCATGACTCAGGCGATCCAGTCGCTGATCGTGCCGGTCGAGTACCTGGTGAACAGTGACTTCAGGCCGGAATGGAAGCCGGGGGAAAACCGGAATAGGCACAGGTTCCTGATTGCTTTCTTACCTTCCGGCGTGGAGACTCCGCCGGGAGGGGAGACGAGCAGGAGGCCAGATCATGGTCAAGACCGTTGAAAAAGACGATGTGAAATACGGCCATGTCGAGAACAAGGCCGATATCGACCGCATATTCGGTGAAATCCGTGACGACATCAAGCACGCGCACGACCGCGAACGTCTCACCGAGCTTTATCGCCGTGCCGGCTATCTCATTACCCTGACCTATGCACCGACCTGGGAAAAGCGCTTCGGCGACAAGGCGGCGGGCTTGCGCAAGGAGGCGGAGACCGATTTCCGCAAAACGGCGCGCCTCATCAATGCGAAGGCCGAGGATATCGGCGAAAAGGCCGATTATGACGAAGCCTGGGGCCGGATGAAGGCCAAATGAAGAATTGGGGCCCATCTTGACCGCGATCCCATTTCGCGTTTCCCTGTGAGGCAGCAGAAGGGGGATAATATGCGGGTCTGGGCATCAGGGGTATTTTTCTCTTTTATTTTGTTTCTGGCTGCCGGTTTCGGACAGGCGAAAGCCGCCGAGACGGGACCGAGTTTCAGTTGTGCGCATCCTTCCGCACTGGAAGCGATTATCTGCAAGGATAAGGGGCTGTCGCAGCAGGATCGTGACCTGGCCAGGCTTTATGCGCGGTCGAAAATCGACCTGTTCAATACCGGCCCTTCTGGACAGGGTGCACTACAGAAAACCTGGCTGGCGAACCGCAACCGTGACTGCACCGATACGCGTTATGGCCCTGCCGACACATGCCTGAGCAACGCCTACCGGACGCGTCTGGGCGAACTGGCCGTGGCGACGCTTTTCCGTGACCCGGACGATGCCCTGGCGATCCTGAAACGCGAATATCCGAAGCTCGCGCCGCTCTATGGCGCGCTCTATCACTATGTCACGATCCGTGATGACGCCAGACGCCGGCAGGTGGTGGGGGCGTTGGTGGAAGACGCTCAGGGCCAGTCTGATGACGAAAACGTCAAATCCCTGACGCCGGACGAGGTCGTGGCCTCTGACAAGGGTTTCAGCGCCTATTTCGTGGTCGCCGACATGGCGGCGGGGGATATCATGTCCATGCCGTGCGATGCCTTGCTACGACGGCCCGGTTTGATTGAGGCGCTCGGTGCCTATTATGGCGGGATGCTGGACAGCATGGTGCCGGATTCCGATTGCGACGCCATGCTGCCGCCGGTGCCGGAACTGGAAACCTTCGCCGACCACGCCTGGCAGGATGTCGGTGACTGCGACGGCACGATCCGTTTTTCGGTTTTCCGCGACTCCCAGAAGATGCTGACCGTTGTGCGGCTGCATCGGGACGATATCTGGAAGGACAGCCTCAGCGAAGACCTGCCGCCCGGCCGCGCGGCGGCAGGGGGTGTGGCCGTAAAGGCGCTGACCGGTTATTACATCCGTGCCTACAGGCTGGCGCCGGATGTGGCGGCGGCGGACGCCCAAACCGCTATCGGCGCACTGAGCGCCAGTATCTATAACGGCTGCGGGGAATAGAAAAGGGAGCGCCGCCAGGCGCCCCCTTAAACCATCCAGCCGGTATCTGGCTTAGAAGGTGAAGTGGCCACCGATCGAGAAGACGCTGGCGCTGGCGTCGTTCAGGGCGCCCTTGACGATGATAGGCGTCTGGACGGCGGTGCCGGCATAGGCCGCGGTGGTGGTGCTGAGCACGCTCTTATCGAAGGCGACATAGGTGAACGCGGCATCGATGGCGAAGCTCGGCGTCACCTGATAGCTGGTGCCCACGGCGTAATCGATGCGGTCGGCATCCGGCACGCGGGCGTCGCGGTGGCCGTCACGGGTCGGGGTCTGGTCGGACTGGATGCCGGCGCGGACCGTCCACTTGTCATTGAGGACGTAATCACCGCCGATCGCCAGGCTGACCGTATTGCGGTAGTCTTCCGGGATGGCCTGGTTCACCGAGCCGGTGATGGTGATGTAATCGAACTCGCTCCAGCCGAAGCTGATCGCCTGGGCGTGCAGGGCCAGCTTGTCGGTGGCCTGCAGGGTCACGCCCAGCATGGTCTGCGACGGCGTGCTGAAACCGGCCTTGAGATTGCTGACCGTGCCGTTGGAACCGGCAATCGGGCCAAGCAGGCCGGAAATCGTCAGGTCGCCACTCAGTTCGTGCTTGATGGCCGATTTGTAGCTCAGGCCGACCGTGATCTTGTCATGGTGCGCCTGGGCGCCGATCGTATAGCCGTAATTCCAGCCATCCCCTTCCAGCGTCTGGGCGCCATCGGGCAGCAGGGGCGAGAGGTTTGGCAGGGCGTTGTTGAGCGTGGCCTTGGTGTATTCGGCATTGAGGCCGACACCGAGGCTCAGCCAGTCATTGACCTTGAAAGCGACAACCGGCTGGATATCGATGGTGGTCAGGCGGGTCTTGTCGGCATCATAGCGGGCCCAGCTATCGGCATCGTAATTGGTTTCAAACGAGAAAGGCGCGGTGACGGTAACCCCGATGGCCACGCGGTCATTGAGCGGCATGGAGAAGGAGCCATTGGGCAGGACGCCGTTCGAGATCGGGTTCTTGGCGGAGGGGTTGCCACCGACCGAGGCCGGGGCACGGCCCGGACGGACAATGATCGAACCGGTGTCGTCGACATTGCCCTTGGGGGCGATATAGGCGGCGCCGAAGGACAGTTCCTTCGTGGTCGAACCGGCGATGGCGGCCGGGTTCCACCACAGGGCGTCGGCGCCCTGGGCGCTGACGGCGCCGGAATAGGCATTGCCGGCCTGTTTGGCCGAAAGGTCTTGCAGATAGAAACCGCCGGCGTGGGCGGCGGTGGTGGCGCCCGCCATCAGGGCGAGCGTGGAGGCGGCGATAAGGGCCTTGATCGGAAAAGCAGTCACGTGCGTTTGCTCCTGTAAAACTGTACTCGGCTGGCGCTTCTCAGACGCCGTTACCCTTAGCTACACATTACGCTTACGTTCACGTCAAGAGAATTGTTGACGTTCGTGTCAACTTTTTCGGGAGTGTAATAAATTTGACATTCCCGTCAGGAGGGGGTTACGTTTACGTCAAGCGGACAGGCATTATGCCCTGTCACTGTTGACTTAGCGTCAGGCGGCAACAGGAAACAAAGTGGAGAACAGCCGTGATTCGTAAAATTTTACTGGTGGGCGTTCTGGCGATGTGGACCGGTTCGGCCATCGCCGCGGAGCCGATCGAGGGCGACTGGAAGACGATGAAGGGCGATACCGCCCGTATCGCGCCCTGCGCCGAAGGGTTCTGCATCAAGCTCATCAACGGCCCCTATGCAGGTAAGGAAATCGGTCACCTGAAAGGCAATGGCGGGCTTTATAAGGGTCAGGTAACCAAGCCGCAGAACAATAAGACTTATGAGGGGTCGGCGGCGGTGACTGGCAATCAGCTCAAATTGCAGGGCTGTGCTCTGAAGATTTTTTGTGAAACTCAGGTCTGGACGCGGCTTTAGGTTCTGCTGACTCTTTCTGGCCGGCGCGGGTTCATGATGCGGCGGTCAAGACGTGGAGGATGCAATGGACAGCCGTTTTATCTGGTACGAACTGATTACCCAGGATCTCGACGCCGCGATCGGTTTCTACAGCGATGTCGTCGGCTGGAAGGTGCTGGCCAGCGAGACGCCCGGCATGGATTACCGCCGCATAACAGCCGCCGGCGAAGGCGTGGGCGGCATGATGACAGCGCCGGATGCGGGAATGCCGTCCGCCTGGTTCGGCTATATCAATGTGGCCGATGTCGATGCCCAGCTTACCGCCTTCGAGGCGGCCGGCGGCAAGGTTCTGTGGCCCGCTAATGATCTGCCCGAAGTCGGCCGCATGGCCATGGTGGCTGATCCGCAGGGCGCGGCGATCTATGTCATGGCCCCGACCGGCGAAGGCGAGAGCCAGGCTTTCAGTTCGCAAAAGGGCCATTGCGGCTGGAACGAATATCACGGCAAGGACTGGGAAAAGGCGTTCGATTTCTACGCCGGCCGTTTCGGCTGGGTGAAGGACGTGGCCATGGATATGGGACCGATGGGCACCTATCAGGTGTTCACGTCGGGCGGTGTCCAGACCGGCGGCATGATGAACAATCCGCTGCCGCAGCAGGCGTGGCTGTTCTATTTCAATGTCGGCGATATCGACGCCGCGGTGGGGCGCGTGACCTCCGGCGGCGGTGCGATTCTGGTGCCGCCGATGGAGGTGCCCGGCGGCATGTGGGCGGTGACGGCCAGTGATCCGCAAGGCGCCATGTTCGGTATGCTGGGCTCGCGTCCGTGACGCATCTGACACGGCGCGGCAATGTGACAATGGGTGCGTTGGCGGTTGGTGCGGTTGCGCTTGGGGCGTTCGCCATCGGCGCCATTGCCGTGGGAGCGGTGGTGATCGGGCGGCTGCGCATTCTGGAAGCACGCATCGAGAAACTGTCGGTGGGGACGCTGAATGTTGAACATCTGAGCGTGCGTTCAAAGGAATTGTAATCGCATGGCCGTCAAACGACTGGATAATATGGGAATCGTCGTCGAAAATCTTGATGCGACGATTGATTTCTTTCTCGATCTCGGCCTTGAACTGGAAGGCCGTGCCGCGATCGAAGGCGAATGGGCCGGGCGTGTCACCGGCCTGGGTGATCAGCACGTCGAGATCGCCATGATGCGTACGCCGGACGGGCACAGCCGGCTTGAGCTTTCCCGCTTTCTTCGGCCGGCGGTCGTGGCGGATCACCGCAAGGCCCCGGTCAATGCCCTGGGTTATCTCCGCGTCATGTTTGCCGTTGACGATCTTGACGGGACGCTGGCGCGACTCGGTAATCACGGCGCGCAGCTTGTGGGCGAGGTCGTCAATTATCAGAACGTTTATCTGCTCTGCTATATCCGCGGGCCCGAAGGGCTTCTGATCGGCCTCGCGCAGGAACTTGGCTGAGCGCGATAGGCCCGGCTCGCCAAGGTCATGGGGAGGCAGAGGCTGTGTTTAGGGTGGGTGTGGCCAGTTGTGTGAGCAGGTCGCGGCCACGGGCGAAGGTCTGCGCCAGATTGTGGTAAGGCGTATTGGGGCTGGTGGCCGTGGGCGTTGCGGGCTGTTTGACCGGGGGCGGCGTCTCGCCGCGATCGATGGCGTCGAGCAGGGTTTCCATATCGTCCAGGGCGGCATCGAGCGCCGCGCCGCCATCAGTATCTTCGGCATCGTCCACGCCGTCATCGTCATAGACATAGACGAAAGGCGCTTCCGGTTCCGGTATGCGAACCGGCGCGACCGGTCGAGGTGCTGACTTGGGCGCCTTGACCTTGCTGAACAACTGGATCGTGACGCGATCAGCGGTGCCGAGGCAGCGCATGGCGCGGTCGCCTTCCAGCCAGGATTGCGGTTTGGGCAGAGTCTTGATGGTCTCCATGATCTCGTCGGATAAGGCGCGCAACGCCGCCCGCCGCTGTTCGAGCGGCGAGAGGGGGGCGGCGATGTCGTCAGAGGTCTCCATCAGGGAATGATGGCGCGGTTTTGGGGAGCGGGGATAAAATCATGTTCTCCTCCCTTGCAAGCCTCTTGGCGAAGCGGGGGAGGTGGCGAGCAAGCGAAGCGCATCGAGACGAAGGGGGCATTACTGACAGTGGAGTAGCCCCCTCCGTCAGCGACACCAGCCCTGCGGGCTTTGCCCGCAAGGACTGGGCGCTGCCACCTCCCCCGCTATCGCAGGGGAGGAGAAATTATGAAGACCTTGCCTAAATCGGGATTTATCCAAATTTCGCAATGCTCTTTACTCTTCCAAAAAGAAATCTTCATCGAGTCGTTTCACGTTTAAACTACGCGCCACGCGCACACCTACCCCATGTTCAATCATAAGGTCAGCCAAACGATCGCCGTCAATGAGGACGATCCGCTGAGGAAGATGGCGAACAAAATCCATAGCTGGCGCACTAAAACTTGAAGTCGTAACAAATACGCCCTTCGATGCCCCGAATCCAACGAGACTGCCGACAAAAGCCTGTACTTCTGGCCGTCCAACACCAACATGTGGCGCATACCGTTTGGCCTGTACATATATACGATCCAAACCCAGCCGATCCTCATCGATTACACCATCGATTCCGCCATCGCCGGTCTTGCCTAAACGACGCGCCGCATCGTCATGACTTCCGCCATAACCCATGGCAACGAGGAGATCTACGATAGCACGTTCAAAGAAAGCCGGACTTTGCGTAAGTATGCGTTGCAATAGGTCCGATTTCAAAGCTTGATGCAGAACCGCCTGAGCCGCATCGATTTGTTCTTCGGGAGTTGTGGAAGCTGTCAGATCAATTATCTGATTTGTACTTTCGGATAGTGCTTCGGATTTGATGGCACTTGAGTTGCTGGAAGAATAGAAGCTTGCGAAAGCGGGATATGTTTTCAACGTCTCTACATTCAGAGACTTTGGTTTGCTGGCCAGTAGTTTGCGACCCGCTTCGCTTATTGTGAAACGTCCACGAACCGGGCTATCAATCAAACCCGCTTTAGACATGTAAAATTTGGCCCAATGCACTCTGTTATGCAAAAGCCGTTGCCGACCGCTGGGAAGCATTTCTTCACACTCTGCCTCAGAAAGCCCCAATTGATTTGCAATCTTATTTGCGACCTCTGGCACACGGGTTTCACTTGCTGCCGCAAGCTGCAAGACTGGTAACATAAGTGCTTGATAATCGGGAATTGGCATTTTCCCTCCTTAATTCTGAAGAGCCCGTCAAAAATCGAACATAAACGGCTTGCGGTAAAAATTGCACCAAATATCCGCAATATCATTGAAAGCTGCCACACGCGCTGTAGTATTTCCGGGTGCAGGGTCCGCGACCCTGCCCGTAAAATTTTTAGGGGCATTTGGCCCCATACCCTTGCAGGGGCGTTTCAATCTCCCATATCGGCTACAGCTTTCAGGTGTCCTTCTTTGGGAGGGGGCTTGAAAAAATCCCTTAATTCATCTTAACGGGGATGGACATGTGCGGCGCTTCTCTTTCATAAGGCCGCCAAAACCCATTCGCCTCAACGGAGCAGATTGAAATCCATGGCTAAAATTATCGGTATCGACCTCGGCACGACCAATTCCTGCGTCGCCGTCATGGACGGCAAGAACCCCAAGGTGATCGAAAACGCCGAAGGCGTGCGCACCACGCCGTCCGTCGTCGCCATTGTCGACGACTCGGAGCGCCTGGTTGGCCAGCCCGCCAAGCGCCAGGCCGTCACCAACCCGTCCAACACCTTCTTTGCCATCAAGCGCCTGATCGGCCGCAACTATTCCGACCCGATGGTCCAGAAGGACAAGGGCATGGTGCCCTACGAAATCTCCAAGGGCCCCAATGGCGACGCCTGGGTCAAGGCCCACGGCAAGGACTATTCGCCGCAGCAGGTTTCGGCCTTCATCCTGATGAAGCTGAAGGAAGACGCCGAAGCCTATCTCGGCGAAACCGTCACCCAAGCTGTCATTACCGTCCCGGCCTATTTCAACGACGCCCAGCGTCAGGCCACGAAGGACGCCGGCAAGATCGCCGGTCTGGAAGTGCTGCGCATCATCAACGAGCCGACCGCCGCCGCCCTCGGCCTATGGCCTCGACAAGAACGACGGCAAGAAGATCGCCGTCTATGATCTCGGCGGCGGCACGTTCGACGTGTCGGTGCTCGAAATCGGTGACGGCGTGTTTGAAGTGAAGTCGACCAACGGCGACACCTTCCTCGGCGGTGAAGACTTCGACATGCGCGTCGTTGACTACCTGGCCGACGAGTTCAAGAAGGAAAACGGCGTCGACCTGCGTTCCGACAAGCTGGCCCTGCAACGCCTCAAGGAAGAAGCGGAAAAGGCCAAGAAGGAACTGTCGACGGTTGCGCAATACGACCTGAACCTGCCGTTTATCTCGATGAACGCTTCGGGCCCGCTGCACCTGAACCTGAAGCTGACCCGCGCCAAGCTGGAAAGCCTGGTTGAAGACCTGATCCAGAAGACCGTTGGCCCCTGCCAGCAGGCGCTGAAGGATGCCGGCCTGAAGGCTTCGGACATCGATGAAGTCGTTCTCGTCGGCGGCATGACCCGTATGCCGAAGGTCGTCGAAGCGGTGAAGAACATCTTCGGCCGCGAACCGCACAAGGGTGTGAACCCGGATGAAGTCGTGGCACTCGGCGCCGCCATCCAGGCCGGCGTTCTGCAAGGCGATGTCAAGGACGTGCTGCTGCTCGACGTGACCCCGCTGACCCTGGGCATCGAAACCCTGGGCGGCGTGTTCACCCCGCTGATCGAACGCAACACCACGATCCCGACCAAGAAGTCGCAGACCTTCTCGACTGCCGACGACAACCAGTCGGCCGTGACGATCCGCTGCTTCCGGGGCGAGCGCCCGATGGCGGCCGATAACAAGCTGCTGGGCCAGTTCGACCTGGTCGGTATCCCGCCGGCGCCGCGCGGCGTGCCGCAGATCGAGGTCACCTTCGATATCGACGCCAACGGCATCGTCAATGTCCACGCCAAGGACAAGGCGACCAACAAGGAGCACTCGATCCGCATTCAGGCCAATGGCGGCCTCTCGGATGCCGATATCGAGGAAATGATCAAGAACGCCGAAGCCAACAAGGCCGAGGATGAGAAGCGCAAGGCCCTCATCGAAGCCCGCAACCAGGCCGACGCCCTGATCCACTCCACCGAAAAGGCCGTGAAGGACTTTGGCGACAAGGTCTCGGCGGAAGACAAGACCGCCGTGGAAACCGCCATTGCCGACCTCAAGACGGCCAAGGACGGCGAAGACGTGGAAGACATCAAGGCCAAGCACCAGGCCCTGATGACCGCCTCGATGAAGCTCGGTGAAGCCATGTACGCCGCGCAACAGGCCGGTGAAGGTGGCGAAGAGCCTTCGGCGGCCGCCGATGACAATGTGGTCGATGCCGATTTCGAGGAAGTCGACGGCGACGACCAAAAGCGAGGCTAAGACCTCACATGGATGCGACGGCTGACCTTGATACGGGTATCGCGGCCGCATCCCGCACGGACGGGGCGGCAAGGTTTGACTCCTTGCCGCCTTTCCTTCAGGTTTCCCTAACAAAATGGACAGATGAGGCCGTCTACCCGCGCGTTGCGCCGGCGGCATGGCTGATATCGGGGCAAGCAGTATGAGCAAGCGTTGTTATTACGAAGTGCTGGGCGTTGAGCGCACGGTCGATGAGGTGGTCCTCAAATCGGCTTTCCGCAAAAAGGCCATGGAGCACCATCCGGACCGCAATCACGGTGACGATGGAGCCGAGGCGCGCTTCAAGGAAGTCAACGAAGCCTATTCGGTATTGTCGGATGCCCAGAAGCGCGCGGCCTATGATCGTTACGGTCATGATGGCGTGAATGGCCAGAGCGCCGGTGGTGGGTTTGGCGGCGGCGGCTTCGGTGGGGCTCAAGGGTTCTCGAATGTCGAGGACATCTTCTCGGAAATGTTCGGGGATATCTTCGGTCAGCAGCAGCGCCGCGGTCCGCAGGGCGCGCAGCGCGGGCCGGATGTGCGAGCCGATTACGAAATCACCCTGGAGCAAGCCTATAAGGGCGCCGACGTCGAGATCACCATCCCGACGACCATGACCTGCGAGGTCTGTCATGGCTCCGGCGCCAAGGCCGGCACCAAGCCGGTCACCTGTTCGACCTGCGGCGGCCAGGGCCGTGTCAGGGCCTCCAACGGCTTCTTCGCCGTGGAGCGCACCTGCCCGACCTGTAACGGCCAGGGCCAGACGATCAAGGACCCCTGCGACAACTGCCGGGGTCATGGCCGGTGCGCCAGAACAAGGATATCAAGGTCCGCATTCCGGCCGGCGTCGATGATGGCGCGCGCATCCTGCTGAAGGGCGAAGGCCAGGCGGGCACGCGCGGAGGGCCGAAGGGCGACCTCTATATCTTCCTGACCGTGGCCGAGCACGACATCTTCGAGCGCGATGGCGCCGACCTGCATTGTTCGATCCCCGTGCCGATGACGACCGCCATTCTCGGCGGCGAACTGGACGTGCCCTGCCTGATGGGTGGCGAAGGCTGCGATGGCCAGTGCAAGCTGTCGATCGATATTCCCGAAGGCGCCCAGACCGGCCACAAGGTCAAGCTCAGGGAGCGCGGGATGCCGGTGCTCAATTCGAAGAAGAAGGGCGACCTGATCGTCGAGCTCTTCATCGAGACACCGAAGCACCTGACCGCCCGCCAGAAGGAACTGATGAAGGAATTCGCGGCCCTGGCCGAGGAGCAGTCCTATGCGCAGAGCCAGGGCTTCATGCACAAGGCGAAGCGCTTCTGGGAAGACATCACTGGGGCTGCGGCGCAATAAGAGTGCGGCAGGCTCGCGGACCCTGCACCCGGAATCGCGACAGAGTTTGGAAATCCCGTCGGAGCCTCTCCGGCGGGATTTCCTTTTATACCTCCCCAACTTGTTGGGGAGGGGGACCGCGCCCGAAGGGCGGGGTGGTGGGGTGTCTTGCTTTCCGCCTGCGCCTAAGCCACAAACCCCGATGCCCGACGCCCGCGAATTCATTCTGCAAAACCTCCGTCTCGAACCCGCGCCGGGCCTGCCTGAAATCGTCCTCTATCGCGCTCATGCCGGCAGCCGTCTGTCGCGGCTGGGGGGCACACCGCCCTATTGGGCTTATCACTGGGCGGGAGGCACGGTTCTGGCGCGGCATATCCTCGATCATCCGGAAATTGTGCGCGGTAAGTCCTTGATTGATCTGGGTTCCGGTTCCGGCGTGGTCGGGATCGCCGCCATGATGGCCGGCGCGCAGGCGGTGACGGCCATCGATATCGATCCTTACGCAACCGCCGCCACGCTTTTGAATGCCCAAGCCAATGACGTGGAGATTGCCGCGATGACCGGCGAGCTGACATCACCGCCGGAGGCCGATCTGATCCTGGCTGGCGATATTTTTTATGACCCGGCATTGGCTGAAAAGATGTCAGTGCTTCTCGGCGAATGCGTCGCGCAGAGCATTGCGGTTCTGGTCGGCGATATGGGCCGCAAACCCTTGCCGGTCGATTTGCTGGAGCCTCTGGCGGAATATGAGGTGCCGGATTTCGGGCAGGCGCATATGCTGAAAGCCAGGGTCTATAAGTTCAAGGGGCCATAGGCCCCTTGACCCCATAAGCCCTTGTGCCTATTCCGAAGGCAGACTTCCGAAAAGGCACAAGGGTTTATCATGTCCGCTCCTCGTTTCGCCATCAATGGCGCCAAAGGCCGCATGGGCCAGGCCATCGCCCGCGTACTGGAAGACGCCGGACACACCCTCTCCGCCCGCTTCGACAAGGGCGACGCCTTCGATCTGAGCGGCTCGGATATCGTTATCGACTTCTCCACGCCGGAAGCCACCCTGCACCTGGCCGAAGCCTGTGCGGCGGAAGGCGAGCGCCGGGGCGCGCCGATCGTTCAGGTCATCGGCGCCACTGGCTTTACGCCCGAACAGGATGGGGCGCTCAAGCCCTTTGCCGAAACAGTCGTTCTGCTCAAATCCGGCAACTATTCACTGGGCGTCAATATGATGATCGGCCTCCTCAAGCAGGCCAGTGCGCGCCTGGGCGCCGAAGACTGGGATATCGAGGTCACCGAAGCCCACCACAGGCGCAAGGTCGATGCGCCTTCCGGCACGGCCCTGATGCTCGCCGCCGCCGCCGCTGAAGGGCGCGGCGTCGATTTGGCCGATGTGAAGGTGGCGGCCCGTGATGGCATCACCGGGGCTCGTCGTGCCGGTGATATCGGCTTTTCGGTCATTCGTGGTGGCGGCATTGTCGGTGAGCACAGCGTGCTCTTCGCCTCGGAAGACGAACTGATCACCTTTTTCGCACTCGGCCCGCGACCGTACCCTGTTCGCGCGCGGCGCCATCCAGGCCGGGCTATGGGGCCGCAACCAAACGCCCGGCCTGTACGATATGCAGGACGTTTTAGGCTTTTAAATTCCGAAACGCAGTTTCGGCAAGGGCGCCAAATTACTCAAAGTGGGGCCACCGCGCACGTTTGCGCGTAAGTCATGGGGGACGCCTAGTCCGGCGCTTGAGCTACCTAAATCAGTGCGCGCTTTTGGCGGCCCCAAGTTTCATGGCCGCTTTCAGGCTGCCCAGCACGCCGATCATGCCGTAGGCGAAGACGAACAGCAGGAAAAGCTGCACGATGGCACCGATGTGGCGGAAATCGGGATAATTAGGCCGGCCGCCATTGATCAGCGGCAAGAAGATATTGAAGGCCATAACGATCAGCAGGGCCAATCCGGCCTTCAGCGCATATCTGTCTGATTTGGGCTGCAACAGGCCGATTACCATGGCCACCACCAGGATGGGCAGGGGATTGATGTCACCGAGCGCACTGCGGAAACCATCGCTCAAGGCCACGAAGAAGGTCCAGATATCGTTCATAGGGTATCCTTTTTATGAATAAGGCTACGATCCGCCGGGTATGAGGCGATACTGGACACTACCATGGTTAACGAAAAATCAAAAAACGATGTGTTTCGTGATGCGTGAACTGGCTGGTCAGACCGGTTTATGGCCATTCGGTTTCGGGGCCATCAGCAGCAATGTGCTCTTGATCAGGCCCGTAACCCGGATGACGACATAGCTCATGACCAGAAGCATGATCATCTGGAATTCGACCTCCAACTGGGTGAGGTCCGGCCAGATCGCCTGGTAGCCCATGGCCGTCGGCAAGAGGGCGGTGACGATCACGGCCGGGATGACTGCCAGCGGCGCCAGCAACCAGGCCGGGCTGCGCCTTGGCTGGATCATGCCGAGGAACAGGCCGAAGATCAGCACAGGCACCGGGTTCAGTCCCACCAGTGCCGCCTGGATCGAATCCCCCATGGTCAGGAGGAATTGCGTGAAGTCACTCATACGATGACCCTTTCAAAAGCAGATGTTCAGAGAGCGATTAAGGCGTTAAGTCTGAACCTCTTTTGAGGCTGCGGTTCACGTCCCGTTCATGAGACGTCAGTTCGTATACGTATGATGACACACTGATCCGTTTCGCGTTTCACGCAAAATGGAAATGTGTGATGACGGGGCCACAAGCATATGTATTTTGGCGAGTGTTACTCGCTTGCCACGAGAAAGTGCCTACAGGCTGTCAATCATGGTTTGCAGGCGCGAGGTCACTTCGCCGGCAATCGGTTCCAGTGTGGCATTCTTTATGGCCGACATCGATTCCAGCGGATTGACGGCCGAGACCTCGCTTTTTCCGCCGCCCATATCCTGAACCACGACATTGCAGGGCAGCATGGTGCCGATCTTGTTTTCGGCCTGGAGGGCGCGATAGGCGAATTGCGGATTGCAGGCGCCCAGAATGACATAGGGCTTCATTTCGGCGCCGAGCTTGGCCTTCATGGTGGCGGCGACATCGATGGTGGTCAGGACGCCAAACCCCTGGTCGGCCAGGGCCTTCGTGGTGCGCGCCACGGCATCGTCAAACGCACAATCGAGGACTTTGGTGAAGTGGTAGGTCATGACCGGGGCCTTTATATGGGTGGGCGCATTGTCCCGCAGAGGACGGCGTTCGTCCAGACATTTCTTGACGGGATCAGCGCCCGGTAGAGCCGAAACCGCCTTCGCCGCGCTGGGTGGCCTCCAGGCTTTCCGGCGTTTCCCAGACGATGCGGGCGTGCTGCGCCACGATCATCTGGGCGATGCGGTCGCCGCGGCGGATCACGAAGTCTTCCGAGCCGAGGTTGATCAGGATGACGCCAACCTCGCCGCGATAATCGCTGTCGATCGTGCCGGGGGTGTTCAGGCAGGTGATGCCGAATTTCAGGGCCAGGCCGGAGCGCGGGCGCACCTGTACCTCATAGCCCAGAGGCACCGACATTTTCAGGCCGGTGGGGACCAGGGCCCGCGCCATCGGCTTCAGCGTCAGTTCTTCGCCTTCGGTAATGGCGGCGCGCAGATCCAGGCCCGCTGAGCCTTCGGTCTCATAGGCCGGCAGGGCCAGGCCGACCGCGTGCGGCAATTGCACGACATGAGCGGTGACTTCAGGGGAGGCTTCCGGCTTGGTATGGGCGTTCATGACGGGTTCTCTCTGGATCATGTCATCCTAGAGAGTGCGTATCGCGGGGTAAATGCCGGCTAGAAAGGTTAACAAAACCATGCACAGGATTCGTGCGCCTGTGGATCAATCCGTCGATTGCAGTTCCAGCGTCCGCTCGATTTCGTCGGCCAGCAGGCCGGCGCCGGTCAGGCTGAGGTGTCCGGCATTGAAATAGAGCACACCGGCGCCGGGGCGATAGACATGGCAGATGGTGTCGCAGAAAATGGCGTCGGGGCGAATGGCCGTCATGTCATTGGCGGCGGTGAAGCGGATGAATTCATCACGGATATGGCCGCGGCGCTGCTCATAAACAGCGTGCGGCGTGCCGATGGTTTCCGGGGCATGTCCGGCGCGGGATTCCAGAGCCAGCTTGGAGGGCGGATCATAATCGAAGGTCGGGATCGGTGAGACGATGATCACCTGCTTGCCGGCCTTTTTCAGTTCGAGCGCGGTGTGCTCCATGCCTTTAATAGCATCGCGCGACGAGGCGTCGTCATCGTGCAGATTGCCGACCAGAATGACCACCTGCATGTGCGGATCGGCCTTCATGGCGGCCAGGGTATCGATATTGTGCTGGCGGCAGACGGCCCTGCGGCTGAGGGTGGCCGGGCAGCCGGACATGGTGATCGACTTCAGGCTTTGGCCTTTGGCGGTCAGGCGTTCGCCCAGGGCCCTGGCCAGTTCGGCGCCATGACTGTCGCCCCAGACGGCATAGCTGGCGGGCACATTGGCCGCGCCGTAGGTGCAGAGCTGGTCATAGTCGATCGGCCGGTCGGAGCGCATGTGGCAGTTCTTGCGGTCGTGATTGTAGTCTTCGGTCGCGGCCAGATAGACGCGTTCCTGCGGCGAAAAGCGCTGCGGCAGGCCGCCGGCATAATAGACGGTCAGGCAGACGGCAATGGAGGCCGCCATGACAGTCCCGCCGAAGGTCCAGACGGGGATAGGGCGTTTTTGCGGACGGTCTTTCAGGAAAGGCGTTTCGATATAGCGCCACGACAGCCAGGCCATGGCAAATGCCAAGACCAGCGCGATGATGATGGCGAAGGGCGCATCCGGAAAGACGAACCGGCTGAAGACCAGCAGCGGCCAGTGCCAGAGATAGAGCGAATAGGAGATGTCGCCGACGCGCACCAGAGGCGCGATGGCTAGCCAGCGATTGGCCCAGCCCTGCGGCGAAACCAGCAGCGCCGCCGTGCCCAGGCAGGGCAGCAGGGCCAACAGGCCGGGGAAAGGGGCGTCCGCATTGATGACGATAAAGCCGATAGCAATCGCGGCCAAGCCGAGAACGCTTAAAATCCGCTGGGCCAGAACCAGCAGCGACACATGGCGGTCGATGCCGACGCACAGGGCGCCGATCAGCAGCTCAAACGCCCGCGAGGTCGGGAAATAGAAAGAGACTTCGGCGTGGGCGGCCAGCCGGGTTTGAGAGAACCACAGCGACCAAAGCGCCAGCAAACCGAGCGCAGGCCACATAAAGCGCTTCCCCCAGCGATGCAGCACATAAAGGATCGGTGGAAACAGCACGTAGAACTGTTCCTCGACGCCGAGCGACCAGGTGTGCAGCAGGGGCTTCAGCTCGGCCTGAAGGTCGAAATAGCCGGTCTCGCGGGCGAAGGCGAGATTGGAGAGGAACAGGGTGGTGAAGAACTGCGACTTGACCAGTTCCTTCAGCAGGGTCGGCGGGAAAAAGGCCAGTCCCATGATCAGGGTAAAGGCCAGAACCGTGAACAGGGCCGGATAGAGCCGGCGAATACGGCGGCGGTAGAAGTCGCGGATGGAAAAGCGCTTTTCCTCCATTGGCTTGAGCAGAACCTGGGTGATCAGGTAGCCAGAGAGAACGAAGAAGACATCGACGCCGATAAAGCCGCCCGGCAGAAGGGCGTGACTGGCATGGAAAGCGATGACGCCCAGAACGGCGATGGCGCGCATACCCTGGATATCGGCGCGTTTGCCGAGCGTCGATGGGGTATCTGCAAGAGTCATACGTCCAACTTGAAAAGATGCGGTCACTGCTTCGCCGCAATCGATACCCGATAAAGCGCGATTACGAAACTGCGAACTACCGATCAGGCGATGCGTTTCTGGATATAGGCGCTGAGGAAATCGGCGATATCGGCCTTGGTCGTGCCGGCGATGGAGGTGAAACCATCGAGATCGACGAGGGTCGCCTGATTGTGCGTCGAACCGAAAACGCCTTCGGAGACATTGTTGGCGACGATGGCATCGCAGCCCTTTGAAGCCAGTTTGGCGTGGGCATAGTCTTCCAGCTTCTGGGTTTCGGCAGCGAAGCCGATGACCAGACGCGGGCGCATCTCAAGATGCTTGGAGACGGATTCGAGAATGTCCGGGTTCTTGACGAAGGTGACGGACAGTTCGTTATCCGTGGTCTTCTTCTGCTTTTCAGCGGCGATATCCTTGGCCCGCCAGTCGGCGACGGCGGCGACGCCCACGAACACGTCGCAGGGCAGTTGGGCATGGACGGCATCGAACATCTGCTGCGCTGTCTCGACGTCGATACGGGTAACACCGACCGGCGTTGGCAAGGCGACTGGCCCGGAAATCAGGGTGACATCGGCGCCTTCACGCGCCAGTTTTTGGGCGATGGCATAGCCTTGCTTGCCGGAGGAGCGATTGGTCAGGCCGCGCACCGGGTCCAAAGGCTCAAAGGTCGGGCCGGCTGTGATGACCACCTTCTTGCTGGCGAGGGGCCCATCGACCCCGTCGGTCAGGTGAAACTGGATGGCGGCGAGGATCGCTTCCGGCTCGCTCATGCGGCCGAGGCCATATTCGCCGCAGGCCATGTCGCCTTCATCGGGGCCGGTGAACAGCACGCCATCGGCCTTCAGGGTATCGAGATTACGCTGGGTGGCCGGATGGTGCCACATGCGGACATTCATCGCCGGGGCCAGCAGGACGCGCTTGTCGGTGGCGAGCAGGAGGGTCGAGGCCAGGTCATTGGCCGGGCCCTGCGCCTGTTTGGCCATCATATCGGCGGTGGCGGGCGCCACCACGACGAGATCGGCCTGACGCGACAGCATGATATGGCCCATCTCGGTCTCGTCGGTGAGGTCGAACAGGTCGGTATAGACCTTGTCCCCGGAAAGCGCCGCGGCGGTCAGCGGGGTGATGAATTGGTGCGCGGCCTTGGTCAGCACCACGCGGACATCGAGCCCGGCCTTTTTGATCAGGCGGATCAGTTCGAGTGACTTGTAGGCCGCGATTCCGCCGCCGATGATCAGCAAAATGCGCTTTGAAACAGGCTGATCCGTCATGACGAGGTATCCTTTAACTTGCCGGCGGGTTGTGCCATAGGTGGGGTTGAAGGTGCAAGGGGGCAAGGCTATGCGCGGAATCTGGTTATCGGCTCTGCTTTTGCTGGGCGTTGTGGCCTGCGATGCCGGACCGTCCGCCGTCCTGCCGGATGGCGCTGGCAAGGCGCCGGCGGAACAGGTTCAGCCCGCGAAAGCGCCGACCTGGGCGCAGAGGGATGACGAGAAGCCGGTCGAGGAAGCCTCGATGCCGGTCATCGACGCGGCGCCGGTTGCCGGTGCATCTTTGCCGATTGCCGCCCACCGCGCGACCATCACCGATACCCGCTATGGCGACTGGCCCTTGTGGTCGAAAAACCGCAAATATTCGGCCGACGAGAACGCACACTATCATTTCCAGAAGCATGGCCCGGAGTTTTCGGCCAAATCCTATCCGGACTATATGGCCATGGTTCATGGCTTCATCCATAATCCGCCGGCCGGCACCGAGACATTGAAGCGGACGAATGGCGACACGCTGTTTTACGATCCGAAGGGCAATGTCTTTGCGGTGATGACCAGGGCCGGCGCACCGCGCACCATGTTCCGGCCGGATAATGGCGCGGCCTACTGGCGTCAGCAGAAGATCATTGAAAGCCAGCGCCGCACGCCAAGACGGGACGGTTATGACGGCGGCTGATCAGCGCACCGCCATCCAGATCAGTACGCCGAGGGAGATAACCGACACCACCAGGGCGATCAGGCCGAAGGTACGGCCCTGCTGCGCCACAAGCTGAAGCGTGGCTAGTTCGACGGTTTGCCGCGTGCTGACCTCTTCCTCATCATCGGTGCGCAGGCGGCTGATCAGGCGTTCGGCAATCTGGCGCGCCTGGGCGATGGGGGACAGTTCGCGCGAAATCCACGACTGGACCACCGGGCGGGCGGCTTCCCACAGGTTGTGTTCGGGGTAGATGCGGCGGGCCACGCCTTCGACCGACACCATGGTTTTTTGCAGCAGCACCAGTTCGGGGCGCAGGTGCATGTCGAACTGGGCGGTGATGTCGAACAGTTGCGTCAGCAGGCGGCCCATAGAGACTTCGGTGGCCTTCTGGCCCAGAACCGGTTCGCCGACGGCGCGCAGCGCTTGCGCAAATGAATCGACATTATGATGACGCGGTACGTAACCGGCCTCGAAATGAACCTCGGCCACGCGCTTGTAATCGCGGCGCAGGAAGCCCCACAGCATTTCCGCCAGATAGCGGCGCTCCTTGGGGCGCAGGCGGCCGATAATGCCGAAATCGATGGCGGTCAGTTGCGCCGGCGCCGCCACGAACAGATTGCCCTCGTGCAGGTCGGCATGGAAAGCGCCGTGATCTAGGGCCTGGCTCAGGAAAGCGCGGATCAGGTTATCGGCCAGTTCTTTATGCTGCAAACCCGGCAGGCTCAGGGCTTCGGGGCGGCTGAGCGGCGTGCCTGGCGCCCATTCGGTGACCAGCACGCGGCGCGACACCTGGTGCCAGACGACCTTGGGGGCCTTCATCCACGGCTCTTCATTGATCGTCTTGCCGATCTCGTCGCAGGCCGAGGCTTCCAGTCGCAGATCGAGTTCGAGCAGCAGAGACTGCGCCACCGTGCCGACAAAGGCGACCGGCTCCAGGCGGCGGGCGGAGGGGAAGAAAAAGGCGATGATCTTCGCTGACAGGGTCATCATGGCGATATCGGCGGCCACCACGGCTTCGATATCCGGGCGCAGGATCTTGACGGCGACCTTGCGGCCATCGAGCAGGACCGCTTCATGCGCCTGGGCGATGGAGGCCGAGCCCAGCACCGCGCCGAATTCGGAGAAGATAGCGTCGACCGGCTTGCCGAGCGATTCTTCGACACTGGCCAGGGCGACCTCGCGCGGGAAGGGGGGCAGGTTATCCTTCAGATGCGACAGGTCATTGATGAACGCCTTGCCGAAGATATCGCCGCGCGTGGACAGCACCTGGCCGAGCTTGATGAAGGCCGGTCCCAGTTGCTGGAAGGCTATGGCATAGCGTTCGCCGGGACGCAGGGTGCTTTTCTTCGCAAATATGCTGCGCAGCAAACCTATGCCCAGGCGCGGCAGCGGCGGCAGCAGGTGCGCCGTTTCCTTAGGCAGCAGGGCATCATAACGCAGCAGGATAAACCCGGTGCGGAACATGCGCGTCCATGTGTTCAGGGATGCCAAGGCTACGCCCAGCCCTCGTGCAGGGCGCAGACCCCGCCGGAATAGTTGGTATAGCGGGCGTTGCGGAAGCCGGCCTTTTCCATCATGCCCTTGAAAGTTTCCTGATCCGGGAAGCGCTGGATACTTTCGACCAGATACTGATAGCTGTCACGATCCTTCGCCACCAGTTCGCCCATGAAGGGGATGACCTTGAAGGCATAGGTATCGTAGATTTTCGAGATGACCGAAGAGGTCGGGTGCGAGAATTCGAGGCAGAAGAAACGGCCGCCGGGTTTTAGCACGCGCCTGGCTTCATTCAGCGCCACCTGCACGTCGGCGACATTACGGATGCCGAAGGAGATGATGTACGCGTCGATGCTGTTGTCCGCGATGGCCAGGTTCATGGCGTCGCCCACCGACCAGGAAATTTCCGGTTCATCGAGATGCAGGCGCTGCGACTTTTCGCGGCCGGCCATGATCATGGCTTCGTTATAATCGATGATGCGGATCTCGGCGTCCTTCGCCGCATAGCCGCGAGATTCGCGGCGGGCCTTGGCGGCACGGGCGAGCTTGGCCAGGCGGCGGGCGATATCGCCGGTGCCGCCGGCGCAATCGATGATCACCTCGCCCGGTTGCGGATTGAGGCGGGCGCAGGCCGCGTCCTTCCACAGGTGATGGACCCCGACCGACATGACATCATTCATCAGGTCGTATTTCGAGGCGACGTTTTTGAAAACATCATGGACCATCGCCACCTTTTCGCGGGCGTCGACATCCTTGAAACCAAAGGGGGAGGTGCTGGCAGACTGGGTCATGACGGGCCTTGTAGCCCGAAACCGGTAAATTTGCGAAGGGGAAAAGTGGTTAAGTGTGTGGGATGTAAGCGACAAATCGCCGCTTTTATAATAAGTCCGTTTTTTGCCCACGAACCACACAGACAGACGCGAACTCTGAGCTTAAATATCCAGGCCGGTCGATTATCTATCTTTCGTGTTTAGAAGATCACGGACAAGCACGGAAGAAGACGGAAATACACGGAAATATATGCAGGCGGATATTCCTGCGCCCGCAGCGCAATAGCCTCTGTGAAACCAATCTGGAGGGCAGAGGCGCTTCGCGTGAAGGGATCATCGAACCGTCCGTGTGATTCCGTCTTTTTCCGTGCCTGTCCGTGATCCTCTTATCGAAGCTAGCCTTACCTACCGCAATAAAGAGTTCGTGTCTGTTCGTGTGGTTCGTGGACAAAAACCTGAGCAAAACCAGGCATCGATACGCGCTTACATCTTGCCGTCTGCCTTGTCGGCGATGCGGCGGAAGGGGCCCTTGAAATCGGGCTGGACCTTACGGCGGCGGTCGGGGCCGACATAGTTGGCCGACTTCACCCAGCCGCGTTCGTTATTGATGACGCTTTTCAGGCGGTCGATCAGGGCGCGGGCGGTCAGGGGCTTGGCGACGAATTCGTTGACGCCGGCATCGCGCGCCTCGATGACGCGGCGGCGGTCGGTATGGCCGGTCATCATGATGATCGGCACATAAGGATGCGGGCTGTCGACGCCGCGGCGGATCAGCTTGGTGAATTCGATGCCGTCGATGGTTTCCATCATCAGGTCGAGGATGATGACATCCGGCCGCCAGTCACGCACGATTTCCAGCGCTTCGGCGCCATCGGAGGCTTCGCGGATCAGGGTGATGCCCATGGAGCGCAGCATGGTGCTGACGATCACCCGCATATAGTGGTTATCATCGACCACCAGCACCATAACGCGTGCAAACTGACTCAAGGCGCGATTCTCCAGGGCTCCGGCCTGCCGTCAGCGGTGCTAACACATAGCCCGTGTGTCGTCCGGCAGACCCTTGGCGGGAATCACTAGCCTTATTTGCGAAATTCACAAACTAAAGATTGATCTTTGCCGGAATCTGATCTTGATTCGCGTTTACGGATAAATCGCGCGCGTCAGCGCTTCCGAGGCGGGGAAATCACCATGATCGACTGGCATAACCGGACCCTCATCGCAGGCGCCGCCGCGGTATTGATTGCCGGCTTCGGCATCGGTTTCCTCACCGATCACGCGATCAGCAGCAGTGCCCGGCAAAAGGCGGCCAGCGCCACGGCTGAGGTGGGCCAGCCGGCGACGGGCCTGTTCGGCAAGGTGCGTGATAAAAACGCGCCGCGCGCCGGTGACCGCAAGCCCGATGGCTTCGCTGTCTGGAAGCAGAACCTCGACACTTCCGGCAATTCGCCGAAAGCCTGCGTGCAGTTTTCCAAACCGCTCGATGCGGCCAAGCCCTATGGCGACTATGTCGTCGTCTCGCCCGCCCTGCCGTCGGCGCCGGCGATTTCGGTCAAGGACGACACCCTGTGCGTGTCCGGTTTCGGTTTTACCGATCGCCGCGTCACCCTGCTGAAGGGCCTGCCTGCCAAGGGCAATGACCAGCTCAAGGCCAATGCCGATCTCGATTTCACCTTTGGCGAAAAACCGCCCTACGTCGGTTTCGCCGGCAATGGCGTCATCCTGCCGCGTGAGGAAGCCGATGGCGTGGCGGTGGAGACGGTCAATGTCTCGACCCTGGCCTTCGAGGTCTGGCATGTGTCTGACCGGAACCTGGTGCGCAAGTCGGTTTCGGCGCCCGATCCGGTGGCCGAGGGCGAATATGATTATTCTTACGGGGACGATTCCGCCGATGATATCGGCGTCAAGATCTGGACCGGCAAGGTGGCCGTGAAGCCCGGCAATGGCGAGCGGGTAACGACCGTCTTCCCGCTGGGGGCTGTGCTGAAAACGCTGAAGGCCGGGGCCTATGTCGTCAAGGTGCGCGATGCTTCCGGCGGGCGCGACAAGAACGACAATGACGAGCCGGCCCAGGCGCGTCGCTGGATCCTCTATACCGACATGGCCCTGACCACCTATAAGGGTCAGAACGGTCTTGATGTTGTGGTTCGGTCGCTGAAAACCGCCAAGCCGCTGGCCGGGGTCAGGGTTGATCTGGTCGCCACTAATGGCGATACGCTCGGTGAGGTGAAGTCCGGCGTCGATGGCCGCGCCTCGTTTGCCGGCGCGCTGCTCAAGGGCAAGGATGCCCTGACGCCCAAGATGATCATGGCCTATGGCGCGGGTGACGATTTTACCGCGTCCGATCTGGACCGTTCGCCGATGGACCTGACCGCGCATGGCGTGGGCGGCCGCTCGGAAGATGGCGAGGCCGGTGACGGCCGCACGGCGACCATGGGTGTGGATTCCTATATGTATCCGGATCGCGGCATTTATCGGCCCGGTGAAGCCGTGCATATCGTCGCCATGATCCGCGATCCGCAAGGCCGGGTAATCAAGGATCGCAAGGGCGCGATCATCATCACGCGCCCGAGCGGCGTGGAAGCCTATCGCCTGGTCTTCGACAAGACGCCGATGGGCTATGCCGGCGCCAATGTCACCCTCCCGAAGACGGCGCCGCGCGGTCAATGGTCGGCCAGGGTCGAGCTGGAAGGCATGGACGGGCCGGCGGGCACGACTACTTTTGCGGTCGAGGATTTCGCGCCGCAGCGCCTGGCCGTCGATATCAAGGCTGATGCCACCCGGCCGCTGATGAGCGCCACGGAAAGCCGTCCGGTGACGGTGGCGGCGCGCTATCTCTACGGCGCCATCGCTTCCGGGCTTCAGGTGACCGGCGAGGCGCGCATCCGCGCCGACGGCAACCCTTTCCCGAAATTCGCCGACTATCGTTTCGGCGACGAGAGCAAGCCTTATGAAGAGAAGTATGTCGATCTGCCGGCCACCACGACGGACGGCCAGGGCAATGCGCTTTTCCCGTTCGACGCGGCGCTGGCTGGTGACACCACCGAGCCGCTGACCGTGCTTCTGACCGCTTCGGTCTTCGAGCCGGGCGGCCGTCCGGTACGCGAAAGCCAGACCCTGAAGATCAAGACCGCGCCGCTCTATCTCGGCGTCAAGGTCGACCAGAAAGATGGTAGCTGGCGGGACGCGCCGCGCATGGCCTTCAATATCGTCGGCCTGACCCCGCAGGGTGACAGGCGCGCCGTCAAGGGTGTGACCGTCAGGCTGATCTCGGAAATCTGGGATTACGACTGGTATATTTCCGACGGCAAATGGAACTGGCGCTCGACCCACCGCGATGTGCTGGTGTCGTCGAAAGCCTATGATCTGAACGCCAATACCGGCGCCACCTTCGAGCGCAATCTCGACTGGGGTGACTACCGCCTGGAAGTCGAAGTCCCCGGACAAGCCAGGACCGTCACGCGCTTCTCCTCCGGCTGGGGCTCGACGCAAAAGGGCACCGATGCGCCGGATTTCGTGCGCATCACCGCCGGCAGCAAGAGCTATAACCAGGGCGATACGGTCGAGGTGACCTTGAAAGGCCCGTACAAGGGCGAGGCGCAGATCGCCGTCGCCACCGATCATGTCATTGAGATGAAGACGGTCTCCATCGGTGAAAACGGCACCACGGTGCGCCTGAAATCGACGGCGGAATGGGGCGGCGGGGCCTATATCATGGCCAGCGTCATGCAGCCGCGCGATCCGGTCAATGCCTCCAAGCCGCGCCGCGCCATCGGCCTGATCTATGTGCCGCTCGATCCGAAATCACGCAAGCTCGGCGTCAAAATCCTGGCCAGCGACCAGCCGCAGCGCCCGCAGACCGACGTGAACGGCCATAATTTCATCGACGTGCCGATCCAGGTGTCCGGCGTGAAACTCGGCGATCGCGCCAAGGTGAGCGTGGCCGTGGTTGATCAGGGCATCCTCAACCTGACCAAGTTCAAGTCGCCCGATCCGGCCGGCTGGTATTTCGGCAAGCGTGCCCTCGGCGTCGATTATAATGACGACTATGGCCGCCTGCTTGATCCGAACCTGGCCGCCGCCGCGCCGACCTTCGGCGGCGACCAGTTGGGCGGTGAGGGCCTGACCACGACGCCGATCCGCACCATCGCGCTGTGGTCTGGCGTGGTGCAGACCACGCTTGACGGCAAGGCTTACGTGCGCCTGCCGATTGAGAAGTTCAACGGCGAGCTGCGCGTCATGGCCGTGGCCTGGACCGACGATGCCGTCGGCTCGGTGGATGGCCGCATGATCATCCGTGAGCCGGTGGTGGCCGATCTGGCCCTGCCGCGTTTCCTGGCGCCGGGCGATACCGCTTACGCCACCCTGCAACTCGATAATACCGACGGCAAGCCGGGCCTCTATACGGCCATCGTCAAGGGTATCAAGGGGCTGGTCCTGGCCTTCCAGAAGGTATTCAACCTCAATCATGGCCAGCAGGCGATCGAAACGATCCAGATGAAGGCGCCGAATACCACCGGCATCTCCACCGTGCAGATCGGGCTGAATGGCCAGGGCTACAGCTTCAATGACAGCTTCAACCTGCAAACGCGCAATGGCTGGGGCCCGCAGACCCGTGTCGCCACCGTGTCGCAGAAGGTCAATGAAACCTGGACGCCGGATGCTTCATTACTGGCCGGCCTGCAACCCGGTTCGGCGACGGTGGAAGTGTCCTACTCGCCCTTCCGCAATATCGATCCGGCGCCACTGGCGGCTAATCTCGCCAAATATCCCTATGGCTGCACCGAACAGGTGACATCGGCCGCCACGCCCTGGCTGTTCGTCTCGGAATCGCTCGTCGGCAAGCAGGCGGCGAAACCCGGCGTCAATGCGCTGAAAATTGCCGTCGACAAGATCCTCGACCGCCAGTCGGAAGACGGCGCCTTCGGCCTGTGGCGGCCGGGCGATGGGCAGGCGGATGGCTTCATCGGCGCCTATGCCACCGACTTCCTGCTGGAAGCGCGGGCCCGCGGTGCCTATGTGCCACAGGAGGCCATCGACAAGTCGCTGAACGCCATGCGTGCCATGTCGCGGCCGGATGGCTATGCCAATGTCAATTACCGCCTGAGCGTGCCCTCCTACTGGAACTGGTTCGGCGTCTCTGGCGAACAGCAGACCAAGCAGTTGCGCTCCCGCGCCTCGGCCTATGCGCTCTATGTGCTGGCCAAGGGCAAGTCCGGTGATCTGGCGCGCCTGCGCTGGTATCACGATGTCCAGTTCAAGGCAGAGAAGTCACCGCTTTCCCGCGCGCAGATCGCCGCCGGTCTGGTGATTATGGGTGACCGGTCGCGTGGCCGTCTGGCCTTTAACGAGGCGATCCAGTCGCTGGGTTATTCCGATCCGAACGACTGGTATCAGACGCCGCTGCGCGATCTGGCGGGGGTCATTGCGCTCGCCTATGAGTCGGGCGAGGATGATATTGCCCGTTCGCTGACCGGGCGTCTGGAAAACGCCATGAAGTCACCGGCACAGATGAACACCATCGAAAGCGCCTATGTGCTCAAGGCTGCCTCCTACATGCTGAAAGCCTCCGGTCCGCTGAAGATACAGACGCAGGGGGTCAATACCTTGCCGGCGGGTATGAATGTCCAGCGCTTCGGTGTCGGCCAGATCGCCGGCGCCAGCGTGAAGAACGGCGGTGCGGGGCCGGTATGGCGGACGGTGACGGTGATCGGTACGCCGGTCTCGGCGCCGGGCGCGGAAAGCCATGGCCTGAACCTGGTCAAGACCTACTACAATCTCGATGGTTCGCGCCTTGATCCGTCACATATCACGCAAGGGCAAAAGGTACTGGTGGTGATCTCCGGCCGTTCCGATCGCACCGAACTGCGGCCGATCGTGGTTGATGATCCGCTGTCGGCGGGCTTCGAGATCGAGTCCACCCTCACCAATGAGGATGCTGAGAACGGACCGTTCCGCTTTATCGGCAAGCTGACCGACCTGAAGGTTGCGGAGGCGCGTGATGACCGCTTTATCGCGGCGCTCGATGTCTCGTCGTCCGACAGCTTCAGCATGGCCTATATCGCGCGAGCGGTGACGCAGGGCGACTTCTACTTACCCGGAGCCGAGGCCAAGGACTTCTACCGTCCGGATACTTTCGCCCGCACGCAGGGCAGCCGCACGGTTATCAGTCCGCGGTGATGCAAAGAAGTAGGCGTATATTATCTTTCTCCTCCCCTGCGAAGCGGGGGAGGTGTCGAGCAAGCGAAGCGCGTCGTGACGGAGGGGGCAACACAGCCGACGTATGCCCCCTCCGTCACGGACAAGCCGTGCCACCTCCCCCGTACGCTACGCTACAGGGGAGGAGAACGTGAGGCGCCCCAAACTCAATCCCGACTCCCTGATCCGGCCGCTGGTCAAGACCCTGATCGGCGTGATGGGGTTTCAGGTCGTCATCGCCGCGGCGAACCTGATCTTCCCGCCGGATATGTCGCGGGCGCAGACCGCCTCGGCCGTGGCGCTCGACCGTAACGGCGCCTGGCTGCGCGCCCTGCCCGTCGATAATGGCCGCTGGCGGATACGTGCCGATCTCGACCGCACCGATCCGTCCTTTATCCGCCGCCTGTTGCGTGTCGAAGACGAGCGCTTCTATTTCCATCCGGGCGTCGATGCGACCGCGATCGTGCGGGCTTTGCTCTCCAATATCCACGCCGGCAATATCGTTTCCGGCGGTTCGACCATCACCATGCAGACGGCGCGGCTGCTCAGTCCGCACCCACGCGATTATGGCAACAAGCTGATCGAGGCCCTGCGCGCCGTGCAGCTCGAAATCCGTTATTCTAAGCGCGAGATTCTGGCGCTCTATCTGACGCTCGCCCCCTATGGCGGCAATCTCGAAGGCGTGCGCGCGGCCTCGCTGTCCTATTTCGGCCATGAACCGGAAAGCCTGACCTTAAGTGAACAGGCCCTGCTGATCTCCCTGCCGCAGGCGCCGGAAGCGCGCCGGCCCGACCGCAAACCGGCCAATGCGCTCAAGGCACGCAACCTGATTCTGAAGCGCATGGCCGATGCCAATATCATTGGGGCATCGCAGGCCAGCGAGGCGATGAACGAGCCGATGGTTACATCAAGATTCGCCTTCCCCACACTCGCCTGGCATACGGCCGGGCGGCTGGCGCGCGGTGTCAAGGGCTTGCAGGCGACGGTGGTGACGAGCATAGACGCCGTCCTCCAAACGCGCCTGGAAGCCATGGCAGCGGCCACCGCCAAGGATCAGGGGCCGAATTCCTCGGTCGCCATTATCGTGGTCGATATCAAGACGCGCGGCGTGCGGGCCAGTGTCGGCGGCGGCGGGCTGGAGCGTCCCGGCGGCTGGATGGACATGACCCGCGCCGTCCGCTCGCCCGGTTCGGCCTTGAAGCCTTTTATCTACGGTTTTGCCTTCGAGGATGGGGTGGTGGCGCCGGATACCCGTCTGATGGACGCCCCGACGCGCTTTGGCGATTACCAGCCGGAGGATTTCGACCGGGTCTTCCATGGTGAGGTGTCGGCCAAGGAAGCCTTGATCAATTCGCTGAACGTGCCGGCGGTGGCGGTGCTCAATCGCATCGGGCCAGAAGCCTTCCAGGGGCGACTGGAGGCGGTGGGTGTGCCGCTGATCGTGCCGAAATCGGGTCTGAAAGAATCCGGCCCGGCCCTGGCGCTCGGCGGGGAGGGGATACGCCTCAGCGATGTCGCCCTGCTCTATGCGGCGCTCGGTGATCATGGTCTGGCGCGGCCCCTGGCCTATACGGTCGCCGATGAAAAGACGTCTGGTGGCCAGCGGTTGATGCGGCCGGAAGCGGCGGATCGGGTGATCAGCATTTTGCGCGAAACCCCGCCGCCGGAAGGTCGCCTGCCAGGGCCGCTCATGAAGAACGCCAACCGCCCGGCCTTCAAGACGGGCACCTCATACGGCTATCGGGATGCGTTGGCGGTGGGTGTGGCTGGCGGTTATGCCGTGCTGGTGTGGACCGGCCGTCCGGATGGCGGGGCACGAGCGGATCAGACGGGCCGTGAGGCGTCGGCACCCTTGTTGTTCGATGTGTTTGATCAGTTGCAGGCGCCCAGCCAGGTGCCGCAATCGATCGCGCCGGGTAATGCGCCGAAGGGCCTCAAGATGATGAGCGGCGATACGGGAAAGGCGTCGATCCTGTTCCCGCCGAATAACGCCACGGTCTATGTTGAGGTGAAGACCGACGCGATGAAGCTGAATGTCGTGCGACCATTGAAACTATCGGCGCGCGGTATCCGGCCGGTGCAGTGGTATGTCGATGGCCAGCCACTGAAGCTGGACGAAAACGGCGAATGGAGCTGGTCGCCGCCGACAGAAGGCTTCTTTGAGCTGTCAGTTATCGATGCCGAGGGGCATGAGGATAAGAGTCATGTGCGTGTGAAGGCTATCCGAGGGGATGAAGGCAAGTAAGAAACCCTACTCAATCGTATGCAGGTCGCGGCCCTTGGTTTCCTTGAGGAACAACAGCGACACCAGTACCGCCAGCAGGCCGGTGGCGACCGGATACCACAGGCCGAAATAGATATTGCCTGAGGCCGCCACCATGGCGAAGCTGAGGACCGGTTGCAAGCCGCCGAACCAGCCCGTGCCGATATTGTAGGGCAGGCTCATGGCGGTATAGCGCACGCGGGTCGGGAACATTTCCACAAGCGCCGAGGCCATCGGGCCGTAAAGCGCCGTGCAGGCCACGGCGAAGACGCACAATATGCCGAGCATCGCCCACAGATTGGCTTTCTTCGGATCGGCTTTTTCGGGATAGCCGGCGGCTTTCAGCGCGGCCTTGACTTCGCCCGCTGCCTTGGCTTTCAAAGCCTTGAGGCCGGCCTTGTCCAGCCCCTTGCCGGACGGCACAGTAATGACCTGCGCGCCGATATGGATGGTGGCGCTTTGACCGGCGCTCGCGTCGGCGCGGCTGACATAGGGGGTGCCGATACCGGTCACGACACTCTTGGCGAGATCGCACGGCGTAGTGAACTGCGCGGTGTTGAAGAGGTCGAACTGAAAGCTGCATTGCGCCGGATCGGCCACCACATAGACCGGGTTGGTCCGCTGCGCCGCTTCAAGATCGGGATTGCCCAGTTTCATCAACGCCTGGTAACCGGGAAAGAAGGCGATACAGGCCAGCAGGATGCCGAAGACCATCACTGGCTTGCGGCCGATCTTGTCGGAAAGCGCGGCGAAAACGGCATAGAGGCAGGCGGAAACAAGCGTCATGCCCATGACCAGGGTGTTCATATCGGCCGGATCGAGCTTGACGATCGAGGTGAGGAACACCTGAGTGTAGAAGAAAGTGGTGTACCAGACCACGCCCTGGGCCGTCATGAAGCCGAAGAGCGCGATCAGCATACCCTTGAAGTTCGGCCAGCGCGTGAAGATTTCCGATAAAGGCGACTTGGCCAGTTGCCCCTGTTCGTGCAGCGCCTTGAAGGCCGGGCTTTCGGCCGTTTTGGCGCGGATATAGACCGATACCGCCAGCAGGCCGGCCGAGACGATAAAGGGAATACGCCAGCCCCAGTCGGCAAAGACCGGCTCGGAAATGGTCTTGCGGGTGACAAGAATGACCAGCAAGGCGGCAATCAGGCCAAAGCCCGCCGAGGTCTGGATCCAGCCGGTATAGGCGCCGCGCTTGTTGGCGGGCGCGTGTTCGGCCACATAGATCGCCGCACCGCCGTATTCACCGCCGAGCGCAAAACCCTGAACGATGCGTAAGATGATCAGCAGTACGGGGGCCAGAATGCCGACCTGTTTATAGGTCGGCAGCAGGCCGATGGCGATGGTGGCCAGGCCCATGACGAGGATGGTGTAGAGGAAGGTGCCCTTGCGGCCCTTTTTGTCGCCGATATGACCGAAGACAAGCGCGCCCAGCGGCCGGGCGATAAAGCCCACCGCGAAGGTGGCCAGGGCCGCTATGGTGGCCAGGGTTTCGTTCAGGCCGGCGTAAAAATTTTGGGCGATGATGGTGGTCAGCGAGCCGAAAATGAAGAAGTCGTACCACTCGAAGGTTGTGCCTGCCGCCGAGGCGATAACGATCGTGCGCAGGTTCTTCTTTTGCGATGTGTCTTCGGTTGTCATTCAGGGCCCCTGTATGGCCCGTATGTTCGGGCTTATGACCAAGGTTTGACGGAAAAAATCACAGAAAACAAGGCTATTCGTGAGACCGGCCGCGGCCTCTGGCGCCAAGCGAAATTTAAGGTTAAGGTGGTGTTAAGGAATGTTTCCGAGGGGGTCCAAGATGAAGTTTTCCGAACCTGTCCGCGCCGCCGAAGGGCTGACCTCCTATGCCAGGGTCAAACGGGTGCAGTGGGGGCCGCTTGTGCTCAGCATCATCGAAGGCTTGCTGGGCCTGATTGGCGTGGTGCTGCTGATCCTGTTCTTCCGTTACGGATCGTTTGAAAAGGCCGGCCTGGCCATCGACCAGGGGATAGACTGGCTTAAAGAACAGGCGAGCGCGCATATTCCGCACAGCCAGGTTGTATTGCGGGGCCCCGGCGACAAAAGCGCTTGATCTGATCGCTCACGGCCTTATAAGGCCGCAAGTCTTTTGTGAGGGATACGGGTCATGCTGGATCAACTGATCGAAAACAATCGCCGCTGGGCACATCAGAAGACCGAAATCGATCCGCAATTTTTCAAACGCCTCGTGGCCCAGCAGTCACCGGAATATTTCTGGATCGGCTGCGCCGACTCGCGCGTGCCCGCCAATGAAATCGTCAATCTCGATCCGGGCGAAATGTTCGTCCATCGTAATATCGCCAACCTGACCCCGCCGCAGGACGCCAACTATCTGAGCGTGTTGCAATATGCGGTGCAGGTGCTGAAGGTGAAGCATATCCTCGTGGTTGGCCATTATGGCTGCGGCGGGGTGCGGGCGGCCATCGAATCCTCAGGCGACGCCCTGATCGATCACTGGCTGTCGCCGATCCGTGAGGTGGCGCACACCCATCAGCACGAACTGGCGGAAATCGGCAACGATGTGCAGAAGTTCGACCGCCTGTGCGAACTGAACGTCATATCCCAGGCCCGCAATGTGGCCCTGACGCCGATCGTGCAGAACGCCTGGCGCGCCGGCCAGCCCCTGACTATCCACGGCTGGGTCTATTCCATCGCCAACGGGCTGGTCACCGACCAGGGGGTCAGCATGGCAAACCTCGAAGACCGGCAGCGCATCTTCAACATCTAGGGGATGAAAAATTTAACCCACCGTTTTCGTGCCGCGGCAATAAAAGTCTGATTTTCTGACCGAAATGCGAAAGTTAACGGCGCATTAACCATGTTTTTTATCAAAAAAACGGGTAAGTCGCATGGGTTTCTTATTTCCCGTAAAGACCTTCTTTAACATTTCCCGTCCAAATTCATGCCTGTCCTTACGTGGTTAAGGAATCTGGTTAAGTTTTTGGAAAAGACGCACCTATGGCGGCAAGCCTCGGTCTCGGTTCAGCGCAGTTTGGCGGTGACTACGGTATTTCGAACACGCGGGGCCGCGTGGGCGAGGACGAGGTGCGCCAGATCCTCGAACTGGCCGCCGATTGCAAAATTCTCAATATCGACGCCTCGCATCATGATGGCGATGTCGAGCGCGTGCTGGGCCGCAACTGGCCGTTTCCATCGCCTTTCAAACCGCAGGTGCGCACGCTGCGGCTTGAAAATGGCCTCGAATGGCTGGAATCGCGCCTGCGCCGTTCAGTGGACCACATGGGACTGGTGCGTGCCCATGCCGCCCTGGTCGATCGCGCCGAAGACCTGATGGGTCCGGAGGGCGATGCCCTGTGGGCGCGCCTGGAAAAATTGAAAAGCGAGGGCCTGATCAGCAAAATCGGCATCAGCGCCACCGCCGCCGATCAGCCGCTGTTGCTGGCCAAACGCTTCAAGCCCGATCTCATGCAGGTGCCGGCCTCGATCCTCGATCAGCGCCTGGTGAAGAACGGCACGATCAAGAACCTGGCCGATCTGGGCGTAGAGGTGCAGATCCGTTCGGTCTTCCTGCAAGGGCTGCTGTTCCTGCCGCGCGAAAGCCTGCCCGGCAATCTGACGCCGATCGGTCCGCATCTGTCGCGTGTGCGCCGGATGATGGCCGAATGCGGCGCCGATCCGCTGCACGCGGCCTTGAGCTTCGCGCTCAACCTCGAAGGGGTCACTACCGTGATGGTCGGCGTTACCTCGGCGGCGGAACTGCGCGCCATCGTGGCCGCATCCGAACGCAAGGCGCCGAAACTCAACTGGGACGCCATGGCGCTCACCGACGAAGTGGCGCTCGACCCGTCGCAATGGTTCGCCGACCTCGGAGAACAGGCGACCCGGCGGCTGGTGCGAGTCGCCTAAGGTAAGTCGTGGGGCCGCAGGCCCCACACCCCGAAACATAAGAGTTATTGATTGAACATAAAAACCGGGTCCGAAGTGGCCCGGTTTTTATGTTCAGCCCAGTAAGCCCTGTGTTATGGGGTGTGGGGTCCGCGACCCCGCGTCTTCCTTCAGGAGCCTGCGCCAATGCCCGAATTGCCCGAAGTCGAAACCGTCCGGCGCGGGCTGGCGCCGCATCTGGCCGGCGCGAAACTAAGTAATGTACGCCTGCACCGGCCGAACCTGCGCTATCCGTTTCCGGACCGCTTTGCCGAACGACTGGAGGGCGCTGAGGTCTTGCGGCTGGAGCGACGGGCGAAATATCTGCTCTTCTATCTCGATACGCAGGATATCTGGGTGACGCACCTCGGTATGACCGGGCGCTTTCAAATTAATGACAATCCCGAAGACCTGGCGCGCTATTACCACTCTGTGGCGCCTGACGAGAAACATCTACACTTCCAGTGCCTGGCGACGCTTCCGAACGGCGAGGTCAGCCGCATCGATTATTACGATCCACGCCGGTTCGGCTTCATGCTGCTGCTCAAGCCGGACGAGCTTTATCAGAGCAAGTGGTTCAGGGGGCTGGGCGTCGAACCGCTGTCTGATAAACTGAACGCGGATGTGCTGCTCACCATGGCCAAAGGGCGCAACATCAACCTCAAGGCGCTTTTGATGGCGCAGGGACATGAAAAGCGGGGTGGCATTGCCGGGCTCGGCAATATCTATGTCTGCGAGGCCCTGTGGCGGGCGCGGTTAAGCCCCGATCACAAGGCGTCTGTTCTCACGCGGAAGGAAGCCGGGGCGCTGGTAGAGGCCATCAAGACGATATTGGAAGAGGCGGTGGCTTCCGGCGGTTCGTCGATCAGCGATTTTGCGGCCGCTTCGGGTGAACTGGGCTATTTCCAGCACCGCTTCTGCGTTTATGACCGCAAGGGCCAGCCGTGTCCGCGCCAGGATGGTGGCCTGATTGAGCGCAAGGTGCATCAGGGACGGTCGAGTTTTTACTGCCCGGTCTGCCAGAAATGACGCCCGGAACAACGCTTAATCACGGGTGTGAATAATTTTTACGTTCCGAACGATAAAAGCGCGTCTGCGTGCATTGACCGGGGGGGCGTCTTCAGTTATATCCCGCCCCCTTGAAATTCATGTCTTCGCCGTCCGGGCGGAGGCTTTTGACTGTAATCTCGTCCTGTAAGGTGATGAATGGCCAATAATCCTGGCGCCCGCAAGGCGATCCGCAAGATCGCTGCCCGTACCGAAGTCAACAAGGCGCGCCGTTCGCGCGTTCGTACGTTCGTGCGCAAGTTTGAAGAAGCCCTGACCGGCGGTAACGCTGACGCTGCCAAGGCCGCCTTTGTCGAGGCGCAGTCCGAACTGATGCGCGCCGTGTCCAAGGGCGTGGTTCACAAGAACACCGGTTCGCGCAAGGTGTCGCGTCTGGCCGCCCAGCTCAAGAAGCTGGCTACCGCCTAATTATACCGGAAGAAGCGACGGGCTTTTCAGGCTTCGTCGCTTTTTTTGCGCCTGTGCGGGATCGTGGGGATGAAATCTTCCCGATCCTTCCTTAATTCCTGAAAACACAAGGTATTATCTCACGGCCGCTGCGGCGGGCGAGGGATTTTTTGTTGCCGATTTTACCGTCAAGGCGCGTCCTTATTGAGGACGGTTAGGGGTGGAAAAATAATTGGCAATTATATGTTTAATTTCTCGTTACGGGCGAACAGGTTAGCGGAGTCAATAAAAATATCCGCTGCTGTTGATAAATTAGGTCATTGACCCGGCGGCGCAGGACGTTAATTTGTCCCTTCACCGCTGAACTCCTCCTGATACGGAGGAATTAGGCGGTTACCGGCCCGGTGCCGGACACCTGGGTAAAACAGACGCGCATCCGCCTGACGGTTACGTGTGTGTGTTGCTCAAAGGCTTATAAAATCGGGAGTGGCGGCCTTTTCGGGCCAATATTTCCGGCAGCCTTGCAAACGGATTAGCTAACCTTTTCGGGAAGGCCAGAGTATTCCTTACTCTCGCCTTCCGGGATTTGACTTTTTCTGCCGGCGTCGCTTTTCGCGGTTCCGGCTTAAGGACGAGTATGGCCTGAAACGGGGCTTGTTATTCCCGTGAAAGGCGAAAAACCAAGGTGTTTATACCCGGCTTCGCGGCCTGGGTTTTCAACCCGCGGTTAAGGGTGGTTCGTGCTTAAGGGCGGCGTGTCTTGTGGTGAAGGCATGTGGTTCGGTTTCAGGGCGGTCTGGTGACGGAAAGGTCGCGGGCCGGACACAGGGCGGAGGATCGGGCGCTGTTTCGGGATGATGATCCAGGCGGTTTTCGGTCGTTCTTTTAGTAAACGCGTAAAGTGGTGTGGGTTAAGGCAGATGATCGGGGCGATAAAAGAATGCCAAGCATGACAAGCTGGTCACCGATTTTACCTGAAACGGTATGGTCCAAAGTGGCGATGGTTCTTCGCAAGGAACTGGGAGAAGGGCCTTTCAATTCCTATGTGGCGCCGTCCAGCGTGCGCACCGGACCTTATGGCGATCCGGTACTCGTGACGCCGACGGCCTATGCGCGGGACTGGATTTCGCGCAATGCGGCCCGTCGGGCGCAGGAGCTGTGGACGCAGCACGATCCGGATTCGCGGGTGCTGGAGATCAAGTCGCGTGTCGAATATGAGGACGCGACGCGGAACAGCGAGACGCCCGCCGTGGACGCGGTTCCGGTAAAAGACGTGACACCGGGGGCTGTGCCCGTGGTGGTAGAGGCCGTGGCGCCCAATCGCATCGGCGGTTTACAGGAGCGTCTGACCTTCGACAGTTTCGTGGCTGGCCGAGGCAATGAATTCGCTTTCCAGATGTCGCGCCAGGTGGCGAGCTGGGCGGACGGCCATTTCAATCCGGTGTTTTTCCATGGCCCTTACGGCTACGGCAAGACGCACCTTTTGAACGCCATCGGCTGGGAGGCGCAGAGCCGCCGTCCGGATGCCAAGATCGTCTATCTGACCGCCGAAAAATTCACCTCCACCTTCGTCAAGGCGCTGCTGGACAAGTCCACGGCCGCCTTCAAGGACGAGGTGCGCGGCGCCGACCTGCTGCTGATCGATGACGTGCATTTCATCGGCGGCAAGACCTCCAGCCAGGAAGAGCTGTTCCATACGCTGACCTCGCTGATCGAAAACAATCGCCGTGTCGTTTTCACGGCCGATCGTCCGCCTTCGCAACTGACCGAGATCGAAGCGCGCCTGCGTTCGCACCTGTCCTCCGGGCTGGTGTGCGCGCTGGATGTGGCTGATCAGTCTTTGCGCATGGGCATTATCGAGCGCAAGCTCGAACAGTTGTCGCAACGCCTGGGCGCTGCCCAGAACCCGCGTTCCGATGTTTTACATTTTCTGGCCGAGCGTGTGCCGGGGTCGATCCGCGAGCTTGAAGGCGCGGTCAATACCCTGGTGGCGTCCGCTGGGCCGCGTCTTGGGAGTTTGACCTTGGAAGAAGCTATGGCGCTGTTGCAGCCGAATTTGAAGGTGGCCGTCGAGCGCCGCGTCACCGTGGATGAAATCCAGAAGCTGGTTTCCGATCATTTCGGCCTGAAGCAGGCGGATCTTCTGTCCGAGCGCCGCACGCGTTCCGTGGCGCGTCCGCGCCAGGTGGCCATGTGGCTGTGCAAGCAACACACCACGCGCTCCTATCCGGATATCGGCCGCCGCTTCGGCGGACGGGATCATACTACCGTTCTGCACGCCGTGAAGAAGGTCGAGGAACTGTTGCAGGCGGATGACCAGATTGCGCGTGATGTGGAAGCGCTGACGCGCAAACTTCGCAACGTTTAAGGGGTTTGGGGCCTGTGGCCCCAAGCTTTCTATTCTTCTTTTTACCCGTCTTTTTGAAGACGGGTAAAAAGAAGAACAAGATGTGGGGTCTCGGACCCCACACCCCTTAAGTTTGTTCGGTGTTTCCACGGACAAACCGTTTGAATTTCGTAAATTTTGCTCTAATGTCCGCCTCCCGGCCCTATGTTCCTGTGAGCCGGAATCGCAGAATCTGGTAGGATAACAAGATGCAATTCACCATCGAACGTGGCGCGCTCCTGAAAGCCCTGGGCCACGTCCAGAACGTTGTCGAACGCCGCAACACCATCCCCATCCTGTCCAATGTCCTGCTGTCCGCCGAGCGTGGCGGTGTCCTTCTCGGCCACCGACCTCGACATGGAAATCGTCGATACCGCCGAAGCCATTGTCTCCGTGCCCGGCCAGATCACCGCGCCGGCCCACACCCTTTATGAAATCGTCCGCAAGCTGCCCGACGGCGCCGATGTCGAATTGAAATTCGCCGCCGGTGACGATCCCCGCCTGTCGGTCTCCGCCGGTCGTTCGCGTTTCGCCCTGCCGGTCCTGCCGGCCGGCGACTTCCCGATCATGTCGAGCGATCACGAAGGCGTCTCCTACCAGATCCTGCGCGATGACCTGAAGCGCCTGATCGACAAGACGCGCTTCGCTGTCTCGACCGAAGAAACTCGCTATTACCTGAATGGCCTGTTCCTGCACTGCCCGGCCGAAGACGGTTCCAACTATCTGCGCGCCGTGGCGACCGATGGTCACCGCCTGGCCCTGGCCGAAATGCCCGCGCCCGAAGGCGCCATGGGCGGCGCCGGTGTCATCATCCCGCGCAAGACGATCGACCAGGCCCGCCGCCTGCTCGATGACGGCGCCGGCTATGTCGATATGACCGTTTCGCCGGCCAAGATCCGCTTCCAGTTTGGCAATGCCTCCCTGACCTCGAAAATCATCGACGGCTCCTTCCCTGACTACGGCCGCGTCCATCCCCAAGGGCAATGACAAGGTCATGACCGTGGATGCCGGCATCCTGTCGAAAGCCGTTGACCGCGTCTCCACCATTTCGGCGGAAAAGTCGCGCTCGGTCAAGATGACGATAGAGCCCGGTCGCCTGACCCTTTCGGTGCGCAATATCGAAGCCGGCCAGGCCGTTGAAGAGGCCGAGATCGATTACGATAACGAGACCCTCGATATCGGTTTTAACGCCCGTTATATCATGGACGTCATGGGCCAGATCGGCGGCGATACGGTCGAATTGCGCTTCTCGGATGCGTCTTCGCCGACCCTGGTGCTCGATCCGGTCGATAACGGCGTGCAATACGTGCTGATGCCGCTGCGGGTGTAATCATGAACATTTATCCCCCCCTGCGAAGCGGGGAGGGGGACCACGAAGTGGTGGAGGGGGCTTTTTGACGTGGATTTTGCCCCCTCCGTCGCGGACTTCGCCGCGCCACCTCCCCCGCTTTGCAGGGGAGGATATTTATGTCTAATCATTCCCTCCAGCACCTCTCTCTGACCGATTTCCGCTCCTATGAACGGCTGGATTTCGCCATAGCCGGCCGCAGCGTCTATCTCTACGGTCCCAATGGCGCCGGCAAGACCAACCTGCTGGAAGCGATCAGTGTCCTCAATCCCGGCCGGGGCCTGCGGGGCGCTGCCTTTGCCGATCTCGGCCGCCGCCTGCCCGATGAAGCCGGGGGCCGCGCACGGGGCGTGGCGGCGCGCTTTCATGAAGGCGAGGATGAGGTCCATCTCGGCACCGGTTCCGATCCGCGTGATCCCAACAAGCGCATTGTCCGCATAGATGGCGAGACGGTCACCGCCTCGCGCCTGCTTGAGCATGTGCGCCAGATCTGGCTGACGCCGTTGCAGGATCGTCTGTTTCTGGAAGCCCGTTCCGAGCGCCTGCGTTTTTTCGACCGTCTGGTTTATGCCGCCGATCATGCCCATGCCGCCACGGTCAGCGCCTATGAAAAGGCCCTGCGTGAGCGCCTGAAGCTGCTGACGGAAACGTTTTCCGGCGGCCGGCCGGCGGATGATGCCTGGCTCACCCTCCTGGAACAGAAACTGACCGAAACCGGGGCGCAGATGATGGCGGCGCGCACCGCCGCCCTGGAGGCGCTGCAGGCCGAAATCGAAGGCCACCAGGGCGCCTTTCCGAAGGCCGATCTCAGCCTGACCGGCCTCATTGCGGAAGGTGACCTGCTGGAAGGCTATCGCCGCGCCCGCAGCCGTGATGGCGCCGCCGGGCGCTCGCTTTTCGGGCCGCATCGCATGGATTTGACTGTCCTTCACCGCGAGAAAAACCGTCCCGCCGCCGCCTGCTCGACCGGCGAGCAAAAGGCGCTTTTGCTCAACATCATCCTGGGGCAGGGGGCGCGTCTGGCATCCGCTCAAGGTCAGTCCAAACCCATCCTTTTACTCGATGAAGTCGCCGCCCATCTCGACCCCCTGCGGCGCCACGCATTGTTTGACGAGACCCATGCTTTGGGGCTACAAACGGTCTTTACAGGCACTGATTTGGGCCTGTTCGACGGCCTGAAAAACCGCGCGCTTGGTGTGCGTATAGAAGGCGGTCAATTCATTGAATTTATTGAGTAAATAGAAGGCTTTCCATGACCGACCAACCCGAAGACGTGCCAGAAGAACTGAACAGCGGCAAGGATGCCAACGGACAGTCTGAATACGGCGCTGATTCGATCAAGGTTCTGAAAGGTCTCGACGCTGTCCGCAAACGTCCCGGCATGTATATCGGCGACACCGATGACGGCTCCGGCCTGCACCACATGGTCTACGAAGTGGTCGATAACGCCATCGACGAAGTGCTGGCGGGCCATGCCACCAAGGTCCAGGTCATCCTCAATCCGGATGGCTCCTGTACGGTGACCGATGACGGCCGCGGCATCCCGGTCGATATCCACGAAGGCGAAGGTGTTTCCGCCGCCGAAGTGATCATGACCGAACTGCACGCCGGCGGCAAGTTCGACCAGAATTCCTACAAGGTTTCGGGCGGGCTGCACGGCGTCGGCGTCTCGGTGGTCAACGCCCTCAGCGACTGGCTCGACCTGGTTATCTACCGCCAGGGGAAGAAGCATTCGGTGCGCTTCGAGCGCGGCGTCACCGTCAAGTCGCTGGAAGTGATCGGCGATGCGCCCAAGCGCGAAGATGGCAGCGACTATACCGGTTCGGAAGTCACCTTCTTCCCCTCCATCACCACCTTTGCTTTCATCGATTTCGACCGCAAGACGCTGGAACACCGCCTGCGCGAACTGGCCTTCCTCAATTCGGGCGTTTCGATCCGTTTCGCCGACATGCGCGAGGCTGAGCCCTATGAGGTCAACCTGCATTTCGACGGCGGCATCGTCGAATTCGTCAAGCACCTCGACAAGGCCAAGACGCCGATCATCAAGGCGCCGGTCGATGTGCGCGGCGTGCGCGAAAAAGGTCGAGGTGGACCTCGCCCTGCAATGGAATGACAGCTATCACGAGACGATGCTGTGCTTCACTAACAACATCCCGCAGCGTGACGGCGGCACCCACCTGGCGGCTTTCCGTGGCGCGCTGACCCGCGTCATGACGCAGTACATGGAATCCTCCGGCGCGGCCAAGAAGGAAAAGGTCTCGGTCACCGGCGAAGATGCCCGCGAGGGCCTGACCTGCGTGCTGTCGGTCAAGGTGCCCGACCCCAAGTTCTCGTCGCAGACCAAGGACAAGCTGGTCTCGTCCGAGGTGCGTCCGGCGGTCGAAGGTCTGGTCTATGACAAGCTGTCGCAGTGGTTCGAAGAGAACCCAAATGAAGCCAAGGCGATTGTCTCCAAGATCGTCGAAGCCGCCTCGGCCCGTGAAGCCGCCCGCAAGGCGCGCGACCTGACCCGCCGCAAGTCGGCGCTCGATATTTCGTCGCTGCCGGGCAAGCTGGCCGACTGTCAGGAACGCGATCCGGCCAAGTCCGAAATCTTCATCGTCGAAGGCGATTCCGCCGGTGGCTCCGCCAAGCAGGCGCGCAACCGCGAAAACCAGGCCATCCTGCCCCTGCGCGGCAAGGTGCTGAACGTCGAGCGCGCGCGTTTCGACAAGATGCTCTCTTCCGAGCAGATCGGCACTCTGATCGTGGCGCTGGGCGCCGGGATTGGCCGGGACGATTTCAATATCGAGAAGCTGCGCTACCACAAGATCATCATCATGACCGATGCGGACGTCGACGGCGCCCACATCCGCACCCTGCTGCTGACCTTCTTCTACCGCCAGATGCCGGAAATTATCGAACGCGGTTATCTCTATATCGCCCAGCCGCCGCTCTACAAGGTGGCCAAGGGCAAGTCCTCGCGCTACGTCAAGGATGACAACGAACTGGACACCTTCCTGATCGAGGAAGGTGTCAGCGATGCCGTGCTGGCCCTGCCAACCGGCGAGCGCATCGTCGGCAACGACCTGGAAGCGCAGATTCGCGCCGCCAAGACCTTCAAGGGCTCGGTCGACCGCCTGTCCTCGCGCGCCCCGGCGTTTGCGTTGGAGCAGGCGGCGCTGGGCGGCCTGTTCAGCGGCCACCCCGACCTTGACCGCGTCGCCAAATCGCTGACCCGCCTCAATCAGGATGGCGATGGCCCGTGGAAGGTCGAGCCCGGCGAACTCGGCGGTTTTGTCTTCGAGCGCGTCCGCCGGGGCGTCACCGAAAAAATCGTGCTCGACGAGACCCTGATGCACAGCCAGGATGCTCGCCGTCTCGGTGAGCGCGCCGATGGTCTGGGCGATATCTATAACGCCGTCTCCATCTATACCCGCAAGGACAAGTCGATCGATATTCGCGGCCCGCTCGATCTGGTGTCAGCGGTGCTGGATGCCGGCCGCAAGGGCATGACCATCCAGCGCTACAAGGGTCTGGGCGAGATGAATGCCGAGCAATTGTGGGAAACGACGCTCGACAAGGACGTCCGGACCCTGTTGCAGGTCAAGGTCAACCATGCCGACGAGGCCGATGAGATGTTCTCGAAGCTGATGGGCGATCTGGTCGAGCCACGCCGCGAATTTATTCAGGAAAACGCCCTGAACGCGGAAGTGGACGCCTAGGGTCACGGACCCTAGAACCCTTATGATTGAAGTGAACAACGGCCTATGATAATTATTATCATAGGCCGTTGTTTTGTGGAGCGATCCTATGCCGAGTAGCTATGCCCTGGGCGCGCATTTCGAAAACCTGATGGATGACCTGATCCGTTCGGGCCGTTACAATTCCAAGAGTGAAATCCTGCGCGATGGCCTGCGCGTGATCGAGGAGCGGGAATCGCGGCTCAAGGCGGACCTGGACAGCCTGCGCGCGGCACTTAACGAAGGTCTTGAAGGGCCGGATTTGACCGCGGATGAGGTGTTTGAGCCTTTGCGGCAAAAATATCAGGATATGATCGACAAGGAAAATGCGCGGTGAGAGTCGTTTTCTCTCCGGCATTCAGCAACGACCTCAACGAAATTTCTGATTTTATATCGCTGGACAACCCGAGGCGGGCACTCAGTTTCACAAGTGAGATCCGCCAACGCTGCCTGGCACTTGGTGATATGCCTGAAAGTGGCGCCGTCAGATCGGAATTTGGTCCGAACATGCGCTCGGTTCCTTTTGGCCGTTACGTCATTTTCTATATTATATATTCGGATCGTGTGCGTATCGTCCGCGTGCTTCACGGCGCCCGAAATCTGAAAGCTGTGTTTGGCGAAGAGGAGTCATGAGCATGACAGACGAAGCGCAGCAGTCCTTCAAGATATCCTCCCGTCTGAAAAGCGTCGGCTATGCCTTGCGAGGACTCGGTTTCATGCTGAAGACCCAGCATAATGCCTGGCTGCATCTGGCGGCGACCGTGCTGGTTATACTGGCGGCGTCTTTTCTTCAGGTCCGGCTGGATGACTGGCGCTGGCTGATCGTCGCCATGGTCATGGTCTGGGTGGCCGAAGCCTTCAATACGGCGGTCGAATATGTCTGCAATATCGTCTCGCCCGGCTATTCCGAACTGGTGAAACACGCCAAGGATATCGCCGCCGGCGCCGTCCTGGTTTGCGCTTTCGGCGCGGCAGTGATCGGTTTCCTGACCCTCTGGCCCTATGTCGAACTAATGCTCGACCGCTTCCACGGACCGGTATCCCTGTAAAGCTTGTAGCTTAGTACGTTTCGTATTAATTTGCCTTCAAATAGTACGGAGCGTATTAGTTGCCTGCCCTCACGACTCTCGGTTATGCCCTTCTGGGCCTGATCCGTGCCGAACCGCGCACGGGCTATGCCCTGCGCATGGTATTCGAGACGACGCCGATGGGCAGTTATTCGAGCAGTCCGGGCAGCATTTATCCGGCGCTCAAAAGACTGGAAAAGCAGGGTCTGATCACGGCCGAGGCCGCCGGCAAGCGCAAGAGCGTTTTGCACATCACGCCGGAGGGCCGGGGGCAGTTTGAAGCCTGGCTGACCGCGCCGATGGGCGCGACGGAAGGTATCGATACGGCGCTGCTGCGTTTTGCCTTCCTGAACGATTATCCGGACCGGCAGGTGACGCTCGAATTTCTGACCGGCTTTCACACGGTCATGGCCGGGCGCGCTTCGGGTTTGCGAAACTGGCTGGCTAAAGAGGACGCGCAGGCCATGCCGTTGCAGGCGCGGCTGGCGGTCGTGCATGGTTTGCGATCACTGGAGGCTTCGGCGCAATGGGCGTCGGAGGCATATGAGGCGTTGAAAGGGGAGGCAAGATGAACAGGTATGTAATTTTCGCTTTGAAATTCGCGGGCGTATGGCTGGCCCTGATTATCGGTCAGATGGCGGGCGGCATGATCGGACAGATGCTGACTCACGCCGCGGCGCCGGCAATGAAACCCGACGGACCCTTGAGCCTCACGGCGGCCATTGCGACGGCGGCGGGGCTTTTTGCGGTTGTGCTTTCGGCCATGGCGCCAGCGATGCGCTGGTCGTTCTGGGGGCGTTTCGCCGCCCTGTTCGGCCTGCTTTATGGTCTGGAGGCCCTGTTGTCACTGATTGAGGCGATCTATTTCAACGCCTATCTGCATATGTCGAACAACCTGCTGATCCTGATGGCGCTCAGCAACGCCATTAAGGCGGCGATTGCCGCGATCGTCTGTGCGCTTCTGTGGCGCGGCGAGGCGGCTCCGGCCGAGCGCTTCGGCGGGCTTTACTGGCGCATACCGGTGATCATTCCGCTCTATATCGTCTTCTACTTTGGCGCCGGCGCGCTGATCGCCTGGCAGAGCGCCGATGTGCGAACCTATTATGCGCAGGGGTTTCATATCGACCAGGGGCAACTGGCGCTGTTGCAGGTGGGGCGTGGCCTGATCTGGGCCTTGCTGGCATTGCTCAGCGTGGCCAGCCTGACCGGCGCCACCTGGAAACGTGCGGTGCTGACGGGTCTGGCCTTTTCGGTCTTCATGGCGGCCACGCTGCTCTATCCCAATCCGCTGATGCCGTGGTCGGTCCGGCATGTTCATCTGGTCGAGATTTCGGTGTCGAATTTCCTGTTCGGGATCTTGGCGGCGTTGATTCTGCTGAGTGGCCGAAAATCGCGCTGAAAATCATTTGGGGTGCGGGGTTCGTGACCCCGCATCCTATAACTTCGCTTCGATCCGGATTTCGCCCTTGAAAAGCTGCTTGAGCTTGCCTGCGTCCTTCAGACCGACGATCGGCATCTTGTTGTCGTAGAGTTCTTCCTCGACGATGCCCAGGGCCTCGCATTGGTCAAGCACATGGGTCAGCAGGCCGGCGTCATAATCGCGGGCGATGCCGAAGGTCTGAAGCCGTGTGGTGTAGTCGGGCTTGTCGGACTTGCCCAGCACATGGTCGATCAGCTTCTTGCGACCGCGCGGCCCGTTCAGGCGATAGAGGGCCGACATCAGCATCTGGGCCGGTTCGGTGACATCGGTCACGCGGTTGCGGTTCAGACAGTTGTCGCATGATCGGCAGGGTTCACCCGCCTCGTCGCCGAAATACTGCCGGATGGCCTGTTTGCGGCAATCGTGGCCGAGCACCATCTGGAAGAAATCCCGCGCCTTTTCCTTTTGCACCGATTGATCCGCCGCGCCCTCGTTTTCCCGCAGGCCGAGGCGGCGGATGGCCCAGCCGAGATCGCCGGGATTATGGAAGCAGATACCGGCAGCGGGCAAGCCGTCGCGTCCGGCGCGGCCGACCTCCTGCCAGTAAGCTTCGGTGGAAGAGGGCGGATCGGCGTGGATGACGAAGCGGACATCGGTCTTGTTGATGCCCATGCCGAAGGCGATGGTGGCGACCATGATCATCGATTTGCCAGCCATGAAAGCCTTCAGCCGGTCCTCGCGTACCTGGGACGGCAGGCCGGCATGATAGGCGGTGGCGGAAAAGCCTTCCTTGTTGAGGTTTTGCGCCAGTTTTTCGGTGCCGTCACGCGAACCGCAATAGATGATGCCAGCGGCCCCTTTTTGCCGGCGCAGAATATCGACGATCGATTTCAGCACGGCGCCCTTGCGGCGGACAAAGCGCAGGGAGAGGTTGGGGCGATCGAAACCGGCGACGACCTCGATGGCGTCATCGATATGCAGGGCGGCCTTGATATCGGTGCGGGTATGAGCGTCGGCCGTGGCGGTCAGGGCCAGGGTCGGCACATCGGGCAACAGGGATTTAAGCTGGCCGAGGGCGCGATATTCCGGGCGGAAATCATGGCCCCACTGACTGATGCAGTGGGCTTCGTCGATGGCCATGATCGACGGTTTCAGCCTTACGAGCTTGTCGAGCACGAAGGGCGACAGCGCTTCCGGAGACAGGTAAAGCAGGTCGAGATGACCATCATGGGCGTCGTCCCAAAGCTGGGTGCGGGCATCGAGCGATTGCGAGGAATCGAGCCGCTCGGCGCGGACGCCGCGGGCCTTGAGCGCCATGACCTGGTCGCTCATCAGGGCGATCAGGGGGGAGATAACGATGCCGATACGGCCGCTGAGCAGCGCCGGAATCTGGTAACACAGGCTCTTGCCGCCGCCGGTCGGCAGCACGGCCAGGGTGTCCTTGCCTTCGATAATGGAGGCGATGACTTCGGCTTGCTTGCCGCGAAAAGCCTCGTAGCCAAAGGTGTTGCGCAGGATATCCTCGGCGCGGGCCATGTTGCTGGCGGGTCGGTCTAGGGTCTCGGCAGGGGTGGGCATGGTTTAGCGATAGGGTGTTTTGGTTTTGAGGCCAAGAGGAAAGACAAGGAAAGAAAGTCAGAAGCCCCACCACCACGCCCTTTGGGCGCGGTTCCCCTCCCCGGCATAGCCGGGGAGGTATAAGGATAAAAGTTTTCGTCTTGACCGCTGGCGCTTGGCTTGGCTAAGAGGATTTCAAGGTAATGGATTTCTGCCTGGCCTGTTGAGCCGAACCGCTCCGCGATGAGCTGATGATTCCTACTCGGTTGCCACTTTGCAAGGAGTAGAGTCATGCGTGTTTTCTCCGATTTTCTTACCGAACGCCTGAAGCATGGCCTGATCGTGCTGCGCTGGCTGGCCATACTGGCGCCGGTGGCGGCTGTGGTCGGATCAGCCTGCGCCCTGTTCCTGTGGGCGCTCGACGCAGCTACTGCCCTGCGTTTCCAGTATCCATGGCTGCTGTATCTGCTGCCTGTGGCTGGTTTCGGCATTGGGCTCGTCTATCTTTGGAAGGGCGGGGCGACGGAAGGCGGCAATAACCTCATCGTCGATCAGATCCACCAGCCCGGCGGCGGGGTGCCCTTACGCATGGCACCGCTGATCCTGGCCTCGACTGTCCTGACCCACCTGTTCGGCGGATCGGCCGGGCGCGAAGGCACGGCTGTGCAGATGGGCGGCAGCCTGGCCAGTGCATTTGGCCGTATCTGGAAGCTGACCGATGACGAGGTGCGGGTGGTGCTGATGGCGGGTATCGCCGCCGGTTTTGGCGCGGTCTTCGGCACGCCGATCGCCGGTGCGGTCTTCGCCATGGAGGTGCTGGCGATCGGGCGGATGCAGTACCTGGCCCTCGTGCCCTGCTTGGGGGCGGCGGTGCTGGCCGACTGGGTCTGCCAGGCCTGGGGCATTCATCATACGGTCTACCCTGTTGCCGCCATCGCCCAACTGGTTGATCCGCTGCTGCTGGGCAAGGTAATCGTTGCGGGCGTCGCCTTCGGTCTGATCGCGTTGTTCTTTTCAGAGGCCAATCATCGTCTCGGTGCCTGGGTCAAGGCGCGGGTGCCCTATGCGCCGCTGCGGCCTCTCATCGGCGGCCTGGCGGTGATCGCCCTGGTCTATCTTTGCGGCACGCGCGACTATCTTGGCCTGGGTGTCTGGTCGCCCAATCCTGGCGATATCACCCTGCCGGGCCTGTTCGGGCCCGATATCCATGCCTGGAGCTGGGCGCTGAAACTGTTGTTCACGGTCGTGACCTTGAGCTGCGGCTTCAAGGGCGGCGAGGTGACGCCGCTCTTCTTTATCGGTGCGGCGCTGGGCAATGCACTGAGTGCCGTTCTGGGCGTACCGGTCGATCTGCTGGCGGCGGTCGGTTTCGTCGCCGTGTTCGCCGGCGCCGCCAATACGCCGCTGGCCTGCACCCTGATGGGGATGGAGCTTTTCGGCACCAGTCACGGTGTCTATATCGCCGCCGGATGTTTTGTCGCCTATTTGTGCAGCGGCCATTCCGGCATCTATCTTTCCCAGCGTATCGGCCAGCCCAAGATGGCCGGCCTGGCCGCGCTTCAGGAGGCGAGCCTGCGCGAGGCGCGGCAGAGGGCGGCGGAACGACGCCCGGCCCGGTGACCGTATTTTTGCCCGAATAGACGTGCTATGCTATGGCCGGTGTCGGGGGGCACGCGCGGGTTAACCAATCTTCACGCGACAGCTTCCCTAGATTTGCTATAAGACACCTAAGACCGCAGCGGGCGATGCGGAACCATGTTCATGAGTGAGGATTGAATGTCTAACGGACGGGGCCCCGATGACGGTATGGGGACGGGGAAAAGAACAGGGCGTCGCTCGCCTGTACAGGCTGTCTTTTACTGGCTGACCATAGCGGTCATCTGGATCGCCATCTTTGGCGTGGCGTTTATCGGCGTCATGGCTATCGACCTGCCGGATATATCGAAGCTCGATAATCCGGACAGGCAGCCTTCCATCACCTATCTCGATCGCTCAGGCGCCCTGATCGCCGTGCGCGGCGGATCGCAAGCCTCGGCGCCGGTCAAGATCGAGGAACTGCCCGATTACGTACCGCTGGCCTTCGTGGCCATCGAGGACCGTCGCTTCTTTACGCATCCGGGCTTCGATCCGGTCGGTATCAGCCGCGCGCTTTTGCGTAATCTCAGCAAGAAAAAAGGCTCAAATCTGGCCGGTGGTTCGACCATCACCCAGCAACTGGCGCGGAATCTTTTCCTCAGCGCCAACCAGAACATGAAGCGCAAGGTGCAGGAACTGATGATCGCGGTATGGCTTGAGCACAAGTACACCAAGAAGGAAATCCTGGAGATGTACCTCAACCGCGTCTATTTCGGCGCGGGGGCCTATGGCATCGAGGCGGCATCGCAACGTTATTTCAACAAGGACGCCAAGGACTTAAGCGTCGGCGAGGCCGCCATGCTGGCCGGGCTCATGAAGGCGCCCAATTCCTATTCGCCGCTTTCCGACCAGGAACGCGCCGGCCGTCGCGCCATGATCGTGCTCAATGAGATGGTGCAGTCGAAGGTCATTACGCCTGAGCAGCGCGACGAAGCCATCGCCAAGCCGATCAGCGTGTCCAAGACGCTGGCCTCGGCACATGCCCAGTACTTCGTCGATTGGCTGGACAAGGATATCCGCTCGCTGATCGATCCGAAAAATACTGAGGATCTGATCGTCGAAACCACGCTCGACCTGCCGATCCAGACTGACGCCGAACGCGCCGTCCAGACCATCATGGCGCGTGACGCCAAGAAGGGCCCGCAGCAGGCGGCGGTCGTATCGGTTGATGGCGAAGGCCGCATCCGCGCCATGATCGGCGGGGTGTCCTATGCCGACTCGCAGTTCAACCGCGCCACCGACGCCCACCGCCAGACTGGCTCATCATTCAAGCCGTTCGTCTACCTGACGGCGATGGAAAAGGGTTACCAGCCGACCACGCCGGTGGTGGATGAGCCCTACAGCATTGGTGATTATTCTCCGGAAAACTACACCCGGAGCTATATGGGCCTGATCGACCTGCAAACCGCCCTGGCCCATTCGATCAATACGGTGGCCGTGCGCCTGGCCAATGATATCGGCCGCGACAATGTCGCCGCCACGGCGCACCGCATGGGATTGACGGCCAAGATCAATACCGATCCGGCCATGGCGCTCGGCACCTCCGAAGCCACACCGCTGGAAATGGCGCAAGCCTATATTCCCTTCTCAAACGGCGGCATCCGCGCCACGGTGCACGGCGTGATCCGCATCCGCACCGCCACCGGCAAGGTGATGTACCAGTACCGCGATCCGGGCGAGGACGGTGGCCGCGTGCGCGTGGTCAATAATCCGGCCCTGTCCAACATGACCCTGATGATGCGCGGCGTCATGGCGCGCGGTTCCGGCACCGGCGCCAATATCCCCGGTTACGACCTCGCCGGCAAGACCGGAACCACCAGCGATTACCGCGATGCCTGGTTCGATGGCTTCACCGGCGGCTTCGTCACCGTAGTCTGGGTGGGCCGCGACGATAACACGCCGATGAAGGGTAAGGTCACCGGTGCCGGTACACCCGCCGCGATCTGGAAAACCTATATGGCATCGGCACTCAAGCGCATCCAGGTCAGTGCCATTCCGGAAGGCCCACCGCCCAGTGAACTGACGCCGGTGGCCGAGGACGCCCTGCGCGACCTGCTGGGCACACAGGCGGATGCCGTGGCGGCCTCGCAGGCGGCCAATGACAATGGCCGGGGGCAGAACGGCGAATTGCCGCCGATCGTCACCATGAAGCCGATCCCCAACCCGGAGGAGAAGAAAAAGGACAGTTCGCTGGACGATCTCTTCTCGGAAGCCCAGAAAAAGAACCAGTGAGGCCAGGGTGCGAGGCACCGGGGGCGCCGAGCCCTGGACCCTGAATCGCTATAGAGCCCCGGTCACCCGCCGGGGTTTTTTGCGCAATGGAAAGACCCCCCACCACCACATCTCACCGCTTTCGCGGTTCGTGCGGTCCCATGGCTTGCGAAAGCTATACTCTCGCTGGCGCCAGACCCCGACAAGTCGGGGAGGTACAAGAAGAACGGCCTTAATATACCTCCCCACCTCCGGTGGGGAGGGGAACCACGCTTGAAAGGCGTGGTGGTGGGGGTTCTTGCTTGTTTAACTGCTGTACTTAAACAGCGTGTGGCCTTCGGTTTTGAGCCATTTGCGTGCCAGCTTGTAGTCGCCGAACATAGCCGTTACCTCGTTCCAGAAACGGTCTGAATGGTCGGGGTGGCGCAGGTGGGCGCATTCATGGGCGACGAGATATTCCAGTACCTTCGGCGGCGCCAGGATCACCCGCCAGCTATAGCGAATGGCCTTGCGCGTCGGCGTGCAGGAGCCCCAGCGACCGCGGGCATCGAACAGAGACACCTTGACGCCGGAAACGCCCAGCATGGCCGCATAGCGCTCGGTTTCGGTCTGGAGGGCTTTTAAAGCCTGTTGACGCAGATAGCGCTCGACGCGGCGGGCGAACAGTTTTTCATCGCCGCTGGTGACAAGCCGCCATGAACCGTCCTCGACCTGAACGGGACGGGCCGTGATGACGCCGGCCTTTTCCGCCAGGGTGACGGCATGGCCGCGTATGGCAAGCGTCATTCCGGGCGCGAAGGCTTGAGGCGCGTCTTGATTGCGGCGGTGCTGCAATATCCAGTCGTGGCGGCTGCGGGCGAAATCGACGGCGTCGGCCAAATGTTTCGGACGCGGCGCGGTGACCACGGCTTCGCCGCTCCGGGCATCAATGCGCAGGGAAATCCGCCGGGCGCGGGCATTGACCTTCAGGCGCAGTTTATATTCGCCGCAATCGAGCAGGTCGCCGGCAGCATAGGTGGCTGTCGGGCGGATCAGCGCCTTAAGCGAGCTTATCATTTTGGGCGATGAAATCGCGGATGCGCGGATAGATGTCTTCGCGGAAGCGGCGGCCATTGAAGACGCCGTAGTGACCGGCACCCTTCTGGACGTACAGGAGCTTCTTGTCGTCCGGAATATTGGGGCACATGGCGTGCGCCGCCTGGGTCTGGCCGACGCCGGAAATATCGTCCTTCTCACCTTCCACGGTCATCAGGGCGATATCGGTAATGGCTTTCGTATCGACAGTGCGGCCCTTATGGACCAGGTCCCCCTTGGGCAGGGCGAACTTCTGGAACACCAGGTCGATGGTCTGGAGGTAGAATTCCTCGGTCAGGTCGAGCACCGACAGATACTCATCGTAAAATTCCAGGTGCTTGGTTTCGGCGTCACCGTCATTATCGACCAGCGAATGGAAATAGTCCCAGTGCGCATCGGCATGGCGAGCCTCGTTCATGCTCATGAAGCTGTAGAGCTGGACAAAGCCCGGATAAACACGGCGGCCGAGGCCCGGATAGGGCGGCGGCACGGTATGGATCATGTTCGACTTGAACCAGGTGAAGGGCTTTTCCTGCGCCAGGTCGTTGGTGACGGTCGGGTTGAAGCGGGCGTCGATCGGCGAGCCCATGAAGGTCATCGAGGCCGGACGGCAGGCATCCCTGTCTTCCGACATCAGGCAGGCGGCGGCCAGCACCGGTGGCCCCGGCTGGCAGACGGCCACCACATGGGCGCGGCTGCCGATGACGGTCAGCATGTCGCGGATATGATCCATGAAGGAATAGAAGTCGAAGCGACCTTCGAGGATCGGCACCTGGCGGGCATTGACCCAATCGGTGATATAGACATCGTGATCGAGCAGGAATTCCTGCACCGTGCCGCGCAGAAGCGTGGCGTAGTGACCGGACAGCGGCGCCACGATAAGGACGGCCGGCGCCGAGGTCTTGCGCTTGGCGCGGCGCAGATCGGACGGATCACGCTGGAAACGCAGTAGCCGGCACCACGGGCTTGACCAGTCCTCGATGATCTGGACGCGGACATCGATGTCGTTGATCTTGACGCTGTTGATGCCCCATTCCGGCTTGCCGTAGCGCTTGGTGACGTTGGAAAACAGTTCCGCCGAAGCGTAGAGCGTGCGGCCGATGGCGGTATCCGAGGCCGGATTGAGTTTCGACCCCCAGAAATCGCGCGTCATCTGCGCCATGGCCCGCAGCGGGGCGGCGGAATAGTAGGCGTATTCGTGGAGCGAATAGAGCATGGAGGTCATGTGTACTCTGGTTACCGTTAGCGGTAACCTACATTAGCAAACATGTCCTGCCAATTCATTACGACGCCTGAAAACATAAGTTTACCAAGGTGCGAGCACCCTGGACCCGCAGGTCTGACAGCGCTTTCCCGGCCATGTCCGTTAACTGTTTGCCTTCATTGAGTCTTTGATCTGCTCGGCGCTCTGCTGTGGGGTAATATCGCTCATCAGCGGCGAATCGAACTGGCCCTTCGGGTTCATCAAAAAAATCACGGCTGTGTGATTATAGGTGTAATTATCGCCGTCGCCGCTCTTGCTGGCCGTCACGCGATAGGCTTTTTCGACCGATTTGATCTCTTCTGAGCTGCCGGTCAGGCCGATCACGCCCTTCGGAAAGCCGCCACTGGCGAGGTAGGCTTTCATATTGGCCGGCGAATCACGTTCCGGATCGACGGTGATGAAGACGATCTGGAGCTTGTCGGCGTCCTTGCCCAAGGCGGTTTTGGTCCGCGCCAGGGATTGCAGGGTCAGGGGGCAGACATCCGGGCAATAGGTATAGCCGAAGAAGACCGCCGTCCACTTGCCGGTGAGGATCGACTGGTCGACGCGCTGGCCATCCTGGTTGGTGAGGGTGAAGGGGCCGCCGATCGTCACCGACGGATCGACCTGCGACGCATACTGCGACCTTGCGCCATTTGCGCCGCCCTTCAGGCTGTTGTACCAGTTATAACCGGCCAGGCCGATCAGCAGGGCGAAGGCGGCGGCGATGATCGCCAGGCGGAATTTAGTCATCGGGAACTTTCGGGCCAAAAACTTTAAAACAGAAATTTTATGTTTGTCAGCAAGACCCTAAACCATATCTCGGCCTTTTTAAACGGCCCCGATGTCGCAGCCCCGATCGGCGGCGGCGGGGAAAAGGATCACCTGCGCCTGCGTACTCTGATCATGCTGCGCTGGCTGGCCATTCTGGGCCAGAGCGCCATGATCCTGCTGATCGCCTATGGTTTCAATTATCAGCTTCGCCTGTGGTCGTGCCTCAGTATCATCATGGGCAGCGCCTGGCTGAATGTCATCCTCAGTCTCGGCCGCCGCAATTCGCGCGTGGCGGGTTGGGAAGCGACCCTGCAACTGAGCTTCGATGCTGTCCAGCTTGGCCTGCTGCTGGGCGTCACCGGCGGGCTGAACAACCCCTTCTGCCTGCTGCTGATCGCTCCGCCGACCGTGGCCGCCGCCAACCTGCCGACCCGGCATGGGCTGGTGGTTGTGGCGGTGTCGATGGCCGCGGCCATTGCCCTGGCTTTCTGGTCGCTGGACCTGCCGTGGAAAGCCGGGGAGGCGTTCGTATTGCCGCAAATGTACCGGCTGGGCTTCCTGGCGGCCATACTGGTCGGGATCGCCTTCACCGCCGGCTATGCCCGGCAAGCGGCGCTGGAAGCAACCCGCATGGCGCAGGCTTTAGCCGCCACACAGGCCGTGCTGGAAAAGGAAACGCGGCTGTCGGCGCTCGGTGGTCTGGCGGCCGCGGCGGCGCACGAACTGGGTACGCCGCTGGGCACCATCCAGGTGGTGGCGCGCGAAATGCTGCATGGTCTCAAGCCGGAAAACCCGCTTTATGAGGATGCCGAACTTCTGGTTTCGCAGAGCCAGCGCTGCCGCGATATCCTGAAGGCGCTTTCGGCCCGGCCGGAAACGCGTGACGCGGTCTATGACCAGGTGCCGCTGAAAACCTTCCTGAGTACGGCGGCCGAACCCTATCAGAGCGCGCGGGTGGTTATCCATATCGATATCGAGGCGCGCGGCATCGGCGATGCTGATGGCGGCATTCTGATCCTGCGCAGGCCGGAATGGTTGCACGCTTTTTCCGCCTTTATCGAAAACGCCGTCGATTTCGCCCGTTCCGAGGTGCGGATCAGTGCCGAGGTGACGCGCGGCTATGTGGCGCTGACCATTTCAGATGACGGGCCGGGTTTCGCGCCGGACATATTGTCGCGGCTGGGTGAGCCTTATATTTCCTCGCGTTATGACGCCGATGAAGGTGTAAAAGCCGGTAAAAGGCTTGGCGCGCAAAGCCATTCCGGCATGGGGCTGGGCTTTTTCATCGCCAAGACCCTGCTGGAACACACCGGCGCCAATGTGACCTTTGGTAACCGCGAGATCGGTGGCGCCTATGTGCGGGCCTTGTGGCAGCGGGATCAAATCGATATCCTGTCGCCGGATATTTAAAGGGTTATGCTCATGGACGCCGATCCGCACGAAGTTCTGAAAACCGCGATTGCCGGCCTGGCCGACAAGACCTTGCTGCTGATGGATGACGATGCGCCGTTCCGCAATCGTCTGGCGCGGGCGCTGGAGATGCGCGGCTTCACTGTGGCGGTGGCCGAGGGCGTGCATCAGGCCATGGAGATGATCGAGGCCAATCCGCCGGCCTTCGCGGTGATGGATATGCGGCTGGAAGACGGCAACGGTCTTCAGGCGGTCGAGGCCCTGCATCGCAAGCGGCCGGAAGCGCGGGCCATCATGCTGACCGGCTACGGCAATATCGCCACGGCGGTGGCGGCGGTAAAATCAGGCGCCATCGATTACCTGTCGAAACCCGCCGATGCCGATGATGTGGTCAAGGCCCTGCTGGCGGTGGAGGATCATGCCCCGCCGCCGCCGGAAAACCCGATGTCGGCCGATCGCGTGCGCTGGGAACATATCCAGCGCGTCTATGCCCTGTGCGGGCAGAATGTGTCCGAAACCGCGCGCCGGCTGAACATGCATCGCCGGACCCTGCAACGGATTCTCGCCAAGCGGGCACCGAAATAACAGAGATGACTTCGCTGGTTCTCTTCCCCTCTCCCCTTGAAAGGGGCGAGGGGGAAGAATTTACAAAAGCGTTAGCTTACCTGTGGTGAGTGCCGTTCTCATATGGATGGGCGGCGGAGGGCAGGATCAGGTTATGCGTGATCTCGCTGACCGAGGAAATGATGATCTGCACCGACAGGGCGCACAGGATCAGGCCCAGCACGCGCACGACGACCACCATGCCGACCCGGCCAAAAACACGCGAAATCGTGTTTGAAAACAGCAGAGTAATCAGGACCGCCACGCCGGTGGTGAAGATGGCCGCCACGCCGGCCACGAGGCCCAGCGGACCCATTTTCTGCGCCACATCGGCCTGGATGATGGCCGTGGAGATTGTGCCCGGCCCCACCATCAGCGGGAAGGCGAAGGGCACGACCAGTTTTTCAAAGGCATTCTTTGCCTTTTCGCGGTAACCGAGCGGCTGGACGCCGGTGGCCGGATCGCCGCCATGCGCCACCTCATCGGCGCGGGTGAAGGTCTCGATAAAGTCGCCGCGCGCCATTTCCAGGCCCATCAGGAAGAGCAGCAGCCCGCCGGCGATGCGGAAAGCATCCATAGAAATACCAAAGAATTTCAATATGCTCAGGCCGGCGAAGAAGAACAGGGTCAGGATCAGGGCGGTGAAGATCGAGATATAGATACTGATCAGCCGGCGCGACGCCGGGCTCTGGCTCTGGGTAGCCGCCGCATAGATGGGCACATTGCCGATCGGGTCGATCAGGGCGAAAAGCGTGATGAAGAAGTTGACGTAGAACTCGATAAGAGTCATTTGGCTGCCCACCGATGAATTTGCTTACCACACAGCAATTCGCCCTTTCCCGCAAGCCTGTTGAGATTGTAACCATGCTGAAAGCTGATCCCCGCCTGATCGTTGCCCTCGATGAACCCGATCTGGCCTCGGCCCGCGCTTTGGTGGCTACGCTTGGTGATAACGTCAGTTATTACAAGATCGGCCTGACGCTTCTGGCGCAGGGTGGTCTGGCGCTTTGCGAGGAACTGGCCGCGGAGGGCAAGTCGGTTTTCCAGGACTGGAAGCTGCATGATATCGGCGCGCAGGTCGAAGGCGCGGCGAAAGCTGCCTCATCCGGAGCCTGTGACCTGCTGACGGTCCATGCCGAACCGCAGGTGATGAGGGCAGCGATCAAGGGCCGCCATCCGAAAACAAAGGTGATCGGCGTGACGGTGATGACTTCGTTGACGCAGGCCGATCTCGACGAGATGGGCTATGGCGTGGCGCTGGCCGATCTGGTGTTGCGTCGCGTTGATCAGGCAGTAGACTGCGGCATGGATGGCGTGGTGGCCTCGCCGCATGAGGCCGCGCTGATCCGTGCGCGTGTGCCGGCCGATTTCCTGATCGTGACGCCGGGTGTGCGGCCTGTGGGGGCTTCGGTCGATGACCAGCAGCGAATCGCCACGCCGGAGGACGCCTTCCGCAATGGCGCCTCGCATGTGGTGGTCGGCCGTCCGATTACGCGCGCTGCTGATCCGGTGGCGGCCACACAGGCCATATTAGCAGCCATTCAAAACGTGTAATGGGGTCAAGGGGTCTGTGACCCCTTGTCTTAAAAGTCCACCGCAATCCCTTTACGCTCCCAGTCGCCATAGCGCGTGGGTTCGGGGCCGGTCGGGCCGCCTTCTTCAATGGCCTTGGCAATCTCGGCTTCTTCCTTCGCGCGGCGCTCGGCGGCTTCGGCCAGGGCGCGCTTGGCGGCGGGCGACAGGATCTTGCGCACGTCAAGGGCGCTCAGATCTGCAGGCTTTTCAACTTCAGATGACATTTTCGTAACCGTCTTGCGGGAAATGGCGCGGATTTCCATATTTAAGCTCTAAATCGTTGTTTCTCAAGGAGCCTTATTCAAATGAACCCGTTAAAGACCTGGCTGCTTCTGGCTGGCCTGACCGCGCTGTTCGGCGTGATCGGTTTTGCACTGGCGGGGCCGACGGGCATGTTGATCGCGCTTGGCCTGGCCGTGGCGATGAACGTCTTCAGCTATTATAATTCCGACAAGATGGTGCTGCGCATGTATGGCGCGCAACGGATCGACGCCAATGCGCCCAATGCCCTGCTGCGCGACTACTATGCCGATATTGAGCAATTGAGCCGCCGTGCCGGCCTGCCGATGCCGGCGGTCTATATCATGGATAGCGACCAGCCGAACGCCTTCGCCACCGGCCGCGATCCGCAGCACGCGGCGGTGGCCGCCACGACTGGCCTGCTCAGGATGCTGGAGCGTGAGGAAATCCGCGGCGTCATGGCCCACGAACTGGCGCATGTGAAAAACCGCGACACCCTGACCATGACGATTACGGCCACGCTGGCCGGCGCCATCTCGTCACTGGCCAATTTCGCCATGTTCTTCGGTGGTTCGCGCGACGATGAAGAGGGCGGCAGCAATATTGTCGTTGTGATCCTGATGGCGATCCTGGCACCGATCGCCGCCATGCTGGTCCAGATGGCGATTTCGCGTACCCGTGAATATGCCGCCGATCGCATGGGCAGCGAAATCTCCGGCGATCCGGAAAGCCTGGCCCGTGCGCTGAAAAAGATCGAAGCCTACGCGAAAGGCGGCGTGGTCAATCATGAGGCCGAACGCCACCCGGCCTCGGCGCATCTATTTATCATCAACCCTTTAAGCGGTCGCGGCATGGATAATCTGTTCTCGACTCACCCGGCAACGGAAAACCGCGTCAATGCCCTGATCAAACTTGGCATGGACATGAAACGTGGCGGGGCCGCCTATGGTCAGACAAGCGTGCCGACCGTGCAGTAGGGGACAGCGAAAGTAGAAAATACCTCCAAAAGTGGTATTGCGGTAATGAGGGATTGCTGCAATAGTCTGAGTAATAACAAACGCCATGAGACACATGGCAAACTCAGGGAGGTATCAATGAAGCGTGTTTTAACCACGGCGCTGGCCGCTGTGCTTTTCGCCGGTCCGGTCATGGCGCAAACCGCCGCGCCGGCCATTACGGAAGATTTCAAGCCGTCATCCGTCAATCAGCCGGGCCAGGACTACCCGCAGGTCAATTCGCAGGGCTATGTCCGTTTTCGCGTTACCGCACCCGATGCGCAGGCCGTCAAGGTCAGCCTGGGTCTCGGTGGCCGCGGCGGGACCACCCTGACCAAGGGGGCGGATGGCGCCTGGACCGGCACCACGGAAGGCCCGATGGATGAGGGCTTCCACTATTATCACCTGACCGTCGATGGCGGCACGTTCAATGATCCGGGCACGCTCAACTTCTACGGTTCGACCCGCTGGGAAAGCGGCATCGAGGTGCCGGCGCATGACGCCGATTTCTATGCGCTGAAAGATGTGCCGCACGGCAATGTGCAGCAGATTCTGTTCCCCTCGCCCAGCACGGGCACGCAGCGGCGCGCCTTCGTCTATACGCCGCCCGGCTATGACGCCAGCAAGGCCGAGCGCTATCCCGTGCTTTATCTCCAGCATGGCTGGGGCGAGGATGAAACCGCCTGGGCCAATCAGGGCCACGCCAACCTGATCATGGATAATCTGATCGCCGAGGGGAAGGCCAAGCCCTTCATCATCGTCATGACCTACGGCATGACCAATGAGGTCAAGCCCGGCGGCCTGTTCAGCTTCGATATCAAACCGTTCCAGACGGTGCTGGTCAATGAGCTGATCCCCTATGTCGACAGCCATTTCCGCACCCTGTCCGATCAGCCGCACCGCGCCATGGCCGGGCTTTCGATGGGCGGTTTCGAGACAAAGCTGATCACCTTCGCCAATATTGATAAGTTTGCCTATATCGGCCTGTTGAGCGGCGGCACCATCTCGGTCGATGACGTCAACAAGACGCCGGGCTTCAAGGACAAGGTCAAGCTGGCCTTTGTCAGCTTCGGCAGCCGCGAACTGGAAGGGCCGCGCATGGGGCCGCCGGGCGCCCCGCCGCAGGACCCGCGCAAAAACGCCGAAGAGTTGAAAGCCTCAGGCGTCAACAGCGTCTTCTATGTGTCGCCGAATACGGCGCACGAGTTCCTGTCCTGGCGGCGCAGCCTGCATGAACTGGCGCCGCTGCTGTTCCGGGATTGAGGCGCGTTTTGATGGGAAGAGGCGGTCAGCAAGGGCCGCCTTTTTTATAAGGTAAGGTCGTTGACGGCCACATGCCGGAATATGTCGTTTCCCGCACCGCCGGTGCGGAGATCAGCGGCCATCGGCAAGCGCAAGCGGCGGAGTGAGAGGTATTGCTTGAGGTGTATGAAACGCATTAGTTTAGGCACGAGGATCAAACAGCATTTATGCAATTTGGTAATGCCTTAAGGACCATCCGTGAAAGTAAAATTGCTCTCAGCTTATAAGCTCTCTGGAATAAGCCAGCTCGATAATAACGTTAATGGTTCTAAAATTTTTGTTTCTAAAAACCCTATTTTTCAAGCCACTATTACAGAATCATGTGTTGAAGCATTTGACATCTTTGATCGTCGGACTGCGTTAGGCAGTCTTGTCTTGTCAGTGTTTACGGGGCGGAACGACAACAAAAGTGCGGAAGAAGCATTTCACCATGAGATTTCGCAGCTTAAAGCAAAGCGTCAATTATCTGGGGCATTTGTCATCTGCGAAGGTGAATTTGAGATGCCTGAGCTTGTCTTTCAGACGCGAAGTGGAACTGGACCGGTTGATCTCACGCTAGATGATTTCGATAGAACGCCTTTTAAGCAAATTTTTGATCCCTTAGTTCGCAATGTTCTCACAGCGCTTAAGTTGGCCCAAAATAACGGTGATGGCGAGACCGTTCTTATTGGAGAAACGTTGTATATTTTAGATGCCGATAGGGAAATCCACCCTATTGCAATTAATGCCACAGCAAAATTGACTATCGCAAGCAGCTTTTCAGCACCTTCTCTGGCAATGGCATCGGCAATCGCGAAAAATCTTTCGAAATGTAATTATTTACAGAGATCAGTCGATTTATTTGCCGGGTCGCACGAAAAAGAGACCAGTCCACTGTTTGCATATATCGCTGCCTGGACAGCTTTGGAGATATTTGTCACGGCGAGTTTCAAAGAAATTTATCAAAAGCAATGGTATGAGTTATTGGAAAATGGCCTCCCTCAGTCAGCCAAAGTAGTCATTAAGCGGTTCGAAAAAGTCATGTCGGATAAGCTTCGACTGAATGACAAATTTGCTGTTATCGCTTCAATTTTGGCACCAAACGAAGCACAAGCGGACACAGAATTATTTTCCAAATTGAAGGATGTAAGAGACCATTTTGTTCACAAGCCCGATCCGAAAACGATCCCGGTTGGCACTGAGCAAATTCAATCCCTTTTGAAAAAATACTTGATGCTACATTTTGGCGTAATAACATAGCTATTCGGAGTTGCTCGACAAATCGAGCGTTACTTCTGTGAGATTTATTTTTGACGGATGTTATGCAAATATTTGTGTATGACAACTGACGTCATCTGTGAGCAATCCATAATCTTCCAAGGTTGACCCATCCGTCAGTGGGGCCTATAGACGCGCCGTCTCCCAGCATCTTAAAGAAAGCGCCCCTTATGGCCCCGAATAAGCCGCCGTCCAAGTCCACGGGCGGCAAGCCCTCGTTTCAGCGCAAGCTTGTCAAGCGCCCGCCCTCCAAGGGCATGGCCGCCAAGATCGCCGCCAAACAGGCGCCTATCAAGCATCTGGAACCGGTCATCAACACCTCTGACGATGGCGATATCGGCATGAATGCGCGCATCGCCGCCATGGGCCTGATCGATGCGGCGCTTACCAAGCGTTCCGGCTTCGATGAGGCCGTGACCCGCAGCGAATTCCTGGCCTTAAGTGAAGGCGAACGCGCCTTTGCCCGCGCCATGGCCCTGCTGGTGCTGCGCCGTCTGGGCCAACTCGATCACATTATCGAAAAGCGCACCCAGAAGACGCCTTCGGCTGCCGTCTGCGACCTGCTGCGCATCGGCCTGGTGCAGATCGGCTTTATGAACGTGCCCGATTTCGCCGCCGTTTCCACCACTGTCAAACTGGCTGAGCGCGCCTCCAACACCCGGCCGTTCAAGGGCCTGATCAATGCCATCCTGCGCGGGGTCATCCGTGAGGGCGGCCTGCCCGCGCCCATTGCTTCAAGATTGGCCCCCGATTGGCTCTATGCCCGCTGGAAGGGCGCCTATGGCGAGGATAACGCCAATGGCACCGCCTATATGCTGACCGAAGAGCCGGCGACCGATCTCAGCTTCAAGTCACAAGCCGATCTCGACGCGCACAAAGAGGCGCTGGAAGGCACGGATCTCGGCGGCCTGACCCTGCGTTCCGCCCTACGTGGCGATGTGCGTGAATGGTCAGGCTATGCGGATGGCGTCTGGTGGGTGCAGGATGCTGCCGCCGCCGTCGTGGTCAATGTGTTGGGCGATATCACCGGCAAGACGGCCATCGATCTCTGTGCCGCGCCCGGCGGCAAGACCATGCAACTGGCCGCCAAGGGCGCGACCGTCACCGCGCTCGACCGCTCGAAGAACCGCCTCAAGCGCGTCGAGGAAAATCTCGAACGCACGAAGCTTTCCGCCGATATTCAGATGGCCGATGCGGAAAGCTATGAAGACGACCGCGAATTCGATGTGGTCCTGCTCGATGCGCCCTGTTCGGCCACCGGCACCTTCCGTCGCCAGCCCGATGTGCTGTGGGCCACACGCCCGGCCGATATCGCCAAGCTGGCCGATGTCCAGCACCGCCTGCTCGATTCCGCCGCAAAGCGCGTGAAAGCCGGTGGTGATCTCGTCTATTCGACCTGCTCACTAGAACGTGAAGAGGGCGAAACCCAAGTTCTGGCCTTCCTGCGCCGCCACACCGATTTCAGCCTGGTCAAGCTTTCGCCCGAAAGCGCTGCTGATATGGGCATACCGGCCGAATCGGTCCGCCCCGAAGGCTGGGTGCGCCTGCTGCCGCATCAGCGCCCCGGCGGTCAGGATGGCTTTTTCATAGCAAAGTTAACCCGTAAGGCCGGTTGACCTGCTATAGGCAATCCCCTTAAGCAAGACCATCAAATCCGCGAGTACCCGATCATGACGACCCCGCTCATTTGCCCCTCCATCCTGGCCTCCGATTTTTCCAAGCTGGGCGAAGAGGTTCGCGCCATCACCGAGGCCGGCGCCGACTGGGTGCATATCGATGTCATGGACGGCCATTTCGTGCCGAACATCACCATCGGCCCGGACGTGGTGAAGGCGCTTCGGCCGCATTCGAACCTGCCGTTCGATTGCCACCTGATGATCTCGCCGGTTGATAGCTTCCTTGAAGCTTTCCGGAATGCCGGCGCCGACTATATCAGCCTGCATCCGGAAGCCGGTCCGCATCTGCACCGCTCGCTGAAATATATCCGCCAGCTTGGCGCCAAGTCGGGCGTGGTGCTCAATCCGGCGACGCCGGTCGAAATCCTCGACTGGGTGATGGACGATATCGACCTGGTGCTGGTGATGAGCGTCAATCCGGGCTTCGGCGGCCAGAGCTTTATCGACAGCCAGTTGAAGAAGATCGAGGTCATCCGCAAGAAGCTGGATGCCGTCGGCCACCCCGCCATCCTGCAGGTCGATGGCGGCGTGAATGCCCAGAACGCCCACAAGTGCGTGGAAGCCGGTGCGACCGCGATGGTGGCCGGCACCGCTGTCTTCAAGGGTGGGCCTTCGGCCTATGCCGCCAATATCAAGCAGCTCAAGGGACTATAGGATCTAGTATGAAGGCGTATGAGTCGACGCCCCTGGCCGATGTGCTGACCGCCGCCACGCCGTGGCAAAAGGTGGTCGGCGCGTGGCTGCGCAAGCAAGCGGGGGCCGAACTCTTCGGGATGCCGGGCTATCGCCTGACGCTGAAAGGCCGGGTGCCGGATGGCTTCCCGGCGACGCCGCACGATGGCCGGCCCGCCAATGCCCTGCTGGGCAAGGCGATCCTTTCCGGCCGCTTCACGCTTGCCAATGCGCGCATGAGCGTGCAGGGGTCAGGCGATCCGTGGAACCGGGCTTCGCCGACCCGCGCCTTTGCCATCGAGCTGCATCGCTTTTCGTGGCTGCCGCACCTGATGACCCAGGGTGACGACGGCGCCAGGGGAGGCCGTGCGGCTGTTTTTGCTTTGGCAGAAGACCTTCCGCAACTGGACGCCCTTTACCTGGGGCGAGGAGGTGTTGGCGCGCCGGCTGATCAACCTGTCGATCTTTGCCCGCCGCCTCTCCGCCGTGGCCCAGCCGTGGGAAGCGCACGCCCTGGCGGAATCCATCGCCGAACAGGGGCGGCACCTGCTGCGTTTGCATAATAATGCGGCGTATCAGGCCAGCCGCGCCGTGGCGCTGGTGGCGATCGGCTGCGTGCTTTCGGGGAATGTGGGCGACAGCTTCCGGCGCAAGGGTCTGAAGCGCCTGCCTAAGGCGCTGCGCCGCTGCACGCAGAGCGACGGATCGCACATGTCACGCAGCCCGGAACAGGGGCTGGAACTGCTTTATGACCTGCTGCTGCTGGTCGATGCCTTGAGCCAGCGCAGCCAGGCCGTGCCGGACTATGTGGAAGAGCATATCGAGCGCCTGTCGCGTTTCGTGCGCACGCTCAGCCATCCCGATGGCAGCCTTGTCTCCTTCCAGGGGCGGAATCGCTGCTCGAAGACCAGATCCTGCCGGCACTGCTGCATACGGATTCGAAAGCGGGCACTCTGCCGAATGTGCTGGAGCAGGCGCGGTATCACTGTCTGCTCGGCCGATCTTTAAGCGTCTATGTCGATGCCGGCGAGGCGAAGGCCGGGGATTTCGGTTTTGCCGCCTGCGATTACCCGATGGCCTTCGAGGTTTCGGGCGGACGCGACAAGCTGATCGTTTCGCCCGGCTGGTCGCCGGCGCAATCGGACAGCCAGGCGTTTCGTGTGGTCGGTGCGGCCAATACCCTGACCCTGGGGGATGAACTGATCCTCAAGCCGGCGGCCGACCGGTTCGGCGAACTGCTGCATTTCACGCTCCAGGGCCTGCGTTACAAGGTACGCAGTCGGCGCGTGGAGGCTGAGGACTCCGGCACGCTTCTGGAACTGGAGCATGAAGGCTGGCGGCCGCGTTTTGGCCTCAAGCATGAGCGCCGGCTCTATGTCGATGCCCAGCGCGATGAACTGCGCGGCGAAGAACGCCTGACGCCGATGGCGACCGGCAAGAAGTTGCAGAACATGCCGGCCTCTGTGCCCTATGCGGTGCGCTTCCTGCTTCACCCGGAGGTCCAGGCCTCGCTGGCGCGCGACCGCAAGAGCATCCTGCTGCGCGGGCCCGGCGGACGCGGCTGGTGGCTGCGTCATGATGCAGCCGAGGTGGCGCTTGGTGAGGGCACGGTGTTTGAAAAGGGCGCGCCGCGCAAGACGACTCTGATCGTGCTGAATGGCACGGCGCGACTCGATACGCCGACGCGCCTGCGCTGGAAGTTGTCACCGGCGGAATCCTGATACTGGTCAGGTCTTTACCGGATGGCCAGGTTCTCCTGACTGCATCCTTATATCGAAATTCGGATACTCCTGCGCAAATCTGCGCTTTTGGGGCGCATAATCAAAGGAGTATGCACATGACCTGTATCCTGAAAACCGCTGCCGCCGCTGTCGTGAGCCTGGGCCTGATCGTCGGTTCGGCCGCCATCCCCAATGTCGCCGATGCCTATCCGACCTATCGCTGTAAGTATGAGCAAAAGCGCGCCGGCAACAAGGGGGCCGTGATCGGTGCCATCGCCGGTGGTTTGCTGGGCAGTCAGATTTCCAAGAACGAACGCGGCCTCGGCGCCGTGGGTGGCGCGGTGGTTGGCGGATACACCGGCAGCAAGATCGCCAAGAACAATGCCAAGCGGAAGTGCATCGATCAGGTGGCCTACCGTACGCGCACGGTCTATGAAACCGATAAGTACGGTCATCGCCACAAGGTGGTTTACCGCTATGTCCGTGAATAATTTTTTTACGGCTGATCTTTGAAAGGGCCCTGCCGGATGCGGCGGGGCCTTTTTCTGTAAGGCTGACAGGGCTGTCCAAGCCCTTCAAAAATAAATGCTTTCCTGAATGAAAATGAACGAGCGGATCAAATCCCGTTCAGGTTCGGGGGCTTATAACTGTCCTCATGAACGGCACATCCGATCAACGGAAGCCAAAGACACGAAGGACTAAAGTTATGAGCAAGATCATCAAGAATACTATGAAAACTTTTGGGGCCGCCATCGTTTCGACCGGCCTGATCATCGGTTCCACCGCCGCCGTCATGGCCCCGGCCACGGCTTCGGCCCGCACCACCTATCAGTGCGAGGTCACCAAGTCGAACAGCGCCAAGACCGGTGCCATCCTGGGCGTTATCGCCGGTGGTTTGCTGGGCAGCCAGGTCGCCAAGAATGAAAAGGGCCTGGGTGCGGTTGGTGGCGCTGTTGTCGGCGGTCTGTTGGGCAATAAGCTGGGCCGCGACCAGGGCAAGGACACCTGCAACAAGGCTGAAGCCGCCATGGAGCGCCAGCGCTGGGAAGACCGTCACTACGGCTACCGCAGCGAACCGGTCCGCTACAACAGCTACAAGCATTACCGCAATGATGGCCGCTACGGGTCTCGCTACTAAACGCTCCCATAAGTAGCTTTGAGACTTGCGATCATCAGCGAAGCCTCCGCCATGCTCACCCATGGCGGAGGTTTTGTTATATCCGGTCGTATCCCGTTACGGCTTGTTATCCGCCTGACCTAGTCAAATGTGACAGGTTCGTGTAAACGGCGCGCATCTTTCCCTCCCCATATCCGGATATTCCCATGCCCGCCGCTCCTGATTTCCCGCCCGCCGCCGATCTGGTGACCCCGAAACGCGCTTTGATCTCGCTGTCCGACAAGACCGGCCTGATCGAAGCCGCCCAGGCACTGGTCGCTGCCGGCGTCGAACTGCTCTCGACTGGCGGCACCAAGGCCGCCCTGCAAAAGGCCAATATCGCCGTCAGGGACGTGGCGGATATCACCGGCTTCCCCGAAATGATGGATGGCCGCGTCAAGACCCTGCATCCGAAAGTCCACGGCGCTCTGCTGGCCTATCGTGATGCCCCCGAACACGCCCAGGCGCTGAAGGAGCACGACATCCAGCCGATCGATATTGTCTGGATCGACCTCTATCCGTTCGAGAAGACCGTCGCCGCCGGCGGCACCTTTGAAGCCGCTATCGAGAATGTCGATATCGGCGGCCCGGCCATGATCCGTTCCTCGGCCAAGAACCACCCCTATGTCAGCGTCTGCGTCGACAAGGCCGGCATGGATGAAGTCCTGGCCGCCATCGCCGGGACCGGCACCACCTCCCCGGCCCTGCGCAAGTCGCTGGCCGCCCGTGCCTTCGCCCGCACCGCGGCCTATGATTCCGCCGTGTCTACCTGGTTCGCGGGTCAACTGGGTGATGATTATCCGGTACGCAAGACCATTGCCGGGGAACGCCTGCAAACCATGCGCTACGGCGAAAACCCGCACCAGTCCGCTGCCTTCTACAAGACTGGCGAGGACCGCCCCGGCGTTGCTACCGCCAGGCAGTTGCAAGGCAAGGAACTGAGCTACAACAACGTTGCCGATACCGATGCCGCCATCGAGCTGGTGGCCGAGTTCGACACACCGGCCTGCGTCATCGTCAAGCACGCCAACCCGTGCGGCGTGGCCACCGGCGACGATCTGATATCCGCCTACAGGCGCGCCCTGGAATGTGATCCGGTGTCGGCCTTTGGCGGTATCGTGGCGCTGAACCGCAAGCTGGACAAGGCGACCGCCGAAAAGATCGTCGAGATCTTCACCGAGGTTGTTGTCGCACCGGAAGTCGATGATGACGCGGTTGCCGTCTTCGCCGCCAAGAAGAACCTGCGCCTGCTCGTCACCGGCACCCTGCCGGACCCGCTGGCTGGCGGTCAGGTGTTCCGTTCGGTGGCCGGCGGTATGCTGGTCCAGAGCCGCGATACGGCCCGCATCACGGCGGCCGACCTGAAGGTTGTCACCAAGCGCCAGCCGACCGCTGCCGAGATCGAAGACATGCTGTTCGCCTTCACCGTGGCCAAGCACGTCAAGTCCAATGCCATCGTCTACGCCAAGGATGGCCGCACGGCTGGCATTGGCGCCGGCCAGATGAACCGTCGCGATTCCGCCCGCATCGCCCGCCTGCGCGCCCAGGAAGCTGCTGAAGGCCTGGGTCTGACGGACAGCACTGGCCACCGGTTCGGCCTGCGCCTCGGAAGCCTTCTTCCCGTTCCCGGATGGTCTGCTGGAAGCGGCCGCGGCCGGCGCCACGGCGATCATCCAGCCGGGCGGCTCTATTGGCGATCAGGCGGTGATCGACGCTGCCGATGCGGCGGGATTGGCGATGGTGTTCACCGGCGTTCGCGTCTTCAGACATTAATCGGGATCTTTTCGCCGCCGAGTGCGTTGGCGTCGCTAGGCTGTATAAACATACAGCCGTCGCTAGCCGCCTGCTCGGACGACAAAAATCTCTCCGATTAAACGACTGAGCCAAAGGAAGCCCCGGATGTCGACATCCGGGGCTTTTCAATCTTATACCTCCCCAATTTATTGGGGAGGGGGACCGCAAGCGAAGCTCTGCGGTGGTGGAGATTCTTACTTACCTTAAGCCGGAACCTTGATTTCGCCCGTGAAGTGGCCGTTGAAGACGATATCCGACAGCGGCTGGCGTGTTGAAGGTGCTTCACGGGCCTGCAGGAAATCGGGCAGGCTCGACGCATCGCCCTGATACCCAATGGCGACGGCGGCCTCCAGCTTGAGATTTTCCGGGAACTGGAGCACCACCGGCACCTTGTCATATTCGATCCCGGCCATGCCATGGGCGACCAGACCCAGGCTGTGCGCCTGTAAGGACAGAGACATAAAGGCCGAACCGGCGTCAAAGCTGTTGGTGATGTTCTGGCGCTGGCCGTCGAACGAAGTGACTGAGGCGATGAAGATCAGGGCACCGGCGCCCTTGGCCCAGCCTTCATTGAACGGCACCAGGAGAGAAAGCAGGGTGTCGAATTCCGGCGTGCCGCGCAGGCCGTAGAAGAACCGCCACGGCTGGAGGTTCGAAGCCGACGGCGCCCAGCGCGCGGCTTCCAGAACGGTCAGAACCTGTTCTTCGGTCAGGGGCTGCTGCGTGAAGGCGCGCGGCGACCAGCGTTCAAGGAATTGTGTGTCGATCGGGTATTCGGAGGTGCGCGGGGCGGTCATGATAGCTCTCACTCTATGAAAATAACTGGCTTTTGCTGGCGATTTCTGATTCACCTCATCAGGCGGCAGATTAGCCATCAGTAACTATATGAGTTGCAGTTACAGTATTTCAAGGGGTATTTGATTGCTCGATACGCTTCAGCACAGATTTTCGCTTCTCGACCCCTTTATCACCGCCTACGGGCCGCAGGATAAGACCAAACGGCCGGCTGTCCTGCTGTTCCATGCCTGTAACGGGGTTCGCAGTCATATCCATGCCTATGCGCAGCAGGTGGCCGATCTCGGTTTCCGCGCCTATGTCGTCGATTCCTTCATGCCGCGCGGCTGGGATGAAAACGCGGCCATGAGCCTGGTCTGCACTGGCCTGGCCCTGCATGGCTATGAGCGTTCCGGCGACGTGCTGGCGGCAGTCTGGGGGCTGGGGCAGCGGCCGGAAGTCGATGCCGGCAATATCATCCTGGCCGGCTGGAGCCACGGCGGCTGGTCCATCATGGATCTGATGACGGAAAAGCTCACGCGCAGCGGCGAGGCGCGCCTGATGGACCCGACGCCGGAGCCGATGAGCGGCGTCAAGGGCGTGTTCCTTGTTTATCCGTACGTCAATTTCCCGGCGCGCTCCAATATGCATAGCTGGCAGTATGCGCCGAAAACCCTGGCCGTACTGGCGCGGCAGGACTTCCTGACCAGTCACAGCCACGGCGATCATATCTTCAATCACCTGAAGGCCGAGGGCCTGCCGGTCGAGCGTCTTGATCTAGACTGTACACACTGCTTCGACGAGGACAGCGCCCTTCATTTCGGCCCATTGATGGCCTATGACCGCAAGAGCCATGAAAAAACCATGGCGGCGTTCGAGGGTTTCGTGAGGGATATCTTCCAGGGGGCTTGATCTGGAAACGGGGGAATAGATGGATACTATGGCGCAACGCTATGCGTTACTGGAACCGGACATTACCGTCTACGGGCCGCAGGATGACAGCGTACGGCCGGCAGTAGTGCTGTTTCATGGCTGCGGCGGTATGCGGCCGCATGTGCATCTCTATGCTCAGGCCGTCGCCCTGACGGGCGTTCGCGCGTATGTCGTCGATAGTTTCAAACCGCGGGGCTGGGACCGCAATTTTGCCGTTTCGCTGATCTGCACCGGGGCGGTATTACAGGGGTATGAACGCGCCGGGGATGTGCTGTCTGTGCTTCATGGCCTGCAACAGAGCGGTCGGGTCGATATGGACAGGGTGATCTTAAGCGGGTTCAGTCATGGTGGCTGGTCGATCATGGACCTGATGACCTCGCCACTCGACACGCCGGGCAATGTGAAGATCGCCGATCCTGATCCGGCGCTGGTCGATTGCTTGAAGGGGCTCTATCTCGTCTATCCCTATATCAATTTCCCGGCACGTTCGAACACGGCGAAATGGCGACACACACCGAAGACCTTTGTCGTTCTGGCCAGTAAGGATCACCTGACGCCAATCAGGCATTCGCAGAAGGTTTTCGGCAGGCTGAAAGCCCAGGGTGTGGATGTCACCACGCTGGAACTTGATGCCAGTCATGCCTTCGATGAAGAAGATAACAGGGGCCTGATCATGCAGTACGATCCGGCGGTCATGCAGACCTCGCTGGAGGGGCTGCTGAGTTTCGTAGCGGAGCAACTGAACTAATCATATGGGGCGTGGGGTCCCATAGCTCGCAAGAGCTATACTCTTGCATCGCTAAACCCCACAAACCTTTCTTCAATTCAATGAAAACTCCCGCCCTTGGGCGAGGGTTTTTATTGAACTAAGGGAAGACTTGGGGCCGCAGGCCCCACACCCCGTAAGTTTAAGCGGCGTCCTTCACCCGGATCATGCCCAGGAAGGCATCCACCTCCTCGGACATGGCCTTGACCTGTTCGCCCAGGCTATCCGCGCCCTGCAACACCATCGCCGAGTTTTCCGTGGTGATCTGCGAAGCGCGCGACACCTGGAGCAGGTCGGCATTGATCGTATCCGCGCCGCTGGCCACCTGTGCCACGTTATTGGCGATGTCTGCCGTGGCCGCCGTCTGCTGGGTCACGCCGGCGGCGATAGAGGTCGTCACGCCATTGATGCGCTCGATCGTATGGCTGATCGAGCGGATGGCCTCAACCGTTTCTTCGGTGACCACCTGCATGGACGAAATGTGTTCGCGGATTTCGTTGGTGGCGCGCGAGGTCTGGGCCGACAGGTTTTTCACCTCGCCCGCGACCACGGCAAAGCCGGCACCGGCCGCACCGGCGCGCGCCGCTTCGATGGTGGCATTGAGCGCCAGCAGGTTGGTCTGGGCGGCGATATCCTGGATCAGGGCCACGACCTCGCCGATCTTGGCCGCGGCCCGGGAAAGGTTATCGACCGTCTGGCTCGTCTTATGCGCCTGTTCGGTGGCGGCCTGGGTCATCAGGGTCGTTTCCTCGACCCGGCGGCTGATTTCACTGATCGAGGCCGACAGCTCCTCGGTGGCCGAGGCGACCGTCTGCATGTTGCTGGAGGACTGCGAGGTGGCGCTGGCCATGGAGGCGGAGCGCTGGTCGGCGTCCCGTGCCGCCTGGTCCAGGCTGTTGGCGGCCATGTTCAAATCAGTCGAGGTCTGGCCGACACGCGCCGCCACGGCCTTGATCTGACGCTCGAAGGCTTCGGCGCTTTTCAGCACCTGCAGGGCGTTTTCATTGTCGCGTTCCAGCTTGGCGCGCGCCGCTTCCTGCTCGATTTCGAGGCGTTTGACCGCCGCGATATTGTCCTTGAAGGCGGAAACGGCGTGGGCAATCTCGCCCACCTCATCGCGGCGCTGTTCGTAGGGCACACTGCTCACTTCCTGGCCGCTGACCAGCTTATGCAGCAGGCTGGCCAGGGTTTTCAGCGGTGAAGAGATATGGCGGACGACGAGGAAGTTGATCGTGCTGCCGACCAGCAAGGCCAGCAGGCCGATGATCGTGCCAATCGCCAGCACCTGGCCGGACAGTTTGTCGAATTCGGCATCGGCCGCCACGGCTTCCTTGCGCGCCTGGGAGGCCAGTTTGGACAGGGGCGCCACCATTTCAGTGCAGGAGTCGTCCACTTCACCGTCCAGGGCGCGGATTTCGGGGGTCATTTCGGTATTGGCGTCCAGCGCCGGCAGCATCTTATGTTCAAACACGCCGACATAGGCCAGATATTTGGTTTTTGCGTCATCCAGAAGGGCAATATCGGCCGGATCGGTCAACTGGCCGCGCAGGTCGGTAAACAGGCGTTCGGTCTTAGCCTTGGCGGGCTGCCAGTCGGTGCGCGTCTGGTCGAGTTCGTGATTGATTTCGCCATCGGCGATGATCTGGTAAAGCGCCGCGCCCTGACTGGCCAGGGTTTCAGAGGCCGAGGCAATGCGCACCAGCCCCATGCCGTTATCCTGGAGCTTGCGCAGGTGTTCGAGGGTGCCCCAGGCGCCGATAACGAACGCTCCCATGGCGACAACGAAAACGAGAGACGCGGCGAACAGCTTGTGGCCGATGGACAGCTTCATGAGGCACCTGAATCAATAACGCGATTTGATTCAGGGGTAACGTGGTTATGGTTAAGGAATTGCTAGCCGTTTTCCGCGCTGAAAATGATTATTTCCCCCGCGGCCGTGACCGTGATTAACCGGTTACCGGACCAGACCGGCGATGCCTCGAAGGCGCCGAGGGTTTTCACGTTTTCGACGCCCGGCGCCGGCGGAAAGCCTTGCGGGAATAATATTTCCGAACGCAGCTTGCCTGCGGTATCGATCAGCCCAAGTGTATCCGCTTTCGCGTCTTCGGTCTGGTAATGCCAGAGGATTTTGCCGGTATGTTTATCGAAAGCGTACATATCGCCGGTCATGGTGCCGGCGAAGGCATAGTCGCCCGCGATCACCGGCGAGGTATAGGTCCAGACCTTCGTATCCGTGCGATACTTTTCCTTGCCGGTCTTTTTATCGAGCGCCACGAAAACGGTGGTGTCGGAGGTCGGGAAATAGAGCGTGTCGGCATCGACCGCGGCGGTGGCCAGCACCCAGCTTTTTCCGGCATCCCATGTCCAGCGCAGCTTGCCGGTGAGCACGTCGAAGGCGCGCATATAGCCATCGCGTGAGCCGATATAAACGGTGTCGCCGTCAATCGTCGCCGCCGCGCTGAAGCCTTGTAAAATGCCGGTCTCTGCGTCCTTGCCGCCCTGGAAATCCCACAGCTTCGCCCCGGTTTGGGCGTCGAGTGCATAAAATTTCGTGCCCCAGGTGCCGATGAACAGGCGGCCCTGGCTCAGGGCCGGCGCGGCATGGAGACTGTCATCGGCCTCGAAGGCCCAGATTTTCGTGCCGGTTGCGGCATCGAGCGCATAGACATGATGATCGCTGCTGCCGAAATAGACCCGGCCGTTTTCCACCAGCGGCGAGGAAAGCCAGAAATCCCACGGATCGGGCGTAATGCCTTCGGCTTTCGGCATTCCATAGCCGCCGGGCACGCCGAAGCGCGCTTCGCCGCTGGTCTTGAAGCGCCACAGAGCCTTGCCGGAGGCCGCATCAAGCGCCGTCAGGCAGCCGTCGCGGCTCAAGATATAAAGCCGGCCATCAGAGGCGGCGGGCGTCGCGCCGATCCCGCCTTCGGCGTGATAGAGCCAGACCTGTTTATGTGTCGTCAGGTCGAAGGCGTAGAGATTGCCGTTTTCGGCGGCGATATAGAGGAGATTGCCAACAACGACCGGTGAGGCGCTGACCTCGGCGGGGACGCGGTGGCGCCAGACCGGTTTCAGACGGGCAATATCCGGCGGGGCGGTCGATGCCAGGCCGGAATGACGGGCGTCGCCCATGAACATCGGCCAGTCTTGTGGCGATCTGGCCTGCGCGAGCACAGGCGTAGCAAAAATGGCGGCGATCAGCGCGCCGGCAAGCCGCAGATATTTCATGAAGTCCCTCCCGTTTGGCTAAGCTGTAGCGTCGGGCGGGTTGAGCGTCAACTTACGCGGTAACGGCAAACTGGCCGTTCTTGCGGAAGCGCCACAGATAGGTCGGCACGATGGATTCGACCGCCGTGGCGGCAATGCCCAGGTCTTTCAGGCCCTTGGCGTTCTTGGCGACGACATTGTCATTGGCCACCAGCAGCACCTGGTCAGTGGTCAGGATCGGGGCGGGGAGCACAGGCACCAGGCCCTTGAGCCCTGCCTGGACATCGCCCACAAGGCCGATCAGGCGCGCGACGGCCACCGGCATCCATACCAGCGGACGCGGGCTCTGCACCTCGGCGGCGGTATACTTGATCAGATCCTTGAAGGCGAAGATTTCGGGGCCGCCCAGCTCATAGGTCCTGCCATAGGCATTGCTGTTGCCGAGCGTGCGGGCCACGGCCTCGGCGACATCGCCGACATAGACCGGCTGGAACTTGTTATTGGCGCCGCCGATGGCCGGCATGACCGGGAACATCTTGATCTGGCCGGCCAGCGAGGTGAAGAAACCATCCTGCGGGCCGAACATGATCGAGGGGCGCAGGATAACGGCCGAGGGGAGGGCCTTCTTCACGGCCAGTTCGGCCTTGCCTTTGGTCGAGGCATATTTCGAGGCGGCGTCCGGATTGGCGCCGATGGCCGAGACCTGGACGAAATTCTGGATGCCTTTGGATTTGCAGATATCGGCCATCCAGGTCGAAGCCTGTCGATGGACAGCATCGAAGTTGATACCGGCGGTCTGGTACAGGATGCCGACAAGATTGACGCAGGCCGAGGCGTTTTCGAGGGCGTTTTCGATATCCTTTTCGCGGCGCACATCGCAGCGCACCACCTGGATCTGGCCGACATCGCCGAGCGGCTTCAGGTCATAGGCGAAGGTCGGCTTGCGCACGGCCACGCGCACGCGCCAGCCCTGTTTCGCCAGGGCGCGCACCACCTGCTTGCCGAGAAAGCCCGAACCACCGAAAACCGTGACCATATTCGTCATGATCTTATCCTCAAAATACTGATCAGCCGGCGGGAGACTCGTCTGTGGCACCCGCTTTGCCCCCTCGATAACGCAAGGCTTTTGCTGAGGCAATGTCTTTGCGGAAATATTGCGCGCTGTGGCATTGCGCACGGTCGTGAACGCTGTTCAAATATTATATTGAACATTGTTCAAATTGTGATAGGGTGGCATCGGCAGAGCTTTTCACCTGCCGTAATGGACACATCCCAAGGAAACCCTCAATGTCCACGCCATCCACTCCACAATACGCCACGCCGCCGCGTCAGATCATCAGCCGCAGCAAGGGCACCAAGCTTCTGATCGTCTGTATCCTCGCCGTCCTGATGTCGGTGCCGGCCGGCTGCGTCTTCCTGCTGCTGCTTGACCGTACCCACCGCGCCGAAGAAGTGACGCGCGAAATCGGCGGCCTGATGGGCGGGCCGCAGACCTTTCTGGGCCCTGTCATCGCCGTGCCCTACACCACCCCGCCAAAAACCGAGATCGACAGCCAGGGCAATAAGACGACAACGCCTTCCCAGACCGGTCAGTTGATCGTCTTTCCGGTGACGGGCAATGCGGTGGCCACCAGCAAGAGCGAGGTGCGGTCGCGGTCACTGTTCCGCGTGCCGGTCTATGCCACCGACCTGCATTTCACCGCGCACTTCGACCTGTCCCAGGTGACGGCGCCGGCCAATGCCACGCTTGACTGGAGCCGGGCGCAACTGATTGCCGGCGCCTCGGATTCGCGCGGCGCCCGCAAGGATATCGTGGCGTTGATCGACGGCCAGCCGGTGACGCTCGCCCCGGCCCCGGAAGGGGCGCAGAATATCAATACCGATGGCGGCAACGGCCAGCTCGACCTGTTTTCCAGTCCGCTGGCTTTGCTTGATATGATGAAACCGCATGATGTGACCCTCGATATGAGCTTTACCGGCGCGCAGAAACTCGGCGTTCTGGCCTATGCCAAGTCGTCCGAGGTGACGCTGTCCGGTGACTGGAATTCGCCCTCCTTTGGCGGCGGGTTTCTGCCGGCCACGCGCGCCTTCCATCACGATCAGCAAACCCCGTTGATGAAAGGCGAGGAGGATCTGAAAGCGGGCTTCAAGGCCACCTGGTCCGTGCCCTTCATTGCCCGCGGCCTGCCGGCGGTGATCAATCTCGACAGCCTGTCCTCGCTGGGTAAATCGGAACTGTCAGTCTCCTTTGTCGAGCAGACCAACCCTTACAAGAATGTCGGCCGGTCGCTGAAATATGCTTTGCTCTTCGTGGGGCTGGTCTTCCTGACCTATTTCGTCTTTGAAAGCACCTCGAAGCGCGAACTGCACCCGGCGCAATATATCCTGATCGGTCTGGCGCAGATCACCTTTTATCTGCTGCTGCTGTCATTGGCTGAGCGGATCGGCTTCGACCTGGCCTTTCTCGCTGCGGCCGGGGCCACGGTCGGGCTGATCTCCGTCTATGCTGGCATGGTGTTCAAAAGCCGACTGCGTGGCATTGCGGCGCTGGTCGTCTTTTCCCTGCTGTACGGCATGATCTATACGCTCATGCGCATGGAAGACTATGCGCTGCTGATCGGCGCCGTGGCCGCCTTCGTGGTCATCGCCACCGTTATGGTGCTGACGCGGAACATCAACTGGTATGGCCGTGAACCTGAGGCCACCTAACGCGCGACCTCAGAAAAAATGGCTTTGACGAAGAGGCGCGAGCGGCTAGAACCCGCGCCTCTTTTGTTCGCGTTGGTGGTTCATGACTCTTTCCGAAGGGCTGAAGGCTTTTTATCCCCGCTCGATGCCGGTAAAGCATACCGAGCGTCTGCGCAGCGCCATTGGCGGCGGCATCGGTATTGCCTTCACGGCGATGATCAGCCTGCTGATCGCCCGATACCTGCACCTGACGCCCTGGCTGGTGGCGCCGCTTGGTGCCAGCGCGGTGCTGGTCTTTGCCGTGCCGTCCAGCCCGCTGGCCCAGCCGTGGTCGGTGGTGGGCGGCAATACGGTTTCTGCCATAGCGGGCCTTCTGGCCTGCAACCTGATCCCCGATCCGGTCATCGCCGCCAGCGTGGCCGTTGGCCTGGCCATCGGCGCCATGTTCACCCTGCGCTGCATCCATCCGCCCGGCGGGGCCATGGCCTTGCTGGTGGTGCTGACCCATACCCAGGCGCCGCTATTCGCCCTGTTTCCCGCCTTTACCAATTCGGTTCTGCTGGTCGTCATGGGCCTGATCTACAACTTTCTGACCGGCAAGAGCTATCCGCATGTCGCCATTCCCGCCACCTCGCCGCGGTCCGGCCTGCTGCGCATCCGCGAGGAAGACCTGGCGGCGGCGCTGGCGGAGCATAACGAAGTCCTCGACATCGCGCCGGACGATCTGGCGCGCCTGCTCGAAATCAGCGAATTGCGCGCCTGGCGCCGCATGGCCGGCCGGCAGACCTGCGCCGATATCATGACCGCGCCGGTCATCAGCGTCCACTTCGGCACGCATTTGAAGGACGCGTGGCGGCTGATGGAAAGCCACGACATTAAGGCCCTGCCGGTGGTTGATCGCCGGCGCCGCATTCACGGCCTGCTGACGCGTGACGATGTCCTGCATCAGGCGGCGCTTCTCGACGCGGAAAATCCGGAAAACGGCCTGCAGCGCCTGATCACGCGCTCTGGCCAATTGCATTCGGAAATTCCGGAGGTCGCCGGGCAACTCATGCGAGAGGACTATGTCAGCACCGGCACGGATACCCTGCTCGATAAGATGATGCCGCTGTTCCGCCAGGGCGACAAACGCCATGTGCTGGTGATTGATGAAGAGCGCCGGCTGGCGGGGATCATCAGCAGTTCAGACATGATGCGCGCCCTGTTCCACGCAGAGAACTAGCCCTTTTTAGGTGTTTCTCCCCGCAATTCGCGCTCCTGTTTGACGAAGCCCTGCGACAGGCTGTGATAGAGCGGGCGCGGGCAGACCAGTTTGGAGACGCCATAGGCCAGCAGGCTGGTCGCCATCAGCGGGATGACCATATCGTGGTCATTGGTCATTTCCAGCACGATGACAAACGAGGTCAGCGGCGACTGAACGACACCGGAAAAATAGCCGACCATGCCAAGCAGGGCCATGGTGGCTACCGGCACCATCGGCACCAGCATCTGCATGTCGGCGCCCAAGCCGGCCCCTGCCGCCAGTGACGGGGCGAAAATGCCGCCGGGAATGCCGCTGACGCACGATAAAAGCGTGCCCAGCACCTTGAGCGGGCCGTAACCATGGGCGATATGGCCGCTACCAGTCAGAAGGGCCTTGGCCTCTGTATAGCCGGTGCCGAAAATCGTGCCGCCGGTCGAGACGCCGATAATCGCCACCAGCAGGCCGCACAGGGCAGCGAACATCACCGGCCGCTTCGCCAGCGCGCCGTTGAATACACTGCCGAGACGTTTGGTGCCGAATACCAGCGCCCGGCTGAAGCCACCGCCGACAAGGCCGCCGCCGATTCCGCAGACCGCAACCGCGACAGCATCCTGCCAGCCCATGATGTGCGTGGTGTTGCGGCCGAAATAGGTATAGTCGCCCAAAAGGCCCAGCGATGCGATGCCGGCCAGCATGACGGTGAAGATCACCGTGCCGGACGTGCGTTGCTCGAAGCTCTTGCCGAGTTCCTCGATGGCGAAGACGATACCGGCCAGGGGGTGTTGAAGGCTGCGGCCACGCCCGCCGCGCCGCCGGCCAGCAGCAGGGCGGATTCATTGCCAATGCGCCCGACCTTGCCGGCTAATCGCATGACCGAGGCGCCGATCTGCACGGTCGGGCCTTCGCGGCCGATCGAGGCGCCGCACAACAGGCCGAAAAAGAGGAGAAGTGTCTTGCCGATAATGATCCGAATCGATACCAGACGATCGAGGGCGTCGGGGTGATGGCGGACAATCTCGGTGGCGGCGATCACCTGCGGGATGCCGGAGCCTTGTGTGCCCGTAAACCAGCGCCGGGTGGCCCAGGCCGAGGCGGCGAAGCCCAGCGGCGTCAGGATCAGGGGCAGCCACCACTGGAGGCCGCGCGCCATCCGGAAGATATCCTGTGCCCGGTCGCAGATCACCGCCAGAAACACCGCCACGACGCCGACCAGCAGGCCACCGCTCCAGAAAACGAGCTGCGAGCGCCAGTGACGCAGGCTCATCCATCGGGACAGTATGGGGCGCAGGCGGCGCAGATCCTTGGCCATTTGGGGCTTTCGATTGGACTGAACGGAGGTGTGATGATCCTATCGCCCCTTTTGCAAGGCGGGATCAACCCCAAAGTGCCTCACTTCGCGTTGCAGAGTGTTAGGCCAGGATATCAGGCGACGTCGACCACCGAATTGCCGCCGGCGTCATCGTCATGGCTGGCCGCCTCGGTTTTGACGGCTTCAACCAGTTCCAGTTTCGGCCCCGTTTCCGAACGGCCAGCCTCATTCTGTCCCGGCAGGTGAATCTTGAAACTGGCGCCTTCATTAGGCTCGGATTCCAGCGTGATCCAGCCGTCGTGCAGTTCAACCAGTGCCTTGACGAGGGCGAGTCCGAGTCCGGGGCCGCCGCGTTCGCGGCCGATATAGCGATCGAAGATATGGGCCTGAACATGATAGGGGATGCCGCGGCCGCTATAGGCCACTTCCAGCACCAGATTATCGCCGTCTTTCTGCGCGTTCAGCGTGACCGCGCCGCCGCTGCTGGCATTGCGGATGGCATTGCCGAGCAGATGCTCCAGGCACTGCGCCAGCCTTTTGGCATCGACGCGGATCAGGCCGGATTCGATCACGCCGCTGTAGTCGAAGCCCACCCCACGCGCCTTGAAGGCATCGGAGAGGCGCAGGCCCACCTCGGCTACAATATCGAGCAGGCGGACATCCTCGCGGTGGATCGACATTTCGCCGGCGTCGATCTGGGCCATGTCGAGCACATCGTCGATCGAGCGCGCCAGTTCCTGCGCCGCCGACTGGATGGAGTCGAGATAGGCTTTCTGCTTGGGATTTTCGTTGGTTTGTGCCTGCAGCAGGTCGGCATAACCCACGATGGTGGTCAGCGGCGTGCGCAGTTCGTACGATACATTGGCGACGAAATCGCGTTTCAGCCGTACTGATTCATTCAGCGCCTCGTCCCGCGCCTCGATGGCGGTTTCCAGTTGCCGCGTGGCGGTGATGTCGGAAAAGGCGACCAGGGTGGCGCCATCGGGCAGGGGCTGGGTGCGCCACTGCGCCAGACGGCCGTCGGAGACCTTGACCTCGCCCAGTTGCGGGGCGCGGGCCAACGGATCGGTATCGGTGACGCGGGCCTTGAGTTCGCTCCAGAAGCTGCGATCATGCACCAGAGGCAGGCACAGTTCGGCCACCTGGCTGAAATCCATCACTGCCGTCATATCGTCGGATTGGATATTCCAGAACTTGTCGAACGCCTGGTTGCGCAGGCGCAGGCGGCCGTCGCTGCCATAGACCGACACGGCGTCGTTGAGCTGGTCGAGCGTCGATTTCTGCACCTGGATCAGGCTGTTGAACCGGGCGGTCAGCTTCAGTTCGCCGGTTTTGTCGGAAAACAGGATCAGCAGGCCGCCGAGGGGATGCGGCTGGCGCACGACGCGCAGGGAGCGACCATCGGGCAGGCTCCACATCTCGTCGTCGGCCGTATGGGTCAGGCCGTAAAATTCCAGTTCGCGGGTTTTGAAGCCGCTGTAATCGCCGGTTTCCGGCAGACGGCGCTTCTGACGCAGGCGGTCGAGCCATTCGCCGTGCGTCGGGCGTTCGGCCAGCCAGGCAGGCTCCAGATCCCATAGCTTCTCGAAGGCGCGATTGTGAAAGGTCAGTTGCTTTTCCGGGCCGAAAATGGCGACCGCGTCTTCCAGGGCGTCGAGCGTTTCGTCATGCGCCTTGGCGTGACGTTTCAGGGCTTCGCGGCTTTCCTCGGCCTCGGTGACGTCGATGGCGTAGGCGCAGACATAGGCTTCGTTGAGCGGCTCGGCGATGACCTCGAAGGCGCGCCTCTGGCCGCCGACCGTCAGCCAGCGGAAACCTTCGCGGCGGATATGCTGCTCCAGCGCCTCCATGACGAGGGCGTCGGCATTGCGATCAAACGACAGGCCCTTCTGCACGGCGTCTTCCAGGCTGGTGGCCTCGGCGGCGCGCAGCCAGGCAGCATTGGCCCAGACGATGCGGCCGTCACGGGCACAGATCCAGCAGGGCGCCGGCACGCGTTCGGCCATCTGGGCGAACGGTCCGGAGGCCAGCGAGGCGCGGGCGCCGGCGATGGCCGGCGCAGCCAGGGCGGTGGCGCCCGATGCGCGGCCCTCGACGATCAGGGTCAGGCCGGGCGTAGTGTTGCTGAGCTTGTTGGGCGGGGTTTCGGCGAAAACCTCGAAACGGCAGGCCGTGCCTTCATTGATCAGTTGCTTCAGGCTTTCAGCGGCTTCGGGCGAGGTGTCGCCCAGGGCCTGCAGAACCTGCGGGGCGATGGCGCCCTCAAGGTTTTTCAGACCCAGAGCTTCGCCACAATGGCGCAGGGTATCTTCGCCCCAGACCAGCCGCACCACATCGCCTTCTACGGCCAGAAAGGCTTCATCAAAGGCCGAGGTCGCCGAGTCCAGCTCACGGAGCATGGTGTCCCTGGCGGTCAGGTCGGCGGCGAGCAGGTCACGGGTTTTGGTGAACAGGGTACGGTTGCGCAGGGCCAGCCACGTCGTGGACAGGGCCAGAGCCAATCCGCCCGCGGCGGCGGTATAGGCGATAGAGGCAATAGCCATCAGGGCATCCATACGAATCACTGTTACCCGCACTATAGAGCAAGATGATCTGCCTGTAAAAAGCAGGGCTGGACGGGGTTTTTAGCGCAGGGTTTTTGCAACAAGATAAGAATAGGTGCAGGCGATGAAGGCCGCGCCGAGCGTGCTGGTCAGCAGGACATTTATCTGCCAGGATTGCGGCAGCAGGCACGCCGCCAGTATAATCGCCAGGCCGGCCAGCATGAACAGCGGCCCTGCCAGGCGATGCGTCCTGTCCCAGACCCGCTCGTCCGAAAGCGTCCAGGGTGTGCGTACGCCCATGAAATAGTTGAAACGCGTCTTGGGCAGCAGATTGCCGATAATCAGGAACAGAAAACCGGTACCGAGCGACAGGATTGAAATGATATCCATCTGAACACCCATGGCTTTCAGGACCACGACGATATGGACGACGGCCAGGAAGGCGATGATGGTAAGTTGTGCGGCGTCAAAAGCGGATTGGGACCGTTTCAGCGACGCCCCTTTTGGCGAGAGCGCAGGCAATAGCCAAAGAAGCAGGCCGAAACCCAGCATCAAGGCCGGGCCGAACGCCAGGGCCACATCACGCGGCATGTAACCGTTCGGCTGACCGTCCACGCCGAAGTGGGTGGCGATGGGCGCATCTGGCAACTGGTATCGCGCCCACAGACAGAAGGCTACCACACCCAGCCACAGGCTCAGGCTCAAAATCTGTTCACTTCTTAGCCGCATGTGCCGCTCCCTTTATATCAGCCTGATCTGCCGGCGCGCCGATTTTGAAAGCGCTCATCAGGGCAAAGATCGCCTCTTCGAGCACTGAGGTATTCAGCCGGTAGATCAGGGTGGTGCCGTGGCGCGTCACATCGACCAGTTCCGCCGCCTTGAGCACATTGAGATGGCCGGAGAGGGTTGGCTTGGAGACATGGACCTGCTCGGCGATCTGTCCGGCAGACATTTCGGACTTCCGCAGCATTTCGAGGATATGGCGGCGGGTCGGATCGGCCAGGGCCTTATAGACTTCGGACATGCGCTCTCCAGTTTTGTTATTTTGTGAAATAACGAAATAAATAAAATCCGTCAATGCGTACACGAAAAATTTGCCACAAAGTCGTATTAGGGTCTATCGTGCCTTCGGATCAAATCGTGAACATATAATGTCGCTTATCGCCTATCCCATCGCCGCCGATGCCCACGAGGCACTCAACCGCATCCGGGCGGGGGAGGGCTTGCGCGCCGTGCGTGAAAAGGAAGCGGAGATGGCGGCCAGGGCGCGGGTCGCTTTCGTGACGGAGACCATGGGGCCGGTTTACGAGAACCGCGACGAGGCGCTGGATGCCTATGCCGGCCTGGTCGAAGATGACCGCAAGGGGCGGATATTCACGCCGGCGGATACGGACCGCTTCTGCCGTCTGACCTGTCGTATCAGCGATCAGAAGCGCGGCAAGCCCCAGTCCAGGCCTCAACCCATGCAGCCGGTCTTCGCCGAGGGCCAGCGCTGGCCGGCAAAGCGCGAGCCCGCAGCATCGGTTTGGCAGTTATCCTTAAGTTACTGGAAGATCATGACGGTGGCGCAGGCGAAAGCCGCTGGTATTCCGCCGATCGGCCAGGCGCGTCACCTGCGCAAGAAGGCGACCGGCCGTGACCTGACGCCGGAAGAGATCGCCGCCTTGTCGCAGGGGCCGCTGACGGCGGCGCGGCCACAAAAGGCACTCGATTTCGGCCTGTTCGATTTTCCGCTGCCGGAAAATCCGGCCATTATTATCGCCGACGAATAACTATCAGCGCTGCAATTTGCGCAACTGCCCGGAGGTGAACTCCATTGTCCAGTCGTCAGGCAACACCTTGAGCAGGGCGGCCGCGGCCTTGTTGGGCGCGCCGGGCACGCAGGCAGCGCGATTGGCCTCGGCGGCGACATAGCCCTCGCGCGCCACTTCGTCGGCGCCCATCCAAGCCCATTCCGGAATCGCCTTGCTCAGTTTGGATGCGCCCACGGCGTCATGGAATTCAGTATAGGTGAAGCCGGGGCAAAGCGCGCTGACATGGACGCCGTGATCGCGCATCTCCAGATGCAGGCTCTGCGAGAAACGCGTCAGGAAGGTCTTGACCGGGCCATAGAGCGGATCACCGGGCGAGGCTGGCAGGAATCCAGCGAGCGAGGCGACATTGATGATACGGCCGAATTTTTGTTCGACCATGCCCGGCAGGACGCGATGGGTCAGTTCCATCGGCGCCAGCATCATCACACGCAGAAAAGCCTGGTGCTGTTCCAGGGAGGTGGCGATAAAGCCGCCCGACTGGCCGTACCCGGCATTATTGACCAGGCCATCGACCGTGCGGCCAAGCGCCAGCAGGCTCTTTTGCAAGGCTTCCGGTGTGGCGGGATCAGCGAGATCGGCCGGCAGGGCGTGGGCCTCGACGCCGAAGCGCAGGCGAATTTCTTCGACCAGCTTTTCCAGGCGGTCGGCTCGCCGCGCCGTGACCGCTACATCCCAGCCGTGCGCCGCATAGGTGCGGGCAAAAGCCAGGCCGATACCGGAGGAGGCGCCCGTAATCAGGACAAGACGGCGTGACAAATCAGTCTCTCAGTTAAAAAATACCCGGAAGCGAATACGACAACCAACATGATTGCAAGTAAATTCCATAAATTCCAAGTCGCCGAGACTTGGCAAGCGCGACTGCGCGCCGCGCCCGTTGGCGCGAGCCGTAGCTAGCGCTTGAGCAGGCGTTTATGCCGGCACTTCGACCGGCAGTTCGGCCGTGTGTTTCAGCAAGTCGGCCACGGTAAAGGTGGAAAGGCTTTGCGCGGCGGCGATATTGGCGGCGGTCATGGCTTCGTTGACGGCCTTGGGGATGGCCTGGCTGACCGGGCAGCCTTCGGCGCCCAGCGGCGCGGAACCCAGGTGCGCGCAGCCATTAACCGCTTTCAGCACCTCATCGAGCCTGATCTGTTCCGGCTTCTTCAACAGCCAGGCCCCGCCGGAGACGCCGGAACAGGTGGCCAGCAGGCCGGCCTTCGCCAGTTGTGTGGTCATGCGGCGGATAACGACCGGATTGGTGGGGATGGAAGCGGCGAGCACAGACGAAGACACCGCCTGTTCACGGGAATAGGCGTTACGGTGGGCCAGATAGGCCAGCGTGTGGGCGGCCACGGGAAATCTTTGACTATCAGACATTTGCCTAGCTTTTATACGCTGATTTCCGCCGTCTTGATAGGGGGATTAACGCCCGCGCCCCCGATAGATGCGAGAATCGAGATTGAATGTGGTAATAAATAGGCGTAAGAGCGCGCAGTTCAAGCGAGGGCCTCCCAAAGTGACCTTGTGTCAGCTTGCCATACCGGCGCCCTCAGGAGCGTATGCATGATCGGGGATACCCCTCCTGAACCCCAGGCATCAGCCACGGGACCGGAAACAGGTGCGGCCGCGGCCGCCGATACCGCCAAAACCAGCACACAATCCGCTTCGGATCCCAGCGGCGAAGCCGAAGCCGTGTCGAGCCATGGGCATGGCAGCGAAGGCTTCTGGGCGCTGGCGGTCGGTTCAATCGGCGTCGTCTTCGGCGATATCGGCACCAGCCCGCTCTATGCCATGCGCGAAGCCCTGTTCCATACCCGCGAAGGCACCAATGCCGAACTGGCGGTGAAAGGCGTGATCTCGCTCGTCTTCTGGGCCCTGGTCATGGTGGTGACGGTCAAGTACGTCCTGTTCCTGATGAAGGCCGACAACAAGGGCGAAGGCGGCACCCTGGCCCTGATGGCGCTGACGCAAAAGGCGCTTGGCAAGTATTCGCCGACCGTATTCTTCCTCGGCATCTGCGGTGCAGCGCTTTTCTATGGCGACGGCATTATCACCCCGGCCGTTTCGGTGCTGGGCGCCGTCGAAGGCCTGAAGGACGCGCCGGGGCTCGGTGGGCAGGTGCATCACCTGATCGTGCCGATATCGGCGGTTATTCTCATTGCCCTGTTCATGGTCCAATCCAAGGGTACGGCCAAGGTGGCTGGCCTGTTCGGCCCCATAACTGTCGTGTGGTTCCTGTGTCTCGGCGGCCTCGGCCTTTACCATATCTTCGACCAGCCGGGCATACTGGTGGCGCTCATGCCGCAGTACGGCATTGAGTTCCTGTTCGCCAACGGCTTTGTCGGCTTCGTGATCCTGGGCTCGGTCTTCCTGGCCGTCACCGGCGCCGAAGCGCTTTATGCTGACATGGGCCATTTCGGCAAAAAACCGATCCAGAGTTCCTGGCTGTTCTTCGTTCTGCCCTGCCTGACTTTGAACTATCTAGGCCAGGGGGCGCTGACCCTCGCCGACCCCTCGGCGCGGGAAAATCCGTTCTGGCGCATGGTGCCGGAAGTCGCCTACTGGCCGGTTTTCATTCTCGCTACCATGGCCACGGTCATCGCCTCGCAGGCCGTCATTACCGGTGCCTTCTCGATCACCCAACAGGGCGTCCAGCTCGGCCTTTTGCCACGCATCGATATCAAGCGCACCAGCGAAACCCAGGCCGGCCAGATCTTCGTGCCGCAGATCAATACCATGCTGATGGTCGGCGTTCTGGTGCTGCTGTTCGCCTTCCGCTCCACCGACCGTCTGACCTCGATGTACGGCATCGCCGTCACCGGCGCCATGATGGTCGATACCCTGCTGGCCTATGTCTTCCTGCGCCATGTCTGGAAATGGAAGCGCTGGCAGGCCTGGGCGCTGATCGCCCCGGTTGGCCTGCTCGATATTGTCTTCTTCGGCTCCAACCTGCTGAAAATCCCGCAGGGCGCCTGGTTGCCCCTGCTGCTGGCCAGCCTGCTGGTCCTGATCATGCTGACCTGGGCCACCGGCACCCGTACCCTGACCGAGAAATCGCGCCGCGACAGCGTGGCCCTGCTCGATCTCGTCGATATGCTGAAGAAGCGTCCGCCGCACCGGGTGGCCGGCACGGCCATCTTCCTGACCTCCGATTCTGACCTGGCGCCTGTGGCGCTGATGCACAATCTCAAGCACAACAAGATTTTGCATGAGAAGAATATCATCCTGACCGTCAAGACGATCGGCGTGCCGCGCGTGCCGGAAGACAAGCGCGTCACCATCGAGATCATCAATGACGATTTCAAGAAGGTGACGCTGAACTACGGTTTCATGGAAAGCCCAAACCTGCCGCGGGCGCTTGGCCTTTGCCGCAAGCTGGGCCTGAAGTTCGATATCATGGCCACCAGCTTCTTTGTCGGCAAGCGCTCGGTGGTGCCCTCGGCCAATTCCGGAATGCCGCTGTGGCAGGACAAGCTGTTCATCTTCCTGATGAAAAACGCCACCAATCCGACCGAATTCTTCCATATCCCGCCGGGCCGCGTGGTTGAACTGGGCACCCAGGTGACGGTGTAGCAGGGGGTGTTGCGCCCCTTGATCCGCAAATATATACAAAATCTATACACCATCAGGTGTCGCAAATAGGCTATCTGCCCTCGCTTGTTTCCGCGTGCAGAGGCCGACAGGCAAATGACGAGCGATACTCACGACCAGGCCGAAACCGGTCATGGTCACAGGCGGCTGTGGGGCCTCACCGTTGGCGCCATCGGGGTTGTCTTCGGCGATATCGGCACCAGTCCGCTTTACGCCATGCGCGAGGCCCTGCATCACGCCCGCGCCGGCACCGATCCGCACCTGGCCACCTTCGGCGTCATTTCGCTTGTCTTCTGGGCACTCGTCCTGCTGGTGACGATCAAATACGTCATCTTCCTGATGCGTGCCGATAATGCCGGCGAGGGCGGCACACTGGCCCTTATGGCCCTGGCGCAAAAGGCACTGGGCCGATACTCGGCGACGGTTTTCTTTTTGGGCGTGTGCGGCGCGGCCCTTTTTTACGGTGACAGCATCATCACGCCGGCCCTGTCAGTCCTGAGCGCCGTCGAGGGGGTGAAGGATGCGCCGGGCATTGGTCACACGCTCGACCAGTACATCCTGCCGATTGCCCTGGTAATTTTACTCAGCCTGTTCCTTGTTCAGTCGCGTGGCACCGAGAAAGTGGCGCGCCTGTTCGGCCCGGTCATGCTGTTGTGGTTCGTCGTCATCGCCGGCATGGGCGTCTATTACATCGCGCAGAAGCCCGCCATACTGGCCGCGCTCAGCCCGCACTACGGGGTGTCGTTCCTGCTGGCCAATGGTATCACCGGCTTCATTATACTGGGGTCCGTCTTCCTGGTGGTGACCGGGGCCGAGGCGCTTTATGCCGATATGGGCCATTTCGGCCGCCGGCCCATCAGCACAGCCTGGTTGTGGATCGTCTTCCCGGCCCTGATCCTCAACTATCTTGGCCAGGGTGCCCTGACCCTGATCGACCCGACCGCTCAGGCCAATCCCTTCTGGCGCATGGTGCCGGATGCCTTTTACTGGCCGGTGCTTCTGTTGGCGGGCCTTGCCACCATCATCGCGTCGCAGGCGGTCATCACCGGCGCCTTTTCCATGACCCAGCAGGCGGTGCAACTCGGGCTTCTGCCGCGCATGGATATCCAGCGCACGTCCGAAACCCAGGCCGGGCAGATCTATGTGCCGCAGATCAACAGCCTGCTGATGGTGGGCGTCATCTTCCTGGTCGTCATGTTCCGCAGTTCGGATGCTTTGACTTCCGCCTATGGCATTGCCGTGACCGGCACCATGTACATCAGCACCATCATGGCCTATATTGTTATCCGCCGCATCTGGCAGTGGTCGCGGCCACGCACCCTGATGCTGCTCGTGCCGCTCGGCCTGATCGAAGCCATCTTCATGGCTTCCAACCTGACCAAGCTGTTTTCCGGCGCCTGGATGCCACTGGCCTTCGGCGGTCTGCTGATCCTGGTCATGACCACCTGGATCAGGGGGCGCACATCCTGGCCGCCAAGGCAAAACGCGACAGCCTGCCCATGGCCGACCTGGTGGAAATACTGGAAAAGCGGCCGCCTCACAGGGTTGCCGGTACGGCCATCTTCCTGACCTCGGATGCCTCACTGGCGCCGGTCGCCTTGATGCACAATCTCAAGCACAACAAGATGCTGCATGAGAAAAACATCATCCTGACGGTCAATACCGCCAATATCCCGCGCGTCGCGTCCGATCAGCGCGTCGACGTTGTACAGCTCAATGCGGATTTCACCACCGTGACCCTAAGCTTTGGTTTCATGGAAACGCCCAATATTCCGCAGGCACTTGGCCTTTGCCGTAAGCATGGGGTCAAGTTCGATATCATGGCCACCAGCTTCTTTATCGGCAAGCGCTCGGTCGTGCCCTCGGCCAATTCTGACATGCCGGTCTGGCAGGACAAGCTGTTCATCTTCCTGATGAAAAACGCGGCCAACCCGACCAGCTTTTTTCATATCCCGCCAGGACGTGTGGTCGAACTGGGCACGCAGGTGACCGTCTAACGCCAAAAGGCCTGCGTTTTGGCGACGGCCTCAGGCCCTTGACCCGTAAGTTTCACATATTCGGTCTTGCATCCGGGGGGTTAAACCTTAAAGCGCGCGGGACTGTTTTTAACCTCCTCACTGCCTTCTGACTTAGAAAGCCCGCTCCCATGTCCGCATCCGCTGAAAAGCCCGTCAAGAAAGTCGTCCTCGCCTATTCCGGCGGCCTGGATACCTCGATTATCCTGAAGTGGCTGCAAACCGAATATGGCGCCGAAGTGGTTACCTTCACCGCCGATCTGGGGCAGGGCGGCGAGATCGAACCCGCCCGCGCCAAGGCGCTCGCCGCCGGCGTGAAGCCGGAAAACATCTTCATCGAGGACGTGCGCGAAGAGTTCGTGAAGGATTATGTCTTCCCGATGTTCCGCGCCAACACGGTCTATGAAGGCCAGTACCTGCTCGGCACCTCCATCGCCCGTCCGCTGATCGCCAAGAAGCAGATCGAGATCGCCCGCAAGACCGGCGCGGATGCCGTTTCCCATGGCGCCACCGGCAAGGGTAATGATCAGGTCCGTTTCGAGCTGGGCTATTATGGCCTGGAGCCCGATATTCGCGTCATCGCCCCGTGGCGCGAATGGGATTTCAAGAGCCGCGAAGCTCTGCTCGACTTCGCTGAAAAGCATCAGATCCAGATCGCCAAGGACAAGCGCGGTGATGCGCCTTTCTCGGTCGACGCCAACCTGCTGCACTCGTCCTCCGAAGGCAAGGTGCTGGAAGATCCGGCCGTCGAAGCACCGGAATTCGTATATCAGCGCACCATTTCGCCGGAAGCCGCGCCCGACACCCCGACCGTCTTCACCATGGATTTCGAGCGCGGTGATCCGGTTGCCATCAATGGCGTGGCCCTGTCGCCGGCCGCCCTGCTGACCAAGCTGAACGAGTTGGGCCACGACAATGGCGTTGGCCGTCTCGATCTCGTCGAAAACCGCTTCGTCGGCATGAAGTCGCGCGGTGTATACGAAACCCCCGGCGGCACCATCCTTTTGGCAGCGCACCGCGGCATCGAGTCGATCACGCTCGATCGCGGCGCCATGCACCTGAAGGACGAGCTGATGCCGAAATATGCCTCTCTGGTCTATAACGGCTTCTGGTTCTCGCCGGAGCGCGAAATGCTGCAAGCCGCGATCGACTACTCGCAATCGAAGGTCACCGGTCGTGTTACGATCAAGCTCTACAAGGGCAATGTGACCATCACCGGCCGCGAAAGCCCCTATTCGCTGTACGACCAGGATTTGGTCACGTTCGAAGAGGGGAAGGTCGCTTACGATCACCGCGATGCGGCCGGCTTCATCAAGCTCAACGCCCTGCGCCTGCGTGTGGCGGCGAAGCGCGATCAGCGCGGCAAGTAATGGGGCGTGGGGTCTGCGATCCCACAAAGCCTTTCTATTCTAATAAAATCCTCGCCCCTTTGGGGCGGGGTTTTTTATTAGAATAAGGGAAGACTTGGGGTCACGGGTCCGGACCCATATTTGGGATTCCTTTGAGCCTGCGGATGTGATTCACTTTCTTTGCCAGGAGGTGGATCATGTCTGATTTGTTTTGGTTTTCTGATGAGCAGTGGGCGCGGATCGAGCCTTTGCTACCCAAAGGACGTCCTGGAAAGCCGCGTGTGGACGACCGGCGGGTTTTATCCGGGATTGTTCATGCTTTGAAATCGGGTGGCCGCTGGAGTGATTGTCCGCCAGCCTATGGCCCGAAGAAGACGCTTTACAATCGCTTCGTGCGCTGGGCCGATCAGGGCGTGTGGGAGGCAATTTTCCATGCCCTGGCCGGTCAGGAAGCCTTGCCTGACCGATTGTTCCTCGACGCGACTCTGGTGCGAGCCCACCGCTCAGCCGGCGGTGCAAAAGGGGGCTTTGGCCAATGGTATCGGCCGTACCCAGATCGGACGCCAGAGCAAGATCCACGCTCTATGCGACGCATATGGCAGACCCTGGACGCTCGTCGTAACGCCTGGGAATATTCCCGATGTCGCCGTCGCTCAGCAGTGCATAGGTTCTCTGGCACCGACAGGTGAGTTGGTGGCGGACAAGGGATATGACGCCAACGCCCTGCGTGAATGGCTGGCGGAGCGTGGGACAAAGGCGGTCATCCCGCCTATGCGTCATCGCCGCATCCAGTTCGCCTATGACAAACGTGTCTACAAGCAACGTAACGTAATCGAGCGCATGTTCTGCCGCTTCAAAGATTGGAGGCGAGTGGCCATGCGGTACGACCGAAAGATTGAAACCTTCATCGCAACCATAACCATCGCAGCCATCGTCAACTGGTGGGCAAAATAATATGAGTCCGGACCCACAGGCCCCAAACCCTGTCTGTTGTGGGTATGCTATTGTGAAGATCGCCGCCGGGAGACTGTCCAAACCCCGATCCCTTAGAGATCGTTTCTGGGCTCAGTCCCCGGCAGCTTCACACCAAACCTGAACAGTTGCCGGGGGCGGTCGCCACCGACCCCGTATTGACAAGGACAGGCCCCATGACCTTGCACCAATTTCCCATTGGCGTCGATGTTTCCAAAGCGACACTCGACATCTTCGACAGTCAAACTTCGCGTTACTTTCAGATCGATAACCACACTGATGCCATCACAGCCTGGCTGGATGGCCTCGACACCCAACGTCTTGTCGTGTTCGAAGCTACAAGCCGTGTTGACCAGACCCTGCACACAGAACTGGAGCGGCGTCAGGGTGCCTTTGTCCGCGTAAACCCCAGAGACGCCAGAGACTTTGCTAAAGCCTCAGGCCGACGCGCCAAGACAGACCGCGTTGATGCAGCCATGCTGGCCCATATGGCGCAGGCCCTAAAGCCGGCACCGTCACAACCTCGCTCGACCGAACGGGTTAGGCTCAGCCTGTATCTCAGCAGGCGCCGGCAGATGGTCGAAATGCGCAAGCAGGAACGTACCCGTAGACATCAGTTCTGCAATGATCCCTGGATATGCCAAAGCCTCGACCACATGCTCAGCATCCTTGATCAGCAAATCCGCAGCATTGAAGCCGTAATCCGCGAACTGATCGAGGCCAACTCTGACTTCCGCAAAGCCTCTGTCTGCCTGCAAAGTGCGCCAGGCATCGGACCGGTTACCGCAGCAACCCTGATCGCGGATTTGCCTGAGCTCGGACACAGAAACCGAAAACAGATCGCAAGCCTGACCGGACTGGCCCCTCATCCAAGGGATAGCGGAACATTCAGGGGAAAAAGAACCATCTGGGGCGGAAGGCGCCACATCCGCCACCTCCTCTTCGCCGCTGCCGTAACCGCAAGCCGATCAAAAGCCGACGTAAAAGACCGCTATCAGGCCCTCACAAGCAGAGGAAAACAAAAGAAGTGCCCCCTCATTGCCATTGCGAGGTGGATGATCACAGCACTCAACGCTATGATCGCTAAAAACTCAAACTGGCACACAAAAGAAATGGCGCAGATCACCTGATCCGCGCCACACTCAAACACAGTTGCCCGTAGATTATATCTCGCCATCCCAGCCGCACTGCTGGTCCTTGTTCTGCTCTTCCAGCCAGGCATTGAGCGGCGCGAAGTAATCCATGATCGCCGTGGCATCCATCTCGCGCTGGCCGGTAAAGGTTTCCAGCGCGTCCGGCCAGGGCTTCGATTGCCCCATTTCCAGCATGGCGTTCAGCTTCTCACCCACCGCGCGTTCGCCATAGATCGAGCAGCGGTGCAACGGCCCCTTCCAGCCAGCCTGTTCGCACGCCGCGCGCTGGAACTGGAATTGCAAAATATCGGCCAGGAAATAGCGCGTATAGGGCACGCTGGCCGCCACATGATACTTGCCGCCCGGATCGAAGGCCGATTCCGGACGCGGCCCCGGTGCCTGGATGCCCTGATACTTGCGCACCAGTTCCCACCAGCGCTGATTATACTGCGCTTCGGTGATCTGGCCGGAAAAGACCTCCCAGCGCCAGCGATCGATTTCCAGACCAAACGGCAGGAAGGCCACCTTTTGCAGCGCCATCTTGAGCAGGTAGGGAATATCCTCCGATTCGCCCGGCACCTTGTCCAGCAAACCGATCTGCTTGAGATAGGTCGGCGTCACCGAACTGAGGCCGATAAAATCACCGATCGCTTCATGGAAGCCGTCATTGGCGCCGTTCTTGAACAGGAAGGGCTGATCCATATAGGCGCGCTGGTAGAAATTATGCCCCAGCTCGTGGTGGACCGTGTAGAAGTCCTCGCCATTGACCTGGGTACACATCTTGATGCGCAGGTCTTCGTTATTATCGACATCCCAGGCCGAAGCGTGGCAGACCACTTCGCGGTCACGCGGCCGGGTGAACTGCGAGCGTTCCCAGAAGGTGGACGGCAGGGATTTGAAACCGAGCGAGGTGTAGAAGTTCTCACCGGTATGGACCATTTTCAGCGGGTCGTACTTCTTCTTCACCAACAGCTTGTCGAGACTGTAGCTGGATTTTATCCCTTTCGGCGCCACCACGTCATAGATGTTCGACCAGTCCTGCGCCCACATATTACCGAGCAGGTCAGCGCGGATCGGGCCGGTCTTCGGCTGGACGGCATCGCCATACTTCTCATTCAGCTTGCGGCGCGTATAGCAGTGCAGATTCTTGTAGAAGGGCGCGACCTGGGTCCACAGCTTGTCGGTCTCGGCGGCGAAAGCGTCCGGGTCCATGTCATAGCCGGAGCGCCACAGGGCGCCGGTATCCTTGAAGCCCAAACCTTGCGCGCCCTTATTGGAAAGTTCCGTCAGCTTGGCATAATCGTCCTTCATCGGCGCGGCTATGCTCATCCAGCCTTCCCACATGGCGCGGGTGGTCAGCGGATCGCGCGTCTTGGCCATCACATCAGACGCATCATCGAGATTATAGGTCTTGCCCTTCCAGGTGAACTTGCCGGTCGAATAGGTGGCGCCCAGCTTGGCGGCCACGGCCGACAATTCCTCTGCGGCGCCAGGCTCGGCCGCCGCCGGCAGGGTTTGGGAAATACGCAGCAGGTCGAGCTTGCGGCGCGTCACCGGATCGGCATCGACATCATTATACTGCGCCGATTCCATGGCATATTTGACCGTGGCCTCGTTCAGGGCGGCATCGGCCTTGGTCTGGAGCCACTCGCTGTCGAAATTAATAAAGGTGGCGCCCATCCATTGGGCGTGCTGATCATATTCGTTGAGATCGGCCAGCTTCGCTTCGGCATCGGTGATAAAGGCCGTGGCCTCTTCCGGCGTCGGCTTGGCCGGCATCGCCGGGGTCAGCGGCGCGGGCTCGACCGGCACGGTATAGGCCCCGGCCCGCTGCCGGAACCCAGTACCACCGAGGGCGCGGAAGGCGTTGTCGTGGTGGCGCAGCCGGTAAGCAAGGCCACACAGGCCGCAGACGTCAGCAGATACTTCATGACCAGTCCTCCCAGTGGTTAACAATCGCAGGGAAGGCTATTTGGTTGCAGTCGTCAAGGGCATGTCAAGGAAACGGATGCCCTAATATATTTTCAACGAGGCCCCAAGCGCCGGTCAATCCCACGACGAACAGCGGTAAAGACAGAATGCGCTTGTTCATTTCCCAGATGGAACCACAGAGAAACAAACGGCGGCAATCCTCCTTCGCCGCTGCGTATTTATACCCAGCGCTCCGCAGGAACCAGAGTACATTGAGAGCCCCCATACGGCCGGGACGAAACAGGCAAAAGGCAGCGGTAAAGAGTACGGCCAACACTATCGCCATCACTATCGAATACCCGAGAATGCCAGGATGAACATCGTATGCCGACCATGAGCCACGTTCGTCGGGGAACTGCAAACGCGTTATACCGTATCCCATAATCGCCCACCCCGCCGTCAAGCTTAAGCCCTGTCGCAGAAGATCGCTCAGAACATCATGACCAGGGCGGAACCAGCCCTCAACCGTTTCGCGGCTGGCACCACTGCGGTATTGAAACCAGCAGAATCTTCCACGCGCGCACCAGAGGAGAGAACAGGCCGCAGAAAAAGAGAATGAATCCCAGAACAAAGCAGACGGTGATCATGACGCGTTTTCTTTTCTTGTTATTCTGCCGCTCTTGTTATTCCGCCGCGCAGGCATCCAGCCCCTGATTGACCACCATCCGCGCATTGGCGGCGATACGGCCGGAGCGCTTGCTGCCCTTGGCCTTGCGCTTGATCGGATTGGGCAGAATGGCCGCCAGTTGCGCCGCTTCCGCGCGTGACAACGTTTTCGCGCTATGGCCGAACCAGTATTGCGAAGCCGCTTCGGCGCCATAGATGCCCGGCCCCATTTCGATCGAATTGAGATAGACCTCCATGATCCGGTCCTTCGACCACATATGCTCGATCAGGAAGGTGTAATAGACCTCGAAGCCCTTGCGGACCCAGGAACGATCCGGCCACAGGAAGACATTCTTGGCCGTCTGCTGCGAAATGGTCGAGGCGCCGCGCTTCTTTTTATGTGTGGCGTTGTAGCGCTCGGCCTTCTCGATGGCCTGCATGTCAAAACCATCGTGGGTACAGAACTTGGCGTCTTCCGAGGCAATGACGGCGCGCTTCAGGTTATCGCTGATCTGATAGCCGGGCACCCAGCGGTGATCGAGGCCATTGCCCTGGGTCAGCTTCTCGATCATCAGGAAGGTCACCGGCACCGGCACGAAACGATGAATAGCGACCGAGAGAATGGAGAAGGTGAAAAAGCCGACAATACAGGCGCCCACAAAACGCAGAGGGCGGAATTTACGCTTTACTTTTTCAGGCATGGGATGGGGTGTCGACTCCGGCGGGGCGTCATAGATGGTTTCTTCGCTCAGGCCCGGAACCGTATCTTCCGGCTCATCATCACGCTCACTCATTTAGGCAGCCCCCACAGCCACGTACTCCGAACCGATATCGCGTTATGAGACGGCGAAAAGGATTAGCTATCGAGAAACGTAGCGGAGCGTACTCAGGTACGTGAGCAACGTATCGCAGATAGATGATGCTTTGCAGCCTCTCAGAACGTGATATCACGCTTCAAAGATATAGACCACGCCCTCTTCATCGCCAAACAGAATACGATTGGCTTCACCGGAGATAGCCAGTGCTGTGATTGGCGAACCTTTTTCGCCCTTGATCCACTCCACATGGGTCGATTGCAGCTCTGCCAGCCAGACGCGGCCATCTTCAGTGCCGGCGCTGAGGATGGTTTCCTCGGCCGCGCCGGCCACCACGGAGACCGTGCTGCCTTCCAGCGGATTGATCTCGGAAGCTTCCTCGCCCATCGGACCATTGGAGCGCAGGAACGGCCATACCACTGCGCCATTGGCGCCGGAGGTGGCCAACAGCTTGCCTTTGGCGAAGAAGTCGAGCGACTTGATCTTGGCGGGATAGCCGCCCATGCGCATGTCTTTTGAATCCTTCAGGCGCCAGCCGTGCAGGGCGTTTTCCTGCATGGCGGTGATGACGAACTCACCCGATGGCGCCATAGCGATCTTGGTGTGTGAACCGGCCCAGAACAGCTTTGACGGCTTCTGCTTTTCGTCGATACGGGCAAACCACACGACCACACCATTATAGGTGGCACAATAAAGCTTACGCGCCTTGGGATCGAAAACCAGATCGGAGACCGAATGCTCGTGTATGAAGGTCTTGGTCTCTTTCTTGAGCAGGTCGAGCACATGGACCTTCTTGGCGGTGGCATAGGCGATCACCTGGCCTTCGGGCGCTGCGGCAATCATATCGATCCAGGCGCCCTTATGCACCGCCAGTTCGATCGGGCCGGCATCCTTGGAGGTCCAGACCACGCGACCATCGTCACCGCCAGTGATAACGCCCAGCCCGGTCGGGTGGATTACGGCGCTTAAGATTCCGGCATCGGGGTGGGCGTCGAATTCTTTTTCTGAATCAGGAAAGACAATGCGGCCATCGCCGAGCGCCACCACAGGCTCGTCAAGCGCATCGAACAGGGCGGCGACCACGTAGGAGTCGAAGGGTTTTTGGTAAGCAAAGGTCATGATGGCGCTTATAAGCAGGGAGATAGGATTTGGAAAGAAATCTTCTCCTCCCTTGCGAGCCGCTTGGCGAAGCGGGGGAGGTGTCGAGCAAGCGCAGCGCGTCGAGACGGAGGCGGCATTACTGACGGTGGAATAGCCCCCTCCGTCAGCGACACCAGCCCTTCGGGCTTCGCGCTGCCACCTCCCCCGATAAATCAGGGGAGGAGAAATTACGCCGCGATCGTCGCTTCAAAGCCGGCCTTAAGCGCTGCGGTATCAAGATGACGGCCGATAAACACCGCCCGCGAGATACGCGGCTCGTCCGCCTGCCATTCGCGTTGCAGGTCGCCTTCCAGGATCATATGAACCGCCTGGAAGACCAGGCGCTTGTTCTCACCCTTGACGTTCAGAATGCCCTTGGCGCGCAGGATATCCTGGCCCTTTTCCGCCAGCAACTTATCCAGCCACTGGGTAAAACGGATGCCGTCGATCGGCTTGTCGGTGCTGAGCGACAGACTCTTGATCTCTTCATCGTGGATCGGATTGATGGTGTGGCTGCAATGCTCGTCATGGACATGCCCCGCCTCACCATGCGCCGGGTTGTGGTGGTGATGCCCGTGATCATGATGATGGTCATGGCCGCAGTGTTCATCATGAACATGGCCGGGTTCCCCATGCGCCGGATTATGGTCATGATGATGGTGATGCTCGTCGTGGCCAATCTCTTCCAGCTTGGTCAGATCAAACCGGTGCTGGTTCAGCAGGCTGGCGATATCGACAAACGAGCGCTGGGCGCGGGTGATGCTGGCCAGCGGGTTCAGCCCCTTCAGGCGGCCTTCGATTTCATCCAGCTTGGCGTCATCGACCAGGTCGGTCTTGTTGAGAATGATCTGATCGGCGAAAGCGATCTGTTCCTTGACCACGCGGTCGGTTTTCAGCGCCTCGTCGAAATGCAGGGCATCGACCAGGGCCGTCACCGAGTCGAGATAGGTCTTCGCCTTGATGTCTTCGTCGACAAAGAAGGTCTGCGCCACCGGGCCGGGATCGGCCAGGCCCGTGGTCTCGACAATAATAGCGTCGAAACGGCCTTTGCGCTTCATCAGTTGCGACAGGATGCGGATCAGATCGCCGCGCACCGTGCAGCAGACGCAGCCATTGTTCATCTCGAACACTTCTTCATCGGCGCCCACGATCAGGTCGTTGTCGATGCCGATTTCGCCGAACTCATTGACGATTACGGCATATTTCTGGCCGTGGTTTTCAGAGAGGATACGGTTGAGCAGGGTCGTCTTGCCGGCGCCCAGATAGCCGGTCAGGACGGTGACGGGGGTCTTTTGCGATTGGTGCGCGGTATCGGCCATGAGGGTGTTACTTTATAAAGGTGGAATGATCTGCCGCTTAGTTAAGCCTTCGCGCATTGAAATCAAGCTTTCAAATATATAGAATGAAGCAGGTGATTTGTTTTGGACCGCCGAAGGCAGAAAATAGCCGTTTGCGCCCCATAAACCCGTTGACTCACCGAGATATCCTTGTATAAGTCGCCGCCTCTCGCCCGGAGCCTTGTGGTTCCTGGGGCGTTTTTCCATTCTCCCGCGCAAGGCACTACGTTTAAAGCCGCGCGCCACGGCATAAGGTTCCTGACCATGTACGCGGTCATCAAAACAGGCGGTAAGCAATACCGCGTTTCGGCTGGCGATCTGATCGTTGTCGAGAAGCTCGAAGGCGAAGCCGGCGCGGCTGTGAAGTTCAACGACGTGCTGATGCTCGGCGATGCGGCCGGTGCCGTTGTCGGTGCGCCGCTCGTTGATGGCGCCGTGGTCGAAGCCACCCTGATCGAAACCCGCAAGGGTGAGAAGGTCCGCATCTTCAAGAAGACCCGCCGTCAGGGCTATCGCCGTACCCGCGGCCATCGTCAGCTCCAGTCGGTTCTGCGCGTCACCTCGATCCTTGGTGCCGGTAAGTCGGCGAAGTGGGAAGGCACCGTCTCGCTGACCACGAAGGCCGAACTGGACGCCCGCGCCCGTAACCTGGCGCCGCGTAACCTGGCCGCCGCTATCGAGACCCCGGAAGTGGTTTCGGTTCCGGTTGTCGCCGAAGAAGCCCCCGCCAAGAAGAAGGCCGCGCCGAAGAAGAAGGCCGCTGCTGAAACCTCGGCTGACGAAGCGTAATTACAGAACCTAAGGAGCACCTCCCATGGCACACAAAAAATCCGGTGGTTCGTCCCGCAACGGCCGCGACTCACAATCCAAGCGCCTCGGCGTCAAGAAGTTCGGTGGTGAACTCGTTCTCGCCGGCAACATCCTTGTCCGTCAGCGCGGCACCAAGTTCTTTGCCGGTGAAAATGTCGGCCTCGGCCGCGACCATACCCTCTTCGCCACGGCGACAGGCAATGTGAAGTTCACCACCAAGCGCGACGAGCGTTGTTACGTCTCGATCCTGCCGGTAGCCGCGGCTGCCGAATAAGCACAATTCGACATTTTCGGATCGTGCTTAAGATTTTAAGCCGATCCGGACCGAGTTTAGAGCGGGAGTCCGGGTTAGACCTGGCTCCCGTTTTTCGTTTTTGGTTTTGGCATAAACCAAACGTGATCCCGCTCTTTCAGGACCTGTGGTGGAACTGACACAGTTTCACCCTAAATAGACCTCAAGGTGGTGCCATCCATGCCGCCGGGGTCAAGGAGTGACAGACATGATCACGCGCAATGAAGCCCACAGGGCCGTCATCGGCCCGCACAAGCCAGACCAGATCAGCGTCGAGACGACGCGTCTGAGCCTGACGGCACTGAAACCTTCCGATCTCGATGCCTTCCTGGCCGTCTTCGCCGACAAGAACTCGGCGCGGATGACCCACGCCATCCCGCATCCGCTGGATCGCAGCGATGCTGAGCGCCTGCTGGCCGATATGGCCGCCACGCCCTTTACGCATTGGGCGATCCGCCTGGATGATGAGCGCCTGATAGGGATTATCAGCCTGACCAAGTCGGCCTGCGGCACGACCGGTGGCATCCACTCGTTCGGGCCTAACCTAAGCGTCTTCATCGCACCGCAATGGCAGGGTCAGGGCTATGCCATTGAGGCGACCGATGGCCTGCTGCGCTGGTGCAAGAAGCGCAAACTGCACCGCATCATCCATGCGGCGCATTTCGCGGATAACGAACCTTCGGCCTCGGCCCTGATCAAGGCCGATTTCCTCTATACCGGCCGCCGCACGATGGAGACCTCGCTGGCGCGCGAAGGCGAGCATCTGGCGCTCCATATGATCCGCATACTGTAGTTTAAGCCGCCGACCTGAGAGCCCCGGCACGCCATTATTCATGGCGTCGCCGGGGTTTCTTGCTTTTTAGACCGTTTTCCGTCAAAGAACATCTTTTTGGTAAGACGCGTTTTTAGACGAAAAACCGGCAACCACTTTTTCGAAAACGCTTTGGCTTATGAAATTCCTCGATCAGTGCAAAATCTTTATCCGTTCCGGCAACGGCGGCGCCGGCGCCGTCTCGTTTCGCCGTGAAAAGTTCATCCCCAATGGCGGCCCCGATGGTGGTGATGGCGGCAAGGGCGGAAATGTGTGGATCGAAGCCAAGGACGGCCTCAATACCCTGATCGACTACCGCTACCAGCAGCATTTCAAGGCCAAAACCGGCACCCACGGCATGGGCCGCCAGATGCACGGCGCCAATGCAGAGGATATCGTGCTCTATGTGCCAGTTGGCACCGAGGTTTTCGAGGAAGACCATGAAACCCTGATCGTCGATCTCGATCAACCCGGCAAACGCCATCTGCTGGCCCAGGGCGGCAATGGCGGCTGGGGCAATACCCGCTTCAAGGGCCCGATCAACCAGGCGCCGAAATTTGCCCTGCCCGGTCAGGATGGCGAGGAAAAGTGGATCTGGCTGCGGCTCAAACTGATCGCCGATGCCGGCCTGGTGGGCCTGCCCAATGCCGGCAAGTCGACCTTTCTGGCCGCCTCATCCTCGGCCAAACCGAAGATCGCCGACTATCCCTTCACCACGCTGGTGCCCAATCTCGGCGTGATCGACTTAGGGCCTGAGCAGCGTTTTGTATTGGCCGATATTCCCGGCCTGATCGAAGGCGCTTCGAAGGCGCCGGCCTCGGCACCAAGTTCCTCGGGCCACGTCGAGCGCACCAAGGTGCTGCTCCATCTGATCGACGGCACCCAGGAAGACCCGGTCAAGGCGTACAAGACCATCCGCAAGGAGCTGAACGCCTATGACGAGATCCTCGGGCTCGAAAACCGAACTGGTGGCCATCAACAAGGTGGATCTCGCTCGATGCCGATGCCCGCAAGAAGCTGGTGACCAAAATCAAGAAGGTCTCCGGCCAGACGCCCTTCCTGATCTCCGGCGTGACCGGAGAAGGTGTGCGTGACCTGCTGTTTGCCGCGCTGGAAACCATCCAGGGGGAAAAGCCGGAAACCGCCAGAGCGGAGGCCGCGTCCGCCTATAATCCGTGGGATAACGCCTGAGGATGTGGTTCGCCGGTCCGGCCCCGATGCGGCCCGCAGTCCCCGCGGGCGGTTTGCGCAGCGGCTTCCATCTGGAACGCGGCATGACGGTTGGCCTGTTCGGCGGCTCGTTCAATCCGGCGCACGCCGGCCATCGCCATGTCGCTGAAACGGCGCGCCAGCAACTGGGCCTCGACCGGATCATCTGGCTGGTATCACCACAGAATCCGCTGAAATCGAAGACCGAGACCGCGCCACTGGCGGACCGCATCGCCCAGGTCCGGCCCTTCACCGGCCCGAAAGATGTCATCTCGGATTTCGAGACCCGCATCCACGCCACCTATACGCTCGATACCCTGCGCGCCCTGAAAGCCCGCTATCCCGGCGTCCATTTCGTCTGGATCATGGGCGGCGACAGCCTGGCCGGCTTCCATCGCTGGCGCGGCTGGGTGCAGCTTATGCACATGGTGCCGATCGCCGTCGTTTCCCGACCGGGCGCCCTGATGAAGGCGCGCTTCTCGCCAGCCACCCTGCGCTTTGCCCACTACAAGGTCGATGAACGGGCAGCCCAGACCCTGCCCTATCGCCACGCCCCGGCCTGGGCCTATATCAAAGGTCCGTTACACGGCCATTCGTCGACCGCCATTCGCAGACATCAGGCGGCACCTCAAGTGAACGATCATGAGTGAAATAAGTTCAGAATTGAAAGACCTGCTGTCATCGCTAAATGGGCTTCCTCTGATTGCTGTCAAAACCGCGGAATACAACGCCCTCTCGCTGACATTTGAATCACAGGACGCAAACGCTACATACCGTCTTGGCACGTGGTTTGAGGATTGGAATATATTTGACCGAGAGGAAAATCATCTCGTCGGACGAGCCGACGCCACTGCCATTCCAAATATGAACCTCGGAACATTTGAATGCCTTAAGATGGTTGGCGGCAAGGTAAGACTTCAATTATCTTTTGGCCACTATATCGAGTTCTCTGACCGTAATATGGATGACGATATTTTTTACGCCTTTTTGCCCAACCAAATTTTTGTCGGATACACCGCAAAAGAAGGCTGGCGATATGGCGTTTCAGATCGCCCATGGACAGGTGGCAAACCAATCTAAACAGAGGCCCTTTTATCAAAGGTCCGTTACATGGACACTCCTCCACCGCCTTGCGTTTGAAATCTAAGACGAAATCTCCACAGCAGTAAAATTCCATCAAAGGGTGACCGCCAGCACATTTTGTGCTATGCATCATCCATTGTGGATCATAAAGGAACTGAAGCCCTGTCTCGCCAACCCGCGCAAACCGCGCCTGAAACCCCTCTGTATGAGGCTACGCCTGACCAAGGTCAGACCTCCCACGATGAAGCTCCGTCTACCGAAGGCCTTGAGCCTCTGGAAACCCTGATCGTCAACAAGCTCGATGACGACAAGGCGCAGGATATCGTCTGCATAGACCTGAAGGGCAAATCCTCGGTCGCCGACACCCTGATCATCGCCTCCGGCCGTTCGCACCGCCACGTCGGCGCCCTGGCCGATCACGTCGTCCGCGCGCTCAAGGAAGCCGGCCATGGCAAGGCCAAGATCGAGGGCCTGCCGGCCTGCGACTGGGTGCTGATCGATGTCGGCGATGTCGTCGTGCATATCTTCCGCCCGGAAGTCCGCAGCTTCTACAATATCGAGAAGATCTGGTCGCTGTCGCCCGAAGGCACAGGCCACACTGTCTCCGTCTAAATGAAGCTGACGCTCTGCGCCGTTGGCAAGCTCGGCGCGACGGTCGAAAACACTCTTGTCAAAGACTATCTGAACCGCGCCAGTTTAACCGGGCGCGGTTTAGGCATTTCACCTGTCGATTTGCTGGAAGTAGAAGCCAAGAAAGGTGCCAAGGCCGCCACCTCCGCCCTGCTGAAGGCACAGGAAATGGAAGCGGTCAAGGCAGCCTTAAGTGATGGCGGCATCCTGATCGCCTGCGACGAGCATGGCGAACAACTGACCTCGCGCCAGATCGCCCAGCGCCTCAATATATACAAGGATCGCGGTGAGCGTCGCGTCACCTTCCTGATCGGCGGGGCAGATGGCCTTGATCCGGCTTTGCTGAAATCATCCGCCTTCTCGCTGGCTTTTGGCCCGCAAACCTGGCCACACGCCCTGGTCCGCGTCATGTTGGCCGAACAGATGTACCGCGCCACCACCATATTGGCCGGTCTGCCGTATCATCGGGACTGATCTCCGGGCACATGCCATGTGTCCGGCAAGGCCAAGCGGCCGCCCGAGCTGATGCGAGGAAAGTCGTGAGGGACGCCTAGTCCGGCGCTTGAGCTGAAAAATGTGTTTATTGAGAATTAAGCCGAACCACCTTATCTCAAGGATATGCTCGCTTCCTCGCGCCATCTGCTTCTGACCGGCCTGGCCGTGCTCGCCCTTGCCGGGGCGGCGCAGAGTGATGCGCAACAGCGGACACATGACCTTTCCGAAGCCGATCGCGCCACGCTCGATACCCTGTCGGCTCAGCGCCGTGCCGAGGAACGCAAGAGCGACACCCAGCGCCGCTCCGCCCGCCAGATTGCCCAGGAGGTCGAGGCCCTGCGTGAGCAGATCATCGAGATTTCGCGCAAACAGGGCACCGGCGAAACGCGCTCCGCCATCTACCGCGCCAAGCTGGAAACCATCAACCAGCAGGAAACCGATATTTCCCGACGCCTGATCGCAGAACGCGACAAGCAGACCCGCCTGCTTTCCGCCCTGCAAATTTATTCGCGCAATCCGCCGCCGGCGCTGTTCGTGACGCCGCGCAAGGCCAACGATGCCGTGCTGGCTGCCATCATCATGCGCGCCATAACGCCGGAACTGAAAAAGCGCACCGAAAGCCTCGTCCGGCAGAACAGCCAGCTCGTCAATCTGCGCCGTCAGGCCGCCCTGCAGAACGAGGCCATCTTCATCTCCGAAAGCGAGGTTTCCGAGCAGCGCAGCGAGATTGAGCGCCTGATCCAGCAGAAGATGGACCTGGAAGACCAGTTGCTGAACCAGGCCGACCAGATGGATGCCCGCGCCGCCGAGCTGAAGGCACGCGAAAACCGCCTGACCGGCGACCTCCCGCTGAAATTCTTTGGCTCCCCGGCGATCGACAATACCCATCTGCAACCGCCTGTGGTCGGCGACATCACCCGCAATTTTGGTCAGGTTGAAGGCAATGGTCCCGCCAGTCGCGGCGTCTCCTATGCCGCCCTGCCGGGCAGCCAGGTCACCGCACCGGCGGAAGGCGAGGTCGAATATGCCGGCCCGCTCGAGTCCTACGGACAGGTGGTCGTTCTCAGCATCGGCCATGATTATCGCGTCGTGGTCACCGGGATCGGCCGCATCTATGTCCAGCAGGGGCAGACTGTCGGCCGCCATGAACCGCTGGGGCGGATGCCCAACCTCTCCGACAAGAAAGCGCTTCTCTACATGGAACTGCGCAAGGGCGAAACGCCGGTCAATCCCGCCACGACGCTCCAGCTTTCCAGTCGGTAGAGATGGCCTTTAAAACTAAATAACCGCGCCCCGTTTACGCCATGTTCTCACTCTTATATGCTAGACTGATTGTATGCCCACCGAGGATGAAATGAAGAATATTTACCTTGCCGGCGCCGCCGCTGTCGCCCTGAGCATCGGGGCTGTCGCCTATGCCAGCCAGCCGGCCTTCTCGCCTCGCTCGGATACCTATAAGCAACTGGAGCTGTTCGGCAATGTGCTCGCCATCGTCCAGCAGGACTATGTCGTGCCGGTCGATTCCAAGAAGCTGATCAATGCCGCCCTGGAAGGGATGCTGGCCTCGCTCGATCCGCATTCCAACTATCTCTCGGACGACGACTATACCGACCTGAAGGAAAAGACGCGCGGCTCCTATGGCGGCATCGGCCTGGAAGTGACCGGTGAAGACGGCGCGGTCAAGGTCGTCACCCCTATGGACGACACGCCGGCCCAAAAGGCGGGTATCGAATCCGGCGACTATATCACCGCCATTGACGGCACCTCGATCCTCGGCCTGCCGCTCAATGACGCCATTTCCAAGATGAAGGGCGAGCCCAATACCAAGCTGACCGTCACTATTGTCCGCACCGGCAAGGACGCGCCGTTCGATGTGGCCCTGACGCGTGAAATCATTGTGGTGAAGTCAGTCAAGACCCGCATGGAGGGCGATTACGGCTACCTGCGCATCGCTTCCTTCTCGGAGACCACCGCCAACGATACCAAGACGGCGCTGGCCGACCTGATGGCCAAGAACCCCAACATGAAGGGGCTGGTGCTCGACCTGCGCAATAATCCCGGCGGCCTGCTGGAACAATCGGTCGGCGTAGCCGATCTGTTCCTCGATGGCGGCGAGATCGTCAGCCAGCGCGGGCGTGACCCCAAGGACATCATCCGCTATCAGGCCAAGAAGGGCGACATGCTGAACGGCAAGCCGATCGTCGTCCTGACCAATCCGGGCACGGCCTCGGCGGCGGAAATCGTCTCCGGCGCCCTGCAGGACCAGAAGCGCGCCACCATCGTCGGCCTGACCACCTTCGGCAAGGGCTCGGTGCAGAGCGTCATCGACCTGGGCGACAATCGCGCCGTCAAGCTGACCACCGCGCGTTACTATACGCCTTCAGGTCGTTCGATCCAGAAAACCGGCATCGAACCCGATCTCGAAGTGGCGATGAGCAAGGAACAGGCGAAATATATCGCCACGGCCGCCATGCAATATACCGAAGCCGCCTATGGCAATGCGCTGGATGCCGATGAAGGCAAGGTCCGCCGTTCGGCCCACGCCGTCCAGGAAGTGCCGCCGGAGGATTTCGACACCAAGACCGGTGATTTTGAACTGACCCGTGCGCTCGACGTGCTGAAATACAACGGTGACGTCAAGCTGGCCGCGGCCCATCCGCGAGGCGCCAAGCTGGCCGACAGCGATCTGGTCGATAAGCCCGGCGCCAAGATCGAAGCCAAGATGAAAGCGGCCACGCCAGCGGGCACGGTTTCGGGATCGTCATCATCCAGCGCGTCATCTTCCAGTTCGGCGGCTTCCGCTGAGAAGAAATAAACCGACGGATCACCAGACGCAAAAAGAGCGCCGATTCATATGGATCGGCGCTTTTTTATCCTTAAACCACGTCCGTCTTGACCACCGGTGAATGCACCAGGTCTTCGCTGTCCGCCGCCTCGGAAACCCCTTCCGACAGCGGCGGGAAGGGCAGCTTCTTCAGCTTGCGCGCACTGAGCTTGGTCTTCACCTTCTTTTTCTTTTCCGCCTTGGGGGCCTTCTCGGCCTTCGGCGGCTTGAGCGTTTTTTCCTTGCGCGGTTTTGCATCGCCGGACAATTCGGTTTCACGCGCATGGGTGAGTTTGCGCAGCAGCTTGACGAAGCTCTCCCGCTTGGGCGGCGACAGCAGGCTGAGGATCTTCTCGTCAGCCGCCAGGACGCGCGGCTCCATCTCGGCCAGTGCTGTCTTGCCGGCGTCGGCGATCCGGACCAGATTGGCGCGGGCATCGGTGGCGGAACGTTCGCGCGCCACCAGTGCCTTGGCGAGCATCCGCGACACCAGATCGGCGAGCGTCGAGCGATCGATGCCGGTCACCTTGACCAGATCAGTCTGCGACAGCCCCTCCGTGCCTTCCAGCGCTTTCAGGACGGCATATTGCCGCTGGGAAAGCGCATCTTCGCCGGCTTCGGCATTATAGATATCAAGGGCAATCTGCAACACGCGGTGCAGCAGGTGCGAGGGCGACTCATCGAGTCCGTTTTTAGACATGGTCTTTTCGCCTGACTTTGACTTCTTCACGACGCCCTCCCGATGTGCAATCAGCCAAGGGGATAGTGTCATCATTATATGTCGCTTTTACGACAATTCAATCCGAACACGGAGGAATGACCGTCAGCGCGCGTCACTTTCGGGTTCGGTGATCATGTTTTTCATCAGGAAGGGCAGCAGGCAGATGGACAGCAGGATCGGCCCGCCGATCATCGAGGCCAGCTTCCAGGTCAGCCAGAATTCATCGCTCTGCGTCCGCCAGATGGCTTCATTCACGCCGGCCATGGCGAGATAGAACAGGGCGTAATAGAGGGTCAGGCGCGGCCAGGCGGCGTCTTTCAACTTCAACGTATCGCCCAGAAGCGCCTTAAGCGGCTGCTTTTTCAGAACCAGAGCGCCCAGCAGGATGCCGCCGATCAGCACATCGACAATGGTCATCTTGATCTTGACGAAGGTGGCGTCGTGGAAAACGACGGTCAGGACCGTCATCGGAATGGTGATCAGGCAGGAGACCAGCGGAATCCAGGCGATGCGCTTTTCGGCGATCAACCCGCCGATGAGAGCCAGGACCGACGCCGCGCCCAGCACGCCGGATGCCCAGATCAGGCAATCTGCCGCCGGCACCAGCTTGAGGAATTTGCAGGCGAAAAAGGTCAAGCCGAAAGCGATCAGCGGACCGTAATCGACCACCATCTTGACGGTGTTCTGCTTCGGCTGGCCCGGCTTCAGCGCCAGTTCGGGATTGGTCTCGCCGAGTTTTTCAGCGGCTATGCCCAGAGCGCGATCAACCACCTTGTCGCCTTCGCGGATCTCATCGCCCAGCTTCGGTTCCTCGGTCATTGTGTATCTCCGGTCTTGTCTCCAAGCGGTTCAAGGCCGACCATGGATCGGGCGAAATCGCGCGCCCTGAACTCGTGCAGGTCCTCGATATCCTCGCCGACGCCGATCAGCTTGATCGGCGCGTCGGAAGCCTTGGCAATCGGGATCAGGATACCGCCACGCGCCGTGCCGTCGAGCTTGGTCATGACCAGCCCGGATACAAACGCCTGGCGGCCGAAAATCTGTTCCTGGCTGAGCGCATTGCGGCCCACGGTCGCGTCCAGCACCAGCAGGGTCTCATGCGGCGCCTCCGGATCGACCTTCTTGATGACCCGGACGACTTTCAGGAGTTCGTCCATCAGGGCCTGCTTGTTTTGAAGGCGGCCGGCGGTATCGATCAGGACGACATCATAGCCTTCTTCCTTGGCCCTGACGAAGCTGTCATAGGCCAGACCCGCCGCATCAGCGCCGGTCTTGCGGCCCATGAAGTCGGCGCCGGCGCGCTCGGACCACACCTTGAGCTGTTCGACGGCGGCGGCGCGGAAGGTATCACCGGCGACGATCAGCACCTTGGCGCCACTCTTGACCAGCTTGGCGGCAATCTTGCCGAGCGTGGTCGTCTTGCCGGAGCCGTTGACACCGACGAACAGAACGACATAGGGACGCGGACCGGAGAGTGGCTCGAACGTGCCTTCATGCCCGACCAGTTCATCCGCCAAGGCCTCGGCAAGCGCGGCGCGCACGGCGTTTGAATCCTTGGCAGAATTGAACTTCTGTTGCGCCATCTTGCCGGCGATGGTGGCGGCGATCTGTGGCCCCAGGTCGCTTTCGACCAGCAGGTCCTCCAGTTCCTCCAGCGCGGCATCGTCCAGCGCTTCCTTTTGCTGGAAGACTTGCGTGACCGACTCGGTCAGATTTTGCGAGGTGCGGGAAAGGCCCTGCGTCAGCCGCTGGAACCATCCCTTTTTTTGGCCTTTTTTCTCTTCTTCAGTCATACCGCTTGCTGTAACGCGTTTTGGGCAAGGCTGCCAATGACATGTTTGCCATCATGGCCGTGGATACGGATGTCGCTGATACCGCCAACGGCAGCGTCACCGTCAAAGACGACCTCGGTGAAATCGGCGGCACGAGCAAAGCCGGCTTTTTCGACGACACAGGACAGGATACGGCCCTGTTGACGGGTGAGGTGCCGGGTCAGGGCTTCCTCAGCCTTGGCACGAAGCCGGGCGGCGCGTTCCTTGATCAGCGGGCGGGCCAGTTGCGGCATCTTGGCGGCCGGGGTCTGCGGGCGTGGCGAATAGGGGAAGACGTGGACAAAGGACAGGTCACAGGCATCGACCAGCGACACGGCATTGGCGAACATCTCTTCGGTCTCGGTCGGGAAGCCGGCGATCATATCGGCGCCGAAGCTGATATCCGGACGGACGTTGCGCACCTTTTCTACCAGACGGATGGAATCGTCGCGCAGGTGCCGCCGTTTCATCCGCTTAAGGATCATGTCGTCTCCATGCTGAAGACTGAGGTGCAGATAGGGGGCGAGGCGCTCTTCCTCGGCAAAGGCGCGCAGCAGCGTGTCGTCGATTTCGGCCGCATCGATGGAGCTGAGGCGCAGGCGCTTGAGGTCGGGCACCAGCTTGAGGATGCGCGTCACCAGATGGCCAAGCTGCGGATTGCCGGGCAGGTCGCCGCCCCAGGAGGTGAGATCGACGCCGGTCAGCACCACTTCGTTATAGCCCTGAGCCACCAGCTTTTGCGTCTGGCTGATGACGTCACCCGCCGCCGCCGAGCGCGAATTGCCGCGGCCATAGGGGATGATGCAGAAGGTGCAGCGGTGGTCGCAACCGTTCTGCACCTCGACAAAGGCGCGGGCACGATCCTTCAGGCCATCGATCAGGTGACCGGCGGTTTCCTGCACTGAAAAGATGTCGTTAACGACGATACGGGCACTGTCGGGCGTCAGTTTGTAGCTGCCGGCCTTCTGCTTGTCGCCATTGCCGATGATGAAATCGACCTCGGCCATGCTGGCGAAGGTATCCGGATCGGTCTGGGCGGCGCAGCCGGTGACGATCAGCTTCGCCTCAGGATTTTCCTTGCGGGCGCGGCGGATGGCTTGGCGCGCCTGGCGCACGGCCTCGCCAGTAACGGCGCAGGTATTGAAGATGATGGCGTTGTCGAGCCCGTCCTCGGCGGCGGTCTTGCGGATGACCTCGCTCTCGTAACTGTTCAGGCGACAGCCGAAGGTAACGACATCAACCTTACTCACAACGTGCCCTCGAACTCGACCTCTATCGGGCCGGTCATGATGACGTGATCGTTCTCAGCCCACGCAATGTGCAGAGGACCACCATCCATGATGACGGTGGCGGCGCGGTCGGTCAGGCCGCGACGGGCGGTAGCCACGAGCGTGGCGCAGGCCCCGGTGCCGCAAGCTTTGGTGATGCCGGCGCCGCGTTCCCAGACACGCATGCGGATCGTCTGGCGGTCAATCACCTGCGCGAACTCGACATTGACGCCTTCGGGGAAGAGCGGATGATTTTCGATCAGCGAGCCGGTGGCGGCGACATCGACCTTCGATATGTCATCGACAAAGAAGACGACATGCGGATTGCCCATGCTGACGGCACAGGGCGTATGGTAGAGCGGCGCGTCGTAAGGCCCGACCTTCAGTTCCAGCCGCAGGGTATCCATCTCTTCGGACAGCGGAATCTCGCGCCAGTCCAGGCGCGGCTTGCCCATATCGACCGCCACGGTGCCGGTCTTTTCATCGGCCCTGATCACAATGGCCTTTGTCGCGCCGCCGAGCGTATCGATCTTCAGCGTCTTTTTGGCAGCCTTGGGGTTCAGATACCAGCCCACGCAGCGCAGGGCATTACCGCAGGTTTCGACCGTGCCGCCATCATTGTTCCAGACGCGCATAAAGGCATCGCCACTTGTGCTGCCTTCAATGGCGATCAACTGGTCAAAGCCAATACCGGACGCGCGATCACCCCAGGCGCGGACCTGTTCCGGCGCCGGTGCAAAGGCGGTATCGCGGGCGTCAACGACAATGAAATCATTGCCGAGGCCGTTCATCTTGAGAAAAGGTCTGCTCATTGCGGCCTATATAGTCGCAATAACGCAGAAAATGTAGTGCTTTGTTCACTTCAGCATCAATCAGCCCCGAAGGCCTGACTACGGCATTCTACGTAGGCCGAATGCCGTAAGGCTAACGGTGATTTGCCCCGATCAGTGCGTCGTGCCCGGCCGGATGATCTTCGATTCCAGATTGGCCTTGACCGCGCGGGCGTCATAGGCGTTCGGATCGCTGTCAGGCTTGGCGCCCTTGTGCATCAGAATTTCGGCATTGGCTTCATACCGCGAATAGACGACGGTATCCGTGCCCCAATCGGCGCCGAAAGCGCCCCAGCGGCTCCAGCGATTGCGGCTGTAGAAACGCCAGGAGAAGCTGCTCATATAGGGGTCTTCAAAGGTGGTGGCGCGCTTCTTTTCATCGGTATTACGGCTGACCACCTCGAACCAGTCGTAACCGGATCTGACCGTCAGTTCGGCGGCGCGGTAAAGCAGGTAATTTTCCACCGTTTCGCGCTTGGTCATGTCGTTGCCGGCAAAGCTCAGACGGTAACGGTTTTCCTCGATGCGCGTTTCGGAATAGCCCCGCTGGTTGGCGGGCGAGACGTTCGCCGCGACGGGTTGATAAGGGGTGGGCGTGGCGCAGGCCGACAGCACGGTCAGGCTGGCGGCGGCCAGGGCGAGGCTCAAATACTTCATGGTGTAACTCCCCACATATGCAAAACTTTTGCACATATTAACCTTCGAGACTGTGCCGTCAATGTGGCAATATTAGGCCGTCCGTAATGCGAGAATAAGCGCATCCCAAAAAGTGTGACGCATCGCGCGAGCGACCTGCTTTTTGGATTAAGATGCGCGCCAAACAAAGCCTGTGTTACAGCCGCAGCAGTTCCATGCCGGCGTGCCAGATGATCAGGGCGGCGATGGCCATCAGGATCAGGCAGACGCCGAGATCGAAGACCTGCTTTTTCCTCGGATCGCTCAGGGTATGCGACAGGGTGACGGCGGCCAGTCCATAGGTGGTCATGGTGATTGTATCCATGCCGATGGCGGTGGCGGCGAAGGCCACCATCTGCGGCGGCACGGCGCGGTGGATATCGACGAACGGCGGCAGGACGGCGGTGAAAAACAGGGTCACTTTGGGATTGAGCAACTGGACCAGGAAGCCATCCTTGAAGGTGGCGGCGATGGTTTTGCCTGGATCGGGCGCTGCCGTCAGGCTTTTGCCGATGTTTTCATTGCGGATATCAAGCGCCGAGCGGAATCCCCTGAAGGCCATCCAGCCGAGATAGAGCCCACCGGCCACGGCTACGATCTGGAACAGCAGCGGAAAAGCCGTCAGCAGGATTTGCAGGCCAAAGGCGCAGGCAATGAACCAGATCAGCGAGGCGCAGTTCAGCCCGATCACAGCGGCGATGACGTGGCTCTTGCGCCGACCAAGGCCGGTGCGGATGGCGAACAGGTTGGCCGGGCCGGGGGTTATGGCCATGAAGAACATGGTGACTAAAAACGCCCAGTAGGTATGCGGATCGATCGGGAAGGCCATACCGAGGCCATAGCATACTTATAGATAAGCGCTACAGGGAGGAGGACGGTTTTGTATGCGTATGGGCCTCGAATGTGGTGAAACGCCCGTCGGCATAGCGTAACTGATCGATGCGCAGGGTGGTGTCGGTAAATTCCAGCAGATTGAAGCCCTGGGGCTGGCGGCGAATGCGGGTGGACGTACCGGTCGAAGCGCTGACAAACAGGGTCTTGTGCGCTTCTTCCTGGCGCGTCTCGATATAGGCATGGTGCTGGTGACCGGCGAGCACGATATCGATGCGCTGTTCGGATATGGTCTCCAGCAGCGGCCTTTTGTTGAAGACGGCCACATCCAGGGGAAACTCCTTCGGACTCATCAGGGGTGATGCAGCACGAGAATGCGCCAGGGAGCACTGGCCGCCTCGAAGGTCCGGGCAATTTCACGGCGCTGCTTAGCGCTGACCGCCCCATTGGCCCAGTTCCAGTGCGGCAGGATGCGGCGGGCGGTATTGATGCCCTTGATATGCACCGGCCCGGCGGCCAGTTCCGGATTTAGCTCATCGATCAGATGCCGCCTGTAACGACCGAAGGGATTGATAAAGCGGGTCAGGTCCATCCCCGGCAGGTCATGGTTGCCGGGAATAACGAAGACCTCCATCGGCAGGGCGTCGAAAAACGCCCGTGCCGCAGCAAATTCAGCCTCGGTCGCTGACTGAGTGATGTCGCCGCTGGCGATGACCAGATGGGGCCCGGCCTCGGTCAGGTGCGCCACCAGCGCCTCAAGTACGGCGGGATCGTGGGCGCCAAAATGCAGGTCGGAAATGTGGGCTATCTTCATGCCGGCCCCCTTTGCACCGCATAGCGGGTCATATCGGCGCCGTGATGAAGCCCGATATTCAGGCCGCCGGCCAAAATCAGCGCCGACATCGCCACCAGAAGCAGTTTGACGTGTTCAACCGGTTCGGCCGGCCGCCACATATAGAACAGGCCCAGCAAGGCCAGCCAGCCGGAACCGAAGAACAGCCCGCCGGCCACATCGGACAGCCAGTGCGCCCCCAGATACAGCCGCGAAAAGGCGATCAGGCCAACCAGTAGTACGAGCGTTATAACCACGGGAATCCGCGCCACAAAAGGCAGTTTCCGCGACATGATGATGATCAGAAAACCGTACAGCACTGCATTGGTGGTGGAATGTCCGCTTGGGAAGGAAAAGACGCTGACGCCGTCATAATGCATGTCGCCGGGCCGGGCGCGATGCAGGCCGAGCTTGATGGCGGAATTGATCAGCGACCCGCCGCCAATCGCCATCAGCCAGTAGGTCAGGGTATGCCAGGCGCGTTCATGGATAAGCCACAGCGCCACCACAACCGCAACCGCGATCACCACGGGCGTGTCGCCGAGTTCGGTAATGGTGATCATCACCCGGTCCAGCCAGGGCGTCCGCAGGTGCTGCAGGCCGGCGTAAACCGCCTGATCGGGTGCAAACACACTGTTTTCGAGAAAGACTTCCTCGATGACCTCGAAACACAGCCAGGCGGCGACGAGGAAGATAAGGCCGAACAGCAGAAGCGCGCGCCATTCCTGACGGAAAGGCGCCGGCAAACGCCTGATCCGCGAGTCCAGCCACTGCCGCGCCATCATGACGACACCTGTTCGTCTGGCATCAGCAGGTGAACAAAATCGGGTTTCAGTGTGAAGGCCAGCGGCGATTTCAGCTTCATGACCTCACCATCGATCGAGACCAGCGGCTTGTGGTGCTGGCTCCAGATCCGGAAGTGCGGGGCGGTGCGTTCGATCAGGTCGGGGTCTTTCAGCCAGTGACCGAAGATCAGCCGCCACAGCAGGCGGATATGGGCGGTCGGCGATTTGGTGCTGAAAATATAGGCCGCCAGTTCGCCGCCGGAAAGCGAAATCCGCTTGAAATTGCTCTCGGTCAGCTTTTCCGTGTCGGCGAAGCGGTTGACCGAGACAACGACAGCCGGCGCACGGTATCGGGTCATTTTGCCGTTTTCTTCCAGCACGATGCGTTCGCGGCGATGACGCTTCATATTGTCGGCCACGAACAGAAACATTTGCGGCAGCAGCAGGAACTTGTTGGTCATGCGCCGCGCCTCCCGATAAACCGAAGCCTGCGGCATGGTGCCGATACTGGCGCAGCACAGAAAGATTTCACCATTGACGAAGCCGGCGTCCATGGTCTGCTCTCGTGTTCCGCTGGCATAGGCGTCCAGCGCCTGTGTCAGGGAGGTAAGCCCCAAGTCCACCGCCAGCAGGTTCATGGTGCCGAAGGGCAGGACGCCAAAGGCTTTCTTGTGCGTGGCCAGATATTTGGCGGTTTCGCGGATGGTGCCGTCGCCACCACCGATCAGCAGGCGCTCGGGTTTTTTGCTCAGGCGTTCGAGATTGGTCTGCATGTCCTCGGGTTCGGACATACAGAGTTCGCCCACCGGGATTTCACTGGCCGTGATGGCGGCCTCGACCGACGGTTCGCCCATATTGAGTACCGTGCCGGATTTGCGATTGATGAGGATATTGAAACCTTCGCCCATGCGAATAAATGAACGCGAGAGATGCAAGGATTCAATGTGGTAACTTACGGGCAACTGTGTTTGAGTGTGGCGCGGATCAGGTGATCTGCGCCATTTCTTTTGTGTGCCAGTTTGAGTTTTTAGCGATCATAGCGTTGAGTGCTGTGATCATCCACCTCGCAATGGCAATGAGGGGGCACTTCTTTTGTTTTCCTCTGCTTGTGAGGGCCTGATAGCGGTCTTTTACGTCGGCTTTTGATCGGCTTGCGGTTACGGCAGCGGCGAAGAGGAGGTGGCGGATGTGGCGCCTTCCGCCCCAGATGGTTCTTTTTCCCCTGAATGTTCCGCTATCCCTTGGATGAGGGGCCAGTCCGGTCAGGCTTGCGATCTGTTTTCGGTTTCTGTGTCCGAGCTCAGGCAAATCCGCGATCAGGGTTGCTGCGGTAACCGGTCCGATGCCTGGCGCACTTTGCAGGCAGACAGAGGCTTTGCGGAAGTCAGAGTTGGCCTCGATCAGTTCGCGGATTACGGCTTCAATGCTGCGGATTTGCTGATCAAGGATGCTGAGCATGTGGTCGAGGCTTTGGCATATCCAGGGATCATTGCAGAACTGATGTCTACGGGTACGTTCCTGCTTGCGCATTTCGACCATCTGCCGGCGCCTGCTGAGATACAGGCTGAGCCTAACCCGTTCGGTCGAGCGAGGTTGTGACGGTGCCGGCTTTAGGGCCTGCGCCATATGGGCCAGCATGGCTGCATCAACGCGGTCTGTCTTGGCGCGTCGGCCTGAGGCTTTAGCAAAGTCTCTGGCGTCTCTGGGGTTTACGCGGACAAAGGCACCCTGACGCCGCTCCAGTTCTGTGTGCAGGGTCTGGTCAACACGGCTTGTAGCTTCGAACACGACAAGACGTTGGGTGTCGAGGCCATCCAGCCAGGCTGTGATGGCATCAGTGTGGTTATCGATCTGAAAGTAACGCGAAGTTTGACTGTCGAAGATGTCGAGTGTCGCTTTGGAAACATCGACGCCAATGGGAAATTGGTGCAAGGTCATGGGGCCTGTCCTTGTCAATACGGGGTCGGTGGCGACCGCCCCTGGCAACTGTTCAGGTTTGGTGTGAAGCTGCCGGGGACTGAGCCCAGAAACGATCTCTAAGGGATCGGGGTTTGGACAGTCTCCCGGCGGCGATCTTCACAATAGCATACCCACAACAGACAGGGTTTGGGGCCTGCGGGTCCGGACTCATATTTGGGATTCCTTTGAGCCTGCGGATGTGATTCACTTTCTTTGCCAGGAGGTGGATCATGTCTGATTTGTTTTGGTTTTCTGATGAGCAGTGGGCGCGGATCGAGCCTTTGCTACCCAAAGGACGTCCTGGAAAGCCGCGTGTGGACGACCGGCGGGTTTTATCCGGGATTGTTCATGCTTTGAAATCGGGTGGCCGCTGGAGTGATTGTCCGCCAGCCTATGGCCCGAAGAAGACGCTTTACAATCGCTTCGTGCGCTGGGCCGATCAGGGCGTGTGGGAGGCAATTTTCCATGCCCTGGCCGGTCAGGAAGCCTTGCCTGACCGATTGTTCCTCGACGCGACTCTGGTGCGAGCCCACCGCTCAGCCGGCGGTGCAAAAGGGGGCTTTGGCCAATGGTATCGGCCGTACCCAGATCGGACGCCAGAGCAAGATCCACGCTCTATGCGACGCATATGGCAGACCCTGGACGCTCGTCGTAACGCCTGGGAATATTCCCGATGTCGCCGTCGCTCAGCAGTGCATAGGTTCTCTGGCACCGACAGGTGAGTTGGTGGCGGACAAGGGATATGACGCCAACGCCCTGCGTGAATGGCTGGCGGAGCGTGGGACAAAGGCGGTCATCCCGCCTATGCGTCATCGCCGCATCCAGTTCGCCTATGACAAACGTGTCTACAAGCAACGTAACGTAATCGAGCGCATGTTCTGCCGCTTCAAAGATTGGAGGCGAGTGGCCATGCGGTACGACCGAAAGATTGAAACCTTCATCGCAACCATAACCATCGCAGCCATCGTCAACTGGTGGGCAAAATAATATGAGTCCGGACCCGCGGACCCCACGCCTCGTAAGCTACGATCTCTGCCAGACTTGCGCGTTTTTAAAAGCTTGATGGAGAGGATGGGGTAGAAACGTGATCTGCGGGTCATCGTAGCTTACAACATTAACCAGATGATTTTCGGTTAGGATTTCAAAATGCTTTAATGGCCGTTCGCCAAAAATATCGTAGGGGCAACTGATTTTTTCTACTGCTTCCAACAAGTTTGATCGTTCATATTTTCGAATTTTCTTTCCAGTAAAAATCGCATCAGGTTCAATTAATCCATGTGACTCATTTATGATCGCATAGAAAACATAAGTCTCGAAAGAGACTTCAAAGTGCTGGCTTTTTTCTGTTACTTCTACTGCTCTGCAAGGTGCGTTTATGTTGGGATCGACAACGGTATCATCTGATAAGCACCCCGATGAAAGTGAAATACTTAATACATTGGAGCCAGGTTCGGATATCCCATTCAAAAAGAGGCTAAACGCTGTTTCCAAATTTTCGACAATCGGATCGCTCATGCCAGTTTAATCTCCCGCAACCGCTGCATCAGGAAATCCTGCGCGGTGATTGGTTCCGCGCCGACGTCTAAATGGTCAGCCGTGATGCAATTCGGCAGGGTTTTGATCAGGTAGGGCGGCTCGAAATGCAGGAAGAACGGCGTCGAATAACGGGCGAAATCCTTGCGCGCCTCCGCCGGATTGATCACCCGATGCTGGGTCGAAGGCAAAACCCCATTGGTCAGGCGTGACAGCATGTCGCCGATATTGCAGACGATGCAATCGGCCGGCGGGGTGATCGGCAGCCACTGACCATCGCGATCAAGCAGTTGCAGGCCAGGCTCCTCGGCGCCCAGCAGCAGGGTAATGACATTGATATCGCCATGCGCCCCGGCGCGGACAGACTCACCTGGCGTTGCCACCGGCGGATAATGCAGCAGACGCAGGACGCTGTTGCCTTCCTTCACCGGCGCCTCGAAGAAATCGGCATCGAGCTTCAGATAAACGGCGATAGCGCGCAGCACCTTCTTGCCCAGGGCATCAAGCGCCTCATAAAGCGCATAGGTACTGGCGTGAAAGTCGGCGATCTCCTGCGGCCAGACATTTGGCGGCATATATTCCGTATACGGATGATCGGCCGGAAGTTCGCGGCCGATATGCCAGAATTCCTTGAGATCGTGGTGCGCGGCACCCTTGGCGGTTTCGATGCCGAAAGGGGTATAGCCGCGTGCCCCCCGATACCGGTCTTGTATTTCCGCTTGGTTTCTTCCGGCAGGGCGAAGAAGGCTTTGGTGGCCGAAAGCGCGCGGTTGAGCAGGGCCGGATCGAGCCCGTGGCCGCCCAGAACGGCAAAGCCATAGCGCTCGAACGCCGCTCCCAGATTTTGCGAAAACGCTGAAAAATCAGTCTCATAAAGCGCCAGAGGCACCGGCGGAATGGCGGAAACGGGCGGCATAGCGGAATCGGGCATGTTGGGAACTTTAAAAGGGAGGGAAATCAGGACTGAATCTAGCGTACATCGCCGCTTCCGGGCAATTCGTTTCTTAAATCCCACAACCAAGAATAAGCGCGTCGGCAGGGGTGATTTTTGCCACAAACTCGGTTATGACCCTTGAAGTTGCCGCGACTCGCAAGAGACCGTGGTGTTTTGTTTCGGCTATAAGGCAAAGTTCAGTGTTTGCGGGTACGGGCGCGGGGCGCCACATGCGGAAATGGGTGATGGGCTCGGCGGCGCTGCTGGCGGCCGTCACGACGCTTCTGTGTGTCCTGCCGCATCTGGCCGCCGCCCAGGATAGTTCCTCCGCAAATCAGTCCCTGTCCGATCTGGTGGATGGGGATCTCCAGCCGGTCAATTCCACCAAGGCGCTGAAGACCTCCGAGCAATCGGTGGTGCGCGTACTGGTCGTCTATCGCGGCTATGGCGGCGTGCCGCTCGATACGGTCGGCATGGGCTCCGGTTTTGTGGTCGCACCCGGCTATATCGTCACCAATTACCATGTGGTCGAGGTGCCGCCCGAAGCCTCCAGCGCCGATATCTATATCGTGCCGCACAAGGATTCCGGCGCGACCTACCAGCCGGTGCAACTTGTAAAGAAATGGGTAGAGGGCGATCTGGCCCTGCTGGCCGCGCCCGGCCTTAAGGTGCCCCCGCTCAAGCTCTACCTGACGCCTTACAAGAACGAACGCGTCGTCACCATGGGCTATCCGGATGTGACGGATCACCTGCTGAACCGCTCCGGCACCGCCCTGCTGGAGCCGGCCGATGCCTATGTGACGCAAGGCTCTATCGCCCTGTTTGCCTCCACCAATCCGGACGGCAGCCGCGTCGAGACTCTGTTCCACACAGCGCCGATCAATCACGGTAATTCCGGCGGGCCGCTGCTCAATGAATGCGGCCAGGTGGTGGGCGTCAACACCTGGACGGCGCCGTCTTCCGTTTCGACCGCCGGCAATCTCGATGTCTCCGCCGGGCAGTATGTCGCCACGCATGTGTCGGCGCTGAATAGCTTCCTGAGTTCGGCCAGCGTCACCCCCACCGTGGTGACCACGCCCTGCTACGCCAAAAGCGAGGATGAAATCGTCAAGGACGACGCCCTGTCGCGCGTCCTGGCCGCCGCCGCCGAAGCCCAGGTCCAGCGCCTGGCCGAGCAGAAGAAGGCCGAGGCCGATCGTGCCGCCATGGAAATTTGGCAACTAGGCGCCATGATCGTGCTGTCCGTACTGGTCCTGATCCTGATCGGCCTGATTATCCGCCGCGAAATCCGCCACCGCACCGAGATTCACAACAAGGAACCCTTGGCACCGACGGCTTTTGATGAACCGATCCGGCCGGAGAAGGTGAAGCCACCGAAGCCGGAAAAGGCAAAGGCGGAATGGGTGCCGCATGACCGCGTCAAGCTGCCCGGCATCAAGCATCCGATTCCCTGGGGTTGGATCGCACTCGCCCTGATCATCATCGTGGCCGTAGTCGGCTTCCTGATCAAGGAACGCGAGATCGACAGCCGCCTCAGTAAGCCGAAGGTGGCCGCGCCCGTGGCGACCGCCGCCATCCAGCATATGGCGTGTGATGTCGACAAATCGATGTCCGCCAATCCGCTGCCCGATGCCGGCCATATCGAGTTCGATTTCGACCTGGTTCATGCCTGCGTCAATGGCCGCACACCCTATGAACGCCAGGCCGACGGCAACCTGCTGCGTTTTACCACGGGCGATGCCAATCCGGTGGCGGCACGCATGGAACTGACGGCTGACGGCACCCTGTTCACCCGCTATGATTACCGTATCGATCCGGCGCAGTATAAAACCTTCGTGGCCCAAAAGGCCGCGCTCGGCTCCCTGCGCTGCTCGGCCAATGCCGATGCCGGCGCATTGGCGGCACTGGGTGAAAACCTCGCCCGCATCCGGACACTGTCCCAGTCCTACCTGACCATGGCGCCGGAAACCAAGACGGTCTGGCGCTGCAAGGCGGTTTAGGTTAATGGCGTCACACAGCCGCCTTCATCCTGTGTTCAGTTGGCGATCAGTAAAGCTTGATCCGTGATCTCTTAAAGGCTTGAGTGCTTTACAGGTTTCTAATGAGATTGCGCGGTGTTTCATTCAACCTCCTTATCCCGGCTATGCCATGGATAGGGAGAGGGCCTGATCTTCCTGCCTGTGCGGCGGATAAGATCGGCCACCAATTCATCTGAGGAGTTTATTCATGCGTCGTTTTAATCTGTCCGGCCGCAAAACCATCCTGGCCCTGACCGGTGTAGCCTTCCTGCTGGCCGGTTGTGAAACCGTCGATACCAGCAATGGCGTCAAGACCAGCAGCAATACCAAGTCGGGCGCCCTGATCGGCGCGGGTGCTGGCGCGGTGCTCGGTGCCCTGTCCAACAAGAATGACCGCCGCAAGAACGCCGTCATCGGTGCGGGTATCGGTGCCCTGGCTGGCGCGGGCGTGGGCGCCTATATGGACCGCCAGAACAAGGATCTGCGCGCCAAGCTGGAAGGCCGCGGCGTCTATATCACCCGTTCGGGCGATAATATCATCCTGAACATGCCGGGTGATGTCACCTTCTCGTCGGGCAGCGCCGACCTGTCGTCCAGCTTTATGCCGGTGCTGAATGATGTTGGCGTCATCCTGAACCAGTACCCCTCGACCTATATCGACGTGGTCGGTCATGCCGACAGCACCGGTAACGCCGCCAGCAATATGGAGCTTTCCGAGCGCCGCGCCAACGCCGTGGCCGGTTATCTGGTCGGCCAGAAGGTCAAGGCCGAACGCATCTACATCGCCGGGGCTGGCGACACCCAGCCGATCGCCAGCAACGCCACGCCGGAAGGCCGCGCCAAGAACCGCCGCGTCGAAATCACCCTGCGCCCGGTGGAATAAATTAACCCTGTCCCTTCGGGGAATATCAAGGTTAGTCCTGTAAGACAGGCGGCATGGATAAACCGTGCCGCCTGTTCTTATTGGGGGCCGAGGTTGACGTGATCACCCCGGCCGATGTCATGGATTTCGTCGGCCGCAAGGTGGCCGCGAAAGAGCGCGCCATCGTGGCCAATCATAACCTGCACAGCCTCTACCTCTTCCAACGCCGCGCCGATATGCGTGCCTTTTATGCAAAAGCCGACCTGATCGAGATAGATTCCACGCCGATGATCGCCTGGGCGAAGTTGATGGGCCACAAGGTCTCACGCGCCCATCGCTGCACCTATCTCGATTTCCGCGAAGATTTCTGGATGCTGGCGCAAAAGAACGGCTGGCGGGTCTATCATGTGGGTGGTGAAGCGGCGCACAACGCGGCTTCCAAGGCGGCGATCCTGGCCCGTTATCCGCAGGTGCATCTCGACCTGCACACTGGCTTTTTCGATCTCAATGGCCCGGTCAATGCGCTACTGCTGGCCGATCTCAGGGACAAGAAGCCGGATGTCCTGCTGGTCGGCATGGGAATGCCACGTCAGGAAACCTGGATACTCAATAATCTCGATCATTTGCCTGACTGCGTCATCCTGCCGGTGGGGGCGGCTTTCGATTATGAGGCCGGCGTCATGTATACCCCGCCGCGCTGGACCGGCCGACTGGGCATCGAGTGGCTGGTGCGGTTCTTCCATGAGCCGAGACGCCTGTTCGAGCGTTATTTCATCGAGCCGTGGTGGCTTATACCGCAAGCCTTACGCGATGTATGGCGGCGCCAACATACTGCCTGATCGATTTTTAATGATCAGCGGGTCTTAATCGACAGCGGGCAGGGGCCTAGCGATTAGGTGATGTGACCATGACGCCACTCGATTATCAGGACGAGGCGGAAGATACCGCCGCCGTCCAGCGCGCCCTGCAGGCGGAGCGCCGCCAGACCGATAAAAACCATCCGCTGGAAAAGTCGCACAAGGCCATGCAGGCCGGCGCCCGTAAATACCCGGAGCCGCCCCTGCCGGATCAGGCGCTGGACAAGCCGGGCAGTGAAGCCGATATGGCGCTAAGGCCCTTTTACGACGCCCCCTTCTATAAAGGTTCCGGAAAGCTGGAAGGAAAAGTGGCGCTGATCACCGGTGGCGATTCCGGCATTGGCCGCGCCGTGGCTATCCTCTATGCCCGAGAAGGCGCCGATGTCGCCATTGTCTTCCTCGATGAGCATGAGGATGCTGAGCTGACGCGCAGCCTCGTGGAAGCGGAAGGCCGGCGGTGCCTGCTGATTTCAGGCGATGTGTCGGACCGGACCTTTGCCCGCGAAGCTGTGGCGCAGACCGTGGCCATGCTCGGCAAGCTGGATGTGCTCGTCAATAATGCGGCCTTCCAGCTTCACGCCCGGTTTGAAGACATCAGCGAAGACCAGTTCGACAGGACGCTTAAAACCAATCTCTACGGTTATTTCCAGATGGCCCAGGCGGCGGTCGAGCATCTGCCTTATGGCGGGGCGATCGTGAATACCGGCTCGGTGACCGGCATCGAGGGCAGCCCTTCCCTGGTTGATTATTCGATGACCAAGGGCGGCATTCACGCCTTCACGCGGGCGCTGTCCGGTCAGTTGCTTGAACGCGGTATCCGCGTCAATGCGGTGGCGCCGGGGCCGGTGTGGACGCCGCTCAATCCGGCCGACAAGACGCCGGATGAGGTATCGCAATTCGGTGCCCAGACGGCGATGAAGCGCCCGGCCCAGCCGGAGGAACTGGCCCCGGCCTATGTCTTCCTGGCCTCGGCGCAGATGTCCTCCTATATCACCGGTGAAATACTGCCTGTGGTTGGCGGCTATGGCGGTGGTTAACCTGGGTTAACGCCCCTTTAACCGGGGCAGGGCACCATGCGGGCCACGGACGGGTAATGTCCGGATTACCAATCGCAGGGCTGCATGACCGACCTTATTCATCGTGATTTTTCGCCACAGACCGACCCGGTCAAAAACAAGGTTGTGCTGATTACCGGCGGTACAGGTTCGTTTGGCCGTCGTATGGTCCAGACCCTGCTGGAGATCTATGATCCGCGCAAGGTGATCATCCTGTCGCGTGACGAACTCAAGCAATACGAGATGAAGAACGAACTGGAGGAGCGCTTCGACAAGCTGCAACTCTCCAAACTGCGTTTCTTTCTGGGTGATGTGCGCGACCGCGAACGCCTCGTGATGGCTTTCCGCGGCGTCGATATCGTCATCCATGCCGCGGCGTTGAAACAGGTGCCGGCGGCGGAATATAACCCGTCGGAATGTATTGCCACCAATATCAACGGCGCGGAAAACGTCGTGGCCGCCGCCTTCGCCACGCACGTCAAACAGGTGGTGGCGCTCTCCACAGACAAGGCGTGCTCGCCGATCAATCTCTACGGCGCCACCAAGCTCGCCTCGGACAAAATTTTCGTCGCCGCAAACAATATGTCGGGCGATATCGGTACGCGTTTCTGCGTGGTGCGCTATGGCAATGTCGTCGGTTCGCGCGGATCGGTGGTGCCGTTCTTCAGGCGTCTCCTGGAAAAGGGCGCCAGCGAATTGCCGATCACCGATCCGCGCATGACGCGCTTCTGGATTTCGCTCGATCAGGGCGTGGCCTTTGTGCTGTCCTGCATGGAACTGACCCAAGGCGGTGAAATTTTCGTTCCGAAGATTCCGGCCACCTTGGTCACCGACCCGGCCACCGCCATGGCGCCGAAGGCGAAGCAGGCGGTCATCGGCATCCGCCCCGGCGAGAAGCTGCATGAAATGATGATCTCGGCCGATGACGCGCGCTCGACCTTTGAACTGGATGACCGCTACGTCATTGAGCCGGAATTCGCCGAATATACCCGCAAGAGCTTTGCCAAGGTGCGCGGTATCAAGAAGGTGCCGGAAGGTTTTTCCTATGCCTCGGATAACAATGAGGAGCGTCTGGACGCGGACGGCATCAGGGCTATGATGAAGGCGTATCTGGCATGAGGAACCGTTCCACCTTCTCCTCCCCTGTAGCGCGGCGTACGGGGGAGGTGGCGAGCTTGTCTCGCCGGAGGGGGCGTTATATACGGGCGAAATCGCCCCCTCCGTCGCGGACTGCGCCGCGCCACCTCCCCCGCTTTGCAGGGGAGGAGATGGGATGGTGAAATTTCTCCCCTATGGCCGCCAGTCGATCAGCGAGGCCGATATCGAGGCCGTGGTCGAGACCCTGCGCTCCGATTTCCTGACCACGGGGCCGATGGTCGAACGCTTTGAAACCGCGCTGGCCGAGACGGTCGGCGCCAGGGAAGCCGTGGTGGTTGCCAATGGCACGGCGGCCCTGCATCTGGCGGTAATGAGCGAGGAATTGTCGCCGCGCTGTGCCGTCATCGTACCGGCCATCACTTTTGCAGCTTCGGCCAATTGTGTCGCCTATTGCGGGGCGCCAGTGATCTTCGCCGATGTCGATCCGGTCACCGGCCTGATCACCGACGAGACCTTCGATGACGCATTGGCCATACTGGAGCGCGATTATCACGGCCATCGCCTGGGCGGCGTCATTCCCGTCCATTATGCCGGCCGGCCCATTGATCTTTCACATGTTCGGGAAGTGTGCGAGGAGCATGGCTCTTTTGTGATCGAGGACGCCTGCCATGCTATCGGCACAGTGGGGCCGCAAGGGCCGGTCGGGTCGTGCCAAGGCTCGACGGCGGCGTGTTTCTCCTTCCATCCCGTCAAGACCCTGACCACCGGCGAGGGCGGGGCCATCACCACCAACGATCCGGTGCTGGCGCGGCGGCTGCGTGCCTTGCGTTCACATGGAATCGAGCGTGATCCGGCACACTTTGTCGGCCTGCGCTACGATGGCGAAGGTGATACCGGTCCCTGGGTCTATGAACAGCAATGCCTGGGCTATAATTACCGCCTGCCGGATATCAATTGCGCGCTCGGTCTGTCGCAACTGAAGCGCCTGCCGGAATTTGCCGCGCGGCGCAAGGCGCTGGTGGCGGCCTATCAGGCGGCGCTGGCGGCGGCCAATATTCCGGTTAATTGGAAGCATTCGGACTATGATACCGTCTTCCACCTGTTTGCGGTGAATATCGATTTTGCTGCCCTCGGTACGACCCGCACTACCGTCATGGCTGGTTTGCGCGAGCGCGGCATCGGCACGCAGGTGCATTATGCGCCGGTGCATCGCCAGCCTTATTGGCAGACCCGTGCCCTGGCGCAGCGTGACCTGCCAGGCGCCGATCGCTTCTACCAGAACACACTCTCTTTACCGCTCTATGCTGATATGGCGGATGACGACCCCGCGCGGGTCATCGCTGCATTAAGCGAGGTATTATGAGTCTGGAAGTCACGATTGCCGGCCGCAAAATCGGCGCCGATCACGAGCCCTATATCATCTGCGAACTGTCGGGCAATCATAACGGCTCGCTCGACCGCGCGCTGAAGATGATCGATGCCGCCGCCGATACCGGCTGTGACGCCATCAAGCTTCAGACCTATACCGCCGACACCATCACCCTGAAATCCGACCGGCCGGAATTCCAGCTCAAGGGCGGACTGTGGGATGGGTATTCGCTCTATGATCTCTATCAGGAAGCGCACACACCATGGGACTGGCATCCGGCGCTTTTCGAGCGGGCGAAACAGCGCGGCGTGACGATGTTTTCCTCGCCTTTTGATAATACCGCCGTCGACCTGCTGGAAAGCCTTGGCGCGCCGGCCTACAAGATCGCCTCGTTCGAACTCGTGGACCTGCCGCTGGTGGCCTATGTGGCGCAGCAGGGCAAGCCGATGATCATGTCCACCGGTATGGCCAATGCCAGCGAGATCGATGCGGCGGTGCAGACGGCGCGCAAATTCGGCTCCGGCGAGATCATCCTGCTGCACTGTGTGTCGGAATACCCGGCCAATATCGCCGATGCCAATGTCCGCACGGTTCCCGATCTTGGCCGCAAGTTCGGGTGCGTGTCCGGTCTGTCCGATCATACCTTCGGTACGGCCGCCAGTGTGGCCGCGGTAGCGCTGGGCGGCTGTGTGATCGAGAAGCACTTTACATTAGCCCGCGCCGATGGCGGACCGGATTCCGGCTTCTCGCTGGAGCCGGCGGAATTCACAGCGCTGGTGCGCGATTGCAAGGACGCCTGGAAGGCGCTCGGCCGTGTTCACTATGAGACATTAGGCACGGAGCAGGGCTCGAAGACCTTCCGCCGCTCGCTATATGTGATTAAGGATATCAAGGCCGGCGAGGTGCTGACCAATGACAATATCCGCTCGATCCGTCCGGGCTTGGGCCTGCCGCCCTCGCACCTTTGGAACGTGCTCGGCAAGACCGCCAGCCGGGATATAGCCCGTGGTGAGCCGCTGGCAATGGATATGATAGCCTAACGTCTCCTCCCTACGAAGTGGGGAGGAGACGTTACCCAAACTTCCCTGCCTGGTAATCGGCATAGGCTTGGTGGATTTCCTGTACCGTATTCATCACAAACGGCCCGTGCGCCACGATCGGCTCGTCGATTGGTTCGGCATGACCGAATAACACGACGCTGTCTTCCACCGCCTCGATATCGACCAGCCCGCCCGCACCAAACTGCACCAGATTCCAGTGCGGCACATCGGCGCCATTGACCGCCAGATCGCCGCGTACGACATACAAAAACACATCGCGGCCTTCGAGCCCATCGAAGCTGATCCGGCCGCCAGCTTTCATCTCCAGCGTCGTCATGAAAACACCGGTCAGCGACGTAATCGGGCCGTCGAGGCCGCGCCAGTGACCGGAGATCAGGTTGAGCGTCACGTCGTCGGCCTCAATGGTCGGGATTTCCGGCTTCTGTATGCCCGTATAGCGCGGCGCGGTCATTTTCAGTCGCGCCGGCAGATTGACCCAGAGCTGCAAGATTTCCATTGGTCCGCCAGCGCGCTTGAAGGCTTCGGGCGAGACCTCCTCATGCACCAATCCGCTGCCCGCCGTCATCCACTGCACGCCGCCGGCATGGATAATGCTCTCATGGCCGCCGGTGTCGCGGTGCGCCAGATCACCTTCCAGGATGAAGGTGACGGTCTCGAAACCGCGATGCGGATGCGGGCCAAAGGGCAGGCCGCGATTATTCGGCGCATAGGTCTGCGGGCCGTGGTGATTGAGGAACAGGAAGGCGCCGATATTGTTGAGCTGCCGATTGGGCACCGGCCGGCGCGTCACCAGATCGCCGATATCGTCACGATAGGCGCTGTGCAGGGCGATTACAGGTTTCATTTCGGACATTCCACGCGCTCCTTGGCTACACGCAGGCTTGAACCTCTGATGTCATGCGGTCAAGCTTTTGGCCATGCACCGAACATAATTTTGAGGTAAATAAGAACCGACAGAGCGGAGTAAGGCGTAGATGAAATTCTTGATCACAAAGTCCTGCTTTTTTGCAGGCGTTGCCCTGATGCTGGCCCAACCGGTGCTGGCGCAAACAAATGACACGCAAAGCGACAACCTGCGCCCCTACAGCCAGCAGGAACTGCGCCGCGCCTATGAGCAGGGACGTGCCGATCAAGCCCGCGACAGCGGATATCCTTCCGCGGCCTCGCCGGGCCGTGAACCCGCCGGTTATTGCTATCAGCGCCAGGCCAGCGCCCGCGCCACCGGCACGATCGTCGGTGCTGTGCTGGGCGGCGTGGTCGGCAACGGCCTGTCCAACCGCTGGAACCGCGGCGGCAATACCATCGGCGGCGCCATGGTTGGGGGGTCTGCTCGGTAATGCGGTCGGTTCGGACAGCGTGCAGTGCTATCAGAACGCTTATTACAGCTATGATGACGGCTATTACGCGCCGCCACCGCCACCGCGCGGCTATGTCACTGTCTTCTTCTCCAGCAGTCCCGGCTATCGTTACAGCTACCATCATTACCATGGTCGGTCTTACTATGGGCGTCACTGGTAAGATGTGATATGGCGCGGTCATGGATACCCTGACCTCGCCTGCATCCCTCACCGCCCAGATTTCCCTGGCCCTGTTCTGGCTGGATTATGCCGCCGTGGCCGTTTTCGCCATGACTGGCGCGTTGGCGGCGGCGCGCAGCCGTCAGGATATCGTCACCTTCGGCTTTTTCGCCGCCATCACCGGCGTCGGCGGGGGCACCATGCGCGACCTGCTGATCGGCGCGCCGGTCTTCTGGGTGCAGCGGCCGGGCTATGTCATGGCCTGTCTGGTGGCGGCTGTGGCAGTCTGGATATTTGCCAGGCGCGGCTGGCGGTTTCGCGCGCTTTTGTGGCTCGATGCCATCGGTCTGGCGGCCTATGCGGTGGTCGGTACGGCGAAGGCGATGGGATTGGGCGTCCATCCCTTTTCGGCGGTCATCATGGGTGTTTTGACCGCCTGTTTCGGTGGGGTGATCCGCGATGTGCTGGCCGGCGAGCCTAACCTTTTGATGAGCCGGGAAATCTATGTGACGGCAGCGCTGCTGAGCGCCGGCGTCTTTGCTATTCTGAAACTAATGGGCGCCGATTTCTGGCTGGCGGCGCTAGTTGGTTTCTTTGCCGGCCTAGCCTTGCGGTCGTGCGCCATCAAGTACAATCTGCGCCTGCCGGGCTTTGCTCAGGGTGGTGGCGATACGGAGTATTAGCCCTTTAAAACGCGATAGGTAACCTCGGCCACCTCCCAGTCTTCCGGTGTATCGATATCAACAACCTGGGTGCGCGGCAGGATAACGGGAGCGGAAATAGGCGAAAAGGCGATCTCGCCGTTCAGCCAGGCATCGCGCCAGCCCCAGTAAAACTGCGCGGCGTCATGATAGGCCGGTTCCAGATCCTGAGAGCGCCTGGTCAGGTTTTCCGGCCAGAACATATCGACACTGCCGTCGGGTGTCTGGCGCAGGGCGCGCTGGATAGGAAAGGCGTAGGAAGTTACTGAAAAGGCAAAGCGCTTGCCTTGCAGCTTCTCCCAGCCTTCCTTCAGCCGTTCCGGATCGATCAGGGGGGCGGTGGCATAGATGCAGCACGCGGCGTCGTAATCAACGCCGTTTTCTGCAAACCATTGCAGGGCGTGAATGATGACTGCGCCGGTGCCGGCGTGATCATTGGCCAGGTCCGCCGGGCGCATAAAAGGGATGTCGGCGCCGAAGGACCGCGCCACTTCGGCGATCTCTTCATCATCGGTCGAGACGACGACGCTGTCAAACAAGCCCGACTCCAAGGCCGCCCGGATCGAATAGCTGATCATCGGCCGGCCGAAGAAGGGCTTGATATTCTTGCGCGGAATACGTTTTGAGCCGCCGCGCGCCGGGATGATGGCGACCCTTTTCATGGAGTTTAGAGGCCGACCAGTGCCGCCAAATCATTCAGGGTCTTGGCGCCCTTGAGCTGTTCGCCATCTACGATCTGGTCCATGTCGCTGTCGACCATGGCGACGAAGGAGATGACTGACAGACTATCCCAGTTGCCAACATCGCTGATCAGTTCGTCGCCGGTCAGGCCGGCCGGATCGGCTTCGAGAATTTCGGCGACGGCGGCGAAGAAGGCGGACTTATCCATGATATGCTCCTGATATACTGGGCTTAAGGAAATCCTGATTCCGTCAATATTCCCTTAAATTCTTGATGCGCAGGGTTGTGATTGGTGGCGCTCCGGCGAATCACCGATAAGCGTGGCGTAATCGAGGAAGCGGTCATGACCGAAGCGACAATGAAAGGCGTCAGTATCCGCGGTATTCGCGCCTGTGTGCCGGCCGAGACGCGCGATCTGGCCGCCGAAAACCTGATCCCGGATGAAGCCGAACGCGAACGCCTGATCGGCTCGATTGGGGTGCGTTCGCGCCATATTGCCCGCCCTGACATCCTCACCTCGGACCTGTGCCAGAAGGCCGCCGATGGCCTGCTTGAGGAGCTTGGTTGGGCGCGTGACAGCATTGATGTTCTGATCATGGTGACGCAAAGCGCCGATTACGTTATTCCGGCCACCGCCTGCGCCCTGCAATCGCGGCTGGGGCTCGGTTCCTGCCTCGCTTTCGATATCAATCTCGGTTGTTCGGGCTATGCCTACGGCCTGTGGACCGCCGCCTCGCTGATGCAGACCCTGAAGGTCTCAGGTCGGCCAGCGCGGGCCCTGGTTCTGGCCGGCGATGTCTCGACTTCCAAGCTTCTGGAAGGCGACCGGGCGACGATTCCGCTGTTTGGCGATGCCGGTACGGCCACGGCGCTGGAAATTGATCCGAAAACGGACGAAATGTATGGTGTCTTTGGCACGGATGGTTCAGGCGCGGCCCATATCATGGTTGAGGCCGGCGCGCTGAAGCATCCGTTATTGCCGCCGAAGGAACCGCATCCGCCGGAAAAGGCCGAAGACCTGTACCGCAAGGCACGGCTGCATCTGAACGGCACAGAGGTGTTCAATTTCACGCTGAAGAATGTGCCGCCGCTGGTGAAGGGCATACTGGAAACCGCCAATACGACGATCGATGATGTCGATTATGTCCTGTTCCACCAGGCCAATGTCTTCATGCTCAATCACCTGCGCAAGAAATCCGGCCTGCCGGAGGACAAGGTGCCGATCGCCATGGAAACCTACGGTAATACCTCCTCGGCCTCGATCCCGCTGACCATCGCGGCCAGACTGGCGGACAAGTTCGATAAACCGCAAAGTCTGGTGATGATGGGCTTTGGCGTCGGCTGGTCGTGGAGCGCCATCAAGATGACCGTTGGGCCAATGCCGGCCCCGCAGGTCGTGGAACTGGCCTGATGTACCAGGAACGGCTTGGCCAGATACCGGCGGATCATTACTGGCGCGAGGACATTCTCGCCGCCGAGATCGAGCATGTGTTCAGGCCGTCCTGGCTGTGCGTCGGTTTTGTGCATGACCTGAAAAACGACAAGGACTTCATCACCGCGCAGATCGGCCCGCATTCGATCGTGGTGCAGAACTTTGGCGGCGAACTGAAGGCCTTCCGCAATGTCTGTTCGCACCGGTTCTCGAAAATCCAGTGCGGCAAGGGCAATCGCGTCCTGCAATGCCCCTATCACGGCTGGACCTATGATGGCGCCGGCAAGCCGATCGGCATTCCGCTCAATAATCAGAGCTTTGGTTTTGATGAGGCGGACAAGACCAGGCTGGCGCTGGAAGCCTATGAACTGGAAATCGTCGGCCATTTCGTCTTTGTGCGGATGAAACCGGGCGGGCCCTCGCTGGCCGAGTTTCTCGGCAGCTTTTATGATGATCTGAAACACGTCAGCGACATCTGTCCGGATCAGTTCGAGCAGGAAAGCTATGACTGGGCGGCCAACTGGAAGCTGGGCATGGACAATGCCGCAGAGGGCTATCACGTACCGCTGGTCCATGCCGACAGCTTCGGACTGATCCTGAGCATCGACCTGAAGATTTCGACTGATGGCGACCACAGCCGCTATGTCGGCAATCTTAAGGAGCGTTCGCTGAAATGGTGGGGCCAGGTAGCGAAAAGTATCAAACTGGAGGCATCAGAGCGCTATCCGCAATATGGCAACTTCCTGATCTTCCCTAATATTGTCGTCACTTTTTCGGCCGGTGCCTTCCTGACCTTCCAGACCTTCGAGCCGACGGGGCCGCAAACCCTGCGCATCCATTCGACCTCATGGTTGGCGAAGAATAATGGCCGGGCAGCCCGCGGCATGGTGATCGACAGTCTGAAAAGCTTTTCCGAGCAGGTGCGCAACGAAGACCGCGATATCTGCGCCACCGCGCAACTGGGCACCCGCGATGCGCCGCCGCAGCGTCCGCCGGTGCTGGGTGAACTGGAAGGCCGCATCGCCCATTTCCAGCGGGCATATGCCAAGCGCATGAAGGGCGTCATATGACCGGTTTCAACCCCATGTCTTTGGCTGGCCGCACTATCCTGGTCACCGGCGCCACCAGCGGCATAGGCAGGGCGACGGCCATCTATCTGTCGAAACTAGGCGCGCGCGTCGTGGCTTCCGGCCGCAACCAGGCGCGCCTGGATGAAACTCTGGCGGCGTTCGAAGGCGAGGGCCATATCGGTCGCCTTTTCGACCTAGCTGACCTTGACGCTATCGTACCGTGGCTGAAGGCGCTGTGTGCCGAGATTGGCCCGCTGAACGGCATCGCCCATTGCGCCGGCGTACAGGCCACGCGCCCCATCCAGGCAGTGAAGCCTGATTTCGTCATGGATGTGCTGACGCAGAACCTCGGCGCAGCCCTGATGCTGGCCCAAGGCTTCCGCCTCAAGGCGTGCCACGGTAATCCGGCTTCTCTGGTCTATTGCTCGTCCTCGGCCGCGCTGAAAACCGCGCCGGGCAATGTCGTCTATGCGGCCTCCAAGGGCGGTATCGTTTCGGCGGTCAAGGGGTTGGGCGTCGAGCTGGTGCGCGATGGTGTGCGCGTCAATGCCGTGGCCCCGGCCATGGTCGATACGCCGATGTCCGATCAGTTCCGCACCATCCTTTCCGAAGAGAATTTCCAGCGCGTCGTGGACATGCACCCGCTGGGCCTGGGGCAGCCTGATGATGTCGCCGCCGCCATCGCCTTCTTGCTGGCGGATACCTCGCGCTGGATCACCGGTTCTATATTGTCCGTAGACGGAGGGTTTTTGGCGTGAATGCGCAAGTGCCCATTAAACCGTCACGCAAGATTTCACTGTCCGTCAGTGAGGCGCACAGTCATGGCCCGCTCGGTTATCTCGAAATCGGTAATCCGGCGGGTGAAACCGTCGTGTTCGTGCATGGCTTTGGCGCCGACCTCTTGACCTGGCAATTCTGCCTGGTGCCGCTGGCCTCGCGTTATCGTATTATCGCGCTCGACCTGCCGGGACATGGCCGGAGTACGCCCGATGTCGGCGCGGCGGACCTGGCCTTCATGGCCCATTGGCTCGATGAGGCCCTTGATGTGCTGGATATCGATCGCGCGCATATGATTGGTCATTCGATGGGCGCCAAGATTGCGTTGGGCTTCGCTGTCAGCCATGCGTCGCGTGTGAAATCCCTGTCGCTGATTTCGCCGGCCGGATTGGGTGGTGAATTTCACCACGAGACGCTGGATGCCTTCCTTGAGGGCCATGATGCTGAAGTCTTAGCTCTGCAGTTGCTCGGGCCAAAAGGGCAGTCGCTTGGTGCGTCCCTGACGGCCTCGCTATCGAATGCTGCCGCCGATCCGGCGCGCAGTGACGCGCTCAAGGCGCTGCTGGGTAATGCCAAGACATACGGCTTGGCGCTTTCGCCCGAAGGCTTCGACTGGTCACGCGTGGCCTGCCCGGTGCAGGTCCTGTGGGGTGATCATGACCGCCTGATTCCCATGCCGGAGGCACACCGCCTGCCCAAATCCGCGCCGCTGCATCTGATCGAAGGCGCCGGCCACTTGCCGCATATGGAGGCGCCCGCCGCCGTCATCGCCCATCTCAAGGAATTCCTGCCGTGACCGCTCTCGACCTCATCCGTGAAGAACTGACGCAAATCCTCGCCGACAAGGGCGCGGCACCCAGTGAGGTTACTGCCGATACGCCGCTGCTGAATGGCCCGCTCGATATCGACAGCCTCGATCTGGCGACGCTCGTTGTCATTCTGGAGGAAAAGACCGGCCTGACGCCCTTTGCTGAGGGGTTTGTCCTGTTCCATACAGCGGGCGAACTGGCGGCGCTTTTTGGTGATGGTCATGACTGACGTGCCGCGCAAATGGGTACTGGTAAGTGGTGTCAGTCGCGGGCTTGGTCTGGCCCTGACGCGCGATCTGCTGGCGCAGGGCTATGGCGTGGCCGGGTGCAGCACCACCTTTGGTGCGGATTTGCAGGCGCTGAAGGATGTTCACGGCGACTGGTTCTTCTGGCAGGGCGTGGATATGGCCGATACGGCGGCGATCGAACGCTTTGTCATCGACGCGACCAAAGCGTTCGACGGTCATCGCCTGTGGGGCGTAGTCAATAATGCCGGCATGTCGGTCGAAGGTATTTTGTCTACCCTGCCTGTCAGCGACATTGAGCGGGTCTTACAGGTCAACCTGACGGGGGCCATCTGCCTGGCGCGGTCGGCCCTGCGCCAGATGATGAAGACACGCAAACCGGGCCGGATCATCAATATCTCCTCTATCACCGGCCTGCGTGGTTATACCGGCCTGACCGCCTATGCGGCTTCCAAGGCGGGCATGGATGGCTTTTCACGGGCCCTGTCTCGTGAGGTAGGCCGGGTCGGCATTACCGTCAATTCGGTGGCGCCCGGCTATATGAAAACCCGGCTTTCCGAAGGCCTGGATGACAGGCAGCTCGATCAGATCGTCCGGCGCACACCGCTGGGCCGGCTGTGCGAAGTGGCGGATATCGTCCACTTGATCCGCTTCCTGCTGTCGGAAGAGGCTGGTTTCATTACCGGGCAGATCCTGGTGGTTGATGGGGGCCTGACTTCGTGAAAAAGAAGACCTCATAATGGTAAGCTTTACCGCCAGAGCGCCGAGATTGTGCGGGATCGTCACCGCGCTACCGGAGGCTGTCAGCGAGAATACCGACCTGGCCGCCAGCTTCGGCGCGGAAACCATGGCCAAGATCATCGCCGCCACGGGTATCGAGCGCCGGCCGGTGGCCGATCGTCATACGGTCAGCCAGTTGGGCGTGGCGGCGGCGGAAGTCCTGCTGGAAAAGCTCAACTGGGCGCGCGAAACTATCGGCCTGCTGATCGTGGTGACGCAAACGCCGGATTATCCTCTGCCGAGCACGGCCTGCGTCATGCAGAACGCGCTCGGACTGGTGAAAGAGACGGCCGCCTTCGATCTGGGACTGGGCTGTTCGGGTTATGTCTACGGGCTTTCCGTCGCCAATGCCCTGATGCAGTCGGGCGGCATCTTCCGGGCCTTGCTGGTCACCGGCGATATCACCACCCACATGATTTCTGACAGCAACCGTTCGCTGGCGCCGCTTTTTGGTGACGGCGTGGCGGTGACGGCGCTGGAATTATCCGAAGACGGATCAATTTCCTTCGATCTGGGGTCTGATGGTTCCGGGGCGCCCTGGCTGATCTCGAAAACCGGCGGCCTGGCCGAGCCGGGCGCGGCAGAGCTTTTCATGGACGGCACCCAGGTCATGGCCTTTTCGTTGAAACAGGTGGCGCCATCGATCGAGCGTGCCCTGGCCTCGGCGGGACGGACGATCGCTGACGTCGATCATGTGATCCTGCACCAGGCCAATGCCATGATGATCCGTACCCTGGGCCATAAGATCAAGGCGCGCGACGACCAGATGGTTTATGCCGTGCGCGATTTCGGCAATACGTCCTCCGCGTCGATCCCGCTGGCCATCTGCGATCACCTGAACCGGATACGGCCCCAGCCGAACATGTCCTTTCTGCTGTGCGGGTTCGGCGTCGGCTGGTCATGGGCCACGGCCGTGTGGCAGACGGAAGCGCCGACAGTTCATGATATCATCCGGGTGCCGTAATGCGCCTCTTCATCCGCACGGAAGCCTCGTCTGAGATCGGCATGGGCCATTTCATGCGCTGTTTCGCCATTGCCGAAGAAGCGCGTCGTCAGAAGATCCCGGTCACTTTTCTTTTGAACCACGTGGATGAAACGATACGTAATCGCTGCCAGCCATTGGGTATTATAACCGAGCCTGTATCGGATTTTGGATCTGACGTTGCTTCGATGCGATCGGTAATTATGCCGCATGAATCGGTTTTGGTCGATAGTTACAAGGCAACAGCCGATTATCTTTCCTCGTTGCGTCGTTTTGCTCGGCTTGCAGTTATTGATGACCTCGATGCTTTGGCACATTTTGATTGTGATCTGCTAATAAATCCGGCGATAGCTGCTCCCCAGGATTCATATGTAAAAAAAACATCCGCGCGTTTGCTGCTTGGAGCGAAATACGCACTTATTCGCCGGGAATTTCGCAAATCAAACGCACCTCTTATTCTGGAGCCGTCCATTGCCATTATGTTTGGTGGTAGTGACCCAACAGGGCTTAGCGGGATTGTAGCAAGGCAACTTCATCATTTATTGCCAAGCCGTCTTATTAAGGTAATTGCCGGTCCGGCAAATTTGCAGGCCGAAGTCTTGACGGGTATGATGTCTTATTTGCCGAGGTTGCGGGTTCTGGTCTCTCCGCATAGCGTTGCCCGTGCTCTGACGAAATCCGAACTGGTGATCACCGCCGCCGGCGGCAGTGTCGGCGAGGTGGCCGCCATGGGGCTGCCGGCCCTGGTGCTGGTGGTCTATGACAATCAGGCGGCGGCGCTGAAAGCGTGCCCGTTTCCGGTGATCGATGCCCGCAACGGCCTGCCCGATGATCTGGGTGCGCGCGTCAAGGCGCTGATGGATGATCCGGCCGCCCGCGCGGATATTGCGCGCAAGGGTCATGCCGTGGTCGATGGGCTGGGGCCGAAACGCATCGTGGAGGCACTGCGCCGTGTATGATTTCCTGTCCTATCGCCGGATCACACCTGAGGATGCCCGTCTGTTGCTCGACTGGCGCACGGCGCCGCATATCACAAAATATATGCTGACCGATGTGCCCTATGATATCGCGCGCCAGACCGCCTGGATTGAGCGTTGTAACGCCCGCGACGACTACGAACATTGCATTATCCGGATCGAAGGCCGCGATGTTGGCTATGCCTCGATTACGGTGACCGACCGGCATTCCGGCATTGGTGAAATCGGTGTCTATATCGGCGATGCGGCCGCACCGAAGGAGCTGACCATCTATAATTTTGTCGGCACGCTCAACCACGCCTTCTTCACCATGGGACTGCACAAGATCGTCAATCATGTGGTGGCGTGGAATGATCGCACGGTGCGCCTGCAAGCCTTCAATGGCTATCGCGCGGTCGGGGTGCTGAAGGATCACACGCTGAAGGACGGCATCCGCCACGACCTGCATATTTTCGAGCAATCGGCGGCGCACTGGGCGAAATTTGGCCAGAAATTTAAAGATAACCGTAACTGGTGGGGCGAAGAGACCGTATATAGGGGTTGAAGGAGATATCCGATGACCAAATCTGCCCTTGGCTTTGATCTCACCCCGCCGACGGAGGCGCAAAAGCACGAACTGGCCGCGCGGCTCGATCCGGAAGCCCGCCGCATCCTGCTGAATGCCGGCACCGAACCCGCCTTCTGCGGCAAGTTCGATGAGTATGAAGAAGAAGGCACCTATGTCTGCAATCTCTGCGATTTGCCGCTGTTCGACAGCCACGCCAAGTTCCATTCCGGTTCCGGCTGGCCAAGCTTTTATCAAGGCATAGACAAGGACCATATCCGCAATATTATCGATCGCTCGCACGGCATGACGCGCATCGAAATTCGCTGCGCGCGCTGTGATTCCCATCTCGGCCATGTGTTCGAGGACGGCCCGCGCCCCACCGGCCTGCGTTATTGCCTCAATTCCGTGGCGATGGAATTCGTGCCGGAAGGCCAGCCCCTGCCGGATCGCCTGGGTCGTGGCGCTCCGGAAGGCCAGCCGCTGAAAATACCGTCCGCGTAAGGAAGAAATTCACGATTTTACCGCATGATGCGCCCTCTCTCAGGGGGCGCAAATGCAGAAGCTATTGCACGGAGTGATGAATCTGAAGGCCCGGACCCTGTTCGGGCTGGTGTTCGCTGCGGGTTTCGGCCTGCTGCTGGCGATCCTGATTCTGCTGCATTCCTCGCTCGGTATGGTCGCTGAGAAGACCAATGAACTGGATACACGCCGCGCCGAGGAAACCGCGCAGGCCGCCATTACCACCACCATCGACAATCTCACCGCCACCCTGACCGACAATGCCGTATGGAATGGCGGCCAGGAGGAAATCTACCATAAGGGTATTGAGCCGGACTGGCTCTATTCGACCTGGGGCAATAAGGCCAGCGACCGGAACGCCTATGATGGCGCGTTTGTGCTTGATGGTGATTACCGTGTCTTGTGGGGCTATATCGACGGCAAGCCCTATCCGGGGGCAGCCTTGCGCGCTTCGGCGCCGGCTTCAATACCCTGGTGAAGGCCGATCCGTCGCAAATTTCCTCAGGCGAGCGCGTAGTGGTGGGCCTGTCCGAAACCTGGAAGGGACCGGCCATTGTCGGCATCAGCCTGATCCGCCGCTCGGATTCCGGCATTGCCAGCCTGGGTACCGCCCGACGCTATCTGGTCATGACCCGCCACCTGACCCCGGCCTTGCTGAAACCCATCGGCACAACCTTCGGACTGGCCAATCTGCGCCTGGTGGCTTCCGGCGAAGCCGTGGCCCCGGCGAAGAGATTGCGCAGCGCCGCCGGGGATATCGGCCAACTGACCTGGACGCCGCGCAAGCCCGGCATGGAAGCGGCCCGCGCCGCCGCATGGGGCATCCGCAAGGTGGGCCTGGTCACGGCCCTGCTCATCCTGATGTTCACCGCCGCCAGCGCCTTCGGACTTTATCGCCTGTCCAAAAGCGAGAAGCTGGCGCGGTCATTTGCCCTGACCGATGGCCTGAGCGGCCTGCCCAATCGCCGGGCCCTGTTTGAACTGGTGCAGAAGGCGAAATCCGGTCGCGGACCGGTGCATAAAACCGTCGTCTATCTCGACCTCGACGGTTTCAAGGAAGTCAACGACATCTATGGCCATGCCACCGGCGACAAGCTGATCATGATCGTGGCGGCCATGCTGAAGGGCATTATGCCCGAAGGCGCCCTGCTGGCGCGCATGGGGGGCGACGAATTCGCCATGGTGCTGACCGGGCCGGAGACTATGAAGCCGTGTCTTGATTTTGCCAAAGCCATTCTCGATTTCTTCGCCAAACCGGTGCGCATCGGTGAGCGCAGTTTGCAGGTCGGGGCCAGTATCGGTATCGCCGCTGCGGATATCAAGACGGTGCGCAGCCAGGAGCTTTTCCGCCGTGCCGACATGGCAATGTATGAATCCAAAAGCGCCGGCAAGAACCGCATCACGCTCTATGACGCCGAACTCGACGCCGAGCGCCTGCGCAAGGCCGCGATCGAGGCTGGCATCCGCAAGGGTCTGGATAATGACGAGTTCGATGTCGTTTACCAGCCGATCGTCGAGGCGCGCAACGGCGTGATCAGCAGCGTCGAGGCTCTGGTGCGCTGGCCACGCCGGCCCGAAGGCGCGCTGATGCCCGATCAGTTCATCGATGTGGCGGAAGCCAGCGGCCTGATCCATCCGCTGGGACAGTTTGTGCTGAAAAAGGCGTGCCATGACCTGCGTGAGGTGCCGGGCCTGCGCCTGAGCGTCAACCTGTCGCCGGCGCAGTTCCGTGATCCGGAGCTTGAGGTCAAGGTGGCGAAAACCCTGGAAGAAACCGGCTTCCCGACCGACCGCCTCGAACTGGAGGTGACTGAGGGTTACCTGATCGAAAATCCGGCGCGCGCCGTGGCTGCCATAGGTAATCTCAAGGCGCTGGGTGTTTCCATGGCGCTGGATGATTTTGGCACCGGCTATTCCAGCATCGGCTATCTGCGTCGCTATGCGTTCGACAAGATCAAGATCGACAAGTCGCTGGCCGGCACGGTAGACCGCGATCCCCAAGCGGCTGCGCTGGTGGCGGGCACAGTGGCCATCGCCCAGGCGCTGAATATCTCGGTGACGGCCGAGGGCGTCGAGACCGAAGACCAGGCGCGTCTACTCAGGCTGGCGGGCTGTCAGTATTTGCAGGGTTATCTCTACAGCCGCCCGAAGCCGCTGGCGGAGGTTTTGGCGTTGGATATTTGTAAGGCGCGGGAAGTAGCTTAAGCGGGCTTGAGATGTTCAGCCAAAGCATCAAAAATCTCTGCGCGATGGATCTGACTTAGGCGTTTATAGCCTTGCGCTATGTATTTGCAAAAATCAGCCTTATCCGCTTGGACATTAACTGAGCGTATGGCGGGGAGCATGAGGGCGATACCCTCTTCCGGCTGGCCGGTAACAATCAAATAGGCGCCCTGTGTGCCAGCTATTTCTGGCCTTTCCGGCAGAGTCGTGAAAGCTTTCTTGGACCAGGAGCCTGCAAGATTAAGAAGTGAGGGTGCATTGAGTTTAATGGCGCTCCAGGCTGCATTTGCATGAATGTAAGCCAAGGCGCTTACATCTTCTGAAACGCCTTCTGTTAGTTCGGCATCATGTTGCAGGTAGAAGTCGACTACTGCTTGATTGCCTTCGGCATAAGACAGGGAGTCCATAATCATGCTTGCCAAACTCAGGCGATAGGGGGACGACTGCAAATGAGCCGTGGCGATATCTATCGCATCCCGATGTCTTTCTTGATGCCTTAAGCCATTGACGTGAAACCAAATCATATTCGCGGCAAGTTCTGGATCTGATCGGTAATCAATGGCGGAATTGTTCAATACTTTCAGCAATTGAAAGCCATCAGACGGAAGACCTGCCCTGTCAGTAGATTTCCTTGGCCAGAGATTGCGAAAAGCCATTGTCAGGTTGGCAAGGCCAAACCCGCTGAAGATTGCAGTTCCAATAAGTCCTGGTATTGCCCAATGGCTGATTGCATACCCTGCTGCGAAGCAGAGGGCGGACGTCAGTAGATTTGCCAGTGGTCCAGCCGCGACAATAAACATTTGCGTGGTGCGCGATACGGGTGCATTGGGCGAGAAATAAGCAGCCTCACCGCCCGTGTGCCCGTAGCGGCGCATGTCGAAGTTGATGCCCGCGACACGAATGCGACGTAACAGTGGTCCGCTGCCAATATCTACTCGCCATATATCCTGTCCCGAAAAATGTGCCGCGAAGGCATGGCCAGCTTCATGAATAAAGGTTTGATAACGTGTAGTCAGGATTGTTGTGGTGAACATGATGGCCACACACAAGCCGATATCTGGCGTGTCGCGGAAATGGAATAACACAAGAAATGACCATGTAGCCGCATTGAAAAGGTTAAAATAAAAAGCGCGATACTCAGCTAGGTTGGGCGTGTAAACGGTGCAGGCTTCGCAAACCGTTTGTTGCTGGCCGAAGACACCTCCCTTTTCCCGCCTGTAAAAGGTCTTGTCGTTTGTTTTAAAGCCACACTGGCTACACTTACTGCCCATATTGTCCCCTTGTTTTTAATATGCGGTCTGTCGCCAACTAAGCAATAAAAAAAGCGGCCCCTTTCGGAGCCGCTCTTCTTTTATCCGTGTTCGGACGGTTTAGCCGGCGAACTGATAGGCCGTCTTCACGATCGTGTAGAATTCCTTCGCATAGGCGCCTTGTTCGCGCGGACCGTAGGACGAGCCCTTACGGCCGCCGAACGGCACATGGTAATCCACACCGGCGGTCGGCAGGTTGACCATGACCATGCCGGCTTCCGACCGGCGCTTGAAGGTCTCGGCCGACTTCAGCGAAGTGGTGCAGATGCCCGCCGACAGGCCGAATTCGGTGTCATTGGCCACCTTGATGGCTTCTTCCAGATCCTTGACGCGGATGACCGAAGCTACGGGTCCGAACACTTCTTCCTTGTTGATCGCCATGTCCGGGGTGGTCTTGTCGATCAGGGTCGGGGCGTAATAGTAGCCGGGGGTGCCGAAGGTCAGGTCTTCGCCGCCGGAAAGGACGACGCCGCCTTCAGCCTTGGCCTTGGCGACCGCGTCGCGGGCGATCTGAAGCTGTTCCTGCGACGCGATCGGACCCATCTGGACACCGTCAGCGCGCGAATCGCCGACCTTGATGGCCCCGGCGGCCTTGGCCAGTTCTTCGACGAACTTATCGGCAATGCCTTCGGTGACGATAATGCGTGATGACGCCGTGCAGCGGTGGCCGGTCGAGAAGAAGGACGAGTTCAGCACCGAATTGACGGCGATGTTGAGGTCGGCGTCATCGAGCACGACGACGGGGTTCTTGCCGCCCATTTCGGCCTGGATGCGCTTGCCCTTGGCCACGGCCCTGGTCACGCACGCGGGTGCCGGTGGGCACGGAGCCGGTGAAGGAGATGGCGTCACAACCGTCGATCAGCAGCGGACCGGCCACCGAACCGCGGGCGAAGATCACGTTCAGCACGCCCTTGGGCAGGCCGGCGCGGTTGAGGATGTCGGCCAGTTCCCGGCGCAGCCCGGTGTCAGTTCGGCCGGCTTGCAGACGACCGTGTTGCCGAACGCGATGGCCGGGGCCATCTTCCAGGCGGGGATGGCGATCGGGAAGTTCCACGGGCAGATCAGGCCAATGACGCCGACCGGCTCACGAGTGATTTCCACCTTCACGCCTGGACGGACCGAATCGAGCACCTCGCCGTGGGCGCGCAGGGCTTCGCCCGCAAAGAACTTGAAGATATGACCGGCGCGGGTGACTTCGCCGATGCCTTCCGGCAGGGTCTTGCCTTCTTCGCGCGACAGAAGGGCGCCGAGTTCGGCCTTGCGGGCCAGGATCTCGGTGCCGGCATTGTCGAGCACGTCGAAGCGTTGCTGCGGGGTCGAGAACTGCCAGGTCTTGAAGGCTTCGCGGGCGGCGGCAATGGCGGCGGAAACCTCGGCTTCGCCGGCGGTCGAATAGACGCCGATGATGTCGTTGGTGTCGGACGGGTTGATGTTGTTGAAGGTCTTGTCGATGACGACCCATTCGCCATTGATCAGATTGCCTTTAGTGGTCATGGCCGAAGCTCTCCTGAGGGATGTGTGTGGCATTATTAAAAGCACTGGGACGGCTCTATAGGCCGTTATGGTAGCGCTCACAAGGGGGTGTTGTGCGCCTCTATATAGTCAGACAATAGGGCTTTGTCATCGGCGCGGGCCGAAGATTCTGAAAATATCATGTGCTCGACCTGAGCGCCTGCGACCGCCGGCAGGGCGGCGAGCCGGTCCGTCATGCGCCGCGCCTCTCCCGGCGTCAAGCCTGTCAGGCGGAAGCGATACTGGAATGTATCGGCGAAGCGCGATTGCTTATACCCGCTGATCGGTTTGCCCAGCCAGACCGCGATGTCGAAGGGTTCAAGAGCGGTCAGGGTGATGATGTGATGCAGATGCCCCGCCAACTCAGCGGCCATCCGGTCGTCGGGTTCGGTAAAGAGGGTGCGGGCGTTCAAGGTCTGGTCCTTTAGGAACAGGTGTCTCGAAAGGGAGGTGAAGACGGTCCCGTTTCGTTGCCGGACATCGGCCGCATCGCCTTTTTGAAGGCTGCCACCTTGCCGGGGAAGGCAGGTTGGCGCGGGCCGTATTTCTTTTTGGCCTGCTCTTGATGCGCGGCCTCTATATCGCCGCTCCGTGACGGCTTCAAGTAAAATCGTATACAATTTTATTAACGACTGTTTACTGAAAGCCTTTAGTGAAATTTTGGGAAACGCCTTTTGAGGTGCATTGCTTTCATATGCTGGTAAAGCGCATGTGACGCCGAAATCCGGCGCGGCAGTTATTGAGGCGTGTTCCCATGGCTATTCCGTTTATCGACCTCGGCATCCAGCGCGAACGTATCGGCGCGAAGATCGAGGACGCCGTTCTCAAGGTGATCAAGCACGGCGCCTATATCATGGGGCCGGAAGTCAAGACCTTTGAAGCCAATATGTCGGCCTTTGCCAAATCCAAGCACACGCTTTCCTGCGCCAACGGCACCGACGCCATCGAGCTGATCCTGCTGGGGTTAGGGGTAGGTAAGGGCGACGCGGTTTTTGTGCCGGCCTTTACCTTTGTCGCCACCGCCGAAGTGGTGCCGATGACCGGCGCGGAGCCGGTGTTTGTCGATATCCAGGCCGATACCTACAATATCGATCCGATGAAGCTGGAGGCGGCCATTGAAGCGGTTATAAAGGAAGGCCGCCTGAAGCCTGCCGCCATCATCGCCGTCGATCTGTTCGGCCAGCCGGCTGACTATCCGGCCCTGTCGGTCATTGCGAAAAAGTACGGCCTCCACCTGATCAGCGATTCCGCCCAAGGGTTCGGCGGCACCATCAATGGCAGGCAGCCGCTGGAATGGGCGGTAGCGACGGCCACCAGTTTCTATCCGGCCAAGCCGCTCGGCTGCTATGGCGATGGCGGCGCGGTGGTGACTAATGACGATGCCCTGTTGGAGCGTCTGATCTCGTTCCGCGTCCACGGCGGCGCCACGCCGACCGACGCGGCGACGATGAACTACACGCACGAAGCCAAGTATCTGAACGTCCGCATCGGCATGAATTCGCGCCTCGATACCATCCAGGCGGCGGTCCTGGTCGAGAAACTGGCCATTTTCGGCGAGGAAATCGCCCTGCGCCAGAAGGTGGCGGCACGCTATAATGACCTGCTCGGCGGCAAGGTGATCTCGGTGCCTTTCGTCAAAGAAGGTTACGTTTCGACCTGGGCGCAATATACCATCGAGCACGAAAACCGCGATGGCCTTCAGGCGCACCTGCGTGAAAAGGGCGTGCCTTCGGCGGTCTATTATCCGATCCCGCTGCACCAGCAACCGGGCTATGCGATGTTCACCTCCGGCACCGGCGACCTGGCGGTCTCGGAGGCCAAGTCGAAGACCGTCATCAGCCTGCCGTTCAGCCCGTATCTGGATGAAGCGACGCAGGATGAAATCGTCGCCGCGGTGTTGTCGTTCAAGGGGTAAATGACAGATTGCTGTCTCTGGCGGGCAATATGACGGCCGGAAGCGGTATTTTGTCGTGCGGTCGTAAAATTTCTCAAATTTTGCAGGCGTGCGGGAAAAATTTGTCTTTTAATCCCGACAATCTTCCGCTATGGACAAAAAATACCCTCTATCTCGCGTGTGCAAACACACGGACTTTGTCCGTGCCCGGACTGCGGTGTGTTGAGTAAAGCTTTGAATTTCTAAGGATGTGACATGGCGATCTGGCAGGTCAGTGCAGCGGCGGCAACGGCAGAGGCGGCGAAGCCCGTTCTGCTGGCGCATCAGGCTGCGCTCAACCTGAATGGCGGCGATGCCGGCTGGATGATTGTCGCCACCTGCCTGGTCCTGTTCATGACCTTGCCGGGTCTGGCGCTGTTTTACGGCGGCATGGTGCGCAAAAAGAACCTGTTGTCGGTGCTGGCGCAATCGGTCGCCGTGTCGGTGATCGCCTCTGTAATCTGGATCTTCATCGGCTACAGCCTGGCCTTCGGTGTTGGCGGCGGTTCTGACGGCAGTTTCCTCAACAAGATCATCGGTGGTTTCGATATTGCCCTGCTGAATGGCGTCCGGCTCGATACGGCTTACAAGGCCGCCCCGAACCTGCCGGAATATCTGTGGGTCGCCTACCAGATGACCTTCGCCATCATTACCCCGGCCCTGATCATGGGGTCGATCGTCGAGCGCATGAAGTTTTCGGCCTTCTGCGTCTTCATGGCCCTGTGGAGCGTGCTGGTCTATGCCCCGGTGGCGCACTGGGTCTGGGGTGGCGGCTTCCTTGGCCAGATGGGCGTGCTCGATTTCGCCGGCGGTGCGGTGGTTCACGTCAATTCCGGTGTCGCCGGCCTGGTCGCCTGTCTGGTGATCGGCAAGCGCAAGGGCTTCGGCCGCGACAACATGGCGCCGCATAATCTCGGCTATACCATGATCGGCGCCTCGATGCTGCTGGTTGGCTGGATCGGCTTCAATGCCGGTTCGGAATGGGCCGCCGACAGCCGCGCCTCGGTGGCCATGCTCAATACCATCGTCGCCGCGATGACTGGCGCGATCGGCTGGATCATTCCGGAATGGTTCGAGCGCAAGCAGCCGACCCTGCTCGGCATGGTTTCGGGTCTTATTGCTGGCCTGGTTGCCATAACGCCTGCGGCAGGTTTCGTCACGCCGGGCGGCGCCCTGCTGATGGGCCTGATCACCGGCCCGATCTGCTATCTCGGTTCGACCTACGTCAAGAACATGTTCCGCTATGATGACAGCCTGGATGCGTTCGGCGTCCATGCCGTGGGCGGCTTTACCGGCGCGCTCCTGACAGCGGTCTTCGCCAATACAGACATAAATCCGGCCGGTGCCGGCGCCAGCGTACTCAAACAGTTGCTCGGCCTCGTGGTGGTCATCGGCTGGAGCGCGGTGCTTACATTCCTGATCCTCATGGTCTGCAAATACACAACAGGCCTTCGCGTAACAGAGGAAGAGGAGATCGAGGGCCTGGATCAATCACAGCACGGGGAGACCCTGCACGGATAATCAGAAGGCTGAAAAGCCGGATTGAAATTCCCCCCTCGTGATTGATTTCAGGCCCACCCCACGCGGGGCGGCCACGGGATCAGCCGAGGGGGTTTGCATGTCGGGGTATAGATGTGCAGAAGAACAACCTCCGAAACGCTCGCGTTTCGGCAAGGCCAAGTGGCCGCCCGAGCCAAGAAACGTTTTTTGGGCGAGGGAAGCCATGCGGCGATTGAGCTACAAGTATCTAATGATACCATCGCGGTAAATATGTCATCTGTGGTAAAAAACCTGACAGACCTTTGCCCGATATGAGATTTGAACTTTTCTTTGCCGGGGTTTTGCGTTTTAGCACCCTCTGCTGAGAGTATCGGGCCTTAGTGGGTCGCTTCGAGTAAGAAGGTAGTGAGATGGATACGAACCGTTTCGTGATTGAAGTCAAAAAGACGCCGGCGAAGTCCGATGCGAAGACACGCACCGGCAACTTCAATGAAATCTATGCCGACTTCACACCGACACAGGCGTCGCACCAGGCATCGCGCTGCGCGCAGTGCGGCGTGCCCTTCTGCCAGCATGGCTGCCCGCTGTCGAATAACATCCCCGACTGGCTGCGCCTGACCGCCGAAGGCCGTCCGCGGGAAGCCTGGGAACTGTCATCGGCCACCTCCACCCTGCCGGAAATCTGCGGTCGCATCTGCCCGCAGGATCGCCTGTGCGAAGGCTCCTGCGTGCTGGAGCAATCCGGCTGGCAAAACGTCACCATCGGCAGCGTCGAGCGCTATCTCGGCGACATGGCGTTTGAAAACGGCTGGATCGAACCGATCAGGCCGGAAGTCGTGCGCGCGCAGTCGATCGGCATCATCGGCGCCGGTCCGGCCGGCATCGCCGCCGCCGACCGCCTGCGCACCCTCGGTTACAAGGTCACCATCTATGACCGCTATGACCGCGCCGGCGGCCTGCTGGTCTACGGCATCCCGTCCTTCAAGCTGGAAAAGCACGTCGTGGCCCGCCGCACCGATCGTCTGGCGGATTCGGGCGTCGAATATGTGCTGAACTGCGATATCGGCAATGATGTCAGCTTCGAGGAACTGCGTGAAAAGCACGATGCCATCCTGATCGCCACCGGCGTCTACAAGGGCCGCGCCCTCAGCGTGCCCGGCTGTGGTTCGAAGGGCGTGGTCGCCGCGCTCGACTACCTCACAATGTCGAACCGTCAGGGCTTCGGTTACGAAGTTGATCCCGCCGCAGAGGCGCACCTCGACGCCAAGGGCAAGACCGTCGTCGTTATCGGCGGCGGCGATACCGCCATGGACTGCGTGCGCACCGCCATCCGCCAGGGCGCGAAGTCGGTCTCGTGTATCTATCGCCGTGACCGCGCCAATATGCCGGGTTCCGACCGCGAAGTCGCCAATGCCGAGGAAGAAGGCGTCCGCTTCGAGTGGCTATCGGCCCCCAAGGCCGTTTTGGGCGATGCCGAAACCGTCACCGGCCTGAAGATTCAGCGGATGCGCCTGACCACGCCGGACGCGCAAGGCCGCCAGGGCATCGAGGATATCGCCGGCGCCGAATCCGACCTGCCGGCCGACCTGATCATCGAAGCCCTCGGCTTCGAACCGGAAAAACATGCCGGTGATGTTCAACGAGCCCAGGCTCGAAGTGACACGCTGGGGCACGATCAAGGTTCATGCCGGTGAGTTCCGCACCATGGTCGATGGCGTATTCGCGGCGGGCGATATCGTCCGCGGCGCGTCGCTCGTCGTCTGGGCCGTGCGCGAAGGCCAGGATGCCGCCGCCGACATTCATCATTATCTGCAAACCGAACTCCTTGTCCCGGCGAATGCCAACGAAGAGCTCCAACTGGGAGCCGCGGAATAAAATGACCAAATTCGATTCTTACAAGCACTACCAGGATCAGCGCGCCCGCCTTATCGAGGGCCATGCCTATGATCCGGCGTCCGAAATCTCCGCCTGTGGCGTTGGTGTTGTCTGTTCGATCGACGGCTCGCAAAAGCGCGAAGTCGTCGAACTGGCCGTCAAGGCGCTGAAGGCCCTGTTCCACCGCGGCGCGGTCGATGCCGACGGCAAGTCGGGCGATGGCGCGGGCATCATGATCAATGTGCCGCAAGCTTTCTTCCGCAAGCAGGTTGAAAATATCGGCCACAAGCCGCGTTCGGGCCCGATCCTCGTCGGCCAGGTCTTCCTGCCGCGCACCGATCTCGGCGCCCAGGAAACGGCGCGGACCATCGTCGAATCCGAAATCCTGCGCTCCGGCTTCTATCTCTATGGCTGGCGCCAGCCGCCGGTAGACGTGACGCAACTGGGTGAACGCGCCTCGGCCACGCGCCCGGAAATCGAGCAGATCATGATGGCCGCGCCGGAAGGTCTGGAAGGCGAGGCGCTGGAACGCGCCATGTTCCTCTGCCGCCGTCGCATTGAAAAGCGTGTCGACGAAGCCAATCTCGGTGATTTCTACCTGTGTTCCTTCTCGGCCAAGACCCTGATCTACAAGGGCATGTTCCGCGCCGAGTCGGTCGATGACTTCTATCTCGATTTGAAGGATCCGGACTTCACCTCGTCGGTGGCCATCTTCCACCAACGCTTCTCGACCAACACCTTCCCCGAATGGCGCCTGGCCCAGCCCTTCCGGATGCTGGCGCACAACGGCGAAATCAACACCCTGCGCGGCAACATCAACTGGATGAAGTCGCACGAAATCCGTATGGCCGCCACCACCTTCGGCGACCAGGCGTCCGACGTGAAACCGGTGATCCAGCCGCGCGGCTCCGATTCCGCCGCGCTCGACAATGTCTTCGAGCTGCTGGTCCGCGCCGGCCGTTCGGCACCCATGGCCAAGGCCCTGCTGATTCCCGAAGCCACTGCCAAGGACGCCACGGTTTCCGAGGCCAACAAGGCGCTTTACGCTTACTGCAACGCCGTGATGGAACCGTGGGATGGCCCCGCTGCCATCTGCGCCACCGATGGCCGCTGGGTCATCGCCGGCAAGGACCGCAACGGCCTGCGCCCGCTGCGCGTCACCGAAACCAGGGACGGCCTGCTGATCGTCGGCTCGGAAGCCGGCATGACCGGCGTGGCCGAGGAACGCGTCGCGCGCCGTATCCATATCGCGCCGGGCCGCATGATCGCGGTCGATCTCGAAGGCGGCAAGCTGTATGGTGAAGACGAAATCATCGACGCCCTGGCCCAGAAGCACGATTACAAGGGCTGGCTGGAAAACATGGTTGAGCTGGAGCCCCTGATCATGCCGGGGCCGGAGCCGCGCGCCTATCATGGCGAGGAACTGCACCGCCGCCAGATCGCCGCCGGCTTCACGCTTGAAGACCTCGATACCGTGCTCGACGCCATGGTCAAGGACGGCAAGGAGGCCATCGGCTCGATGGGCGACGATACGCCCCTGGCCGTGCTTTCCGAGCAGTGGCGCCCGCTGGCCCACTATTTCCGCCAGAACTTCGCCCAGGTCACGAACCCGCCGATCGATCCCTTGCGCGAAGCGCAGGGCATGTCGCTCAAGACGCGCTTCAAGAACCTCGGCAATATCCTGGCTGAAGATGAAGCCCAGACCGACGTCTTCGTGCTGGAAAGCCCGTTCCTCAGCACGCTGATGTATGAACGCATGGTGACGTTCGAGAATGTTGGCCATGTCGCCAAGCTGGACTGCACCTTTGCTGTACCGGCTGAAGACGCAATGCCGGGTGCCGGCCTCAAGGCCGCGCTGGAGCGTCTGCGCGACGAAGCCGTCAAGGCCGTCAGCGAGGACAAGGCCAGCATGATCGTCCTCAGCGACGAGGCGCTTTCCGCCGAACTGATGGGCGTGCCGATGATCCTGGCTGCCGCCGCTGTTCACTCGCGGCTGGTGCAAAAGGGCCTGCGCTCCTTCGTCTCGATCATCGTCCGTACCTCGGAAGCCATGGACCCGCACACCTTCGCGGTTCTGGTCGGCGTCGGCGCCACGGCGATCAACCCCTATCTGACGCTGGAAATCCTTCAGGAACGCCTGGCCCAGGGCCGTTATGAAGGGTTCAACGAACACAAGGCGTTCTCGAACTACAAGAAGGCCATCGAGGCCGGCCTGATGAAGATCCTGGCCAAGAAGGGCATTTCGGTTATCTCCTCCTATCGCGGGGGTTATGAATTCGAGGCGCTCGGCCTGTCGCGTGCGCTGGTGGCGGAATATTTCCCCGGCGTGACCTCGCGCATCTCGGGTATCGGCCTCAGCGGTATCGAGCAGAAGCTGGCGAAGCTGCATCTCAATGCGTGGGCGAAAAAGCCGGTCACCCCGATTGGCGGCTTCTACAAGATGCGCGCCGCCGGCGAGACCCACTACTATCAGCCGAAACTGATCCACCTGCTTCAGGATGCCACGACGCGTGACGATTACGAGGTCTTCAAGAAGTACTCGGCCCTGATCGCCGGCATGTCCAAGACGGCGCCCACCAGCCCGCGTGACCTGCTGGCACGCGAGGCGAAGGCCGCCCCGATCGCCATCGAGGAAGTGGAATCAGTCAACGAAATCCGCAAGCGTTTCGTCACGCCGGGCATGTCGCTGGGCGCGCTCAGCCCCGAAGCCCACGAGACCCTGAACATCGCCATGAACCGCATCGGCGCCCGTTCGGTATCGGGTGAGGGCGGGGAAGACCCGGAACGCTATCACCGCCGTCCGAACGGCGACAACCCGAACTCGCAGATCAAGCAGATCGCCTCGGGCCGTTTCGGCGTTACCGCGGAATATCTCAACCAGTGCCGCGAAATCGAAATCAAGGTGGCCCAGGGCGCCAAGCCCGGCGAAGGCGGGCAACTCCCCGGCTTCAAGGTCACCGAGTTCATCGCCCGTATGCGTCACTCGACGCCGGGTGTGGGCCTGATCTCGCCGCCGCCGCACCACGACATCTATTCGATCGAGGACCTGGCGCAGTTGATCTATGACCTGAAGCAGATCAATCCGCGCGCCCGCGTCACCGTCAAGCTGGTGTCGCAGTCGGGCATCGGCGCGGTCGCGGCCGGCGTGGCGAAGGCAAAAGCCGACGCCATCCTTGTGGCGGGCAATGTCGGCGGTACCGGGGCTTCGCCGCTCACCTCGGTCAAGTTCGCCGGCCTCCCGTTCGAACTCGGTCTGTCGGAAGCCCACCAGGTGCTGACGCTCAATAACCTGCGCGGCCAGATCCGCCTGCGCGCCGATGGCGGTATGCGTACGGGCCGTGATATCGTCATCGCTGCCATGCTCGGCGCCGACGAATTCGGTATCGGCACGGCCTCGCTGGTCGCCATGGGCTGTCTGATGGTGCGCCAGTGCCAGTCCAACACCTGCCCGGTCGGGGTCTGCGTTCAGGACGAACGCCTGCGCGCCAAGTTCACCGGCACGCCGGACAAGGTGATCAACCTGTTCACCTTCATCGCCCGCGAAGTGCGCGAAATCCTCGCCTCGCTCGGCCTGCGGTCGCTGGGTGAAGCCACGGGCCGCACCGACCTGCTTCAGCAGGTGTCGCGCGGTGGCGCGCATCTCGATGACCTCGACCTGAACCCGCTGCTGGTTCGCGTCGATCTCGATCCGGGCGCCACCATCACGCGTTATGACGAGATCAATGAAGTGGCCGATACGCTCGACGCCCAGATCGTCCGTGATGCCGCCTACATGCTGGAACGTAAGGAAAAGATGCAACTGACCTACGATGTGCGCAATACCATGCGCGCCGTCGGCACCCGCACCTCGTCCCATATTGTCAGCAAGTACGGCAATTCGCTCGATGAAGGCCACCTCAAGCTCGAATTGCTCGGCTCGGTCGGCCAGTCGCTCGGCGCCTTCGCTGTCAAGGGCCTGACCATCAACCTGATCGGCGAGGCCAATGACTATGTCGGCAAGGGGCTTTCGGGCGCCACCATCGTCGTCCGTCCGAAGGTCTGGCAGGAAAACCAGGCCCTGGCCGGCAACACCATCCTCTATGGCGCCACCTCCGGCCAGCTCTATATCGCGGGCACGGTGGGTGAGCGTTTCGCGGTCCGTAATTCCGGCGCGACCACCGTGGTCGAAGGCGTCGGCGCGCATGGCTGCGAATATATGACCGGCGGCGAAGTCGTTATCCTCGGCAAGGCCGGTGCCAATTTCGGCGCGGGCATGACCGGCGGTGTCGCCTATGTCTATGATCCGGACCAGACCTTCGCCCAGTATATCAACCCCGAAGGCATTACGCTGCGCACCGTTCCGGATGAGAATGTGGCCCGCCTGAGAGAGCTGATCATCACCCACCTTGAGAAGACCCTGTCGCCGCGCGCCCAGGCTATTCTTGATGACTGGGATAACAGCCTGAAAGCCTTCGTTGAGGTCATGCCCAATGAGATACTGGCGATACAGGCGGCCAAGGAAGCATTGAGAGCCTAAACAGAAAGCGGTCCCAAAAGGGCCGCTTTTTTGTATGATGTTATACGCGCCCCTAACCATATATTAGGCATTACCCGCTCTAATAGTATACGTTTAGTGTGCAAGGGGCGAGTTATGGCGAGACAGGTGCTGATACTGGAAGACAGCCGGACCCAGGCGATCATTATCAGTAAAATGTTCCAGCGCGCCGGATACGAGGCCGTTTGCGTCGTCGATATGCCGGAAGCTCTGGCACAACTCAGCGCGCAGAAATTTGATCTTTTAGTGCTCGATGTCTTTATCGAGAGCCATAATACGCTGGATGATCTCGACGCTTACCGTGATCTGGCGCCGGATGTGCCGATCGCCATCATGACGGCCGGCCAGCTCAATAATCCAGATGCCGGTGCCGCGGCGCTTAACAAGGCCCGTCGTGCCCGCGTCAAATTCCTGCTGCCCAAGCCTTTCTATTTTGATGACGTGAAGCAGGTGTGCGGCGATGTCGATGCCTACTGGACGCAGTCCGAAAGCGCTGAAATCACGGCCGCCGCGCAGTAAGTTTGTTCCCATGTCCTCGTGTATACCCCTCCGCCGCCTCGATCCCGACGGCGACCTGTCCCGCCTGATGGATCTGATGCAGCACTCAGAAACCCTGGTCGGCTTGCTGCACAGATTCTACCTCAAGCTCGATACCCGCCGCTCGCAGGATTTCCAGGCGATTGCCGATTCCATTGCCCAGGCGCGGGCGGAGATCAGCGACCTGAACCCCAATGGCGCTTTTTCTAACGCCGGCGCCGAACTGGCGGCCATCACACAGGATACGGAAAGCGCCACCAATACCATCATGACGGCGGCGGAAAGCGTGATGGCGCTCGATGCTGCGGATCCGCAACTGGCCGGCCGCATCACCGACGAGGTGATGAAGATGTTCGAGGCCTGCGCCTTCCAGGACATCACCGGCCAGCGTATTTCCAAGATCGTCCGGTTGCTGAATCAGATCGAGGCGCGGGTGGCTGACCTGGCCGCCGTGGTCGGCATCGGCGAGGAAGTGGCCGCCGCCGATCTGACGGCTGCCGAACTCCGTGCCCAGAATTTGCTGCTCAATGGCCCGGCGCTGGATGGGCCTGAAACGAATCAGGCGGATATCGACGTCCTGTTCGCTTAATGCGCTCAGAGGCCGCGCAGGCTCGCTGCACTGGCGGCGGCGCGCGGTCGCACGCTGTGGGTTGCGATGAGGTAGGCCCATCACAACCCGAATTAATCCTTACGACCTGAAAACCAAATTGTGATTTCACCGCCAGGTTGCGGTAGCATAGTCTGCGCGGGGCCGCCGCAAGCCGGGGTGTGAGTCGGCTTAAAGTGCTGGTGAGAGACCCTATGAGCGCAATGAACAGCCTTCGCGGCGACGCCCAGGACAGCTTCGGCGTGGCCAAACCTAAAATCCTGATTGTCGATGACCGCTGGGAAAACCTGCTGGCGACTGAAGCCCTGCTGAAACCGCTGGGTGCAGATATCGCCACGGTTGATTCGGGTGAAAAGGCGCTGGACCTGGTGCTGAAAGAAGACTTCGCCATTGTCCTGCTCGATGTTCAGATGCCGGTAATGGATGGGTTCGAGACCGCCCGCCTGATGAAGACGCGACCCTCGATGCAGACTGTGCCTATCATCTTTGTCACCGCCATCAGCAAGGAAGACCATTTCGCCACTGAGGCCGCCGAGATCGGCGCCGTCGATTACATTTTCAAGCCGATCAATTCCGATATCCTGAAAAGCAAGGTCAAGGTCTATCTCGACCTTTACACCCAGCGCCAGCAGATCCTGCAACTTAACGCCCATCTGCGCCAGTCGAACGAGGAACTGGAACGCTTCGCCTATGTCTGCTCGCACGACATGCAGGAACCGGTCCGCATGATGAACGCCTATGCCGGCCTGCTGGCCGAAGGCGTGGCCGGGCAGCTTGATGACGCAGCCCTGGGCTATGCCGAATACATCCGCGACAATGCCGTCCGTGTACAGACGATGATCCGCGACATCCTCGGGTTTTCACGTATCGGCCGCGAAGAGGTCAAGCTGGAAACGGTCGATTGCCAGAAAATTTTCGATGGACTGATCCCGGATTTCGCCGATGTGATTGCCGAAAAACAGGCGCGGGTGACCGCCGCCAGCCTGCCGGTGATCAGGACCAGCCCGACCCTGATGCGGGTTCTGCTGCAAAACCTGATCGGCAATGCGCTCAAGTTCCAGGACGGCAGCCAGACACCGCAAATCACGGTTTCGGCCCGCAAGGAGGGCAAGGTCTGGCGCTTCGACGTGGCGGATAACGGTATCGGCATCGATCCGGTGTTCCATGAGCGCATTTTCCAGGTCTTCCAGCGCCTGCACAGCTTCGACGACTATATCGGCACGGGCATCGGGCTTTCGACCTGCCGCAAGTTCGTGCGGCTGTGCGGCGGTGATATCAGCCTGCGCTCCAAGCCGGGCGAGGGCAGCGTGTTCAGCTTTACCCTGCCGGATAAGGGTGAATAGACCACATTGAATATTTATTGCGGAAACCGGACCTTTCGCGCAACTGCATAATCCGGAGAGTCGTGATGAAGCCAAACCGCCTGATATTTCCGCTCGCCGTGGCCGGCGGCGCTTTCCTCGCCCTGACCGCCTGCGCCAGCCTTGTGTCCGGTGGGCCGGTCGGCAACGCGGCGGTGCCGCAGCCGGCCAAGCCGGTCGACACGACGCGCTATATCGGCCTGTGGTACGAGATCGGCCGCTATGAGAACCGCTTCGAGACGGACTGCGAAGGCGTGACCGCCGAATACCGCAAGCGTGACGATGGTGGCATCGATGTCATCAACACCTGCCGCAAAGGCAGCATCACGGGACCGGTGAAGACAGCCCACGGCAAGGCCAAAATTGTGCCCGGCAGCGATAATGCCAAGCTCAAGGTCTCCTTCTTCGGCCCGTTCTATGTCGGCGATTACTGGGTGCTCGACCATGCGGATGACTATTCATGGTCGATCGTCGGTGAGCCTTCCGGCCGCTATCTATGGCTCCTCAGCCGCACCGCCCAGCCGGACGAACTGACGCGCAATACGATCGAGGCGCGGACCCGCGCGCTCGGCTATGACTGGTCAATGGTGCGGATGACGCAGCACTGATTTACAGCCAGCCGTCCAGTTTCAGGGCCTTGGCGAAGCCGCGGCTGACGGGTGCCGACAGACCGTCCTTGAGCATGAAACTGACGCGGCCATTGCTGCGGACCGTTTCGATGACGGCGGCCTTGGCCACCCACCAGGACCGGTGTGTCTGCGAGCCTTCGATGCCATCGAGTTCGCGGATGGCATCATAAAGCCGCATCAGGATCAGGGTGTCGCCGGCGGCTGTATGGACACGCAGATAATGGTCCTCGGCCTCCAGGGCGTGAATTTCAGCATGGCGGAATTTGAACGGCAGGCGTTCACGAAAAGTCGCGCCCGGTTCAGTCTGCACATCCGGCGCAAAGGCGTGGCTCTGGGCGGGTGTGCCGTTGACCAGGACGTGCAGCGCCGCCATGGCCACCGTGATCACCAGGACGGGTTCCACCAGCCGAACGAGGCGTGACGGATCGAGCGCATGATCGCTGTTGAAGGTCGCCGTCACCAGCCAGACCATGACAGAGATCAGCGGCGTGGTGATGACGATCATCACCGCTATGGTCTGCCACAGATTCAGGCTGGCAAAGCGGTCGAGCATCCGGCCGGTCACCTGCGCGATCAGCGTGCCGAAAACCATCAGGATCAGCCAGTAGGGGAAGCGGACCACCAGCGGCACGCTGTCCGTCCCGTTGGCGGCCGTGAAGGTGAGCAGCAACGCCATGCCGAGTGCGATGCCATAGGTGCGCAGCCAGTAAGGGCCGACAATGGTCATGATCAGGCGTGTCATTGACGAAGCGCCAGCGGCGCGGGGCGGCATTTCACGAATTAGGTCGGGCGATTCACGCATGGGGCCGGGCATCCAGAACTGAACGCTGTCTTATGGGGCATCCGCTTTTCAAAGGCCATCCCATTTTCACGGATATTCCATGACATTCCTCGACCACTACGCCCATCCGCACTTGCCGAACCTGGCCCTGATCGGCCATGTGCCGCTGGTGATCCAGATTCACCTTCTGGCGGCGCTGGCGGCCTTTGTCATCGGCACCATCCAGATATTCGGCCCCAAGGGCACCGGCCTGCATCGCATCCTCGGCTGGACGTGGGTGATCTTCATGATGACGGTGGCGGTGTCCTCCTCTTTATCAAGATCATCAATCACGGCCAGTTCAGCTTTATCCATATCCTATCGGGCATCACCCTGGTGGTGGTGCCGCTGCTGGTCTATGCCGCGCGGAAAAAGGATATCCGCACCCATCGCAAGCAGGCGATCAACCTCTATGTCGGTGCCCTGCTGGTGGCTGGCCTCTTCACCTTCCTGCCGGGACGCCTGATGTGGCAGATGGTCTTTGGTTGAGCCTTAAATCGTATACGTTTTCAGCGATGTGGTGATAGCGGTCTGACAACGCTGTCGCCGTGGCTGGCATTGCGGTAGCGCTACCATTGTTTGTGCGGCAAGCAAAAGATCACGCAATCAAAATCACGTCGAACATCAATTTTATGTGTGTGAGCAGTTGCACACAGACGCGCGGCTCTCTATAAAGCGGCCCGATCACTTAGGACGGACAACGGAGTTCGCCCTCTCATCAGGGCCGGTCGCGCCAATTTCGGTTGGTCTGGCGGGCACTTCCCTAAGTTCTGCAAATTGCCAAGATCGGTTCCATGAACATTCACGAGCATCAAGCCAAGGCCGTCCTCAAAGAGTTCGGCGTTGCCGTTCCGCGCGGATATGCCGCCTTCTCCCCCGACGAGGCCCTGAAGGCCGCCAAGACCACTGGCTTCGGAAGCCGGCTCCAAGGTTTTCGTCGTCAAATCGCAAATTCACGCTGGCGGGCGCGGCAAGGGCCGCTTCGAGGGCCTGGGCGCTGACGCCAAGGGCGGCGTCCGCGTCGTCAAGTCGCCGGAAGATGTCAAGGCCAATGCCGATGAAATGCTTGGCCGCGTGCTGGTCACCCACCAGACCGGTGCTGCCGGCAAGCAGGTCAACCGCCTCTATATCGAAGAAGGCGCCGACATCGCCAAGGAACTGTACCTGTCGCTCCTGGTTGACCGCGTGTCTTCCAAGGTCTCGGTCGTCGCTTCGACCGAAGGCGGCATGGACATCGAAGACGTGGCCCACAATACGCCCGAGAAGATCCACACCTTCACCATCGATCCCGCCACCGGCGTCTGGCCGACCCACACCCGTGCGCTCGCCAAGGCCCTTAACCTCAAGGGCGATGTCGCCAAGCAGGGCGCCAAGCTTCTCCAGCAACTGTACGCGGCGTTCAATGCCAAGGACATGGACATGCTGGAAATCAACCCGCTGATCATCACGGGTGATGAAAAGCTGATCGTGCTTGACGCCAAGGTATCGTTCGATTCCAACGCCCTGTTCCGCCATCCGGATATCGTTGCCCTGCGCGACGAAACGGAAGAGGACCAGAAGGAAATCGAAGCCTCGAAATTCGACCTCAGCTACATCGCCCTCGACGGCGAAATCGGCTGCATGGTCAATGGCGCCGGTTTGGCCATGGCCACGCTCGACATCATCAAGCTCTACGGTTCCGAGCCCGCCAACTTCCTCGACGTCGGCGGCGGCGCGACCACTGAAAAAGTCACCGCGGCCTTCAAGATCATCACCTCCGATCCGAAGGTGAAGGGCATCCTGGTCAACATCTTCGGCGGTATCATGAAGTGCGATATCATCGCGCAGGGCGTCATCGCCGCCGTCAAGGAAGTGGGCCTGAAGGTGCCGCTCGTGGTTCGCCTCGAAGGCACCAATGTCGAACTCGGCAAAAAGATCATCAACGAGAGCGGCCTCAATGTCATCGCCGCCAACGATCTGGCCGATGCGGCCGCCAAGATCGTCAAGGCTGTGAAGGGTTAAGTCACAATGTCCGTTCTTATCGATAAAAACACCAAGGTCATCACGCAGGGCTTCACCGGCGCGCAAGGCACCTTCCACTCTGAGCAAGCGATCGCCTACGGCACCCAGGTCATGGGTGGCGTTACGCCGGGCAAGGGCGGCCAGACCCATATCGGTCTGCCGGTCTTCGACACCGTTGCCGAAGCCAAGGATCGCACCGGCGCTACCGCCACCGCCATTTATGTGCCGCCTCCCTTCGCCGCTGACTCGATCCTCGAAGCGATCGAAGCCGAGATGGAACTGATCGTCTGTATCACCGAAGGCATTCCGGTGCTGGACATGGTCAAGGTCAAGAAGGCGCTGCAAGGCTCCAAGTCGCGCCTGATCGGGCCGAACTGCCCCGGCGTGCTGACGCCGAACCAGTGCAAGATCGGCATCATGCCGGGCAACATCTTCTCGGCCGGTTCGGTCGGCGTTGTGTCGCGCTCGGGCACGCTCACCTATGAAGCCGTGTTCCAGACCACGAACGCCGGCCTCGGCCAGACCACCGCTGTCGGCATCGGCGGCGATCCGGTGAAGGGCACCGAGTTCATCGACGTCCCCGAAATGTTCCTGGCCGACGAAGCTACCAAGTCGATCATCATGATCGGCGAAATCGGCGGGTCGGCCGAAGAAGACGCCGCGCAGTTCCTGCGTGACGAAGCCAAGCGCGGGCGCAAGAAGCCGATGGCCGGCTTCATCGCCGGGCGCACGGCCCCCCGGGCCGCCGTATGGGCCATGCCGGCGCCATCATCTCCGGCGGCAAGGGCGGCGCGGAAGACAAGATCGCAGCCATGGAAGCGGCGGGCATCAAGGTGGCCCCGTCTCCGGCAGCGCTCGGTGAAACGCTTCTGAGCGTTTTAAAGGGTCTTTAAATAGTCTGATTTATGCCCCAGAGCCTTATGGCCCTGGGGCATATTTTCGTGTAATAGGGTTATTGCTGCGTGGCTTGCCAGGCAGCATATAAATAGCCGGCCCAAAACCGGCCAAAAAACCGGAGCGTGGTGTCGTTATTGGCCACGGTCCACATCGTCCTCAAGCCCCAAGGGTGGTTGGACACTACATATTGCGAAAGGGAGACGGTGTCGTAATTGGCCGTCTCGATGGTTGCACACATGGCGGACGATTCCAGTCGGCTTAATCAGGTCTTTGCCGAGACCTCGTTTCTCTACGGCACAAACGCGATCTTCATCGAGATGATGCAGGAGCGCTGGGCGCAGGATCCCAATTCGGTTTCTCCCGAATGGCGCGCCTTTTTCGATTCCCTCATGGACCGGC